>NZ_JBWZOR010000008.1:0-184462 GCF_056730635.1 Diaphorobacter sp. B2A2W2
AAACACCGCCCGCATGCTCAACGTCAGTTACGAGACCTCCCTGCTGCCGCAGTCCGATGCCCAGGCGCAGGAGGGCTGGCGCGGGCTGCTGTCGATCAGTGAGCTGATTCCCGCCTACACCGCGCGGCAGGGCGCGATCACGGCCACGGGTGTGCTGCGGTTCATGGTGTGCGACGAGGGCAACCCGTCGTCCATCGCAGCGTGCCTGCGCGCCGCGCGCGAGAACGCGCGTGCTGTGCGCGGTGCCCTCACCACCGAGGTGTGGGAGACGTTGAACCAGACCTGGCTGGAGCTGTCACGCCAGCTGCGCGAGGGGGCCTTCGAGCGCGACCCTGGGCAGTTCTTCGAATGGGTCAAGTACCGCTCGCACCTGTCGCGCGGGGTCACGCTGGGCACCATGCTGCAGGATGAGGCGTTTCACTTCCTGCGCCTGGGTACCTTCCTGGAGCGCGCCGACAACACGGCGCGGCTGCTGGACGTGAAGTTCCATGCGGTGCAGAGCGATTTTCATGGGTTGGCGGGCGATGCCCGCCGTTCCACGCCCGAGGCCGACTTCTACCACTGGAGCGCCATCCTGCGCAGCGTTTCGGCGTTTGAGGTCTACCGCAAGGTATACCGCGACGTGATCACGCCCGAACGCGTGGCCGACCTGCTCATGCTGCGGCGGGACATGCCGCGTTCGCTGCATGCCAGCATGCACGAGGTGGTGGACAACCTGGCTGCCGTCGCGCATGAGCATTCGGGGGAGACCGAGCGGCGGGCCGGGCGCCTGCTGTCCGATCTGCGTTACGGCCGCATCGACGAGATCCTGGCCACCGGCCTGCATGCTTACCTCACGCAGTTCCTGGACCGCGTGAACGAACTCGGCGGCTGCATCAGCAGGGACTTTCTCGCGCCCGCGGCGGACTGACCGGCACTTCCGGGCCCGGGCTCGGGGGGTGTTTATTGGCCCTGTGCCATCTGGCGGCTCTGGGCATCGTGCGCGCAGTTCGCGCGCGCGCCTTGGCGGGCAGGGGGCACCAGGCCGTACTGGGCCAGCACGCTGGCCTCCAGCTCGCCCGACTCGCGCGCGCATTGCAGTTCGGCAATCACTTCAGCGCGTGTGCGACCGACAGCGTTGGTACGGTCGTGGGTGGAATGGGGCATGGCGGCCACCTGCGTCTGTGCCGCCGAGGGCGCGGGGGTGTGCTGCGGCACCTGGGCCAGCGCGCCCGTGGTGGCGGTGCCGGCCAGCGCCAGTACGGCACTGGCGATGGCGCCGCGCAGCAAGGGGCGGCGCGTGGAAGGGACCTGCGAGGTCAGCGTATGCAAGGCGTTCATGAGGGCTCCTGTGGGGACACTGCCGGCGGCACCATGCCGTCCGTGGAGCCACTGTGCCGGCCCGCCCGTCGGCGTTCCAGCGCATTGCGACGAACCGCGCGCCGGCGTGCGCCAGCTGCCGTGCACGTTCGCCAGTGCGGCCGTCCCCGCGGTCAACGCGATGCGTTGCGCCGCTGCTCGCGCAGCATGAACAGGTACAGGCCCTCGACCTTTTCGCGCGCCCATGGCGTCTTGCGCAGGAACTTGAGGCTGGAGGCGACGCTGGGGTCGCTCTGGAAGCAGCGCACGGGAATGCGGCTGGCCAGACCCTCCCAGCCGAAATACTGCTGCAGCGCCACGACCATCGCCTCCAGCGTGATGCCGTGCAGCGGATTGCGGGGCTGTGCGGGTGGTTGTGGGGCGGGCGCTGCAGGTTGGTCGGTCATGGACGGCGAGCATACGCGCTTGCCGCTCACGAACGTTGGTTTGAAAGAAATTGCCCTATAGCGCTTATTTGGTAAGCGCCAACAGCTATTAAAAATATAGCAATTGCCTCTACTGGTGTTGCAGCAGCGGCTCGTTGGCAAACAGCTCCGCAGCCCAGTCGACGAAGGCGCGTACCTTGGCGCTCAGATGGCGGTTGGGCGGATACACCACGTACACGGGCAGCACGGGGTGGGACCAGTCGGGCAGCACGCGCACGAGCTCGCCGCGCTCGAAGTGCTGCTGGGCCTGGAAGGTGGTGATCTGCCCCACGCCCTGGCCGGCGACGAGGGCATTCAGATAGGCGTTGCTCTCGTTCACGGCCAGGTGAGAGGGGCCCGAGGTTTCGATCACCTCGCCGTCCTTGTGAAACTCCAGCGGGTAGCGGCGCGCCGAGACGGGCGAGAAGTAGATCACGCTGCGGTGGCTGCGCTCCAGGTCCAGTGGGTGCGCGGGCATGCCAAAGCGCTCCAGGTAGGCGGGCGCGGCCACGGTGATGAATTCCAGGTTGCCGATGCGCCGCGCCACCAGGGACTGGTCGGCCAGCTCGCCGCCGCGGATCACACAGTCGACGTTGTCGCCGATGAGGTCCACGGTGCGGTCGCTGACGCCCAGGTCGATCTGGATGTCGGGGTAGCGCTCCTGGAACTGCGCCAGGTTTGGCACGATGAGCAGCCGCGCCACCGACGATCCCACGTCCACGCGCAGACGTCCGCGCGGGTTGGCGCGCGCCTGGCTCATGCTGGCTTCGATGTCGTCGAAGTCGGCCAACAGGCGCACGGTGCGGTCGTAGAACGCGGCGCCATCGGCCGTCACGGTGACGCGGCGCGTGGTGCGGTTGAGCAGCTTCACGCGCAGGCGCTCTTCCAGCGCCTGGACGTGCTTGGTCACGGTGCCCTTGGGCAGCTGCAGTGAATCGGCGGCGCGCGTGAAGGTGCCAGCTTCGACCACCCGCGCGAATATGCGCATGGCCTGTATCTGGTCCATGTGCTTCTCCTTCTCTTGTCCCTTGTGAGGCCGACGGATTTTCACACGCACCGTGCGCGCCGATTGTTCGGCATTCGGAAACAGTGCGGTGAAAGATGCACCATTTATCGGCGCTGCCCGCCTCGCTACATTTCCCATCAACCGGACTTGCCGGCCAACCCAACCATGATCCAGAGCACCCGTCCTTCATCGCCCTCCCTCTGCACCGACACCACCATTGAGGTGGCCACGGAGCAGCAGGTGGCCGTGCGCATGTACGGACGCAAGAAAGCTGGCGAGACGTCGCCGCTGGTAGTGCATTTCCATGGTGGCGCATTCGTGTCGGGTGACCTCGACAACGGTTGCACCGTGGGTGGGCTGCTGGAGGCCGCGGGCGCGCGGGTGGTGTCGGTGGCGTACCCGCTGGCACCGGCGCATCCGTTTCCCCAGCCGCTGGAGACTGGCTACGCCGTGCTCAAGTGGGCGTTCAAGCACCGCTCGCGCCTGGCGGGGCCGGGTGCGCTCGTGTATCTGGCGGGCGAGGAGGCGGGGGGCAACCTGGCGGCGGGCATCAGCATGATGGCGCGCGACCAGTCGCACCCACCGCTGGCCGGCCAGATCCTGCTGTCGCCCATGCTGGACCCGTGCGTGGGTACTCCGTCGCTGCGCGCCGCCACGGGCGAAGCGACGGCGTGCAAGTGGGCCGATGGCTGGCTGAAGTTTTTCCGCTGCGCGCGCGATGCCGAGCATCCCTACGCCGTGCCCGGTACCGCGCAGCGGCTGGCGGGGCTGCCGCCCACGCTGGTGCTGGTGGGCGACACCGACCCCCTGCGCGACGAGGCGCTGGCCTACGCCGCGCGCCTGGAAGCGGCGGGGCTTGCGGTCAAGCGGCATGTCTTCACCCAGGCGGCGCAGTGGCCCGACGCCCTGCTGCAACCCGGAACGAATCCCTGCCCCTGCGCGGTGCAGGTGCAGGAGCAGTTCCGGCTTTTCTTTGAGGCCACGCGATGTCCGGCATCGACCTGAGCCTTGTGATCCAGCCCCTGTACGGGCTTTAGGGAGGGGCGAGGCGCCTGATCCTCACCTGCGGTGAGTTTCCGCGCGCCGAGCCCGCTCCAGCGCCAACCCGGCGTTCCCGCCGCCCCTGTTGTTCCGGCTTTGCGTGCCGGAGGAGAAAGCCTTGCCTGAATCTGCCGCCGCGCACTGCGAGCGGCCTGTCGTTGATTGCCGAAAGGCCT
Organism: Diaphorobacter sp. B2A2W2; assembly: GCF_056730635.1. Taxonomy (NCBI): domain Bacteria; kingdom Pseudomonadati; phylum Pseudomonadota; class Betaproteobacteria; order Burkholderiales; family Comamonadaceae; genus Diaphorobacter; species Diaphorobacter sp. B2A2W2. The sequence continues at coordinate 3,987 of NZ_JBWZOR010000008.1, forward strand.
GGAGGAATCACCATGAATTCACCATTTTTCTCGTCGTCCCGTCGCCGCTGGTGGACTGCCGCCGGCGTGTCCCTTGCCGTGGCCGTAGCCGGGGGAACCGTGCTGGGCCTGCAAAGTTCGCATGCCGAGGCGCCCGCCACCGGAACGGCCCCGCAGGCCATGCCGGTCTCTGTGGCGGCCGTGCTGCAGCAGGACATTGCGCTGTGGGACGAGTTCTCCGGCCGGCTGGAAGCCGTGCAGCGCGTGGACATTCGCCCCCGTGTGGCGGGCGCCGTGCAGGCGGTGCATTTCCGCGAGGGCGCACTGGTGAAGCAGGGCGACCTGCTCTTCACCGTGGACCCTGCGCCCTACGCGGCCGAGGTGGACCGGGCGGAGGCCCAGGTCGTCGCCGCGCAGGCCCGCGTGTCCTACACCCGCAGCGAGATGGAGCGCGCCACGCGCCTGTGGGAAGAGCGCGCCATTGCCCAGCGCGAGCACGACGAGCGTGCCAACGCCCAGCGCGAGGCCGAGGCCAACCTGCGCGCGGCCCAGGCGGCGCTGCAGACCGCGCGGCTGAACTTGGGCTACACGCAGGTGCGCGCGCCCGTCGCGGGGCGGGTGGGCCGCATCGAGGTCACGGTGGGCAACTTGGTGGCGGCGGGGGCCGGCGCGCCGGTGCTTACCACGCTGGTCTCGGTGAGCCCGATCTATGCGAGCTTCGACACTGACGAGCAGGTGGTTGCGCGTGCGCTGGAAGACCTGCGCACCAGCACGCGCTCCAGTGGCAACGCACGTGCCGCGGTGGACCGCATACCGGTGCAGATGGGCACGGGCACCACGGGTGGCACGCCGCACGTGGGGCACCTGCAACTCATCGACAACCAGGTGGACGCCCGCAGCGGCACGGTGCGCGTGCGCGCGGTGTTCGACAACGCCGACGGCACGCTCATGCCGGGCCAGTTCGCACGCATCCGCATGGGCCAGGCGCACCGCTCCTCGGCCGTGCTCATCAACGAGCGCGCCGTGGGCACGGACCAGAACAAGAAGTTCGTGATGGTGGTGGGCGAGGGCGACAAGGCCGAATACCGCGAAGTGCACCTGGGGGTGCACGTGGATGGGCTGCGCGTCGTCACCTCGGGCCTCAAGGCTGGCGAGCGCATTGTCGTGAATGGCCTGCAGCGCGTGCGCCCCGGCGTGCAGGTGGCGCCGCAGGAGGTGCCCATGGCCGCCAAGGCCGAACTGGACGGCAACGGCGCGCAGGCGCGCGCCACGCCCAAGCAGCCCGCTGCCTGAGGGGGCGGCGCAACGAAGGACCTTCACCATGAACCTGTCCCGTTTCTTCATCGACCGCCCGATCTTCGCGGGCGTACTGTCGGTGCTCATCTTTCTTGCCGGGCTGATCGCGCTGCGCGCGCTGCCGATCTCGGAATACCCCGAGGTCGCGCCGCCCTCCGTGGTGGTGCGCGCCACCTACCCTGGCGCCAACCCCAAGGTGATCGCCGAGACCGTGGCCATGCCGCTGGAGGAATCCATCAACGGCGTGGAGGGCATGCTCTACATGGGCAGCCAGGCCACGACCGACGGCGTGATGACGCTCACCGTGACCTTTGCCCTGGGCACCGACCCGGATAAGGCGCAGCAACTGGTGCAGAACCGCGTCTCGCAGGCCGAGCCGCGGCTGCCGGAGGAGGTGCGCCGCTTGGGGCTGACCACGGTCAAGAGTGCACCCGACCTGACGATGGTCGTGCACATGGTCTCGCCCAATGGCCGCTACGACATCGACTATCTGCGCAACTACGCCGTGCTCAATGTGAAGGACCGCCTCGCGCGCATCCAGGGCGTGGGGCAGGTGCAGATCTTTGGCGGCGGCGACTACTCCATGCGCGTGTGGCTCGACCCGCAGAAGGTCGCGCAGCGCGGCCTCTCGGCCAGTGATGTGGTGGCCGCCATCCGCGGTCAGAACGTGCAGGCCGCGGCCGGCGTGGTGGGCGCATCGCCGGGCCTGCCGGGCGTGGACCTGCAGCTGTCCATCAACGCGCAGGGGCGTCTCACGACCGAGGAAGAGTTCGGCGACATCATCGTCAAGACCGGCGAGGATGGCGCGGTGACCCGTCTGCGCGACGTGGCCCGGCTGGAGCTGGGCGCGGCCGACTACGCGCTGCGCTCGCTGCTCAACAACGACCCGGCCGTGGGCATGGGCGTGTTCCAGGCGCCGGGCTCCAACGCGCTGGACATTTCCACCAACGTGCGCGCCACCATGGCAGAGCTGCAAAAGAACATGCCCGAGGGCGTGGAGTTCCGCATCGCCTACGACCCCACGCAGTTCGTGCGGGCGTCGATCAAATCCGTCATCCAGACGCTGCTGGAAGCCGTGGCGCTGGTGGTGATCGTGGTGATCCTGTTCCTGCAGACCTGGCGCGCCTCCATCATTCCGCTGCTGGCCGTGCCGGTGTCGGTAGTGGGGACGTTCGCCGTGCTGCACCTGCTGGGCTTCTCGATCAACGCCTTGAGCCTGTTCGGACTGGTGCTGGCCATCGGCATCGTGGTGGACGACGCCATCGTGGTGGTGGAGAACGTGGAGCGCAACATCGAGGCGGGCCTGACGCCGCGCGAGGCCACCTACCGCGCCATGCGCGAAGTGAGCGGGCCCATCATCGCCATCGCGCTGGTGCTGGTGGCGGTGTTCGTGCCGCTGGCGTTCATCAGCGGCCTGACCGGGCAGTTCTACCGCCAGTTCGCGGTGACCATCGCCATCTCCACGGTGATCTCGGCGATCAACTCGCTCACCCTGTCGCCAGCGTTGAGCGCGCTGCTGCTCAAGGGCCACCACGAGCCCAAGGATGCGCTCACGCGCGGCATGGACCGTGCGTTCGGCGGTTTCTTCCGCCGGTTCAACCGCGTGTTCCACCGGGGCTCGCAGGCCTACAGCGGCGGCGTGCGCCGCGTGGTGGGACGCAAGGCGCTGATGCTGGCCATTTACCTGGCCCTGGTGGGCGTCACCTGGGGCCTGTTCAAGGCCGTGCCGGGCGGCTTTGTGCCGGCGCAGGACAAACAGTACCTGATCGGCTTTGCGCAGCTGCCCGACGGCGCCACGCTGGACCGTACCGACGACGTGATTCGCCGCATGGGTGAAATCATGAAGAAGAACCCCCACGTGGAAGACGCCATCGCGTTTCCGGGCCTGTCGATCAACGGCTTCACCAACAGCTCCAACGCGGGCATCGTGTTCGCCACGCTCAAGCCCTTCGCCGATCGCACGCGCGCCGACCAGAGCGGTGGGGCGGTGGCCGGGCAGCTGAACCAGGCATTCGGCGGCATCCAGGATGCGTTCATCGCCATGTTCCCGCCGCCGCCGGTGGCGGGGCTGGGCACCACGGGCGGGTTCAAGCTGCAGATCGAGGACCGTGCGTCGCTGGGCTACGAGGCCATGGACGCGGCCGTGAAAGCCTTCATGGCCAAGGCATACCAGACGCCCGAGCTGACGGGCCTGTTCACGAGCTGGCAGGTCAACGTGCCGCAGCTCTATGCCGCCATCGACCGCACCAAGGCACGCCAGCTGGGTGTGCCGGTCACGGACATCTTCGATACGCTGCAGATCTACCTGGGCAGCCTGTATGCCAATGACTTCAACCAGTTCGGCCGCACCTACAGCGTGCGCGTGCAGGCCGACGCGGCCTTCCGTGCCCGCGCAGAAGATGTGGCGCTGCTGAAGGTACGCTCCACGACGGGCGAGATGGTGCCGCTGTCGGCGCTGATGAGGATCGAGCCCAGCTTCGGCCCCGAGCGTGCCATGCGCTACAACGGCTTCCTGTCGGCCGACGTGAACGGCGGGCCGGCGCCCGGCTACTCGTCGGGCCAGGCGCGGGCGGCGGTGGAGCGCATCGCCGCCGAGACGCTGCCCCAGGGCATCTCCTTCGAATGGACCGAGCTGACCTACCAGGAGATCCTGGCCGGCAACTCTGCGGTGCTGGTGTTCCCCATCGCCATCCTGCTGGTGTTCCTGGTGCTGGCCGCGCAGTACGAGAGCCTCACGCTGCCGATCGCCATCATCCTGATCGTGCCCATGGGCCTGTTGGCCGCCATGACGGGCGTTTGGCTCAGCGGCGGGGACAACAACGTGTTCACGCAGATCGGGCTCATCGTGCTGGTGGGACTGTCGGCCAAGAACGCCATCCTGATCGTGGAGTTTGCGCGCGAGCTGGAGTTTTCCGGCCGCACGCCGGTGCAGGCCGCCATCGAGGCCAGCCGCCTGCGGCTGCGGCCCATCCTGATGACCTCGCTGGCCTTCGTGATGGGGGTGTTGCCCCTGGTGCTGTCCACCGGTGCGGGTTCCGAGATGCGCAGCGCGATGGGCGTGGCGGTGTTCGCCGGAATGATCGGGGTGACGGCCTTCGGTCTCTTCCTCACCCCCGTGTTCTACGTGGCGCTGCGCCGCATGGCCGGTAACCGGCCGCTGCAGCAGCACGGCAGCCATACCGCGCCATTGATCGAAGAGACCGGTGTTGGTGCCGCGGCGCGTCCCCTGCCGGCCGCGCCGCGCGGGCAGCACGAATGAAAAAGGAATTCCCCATGACGATGCTTTCCCTTGCTTTCCCCGCGCGGCTGGCGCCGCTGGCCGCGGCCCTGGTGCTGGCAGGCTGCATGGGCGCGCCGCTGGCGCCGCCGTCGGAACACGCGGGCGTTGCCGTGCCCGCCGCCTTCAGCGCAGCGGCGACGGAGGGTGCCCCGGCCTGGACGACCGCGGCGCCCGCGGAGGCACAGCCCCGCGGTGCCTGGTGGCTGGGTTTTCAGGACCCGGTGCTGAGCGATCTGGTCGAACGCGCTGGTCAGGCCAATACCAGCGTGCAGGAGGCTGCGGCCCGCCTGGCCGAGGCGCGCGCGCTGCTGCGCTCGGCAGATGCAGAGCGCGCGCCCCAGGTGGGCGCCAACGCCGGCGTCTCACGCCAGGCCGGTGTGACCACCACCAATGGCACGCAGCCTGCCACGCTCGCAACGGCGGGGCTGGGCGTGTCCTACGAGCTGGACCTGTTCGGCCGGCTGGCGCGCGCCAGCGATGCGGCGCGGCTGGACTCCCAGGCCCGCGCCGCGCTGCTGCAGAGCACGCGGCTGATGGTGCAGGCCGACGTAGCGCAGACCTATCTGCAACTGCGTGCGCTGCAGGCGGAGCGCGCGCTGGTGGATGAGAGTCTGGAAGCCTACCGCGGCACGCTGTACCTCACGCAGCGCCGCTACCAGGCGGGCGACGTGGCAGAGTTGGACGTGGCGCGCGTGCAGGCGGAGGTGGCGGCCACCGAATCCGAAGCACTGGCGCTGGAGCGCCAGCAGGCACAGCTACGGCATGCATTGGCCGTGCTGGTGGGCGACGTGGCCACGGGCTTCTCGCTGCCACCGGCGGCGGTCGAGGCCGCGCTGCCGGTGATTCCACCCGGCGTGCCCAGCACGGTCCTGGCGCGCAGGCCCGACGTGTCTGCGGCCCAGGCCGCGGTGCTGGCGGCGCAGGCACGCGTGGGCGTGGCGCAGGCGGCGTGGTTTCCCGCGCTGGCACTCACGGGCAGCGCAGGCTTTGCATCGCCCGAGCTGGGCGATCTGTTCAAGTGGTCGGCGCGTTCGTGGGGCATTGGCATGCTGCTGTCGCTGCCGCTCTTCGATGGCGGCCAGCGCGCCGCCCAGGAGGAGGGTGCGCGCGCCCGGCTGGAAGGGGCGCTCGCCGCCCACCGCGGCCAGGTGCTCACGGCCTTTCGCGAGGTGGAAGACCAGCTCAGCGCGCTGCGCCTGCTGGCCGGTCAGGCGCAGGCACAGGACCGCGCCGTGCAGTCTGCCGCGCGCGCTACGCAGCTGTCCGATTCGCGCTACCGCAACGGTCTGGTGAGCCAATTGGAGTTGCTGGATGCGCGCCGCAGCGAGCTGCGCAACCGCCGCCAGGCGCTACAGGTGCGCACAGCGCAGTACGTGGCCACGGTGGGGTTGGTGCGCGCGCTGGGCGGGGGTTGGGATACCACCAGCTGAGCGCGTGGGGATTCGCGCCCACGCGACTGCGCCGCGGGGCGTTGCACTCTATAGTGACCGGTTGCGGCCGGCGCGGGTCTTGCCCCTGCGCCTGGCGCCCGATTTTTCTTGACATGACATCCAGGAGCCCATTGCATGACCTATCCCGACACGCGCCTTTTCATCGCCGGCCAATGGCAGGACGCCGAGAGCGGCAAGACCATCGCCGTGCACAACCCGGCCACGGGCCAGGAAATCGGGCGGGTGGCGCATGCGGGCATTGCTGACCTGGACCGTGCGCTGGAGGCTGCGCAAAAGGGCTTCGAGGTGTGGCGCGACACGCCCGCCATCGAGCGCGCCAAGACCATGCGCCGGGCGGCCGCGCTGATGCGCGAGCGCGCCGATGCCATTGCAGCCATCCTCACGCAGGAGCAGGGCAAGCCCCGGGCCGAGGCGCGTGTCGAGGCCATGGCCGCGGCCGACATCATCGAGTGGTTTGCCGATGAGGGCATGCGCGTGTACGGCCGCATCGTGCCGTCGCGCAACCTCGCCGTGCGCCAGATGGTGGTGAAGGACCCGGTGGGGGTGGTGGCCGCGTTCACGCCCTGGAACTTCCCCATCAACCAGGTGGTGCGCAAACTGGGCGCGGCGCTGGCCGCGGGCTGCGCGGTGCTGGTCAAGGCGCCGGAGGAGACGCCCGCCAGCCCGGCCGAGCTGATCCGTGCATTTGCCGATGCCGGCGTGCCCGCCGGTGCGGTGGGCCTGGTGTACGGCAACCCGGCCGAGATCTCCAACTACCTGATCCCGCACCCCATCGTGCGCAAAGTCACATTCACCGGCTCCACCCCCGTGGGCAAGCAACTGGCGGGGCTGGCGGGCCAGCACATGAAGCGTGTGACCATGGAGTTGGGCGGCCACGCGCCGGTGATCGTCTGCGAGGACGCGGACATCGAACTGGCGGTCAAGGCCTCGGGCGGCGCCAAGTTCCGCAACGCGGGGCAGGTCTGCATCTCGCCCACGCGCTTTTTGGTGCACGAGAGCGTGCGCGCCGACTTCGTGGCCGCGCTCACGCGCCATGCCCAGGGCCTGAAGGTGGGTGACGGCCTGGCCGAGGGCACGCAGATGGGCCCGCTGGCCAACCCGCGCCGCGTGGCGGCCATGGCCGACCTGCTGGGCGATGCCGTGCAGCAGGGCGCCACGGTGCGCACGGGTGGCGAGCGGCTGGGCGAGGTGGGCAACTTCTTTGCGCCCACGGTGCTCGACAACGTACCCACACATGCACGCATCTTCAACGAGGAACCCTTCGGACCCGTCGCGGCCGTGCAGGGTTTCACGCAGCTCGAAGCGGCCATCGCCGAGGCCAACCGCCTCGCCTACGGCCTGGCGGGCTACGCGTTCACGCGCTCGCTCAAGAATGCCCACCTGCTGAGCCAGCGCGTCGAGGTGGGCATGCTGTGGGTCAACCAACCCGCGACGCCCTCGGCCGAGCTGCCGTTTGGCGGCATCAAGGATTCGGGCTACGGTTCCGAGGGCGGCCCCGAGGCGCTGGAGGCGTGCCTGAACACGCGCGCGATCTCCATCACCCACGTCTGACGCCGCCCTTCAGCACCACCAGCCCCGGCCTGCCGGGGCTTTTTTTACACCGCGCTCAGAAGCGGTAGGTGCCCGTCAGCAGCACGTTGCGGCGCTCGCCGTAGAAGCAGTCGCCGCGCGCCAGGCACTGGGTGATGTTGACCTTGTCCGTCAGGTTGTTGATGTTCAGCGCCAGACGCCAATCGCCCGCGTCGTAGGCCACCATGGCATCGGCCAGCAGCACCGACGGGGTGTCGATGGCCGGGGCGCCGGTCCACTGCGATCCGGTGTAGCGCACGCCGGCGCCCACCGTCCAGCCGCCGCGGCCCTGGGCCGCGAAGCGGTGCATGAGCCAGCTGGACGCCGTATGCCGCGGCACGCCCGCCACGCGCTGGCCCTGGTCGCCTGCGTTGCTGCGGCTGATGGTGGCGTCGGCATAGGCATAGCCCAGCGTCCAGTCCCAATGGCGCGCCAGGCTGGCGGTCATCTCGGCTTCGAGCCCCTTGATGGTGACCTCGCCGATCTGCAGGCTGTTGAGCGGGTTGCTCGGGTCGGTGGTCTTGCGGTTCTTCTCGCGCAGGTGGTAGAGCGCCGCAAAGGCCGAGATGCCGCGCCCTTCGGGCATCCACTTCACGCCGGCTTCCCACTGCTGGCCGCGCTGGGGTTTGTAGGGCGTGCCGTACACGTTGACGCCCCCCAGCGGTTGGAACGACTCTGAATAGCCCACATACGGTGCCCAGCCCCCTCCGGCCTGGTAGGTCAGGCCCAGGCGCTTGGTCCAGGCCTTGTCGTCCACCGCCGCGGCGGGGCGGCCTTCGGTGTCGGTCTTGGCGCGGTCATGGCGCAGGCCCAGCGTGGCGGTCCACGCACCCCAGCGCATCTGGTCCTGCAGGTACAGGCCCAACTGGCGCTGCGTCACGTCGGGCAGGGCCGTCAGGGCGGCGCTGCTGGGCGGGGTGAAGTTGCCGTACACCGGTGCATACACGTCGATGGCGGGCGCCACGGCGCGCCAATTGGACTGGCTGGTGTGGTTGCGTTGACCGTCCACGCCGACCAGCAGCGTGTGCTCCACCGCGCCCGCGCGCAGGCGCCCCTCCAGCTGCGTGTCGATGAGCAGCAGGCGGCTGGCGTTGCGTTGCCAGGCGGCGTCGCGCAGCACGGTGCGACCATTGGCGTCGAACACCGGACGCGCGGGTCGGCCGCTGGCGGCATTGGCAGTGAAGCTGGTGTAGAGCGTGCGGTAGTCCACGTCGCTCACGGTGCGGCGCAGGTTCTGGCGCAGCGTCCAGTCGCCGTTCAGGCGGTGGCTGAAGAGGTAGCCCCAGGAGGCGTTCTCGGTGTCGTAGGCGTCCCAGCCCGGCTCGCTGATGAAGGTGTTGGTGGGAATACGCCCGTAGGCACTCGGCAGCCGCGTGCCCTGCCAGGGGAAGAAGCCGATCAGCGAGCCGCTTTGGTCCTTCTGGTAGTGCGCCTGCAGCGTAAGCGAGGTGTCCGCGCTCGGCCGCCAGGTGAGCGATGGCGCGAACACCACGCGGTCATCGTCCACGTGGTCCACCTGCGTGCCGCTGTCGCGGCCCACGGCCACCAGGCGGTAGAGCCACTGGCCCTCGGCATCCAGCGGGCCGGTCAGGTCGGCGGCGATCTGCTTGCGCGCATGGCTGCCTACCTGCACCTGCACCTCGCGTTGGCGCTCGGCCAGCGGACGCTTGGACGTGAGGTTGAGCACGCCGCCCACGCTGCCCTGGCCGTAGAGCACCGAAGAGGGGCCGCGCAGGAATTCCACGCGCTCCAGCGTGTAGGGCTCTGCCTTGACATTGTTGTACGTGCCATAGGTGCGCAGCAGCCCGTCCAGGTACTGCGTCACATCGCCGCCGCGCGCCTTGAAACTGTCCACGCGGCTGTCGAAGTAGCTCGATACGATGCCCGCGCTGTAGCGCGTGGTCTCGCGCAGCGTCTGTACTCCCTGGGCTTCCATTTGGTCGCGCGTGACCACGCTGATGGCCTGGGGTGTCTCGATGAGCGGCGTGTCGGTCTTGGTGGCAGACAGCGCGCGGCGGGCCACGAAGCCCCGTACCGGTTCGGTGGCGCTTTGCTGCGCCGGGTCGGCGCTGATGGTGACCGCGGGCAGGGCGGCTTCGGTGGTCTGGGCATGCGCGGCGGCGCCGCACAGCAGCGCCACGGCGGCCTGTGCGGCGGCAGTGCGCGTGGCGGGGAAAGGGCGAAAGATCATGGTGCTATGAATAGTGAAGCTGGTTGCGCAGGATGGACGGACGCTGCAGCGTGTTTTGATAGAAATTGAGGTGCTCAGAACGTGTAGTCCAGCGTGACGTAGAGCGAGCGCGGCTCGCCCGGTGTGACGGCCGCAAAGCCCGCGGCCGTGGTGGATGCGTCCACGTAGTAGCGCCGGTTGGCGGCGTTCTTCAGGTTGGCCTGCAGTCGCACGCCGCCGCCGAACTGGTAGCCCAGCGCGAGGTCCACCACGGTGTAGCCGGGCAGGCGCCACCGGTTGTCGTTGGCGGTGAACTTGTCGCCCTGGTGGACCAGCCCGCCGCCGACCCACAGGCCGGGCACCCGGGGCAGGCGGTACTGGGTCCACAGCGAGGCGGTGCGCCGCGGGGCGAGCGCGACGCGGTGGCCCACGTTGGCGCCGGGCACGGTGTCGGCCAGCACCTTGGGGTCGAGGAAGGTGGCCTGCGCGGTGACGCTCCAGCCCGGGGTGATGCGGCCTTGGGCCTCCACTTCCAGCCCCTTGATGCGCTGGCGGCCCGTCAGCACCGAGTAGCCGGGGTGCTCGGGGTCGTTGGCCGGTGCGTTGGTCAGTTCCAGCGCGAAGGCCGACACGGTGGTGAGCAGGCGCTGGCCCAGCCATTCCTGCTTCCAGCCCACCTCCAACTGCTTGCCCTCGGAAGGCGGTGCCGCGCGGTCGCCCCACAGCAGCGTGCCCGAGTTCGCCTGGAACGAGCGCGCATGGCTCACATAGAACATGCTGGCGGGCAGGGGCTGCCAGCTCAGCGCGGCGCTGGGCTGGGTCTTGCTCAGATCCGTGGCGGGCTTGGTGTAAGCGTCCTTGAGCCGGTCGTGGCGCAGGCCCAGCAGCAGGCTGAAGTCGCCCAGGGCGAGCCGGTCCTGCACGAACAGGCCCGTGTTGCGCGTGTCCGAGGCCACGGCGGCCCTGCCGCCCGAAGCCGCGGGCGGCACCAGGCCCGTCACGGGCTGGTACAGGTCCACTGCACCCAGGTTGCCCGTGCCACGCGCACCGTACACGCCCTCGATGGCACGCCAATCCAGCCCGGCGAGCAGCGTGTGGCGCACGGGACCCGTCCGCACTTGTGCGCGCAGTTCGGCCAGCGCGGTGTCCGACGTGTAGTTCTGCCCCGGTGCCAGCCAGTAGCTGCGCGCCACCTGGCCGCCCGTCACCGGGCCGATGGGGTAGACCATGTTCACGTTGCGAAAGGTCTCGTTGCGCGACAGGTGCACCCGCCCTTCAAGGCTGTCTGTGAAGCGGTGCTGCAGCTCCGTGGAATAAAAGCGCAGGTGCCCGTCGGTGCGCAGCCAGGGCTCGCCATAGAAGGTGCCCACCGGGAGCACGTCCGCGCTGCGCGGGTTCTGCGGGTCGGGCACCGCCAGCCCCACGGTGGATACGCCTTCCAGGCTTTGGTACTCGGCCTGTGCGCGCCAGCGCGTGTCCGGCGTGAGCTGCCATTCCAGGCTGCCGGCCAGGCCCTGCTTGCGCGGCCTGTTGCCGTCCACGAAGCTGCCGCCGCGGCTCGCGCCGCCGTCCAGCCGGTAGCGCAGCGTGCCGTCGGCATTCAGGGGGCCGGTGAGGTCGAATTCGGCATTGCGCCAGCCGTGGCTGCCCGCACCGATCTTCACGCTGCGCAGCGGATCGGCCTGGGGCCGCTTGCTCACGTAGTTGACGAGGCCGCCCGGTGCCACCTGGCCGAACTCCAGCGCGGCCGGGCCCTTGATGACCTCGACGCGTTCGATGTTGAACAGCGGTGGATCGAGCAGGTGCACGAACTTGGCACCGTCACGCAGGTAGTTGTAGGTGTTGTTGGCCCACAACCCGCGGATCGCGAACTGCGAGTACGAGCCTGCGTATTCGCTGCGCGAGGACACGCCGGCCGCGTTGCGCAGCACGTCGCGCTCCGTGGTGGCCAACTGCTGCTCCAGCAGCGCGCTGTCGATCACGCTCACGGCGCGCGGCGTCTCCAGCACTGGCAGGCCCAGGCGCGAGCTGCTTTGCGCGCGGCGCGCGGGCGTGGCGGCGGCGCCCGCCGTGGAGTCGACCACGTCTACCTGGCGCAGGGTGGCGGTTGCCGCCGGCGCGCCTTGCGGGGCCTCGGCGGTCTGCGCGATCGCGCTGCCGCACAGCAGCCACAGCGCGGCCTGCGCGGCCAGGGCCACGGCCGTGCGCCGCGGCCGGGGAACAAGGGGAGGTTTCATGGCGGTAGGGGATGCAAGGGGCGGGACACCGCTCAGCGCGCCTTGGCGGGCGGTGCGGGCAGGGCGGGCAGGGCAGGCGATATGGCGCCGTGCGTCTGCACGAAGCTCAGCGTGGTCACGTAGCTCGCTTCGCCATAGGGCTGGCCCAGGTGCTCGCCGGGGGTCTTGTCGGTGTGCTGGACCTCGGCCACGTACCGGCCCTGCCATGGCAGGGCAAAGCGCACCGTGCCGTCTTCGCCGGTGGTGGCCTCGCGCGACCAGCCGGAGGGCGCCACCAGCGTCACCTTGGCCTTGGGCAGCGGGGCGCCCTGGAACACCACGCGCAGCGTGCCGTCCTGCCCCGTGGGCACGAGGTCCAGGGGCGCGGCGGCGTCCACCGGCTGCGCCAGGCTGGACACCCAGCGCGCCGCGGGGCGCCACAGCAGCGGCGGACGCTGCGTCTTGCTGCGGTCGATGAGCGGGTACGGGGCTTCCGCCCAGAGCGTGTCCACAGCGCTTTGCGGCGCATAGACGAAGGCCGTGGGCGTGCGGCGGCCTTCGGTCGACCGCGCTCCGGCCTGGCGTAGCACAGGCACTGCGGTGAATTTATCCAACAGGCCCGGCGAGGTCTCGCGCAGGTTATCGGCGTATTCACCGAAGTGCAGGCGCGTCTCGTTCGGTGCCTGCTCCAGCCAGACCTGGTGGGCCTGTGCAGCGCCGCCAGCCAGCAGCAGCGCACCGGCCAGCCGCGCGAGGGGGTGTCGAGGGATGAGGGACATGGGCGTGTTCTCCTGTGAATGGATGGATGTATGCGAGGAATGGCGTTTGCTATTGAATGGATAGCTGTCAGCGCTTTACGGATAAGCGCTGTGGCAGGTTTTTATGTGAAATACAGGCAGGCGCATGAAGGCTCTCGCAAGGGCGCCACGGGGCGCTTTTTGGATAACGCTGGCTGCCTGCGCCAGCCGGGCGGCTGGCGTGGGTGGCTCTGAAAGAAGTGCGTGTGCGTCGGCACACCGGCCCGCGATGCGGGCCATGCGGGCTCAGCCCGGCCCGGCGCCGGCGCAGCCCGTGGCCGCGGCCCCTACGAACAGCGCAGCCAGCAAGGCCGCCACGCCGGCGGTAGGCAGCCAGCGTGGTCGCCAGGTGGCCAGCGCCGTGGCGGCCAGCGCTGCCAGCGAGAGGGCTACGCCCCACCACACCAGGCCCATGGGCACGGTCGGGGCCGGCCGTCCCACGGCATGGGCCAGGGCCGCTGCCAGCAGTACCCAGCCCGCGCCGCGCAGGCGCTGCAGCGTGGGGGCGGTGGCGGATCGGCGCAGCGCGTCCTCGTGGTGCCGATCCATGCCCAGGGCCATGGCGCACCAGCCGGCCAGGCACAACAACAGTTCCGTCATCTCAGGCTCCCGCGCGGTGGCCGCGCGCGGCCGTTAGGTGTGCCGGCACGGCCGCTGGGGGCCTTGCGCCAGCGGTCGCCCGCAGGGGTCGCAGCCGGTAGGCCAGCGCCAGCAGCAACGCGCCGGTGGCGAGGAATGCCAGGTCCATGCCCGCCAAAACCCAGTCGCGGGCTGGCAGGCTGACGCCCAGGTGCGCGTGCGTGGTGGCTGCGTTCAACAGCGGCAGCAGCGCCCAGAGCGCCCCGGCCAGTGCCAGCAGGGCGCACCAGCCGCGCCGGCCCGGCGAGACGGCCGCGAGCAGCAGCGCTAGCGCCCATGCGCTGAAGAAACAGGCCAGCTCTGCATCGGCCCGCGCCGCCCAGTGCAGCGGCAGCAGCCGGTTGGCAGCGAGGTAGACCGCCAAAGCCAGCGGCAGGCCGGCCAGCGCCGCCAGGTTGAGGGTGGAAACCAGCCGCTCGCCGAAGGGCAGGCGCTGGGGCTGCCCGGCATGGGGACGCCGTGCCTGCGCTTGGCGTTTGACAGTCCACAGCACCAGGCCGGTGGCGATCATCAGGCTGCCCAGCACGCCGAAGCCGAACAGGGCCCAGCGCAGGCCGGGACCTGCGAACCGTGCAAGGTGCAGGCCGTAGAGCACGCCATAGGTCTGCCGTGCCGCGCCGGCGGGGGCGGCTTCGTGCAGCAACTGGCCACTGGCGCCATCGAACCACAGGCGTTCGGGACCGTACTGCAGGCGGTCGCCGTCATGGCGCGTGACCTCCAGGCGCACATCGCCGCCGGGGTCGCGCTGCGCGCGCAGGCGCTGCACGCGCCCTCCCTGCCAGTGGGCCTGGGCCTGCTGCATGGCAGCGGCCACGGCCAGCGGTGGCAGGGGCGCGGGCGGACCGGCCCGGGCGGAGCCCGCGCTGCGCGGGGCGTCCCCCTGCAGTTCTGCGAAGTAGCTGGCCGTGTCGGTGCCGCGTGCGCCGGGATACACGGCGGCAATGCCCGCCGGCAGGTACAGCGAGTGAAAGATCATGAGTCCGCTGAAGGTGATCACCAGGTAGAACGGCAGCGCCAGCACGCCGCTGACGTTGTGCGCATCCAGCCATGCACGCTGGCCGCCCTTGGCGGGGCGAAAGGTGAAGAAGTCCTTGAAGATGCGCCGGTGCGTGACCACGCCGGTGAGCAGCGCCACGAACATCAGCAGCGTGGCCACGCCCACGATCCAGCGCCCTTGCAGCACCCATCGGCCCTGGTGCGCAGTGCGCAACTCGAAATGGAAGCGGTAGAAGAAGTCTCCCCCCGCCGTGGCCCGTGGCGTGAGGATGTCGCCGGTGGCGGGGTGCACCAGCAGGGTCTGGAAGCGCTCGCGCGGCCCCGCGTGCCACAGCAGCGACACCTCAGGCTGGCGCTCGTCGGGCAGGCGCATGATCCACTGGGTGGCCTGCGGTGCGTGCTGCCGCAGCGCGGCCAGGGCGCGCTCGGCGACGGCTGCCGCGTCATCTGCCCTGGCGGGCGGCAGGGCCTGGAGTTCGGGGCGCATCCAGTGGTTGAACTCGGGCTTGAAATACGACAGCGTGCCCGTCACGAAGATGGCAAACAGCAGCCAGCCCAGCAGCAGCCCCGCCCAGGTGTGCAGCCAGGCCATGGCCTGGCGAAAGCCCTCGCGTGCGGGGGCGCGGGATGCGTCGGCGGGCGGGCTCATGCGGCACCCGCCAGCCATTGCGGCACTTGGGCGGCCAGCCCCAGCAGCATCGCAGGGCCCAGCACGCCGCACCAGGCCTGCCAGGCCGTGCGCGCAAAGAAAACCCAGGCGATGGCCAACGCATAGACCAGCCACGCCAGCAAGGTGGCGGCCAGCACGGCGTCCACGCGGGTGCTGCGTTGTGCCAGGGCCAGCGCGGCCGCAGCCGTGAAGGCCGCCGTGAGCGCGTAGCCTCCCGCCACCGCGGCCAGTGTGCGCGAGGCCACGGCGAGCCGGTAGCGCCACAACGGTTGCGTGGGCCTCATCGGACTCCCTCCTGTGCCGCGAGGGAGCGGGACGGCCGCACGGCGGCCGAGGCCTCGCCGTTGAACAGGGGCGGGGCAGTGTCGAGGCACGGCGTCAAGGCGGAGCAGGCGCGGATCACAGGCTACTTAAGATATGTCATGAGAACGATTCGCATTTAAGTATAGGTGAGAAATGCCTGCGTACGTGAAGGCCGTCCGCCGTTGCGATGCGTGCGCGCGACAGGTGCCGCTGCGCCGGCACCACAGGCAGGCCCAGGCACGGCGCCGGCTTGGCCGTGCACCGCAAAACGGGCTGTAACGTTGCGGAAGCGTCCGCGTGAGCGTCAGCCGCGCTCAACCGGCCGGCCGGGGTCGCTGCACCACTCGCTCCAGCTGCCGGCAAACAGGGCCGTGGGACCCAGGCCCGCGATTTCCATGGCCAGCAGGTTGGGCAGGGCACTCACGCCGCTGCCGCATTGATGGACGACGGTGGCGGGGTCGCGGCCATCCAGCAGGTTGGTGAACTCGGCACGCAGCTGCTCCGGGCTCTTGAAGTGGCCGTCCGTTCCCAGGTTCAGGCCGAAGGGGCGGTTGAGTGCGCCGGGGATGTGGCCCGCCACGGGATCCAGCGGCTCCACCTCGCCCCGGTAGCGCGGTGTGGCGCGCGCGTCGACCACCGTCTGGCCGGGTTGACCCAGTTGCGCCAGCACCTCCTGCGCGCTCACCAGCCGGCGCAGCGGCGCCTGCAGCCGAAAGTGCGACTGGAAACGCGCCGGCTCGTCGCCGCTGGCCACCGCGCCGCCGGCGGCCTGCCAGGCCTGCAGCCCGCCGTCGAGCACGGCCACGGCATCATGTCCCGCCCACTTGAGCATCCACCACAGGCGGCCGCAGTAGTTGGCGCCGTTGCGGTCGTACACCACGGCCTGCATGTCATTGGCAAAGCCGATGTCCGAGAGCCAGGTCGCAAATCGCTCGCGGTTGGGCAGCGGGTGGCGCCCGCCCGATGCGGGCTCGTCCGCCGCCGAGGCCACGACCGTGCCGCCCGCGCCGGGGGCGCCATGGCGGGCGCTCAGGTGCTTGTCTAGGTCGGCGTGGAAGGCGCCGGGGATGTGCGCCTCGCGGTATTGGCTGGCGCCCAGGGTGGGTTGGGTGAGGTCGAAGCTGCAGTCGAACACCATCAGCGGCTGGCCGCTGTGCAGGAGGGACTGCAGTTCAGGAACGGAGATCAGCGTGGTGTAGGGCATGGTCGGGCTCTGTGCGTATCGATCAGGCCCCATTGTCGCGGCGTTGGGCGCGCCAGCGCGTCAGTGTTCTTCGGCAGGCGTGTCCGGCGCGGCCCGGGCACGCAGTACGGTGGCCGTGATGCCGCTGCCCACGATGAGCGCCATGCCCGCCCAGCCGATGAGTGGCAACTGGTCGCCGAACAGCGCCACGCCGTAGATGCTGGCGAAGACGATGCCCGAGTACTGCAGGTTGGCCACCACCAGCGTGCCGCGGGCGGTGAGGGCGCGCGAGTAGGCACGTGTCATGCACAACTGCCCGCCCGCGGCCAGCAGGCCCAGCGGCAGCAGCCACAGCGCGGGCCACCCGGGCCAGTCGGACATGCCCGTGACCAGCATGGCCGCGCCGCCGGCTACGGCCGAGCCCACGGCGAAATAGAACACGGTGCGCGTCTCGGGCTCGCCCAGGCGCGACAGCGCCACCACCTGCATGTAGGCGAACGCGGCGGTCAGGCCCGAGCACAGGCCCACCAAGCCCGCGAAGGCCTGGTTGTCGTCGATGCTGGGGCGCAGCATCATGACCACGCCCGCGAACCCGACCAGCACGGTCAGCACCAAGGTCACTTGCAACGGCGGGCGCGGCTGCGCGCTGGAGGGGCGCCAGGCGAGCAGCGCGCCGCCGATCAGGAAGGCGGCGATCCACACGCTGCTCATGTAGTTGAGCGTCATCGCCGTGGGCAGTGGGAGGTAGGCGATCGCGTAGAACCACGCGCCCAGCGATGTCACGCCGATCAGGCTGCGCCAGGCGTGCATGCCGGGGTAGCGTGTGGCCAGCGCCACCTTTTGCGAGCGTGCCAGCGCCCAGAGGATGGCCATGCCGATGAAGCCGCGGTAGCAGACCAGCTCGGCCGCGTTGAAGTAGGCCGAGGCCATCTTCACGCAGACCCCCATGCTTGCGAACAGGAACGCCGCCAACACCATCCAGAGCGCTTGCATGGAAAACCTATGGGTATGAATAAAAATAGCTGCCAGCGCTTGTGTATCAAGCGCTGGCAGCTATTGTAATGGTAGCGTGGGGCGGCGGTGTGGGGCCTTAGCCGCGGGACACGGCGGCACCCATGCGACCGCGGTACCACTCGTGGAAGTGCTGCATGCCGTCCTCCATGGGGCTCTGGTA
The DNA here is from genome assembly GCF_056730635.1 of Diaphorobacter sp. B2A2W2. Taxonomy (NCBI): domain Bacteria; kingdom Pseudomonadati; phylum Pseudomonadota; class Betaproteobacteria; order Burkholderiales; family Comamonadaceae; genus Diaphorobacter; species Diaphorobacter sp. B2A2W2. The sequence goes on from NZ_JBWZOR010000008.1 coordinate 21,710, forward strand.
GGGGCCGACCTCGTTGTCGCCGCGTTCCATCAGGGCCTTGCGGCCCGCGTCCATGCGCTCGGCGATCTCGTCGTCCTCGATGCAGGTTTCCATGTAGGCCGCACGCTGCGCCTCGACGAACTCGCGCTCGAAGGCGACGATTTCCTCGGGATAGTAGAACTCCACCATGTTCAGCGTCTTGTCCACACCGATCGGGTGCAGCGTACTGACGGTAAGTACGTGCGGATACCACTCCACCATGATGTGCGGGTAGTAGGTCAGCCAGATCGCGCCGCGCTCGGGCATCTTGCCCTCGCGGTACTTCAGCAGCACCTCGTGCCACTTCTTGTACACGTCGGAGCCCGGCTTGCCGAACGTGGAGGCCACCCCCACGGTTTGCACGGAGTATTCCTTCTGGAACTCCCACTTCAGGTCGTCACAGGTGACGAAGTTGCCCAGGCCCGGATGGAACGGACCCACGTGGTAGTCCTCCAGGTAGACCTCGATGAAGGTCTTCCAGTTGTAGTTGCACTCGTGCAGTTCCACATGGTCGAGCGCATAGCCCTCGAACGACAGCTCACGCTGCGTGCCCATGCCGGCCAGGTCGGCGGCGATGTCGCGACCGTTGTCCTCGAACAGCAGGCCGTTCCATTCGCGCAGCTTGTAGTTGTTGAGATTCAGGCAGGGGTCGTGCGCGAAATGCGGCGCGCCCAACAGCTCGCCGCTGGTGGAATACGTCCAGCGGTGAATCGGGCAGACGATGTTGCCGCCCGCATGGCCCTTGCCTTGGGCCTGCAGGTTGCCGCGGCCCTTGAGCATCACTGCCTGGCGGTGCCGGCAGACGTTGGAGATCAGCTCCACCTGTCCCTGGGCATTGCGCACGAGGGCGCGGCCCTCCTTTTCCTGGGGCAGCGCGAAGTAGTCGCCCACCTCGGGGACGGCGAGTTGGTGCCCCACGTAGCGGGGCCCTCGCTGGAAGATCGTCTCCAGTTCGCGCTGCAGCAGCGCTTCGTCGAAATAGCTGGAAACTGGTAGTTGGCTTGCGGCCTGCTGCAGTTGAAGACTTAAATCAGACATGGATGACCTGACCTAAAGACTCCCCACAGGGAGGGTGCGCGTGCGCACGGGGCTATAGAAAAAACGAAACCGGCCCAGGGAAGTACTCCATAGCCGGTTCGTAGTGAAGGAATGGGATTATAGGTGGTGGGGTTATTTCCGCGGCGGGTGTACGTGTATTGCGCGCGCCCGGCAAGCCGCGTGCGGCGTCCGGGGCGGCGATCTCCCGCCGGCCGCGGGGGCATCCCCGCGGCCTTCGCCGGGCAGGCGCGGGGCCCTGCGCCTAAAATTGGCCGTTTCCACTTGCGCCCTTGGCGCTGCGTCTCCATGGCCAAGGCCCCCGCCGCCCCTTCATCCACCCAGCCCGATCCCGTCAGCTACGAAGCCGCACTGGAAGAGCTTGAGCAGCTCGTGGGCCGCATCGAGTCAGGCCAGCTGCCGCTGGACCAGATGCTGGCGGGCTACCAGCGGGGCGCGGTGTTGCTGAACTTCTGCCGCGCGCGCCTGGACGCGGTGCAGGACCAGATCAAGGTGCTGGACGAAGGCACGCTGCAGCCATGGACGCAGGAGTGACGCCCGCCATGTCCGCCGTACCTGTGTTCGATTTCGATGGCTGGATGCGCGCGCAGCTTGCGCGGGTCGAGGACGCCCTGTCCCACTGGGTGTGCCCCGATGCGCCCGCAGGCCTGGGCGAGGCCATGCGCTATGCCGTGCTGGATGGCGGCAAGCGCCTGCGCCCGCTGCTGGTGCTGGCCGCTTGCGAGGCCGTCGGCGGAAATGCGCAGGCCGCCCTGCGCGCCGCCTGCGCGGTGGAGCTGATCCACGCCTATTCGCTGGTGCATGACGACATGCCCTGCATGGACAACGATGTGATGCGCCGCGGCAAGCCCACGGTGCATGTGCGCTTTGGCGAAGCGCGTGCACTGCTGGCGGGCGACGCACTGCAGGCGCTGGCGTTTGAGCTGCTCACACCCGAGGAGGGGGTACCGTCGGCCATGCAGGCGCGGCTGTGCCGTGAGTTGGCCCGCGCCGCAGGTGCCGACGGCATGGCTGGCGGACAGGCCATCGACTTGGCCAGCGTGGGCCTGCAGCTGTCTGAAGACCAGTTGCGTCAGATGCACCGCCTGAAGACGGGTGCGCTGCTGCAGGCCAGCGTGGTGATGGGCGCGGTCTGCGGCCAGACCCCGGAGGGCACGCTGCGCGCGCTGAGCGACTACGGCGCAGCCATGGGCCTGGCCTTCCAGGTGGTGGACGACGTGCTGGACGTGACCCAGGACTCCGCCACACTGGGCAAGACCGCCGGCAAGGACGCCGCGAGCGACAAGCCGACCTATGTCTCGCTGATGGGGCTGGAGGCCGCGCGCGCGCATGCCGAAGCCCTGCGCGCGCAGGCACTGGCAGCGTTGGCCGCCAGCGGCCTGACCGACACGCGGGCGTTGACGGCGTTGGCCGACATGGTGGTGCGCCGTTCGCATTGATGATGGGCAAGGCTGCGCATGGCGGGGCTGGTGTCTTTTTATGAATCAAATTGGCCTCTAGCGCTTGTTCATCAAGCGCTAGCAGCTACTAAAAACATAGCATATGTCCACGACGAACTATCCGCTGCTTGAGCGCGTGAACGATCCCGCCGACCTGCGCCGGCTGCCCCGTGCCGAGCTCAAGGCACTGGCTACGGAGCTGCGCGCCTTCTTGCTGGAGAGCGTGTCCAAGACCGGCGGGCATCTGTCGTCCAACCTGGGCACGGTGGAGTTGACCGTGGCGCTGCACGCCGTGTTCGACACGCCGCGCGACCGGCTGGTGTGGGACGTGGGCCACCAGACCTACCCGCACAAAATCCTGACCGGGCGGCGCGACCGCATGCCCTCGCTGCGCCAGCTGGGCGGCCTGTCGGGCTTTCCGCAGCGCGCCGAGAGCGAATACGACACCTTTGGCACCGCGCACTCGTCCACCAGCATCTCCGCGGCGCTGGGCATGGCGCTGGCGGCCAAGCAGCGCGGCGACGAACGCCGCTGTGTAGCCATCATCGGCGACGGCGCCATGACCGCCGGCATGGCCTTCGAGGCGCTGAATAACGCCGGCGTGGCCGACGCCAACCTGCTGGTCATCCTGAACGACAACGACATGAGCATCAGCCCGCCCGTGGGTGCACTGAACCGCTACCTGGCGCAGCTCATGAGCGGACAGTTCTACGCCAAGGCGCGCGACGTGGGCAAGAGCGTGCTCAAGAACGCGCCGCCGCTGCTGGAGCTGGCCAAGCGCCTGGAGCAGCAGGCCAAGGGCATGGTGGTGCCGGCCACGCTGTTCGAGAAGTTCGGCTTCAACTACATCGGCCCCATTGACGGGCACGACCTGGACTCGCTGATTCCTACGCTGGAAAACATCCGCGGTCTCAAGGGCCCGCAGTTCCTGCACGTAGTCACCAAGAAGGGCCAGGGCTACAAGCTGGCCGAGGCCGACCCGGTGGCCTACCACGGCCCGGGCAAGTTCGACCCGCGTGTGGGCCTGGTGAAACCGGCCACGCCGCCCAAGCAGACCTTCACGCAGGTCTTTGGCCAGTGGCTGTGCGACATGGCCGAGAAGGACGAGCGCCTGGTGGGCATCACGCCCGCCATGCGCGAGGGGTCGGGCATGGTGGAGTTCCACCAGCGCTTTCCCGAGCGCTACTACGACGTGGGCATCGCCGAGCAGCACGCCGTGACCTTTGCCGCCGGTATGGCGTGCGAGGGGGTGAAGCCGGTGGTGGCGATCTACTCGACCTTCCTGCAGCGCGCCTATGACCAGCTCATCCACGACGTGGCGCTGCAGAGCCTGCCCGTGGTGTTTGCCCTGGACCGTGCGGGCCTGGTGGGTGCGGACGGCGCCACGCACGCCGGAGCGTATGACATCGCCTTCGTGCGCTGCATTCCCAACATGAGCATGGCCTGCCCGGCCGACGAGCGCGAATGCCGCCAACTGCTCACCACCGCCTACGAGCAAGACCACCCTGTGGCCGTGCGCTACCCGCGCGGCGCGGGCGTGGGCGTGGCGCCGCTGCCCGATCTGGAGGGGCTGCCCTTCGGCAAGGGCGAGGTGCGCCGCAAGGGCCGGCGCATTGCCATCCTGGCTTTCGGCACGCTGCTGTACCCGGCGCTGCAGGCGGCCGAGGCGCTGGACGCCACGGTGGTCAACATGCGCTGGGCCAAGCCACTGGATACGCAGCTGCTGCTTCAGGTGGCAGCGGAGCACGATGCGCTGGTCACCGTCGAGGAGGGCTGCATCATGGGCGGCGCCGGCAGTGCCGTGGCCGAGGCGCTGGCCGCCGCAGGCGTGCAGCGCCCCTTGCTGCAACTGGGCCTGCCCGACGCGTTCATCGAGCATGGCGACCCGGCCAAGCTGCTGGCCCTGCAGGGGCTGGACGCCGCTGGCATACAGCGCTCCATCACCGAGCGCTTCGGCGCATTGCCGGGCGAGCAGGCGCTGGCAGCGGCCTGACGCGTTTTCCTTCCCTTCACAACAATGCAGTCATCCCGCGGCAGCGTGCCGCTGGGATGCGTCGCGGCGCCTGTGCAGCCCATCGCGGAGGCCTGCGCTGCTCCTTGCCCGGCCGAGTAATACGCGCCATTCGCGGATTTTTCAGGGGAAACCCGCAACGGGGCCGGCAACCCACGTTTTTACAATTTACCTCCGCTCATCGGCGGGATTCAGCGGCGCGTACACTCAACCGCGTTACTGTTTGTTTGCTTCATCATTTCGGAGAATTTGTCCATGGATCGTCGCTCAATCATCAAGCAGGCCGGTTTGGCTGGCGTACTCGCAGCCGGGGTTGCACCCGCAGTGCATGCCCAGGCCGCCGTTCGCTGGCGCCTTGCCTCCAGCTTCCCCAAGTCGCTGGACACGATCTTTGGCAGTGCAGAAAAATTGTCCCAGGCCGTCAAGGCGATGTCGGGCGGCAAGTTCGAGATCTCCGTGCACCCCGCCGGCGAGCTGATGCCCGCGTTTGGCGTGGTGGATGCGCTGCAGGGCGACACCATCGATATGGCCCAGACGGCCGCCTACTACTTCACCGGCAAGGACCCCGTGTTCGCCTTCAGCTGCGCCGTGCCCTTCGGCCTGACCACGCTGCAGATGGCCGCCTGGAAGGACCACGGCAACGGCCGCAAGTACCTGGATGCCTTCTTCGAGAAATACAACTTCAAGACCGCCAGCGCCGGCAACACCACCACCCAGATGGGCGGCTGGTACCGCAAGGAAATCAAGACCGTCGCTGACCTCAAGGGCCTGAAGATGCGCCTGGGCGGCGGCGTGTTCGGCGAGGCCATGGCCAAGCTGGGCGTGGTGGCGCAGAACATGCCCGCCGGTGACGTGTACCAGGCGCTCGAGAAGGGCACGCTGGACGCCGTGGAGTTCGTTGGCCCGTACGACGATGAAAAGCTGGGCTTCAACAAGGTGGCGCCGTACTACTACTATCCCGGCTGGTGGGAAGGCTCCGCTGACCTGGAGTTCTTCATCAACATCAAGAAGTACAACGCCCTGTCGCCCGAGCACAAGGCGATCCTGGACGCAGCCACCCGCGTGGCCGCTGCCGACATGACCGCCAAGTACCAGGTGTTCAATCCGCGCGCCATCAAGAACCTGGTGGCCAACAAGACGCAACTCAAGGCGTTCCCCAAGGCGATCATGGACGCAGGCTTCAAAGCGTCGATGGAAGTGTTTGCCGAGCACGAGGCCAAGTCGCCCGAGTTCAAGAAGATCCACCAGGACATGCGCGCCTTCCAGCGTGACCAGATCCTGTGGAACCGCTTCTCGGAGTTCCCGTTCAACCAGTACATGAACAGCGTGAAGATCTGATCGCGTGGCGGGTTGCTGCCCTTGCGGCGGCGGCTTGCGACCAATCCAACGAGGCCGCAGTTCCCTGCGGCTTTTTTGTTGCCCGCGCAAAATAAAAAAAGCCCCGGCGTAGCGGGGCTTTTAGTGGGGGTGAGACGGCTTACTTGCTGTCCGAGCCCATGGCGTCCTGCAGCGCCTTGGCTGGGTCGTCCGAACCGTAGCCGCCGTCGGCAGGGGGTGCCAACTCGCCCTCCGGTGCCGGTGCCGGTGCCTGCTCGGCGTCTGGAGCGGGCTGCGATGCGAACGGGTCGTTGCCTGGGGCCCCGTAGCTCTCCGCATCCTGGAGCGCATCCATCATTTGCGCGCCCACCGCTTCCATGTTCACTTCCACCTTTTTGTCCAGGCTGCCCGTCACCAGGGACGGGAAGGTGATGAGCAGGCTCACCATGATCAGCTGGATCAGAACGAAGGGAATGGCGCCCTTGTAGATCTGCATGGTGGTCACGGGCTGGATGGCCTTGTGCGTTACCCGGTCGATGTAGGGCTTGTCCGGGGCCACCGAGCGCAGGAAGAACAGCGCGAAGCCGAAAGGCGGGTGCATGAACGAAGTCTGCATGTTCATCGCCAGCAGCACGCCGAACCAGATCAGATCGATGCCCATCTTGTCGGCGACGGGTCCCAGCAGCGGCACCACGATGAAAGACAGCTCGAAGTAGTCCAGGAAGAACGCCAGAAAGAAGATCATGAGGTTCACCACGATCAGGAAGCCCACCTGTCCGCCGGGCAGGCTGGCCAGCAGGTGCTCCACCCACTTCGGGCCGTCGGCCGCCTGGAACACCAGGCTGAACGTGGTGGCGCCGATCATGATGAACATCACGAAGCTGGCCAGGCGCGTAGTGGCGCCCAGCGCCTGCTTGAGCAGGGGCATGTCCAGGCGCCGGCGCGCGAAGCCCATGACCAGCGCCGCCATGGCACCCATGGCGCCGCCTTCGGTCGGTGTGGCAATGCCCAGGAAGATGGTGCCCAGCACCAGGAAGATCAGCAGCAGTGGCGGAATCAGCACGAAGGTCACGCGCTCGGCCAGACGGGAGAGCATGCCCAGCTTGAGCACGCGGTTGATGCTCGCGATGACGAACGCGATGAAGGTGCCGCCGCACATGGCGGTGACGACCTTCTCATCGGTCGGCACGTCCAGCACTTCGGTGCCTGTCCACCACGTATGCACGTCGGCCATGTGAGCGGCCAGGAAGATCGATGCTGCCGTGGAGATGCCCATCACGACGGCCAGCGAGGCATAGCCGGAGCTGCCATTGTCTTCACGGTAGATGCGCGCCTCGGGTGGCAGGGCGGGTACGGACTGGGGCTTGAAGATGGCCAGGATGACCACCCACAGCACGTAGAGGCCGACGAGGATGAAGGCGGGCACGAATGCGCCCTTGTACATCTCGCCCACGCTGCGGCCGAGCTGGTCGGCCATCAGGATCAGCACCAGTGATGGGGGAATGATCTGGGCCAGGGTGCCGGATGCGGCAATCACACCGCTGGCGAGCCGCCGGTCGTAGCCGTAGCGCAGCATGATGGGCAGCGAGATCAGGCCCATGGAGATCACCGAGGCGGCCACCACACCGGTGGTGGCCGCCAGCAGCGCGCCCACGAAAACCACCGCCAGCGCCAGGCCGCCGCGCAAAGGGCCGAACACCTGGCCCACCGTGTCGAGCAGGTCCTCCGCCATACCACTGCGCTCCATGATCAGGCCCATGAGCGTGAAGAAGGGCACCGCCAGCAGCGTGTCGTTGGCCATGATGCCGATCAGGCGCTGCGGCAGCCAGGCCATCACGGACGAAGGAAAGACCCCCAGCTCGATCCCCAGGAAGCCGAACAGCAGGCCGCAGGCGCCCAGGCTGAACGCCACGGGGAAGCCCAGCAGCAGGAAGATGATCAGGCCCCCGAACATGACGGGGGCGTAATTGCTTGTGATGAATTCCATGAAATGCTTTCCTGGGGCAGATCAGCGTTGCGCGGCGGGAGCGGCGGACAGGGCCTGCTCCTGCTTTCTCTCAGCTTCGGCGCGCAGCGCCTCGGCCAGTTCTTCTTCAGCGCTCTTGTCGCTGAGCTTGCCCATGGGATCGGGCCCCTGGCCACGCAGGAAAGCGATGCGCTTGATGAGTTCGGACCAGCCCTGCAGCATCAGCAGCGTGATACCGACGGGAATCGCCACCCATACGGGCCAGCGGATCAGGCCGCCAGGATTGCCGGACACTTCACCCGACTGGTACATCTGGATCACGACCGGCATGCTCAGGTACAGGATGGTGATGCACAGCGGGGTGAGAAAGAGCGCAAAGCCCACGATGTCGATCCACACCTGCACCTTCTTGGGCAAGCGGCTGTTGACCACGTCGATGCGCACGTGCTCGCGGTTGAGCAGCGTCCAGCCGGCGGCGATCAGGAAAGACCATGCGAACAGGTACCACTGCACTTCCAGAAAGGCGTTGGAACTCGTGTCGAACGCCTTGCGCACGATGGCGTTGGCGGCACTGATGAAAGTGGATGCGAAGATGAGCCAGATTGAATACTTGCCCACGAACGCGTTGAGCCTGTCGATGGCCCGCGACAGTGAAAGTAAAGCCTGCATGGTGTCTCCAAGAAGATGGCTGGGTGCGCGTGTCTGTCCGCACGCGGGGTGGGGCATGGGCCAGAACGATTTGCAGAACGCTGACGCTGCCGTCGGTAGGCAGGGCACGGTCGGCGGCGCCGCGCACACGTCCTTACAAAGGTGACATTCTACGAAGTCACGCAGCCTCGCCAGGTAAAGGGTTTAGCCTGCCCCCGCAGGGGGAGGGGCGTTGCGCTGCTATGAAAATGGGAGAAAACGGCGCACGCAATAGCGCAGGCGGTCCACGCGCTGCCGCACGAAGGGCGACGCATCGCCCGTGCGTCGCCAGGAGGGGATCGGGGCTTTCAGTCGCCCATGACCACGCCTTCGCGCCGCGGGTCCGCTCCGCCCAGCCACATGGGTTTGCCATGCACTTCGCTGCGCGTAATGGCCTGCAGGCCGCTGGTCATGTTCATCTCGCGCACTTCCGCGCCGCGTGCGCGCAGGTTGTCGATCGTGGTGGAGGTGAAGCGCTTTTCCTCCAGCAGGGTGGGGCCGTTGAGGTTGCCGAAGTTGGGCAGATTGATCGCCTGCTGCGGCGTCAGGCCCCAGTTGAAGATCCCGTAGATCGTCTTGGCGGTGTAGTGGATGATGAGCGCGCCGCCCGGGCTGCCGCCGCTCATCAGCAGGCGCCCGGACGCCTTGTCAAACACCAGTGTGGGCGCCATGGACGAGCGGGGGCGCTTGCCCGGCTCGACGCGGTTGGCGATGGGGCGGCCCTGGGCGTCGCGCGGCGCAAAGCTGAAGTCGGTCAGTTCGTTGTTGAGCAGGAAGCCCCCGCTGCGCGCGCTGCTGGTGCTGACCATCTGGCGGGAGCCGAACTGGTCTTCGATGGTGGTGGTCATGGCGACGGCATTGCCCCGGGCATCGACGACGCTGATGTGGCTGGTGCCGTACTCTGGCTGGTCGGGCATGGGCGCCATGCTGGTCTGCGCCCCACCGGGGGTTCCGGGCTGGGCCACCTTCATGCTCTGCGGCTGGATGAGGCGTGCGCGGCTGGCGAGGTAGGCCGGGTCCAGCAGGCTCATCCAGCTGCCGGCAGGGGGGCGCACGAAATCGGGGTCGGCCACGTATTGCGCACGGTCGGCGAAGGCCAGGCGGGCGGCTTCGTTGTACAGATAGAGCCAGTCGGCCGTGGGCAGCGGGCCCAGCGGGTCGGCGGAACCTTGGGGGCCCTCCTGCAACGGCATGGTCGTGGCATCTGTGTTCTTCAGGATGCCCAGGATCTGCGCCACGGCAATGGCGCCGGAACTGGGCGGCGGAAAGCCGCAGACGCGATAGGCTTTAGCGCCGATCTGGTAGTCGGAGCACAGGGCCTCTCGTTTCTTGGGCTGGTAGCCTGCCAAGTCGGCCAGGCTGAGCCCGCCGGGATTGCCTGCGTGGCCCTGAACCTTGGCCACGATGGCCTGGGCCACTTCCCCTTCAAGCAGCGCCTTGGAGCCGTTCCTGGCAATGGCACGCAGCACGCTCGCCAGCTCAGGATTCTTGAGCGTGTGCCCCACGGGCCAGGGTTGGCCGGCGGCATCGAAGAAATAGGCGCGCGCCACCGGGTCCTGCGCGAGGAACTTCTCATTGGCCAGCAAGGTGTGCAGGCGCGCACTGACCTTGAAGCCCTGTTCCGCCAACTGGATGGCGGGCTCGAACAGTGTGGCCCAGGCAAGCTTGCCGTGTTCCTTGTGGGCCTGCTCCAGCATGCGCACCGTACCCGGCACGCCGACCGAGCGCCCGCCCACCACAGCGTCATGGAAGGCCATGGGCTTGCCATTGGCGCCAATGAACAGGTTCTCCGTGGCGGCCGCGGGGGCGGTCTCGCGCCCGTCGTAGGCCTCGACCTTGCTGCCAGCCGCGTGCAGCAGGAACGCGCCGCCGCCGATGCCACTGGACTGCGGTTCCACGAGCGTAAGCACCATCTGTACCGCGATGGCCGCATCCAGCGCCGAGCCGCCTGCCTTCAGCACCTGGTAGCCGGCGTCGGTCGCCAGCGGATTGGCGGCTGCCACCGCGAAGCGCTCCGTAGCCCAGCCGGGCTTCTCCGTGTAGCCGGAAGAGCCCTCGGGCTGTTGCGGCACCTGGTAGTGGAATGCGGCGGGGGGGCTGGAACAGGCCGCCAGCGTCACCACCGCGAGGGCAGCGACGACAGAGGCGGTCATACGTTGGGCGCGCAGGTACGGTCGCATCGGGGTCTCCTTGGTGGTGGCGTGACCCGGGCCATCGTACTGGGCAGGAAGGTCACACGCTCCCGCTGTTACATGCTGGTACGCTGCTGTTGGCAGGTGGTGGATAAGTGTCATGCAGGATGGCGAAAATGGTTACGTTTTGACATACTCCGCGCACCCACTGGATCACGGCGCGCCACGCGTCTGTGACGCATCTTGCACCGACCCCCGAAGCACGGGGCTGATGGAGGTTTCCTTGAAAAGCTCCCCCCGATGTGTGGCTGCCCGCTCGGCCCCTTGGCAGGCATGACGGCCATGCCTGAGCGCAAGGAACGGCTGGCTGTTCTGCGCGATTCGCTGCGCGACCCACAGGGCCGGTGGTTGCGGGGCGCCGTATGGGTGCTCGTGCTGGCGGCGCTGGGTGCCTGGCTGGCAGTGGAAGCGATCGCGTTGGTGCGCTCGGAACAGCGCCAACACGAACGCAATCAGCTGCTGGAAGGCATGGAGCAGACGCTGCTGAGCGAGAGCAGCAACGGCCCGCTGCTGGGGATGGTTACCTTGCTTGGCTTGAGCGAGCCGTCGCTCAAGGCTGCCGCGCAGGGCTTTCTGCCCTACGATGCGCCGCCGGTGCTGGCGCGCCTGGGCGTCATCCGCGGCCGCTTCATGGTGGATGGTGCCTACGTGATCGCGCGCGACGGCACGGTGGTAGCGCATGACACCGCCGGCAACCGCACGACCGGTGCGCAGCTGGGACATCGGCCCTATTTTCAGCAGGCGTTGCAGGGCAATGCGTCCGTATATGCCGCCCTAGGCGGCACGTCGCAGGAGCGCGGCCTCTATTACGCAGCGCCGCTGTATGAGAGCGATACCCCGTCCAGTCCCATCATCGGTGTGGTTACCGTCAAGGTGGGGTTCTCCCATTTCGACCGCCTGCTCACGCGGGCGGGGCATCCCGTGCTGCTGATGTCGCCGCAGGGCGTGGTGTTCTCTTCCACCCGTCCGGAGTGGCTCTACGCCATGGCCGCCCCCCTGACGCAGGAACGCATCGACGCGGTGCGCAGCACGCGCCAGTTTGGCAGCCGTTTCGACAACGGGCTGGTGTCGGCCCTGCCGTTTTCCATCGACTCCCGCGAAGCGCTGATCGACGGCGTGCGCTATGCCGTGGGCCGCCGCGCCGTGGACTGGAAGGACCCTGCAGGCCCCTGGCAGCTGGTGTTGCTGGACGACATGAGCGCCATCATGCCCATGGGGTTGCGCTGGATGGTGGGAGGGGGCGCGTTCGCGCTCTTCGCGCTCGTGGGTGCCATGGCGCTGGACGCGCTGCGCAACCGGCGCCGCCTGGCGGAGAGCATGCAGCGCTTTTCCGTGCTGGGCGCGGCACTGGAGAACAGCCCCATTTCCATCGTCATCACCGATGCGGAAGGGGTGATCGCGTGGGTCAATCCCCAGTACGAACGCAACACCGGCTACACGCTGGGTGAAGTGCGCGGGCGCAAGCCGTCGATAGCCGCTAGCGAACACACGCCCGCCGGTACTTACCGGGACATGTGGAGCCGGTTGCTGGCCGGCCATTCCTGGCGCGGACGCTTCGTGAACCGGCGCCGGGACGGCACCCTCTACCACGAGGAAGCCACGCTGTCGCCGGTGTTCGACGCCAAGGGCCGGCGCATCGCGATCGTGGGGCTGCTGCAGGACGTGACCGCGCGCATCGAGGCCGCGCAAGAGCTGGAGCGGCGTGAGCGCCGCCTGAGCGAACTCCTGGAACAACAGACAGCGCTTTTTGACAACGCGCCGCCCATCGTGCTCGTCTGCGACGGGCAGATACGGCAGTTCAACCGCGCCCTGGCGGAACTGCTGCGCTCCTCGGACGAGGCCCTGGCGGGAACCCCGGTACAGGAGCTGTTCGGAGGCGAGGCCGGCTACGGCGCCTTCACCGCACGGACCGTTCCCATGCTTCTGGCCGGTGGCTCGGTGCGCGAGCAGGCCGTGCTGCGGCGTCCGGACGGCACGTCGTTCACGGCGCGCATGGCGGGCCGCGGCCTGAAGATGGAGGGCGTGCAGATCGCATCGCTGTGGGTGATCGAGGACGTGACCGAGGCGCAGCGCGCCGAGGCTGCCACGCGCGAAGCCAACGCGCGGCTGGAGCTGGCGCAGGAGGCGGGGCACATCGGCGTGTTCGACTACAACTTGCTGACGCAGCGCATGGTGTGGTCGCCCCAGCTGGAGCAGCTGTATGGCGCGGCGTCGCTGCCGGCACAAAAGGACGGGCATGCCGCAGAGAGGCCGTTCCAGGCGTGGGTGGATGTGATCCATCCCGAAGACCGTGCGCGCGTGCAAGGCCTGCTGGCGCAGGCACAGGCCGGCCAGGGCGGCGGCCGTCTGCGCGATTCCTGGCGCATCGTGCGCGCCGATGGCAGCACGCGCTGGATCCTGTGTACCGCGCGCGTGGTGCGCGACGAAGCAGGACAGGCCGCGCGCATCATCGGCGTGCAGGTGGATGTGCATGACCAGAAGATGTTGGAGGCGCGCGTGGCCGAGCAGCTCGCCTTCCAGCAGGCGCTGATCGATGCCATTCCGGTACCGCTCTTCTACAAAGACGCGCAGGGGCGCTACCTGGGTTTCAACCGGGCCTATGTCCAGGCCTTCGACATCCATACGGAAGACTTCATCGGCAAGACGGTGCTGGACCTGGAGTTCCTGCCCATGCTGGAGCGCGAACGCCTGCACGCGGATACCGAGGCCGCGCTGCGGGGCGCGCAGTCCGTGCACCGCGAGGTGGCCATGCCGTATGCCGATGGACTGGTGCACCACACGATGTTCTGGCTGCATGGGTTCAACCGCCCGGACGGCTCGGCGGGCGGAGTCATCGGCACCTTCGTGGACGTCTCCGACCGCCAGCGCGCCGAAGTGGAACTGCGCCGCGCCAAGGAACTGGCCGAGGAGACGGCGGCGCTCAAGTCGCGTTTCCTGGCCAACATGAGCCATGAGATCCGCACGCCGCTTAACGCGATCATCGGCATGTCGCACCTGGCCCTGAAGTCGGGGCTGGATGCGCGCCAAAGCGGCTACGTGGTGCGCATGCAGCAGGCGGGCCAGCATCTGCTGGGCGTGATCAACGACATCCTGGACTTCTCCAAGATCGAGGCCGGCAAGCTCGTGGTGGAGCGCAGCCCCTTCGCGCTGGACCGTATGCTGGAAGGCGTGGCCGACGTGGTGGGCTTCAAGGCGGCGGCCAAGGGGCTGGAGCTGGTGCTGGACGTGGCCCCCGACGTGCCGCAGCACTTGGTGGGCGACGCGTTGCGCCTGGGGCAGATCCTCATCAACTTTGCCAATAACGCCGTTAAGTTCACCGAGCAAGGAGAGATCCATCTGCTGGTGCGGCTGGAGCGCGACGAAGGCGCGCGCGTGCTGCTGCGATTCGAGGTGCGCGACACCGGCATCGGCATCGCGCCGCAGCAGATGCAGCGGCTGTTCCAGAGCTTCGAGCAGGCCGACACCTCCACCACCCGCCGCTACGGCGGCACGGGCCTGGGCCTGGCGATCAGCAAGAGCCTGGCCGAACTCATGGGCGGCGAAGTGGGCGTGCGCAGCGAACCAGGGCAGGGCTCGGCCTTCTGGATCATCATGCCGCTGGTGCGGGGCGAGCCCCTGCCCCGTGCGCTGCTGCGCAGCGATTGGCGCGGCAGCCGGGTGCTGGTGGTGGACGATAATCACACCGCCGCCCAGGTGCTGGTGGACATGCTGCAGACCATGGGCCTGCAGGCCACGCAGGTGCACTCGGGCGTGCAGGCGCTGCAGGCACTGCGCGACGCGGTGGCCGAGCAGCGCCCCTATGGCCTGCTGCTGCTGGACTGGCACATGCCGGGGATGGACGGCATCGAGTTGGCGCGCCGCATTCGCGGACTGGGCCTCGCGCATATCCCGCAGATGCTGATGGTCACGGCGCACGGGCGCGACGAGGTGGTGGACGCCGCGCGCAGCGAGGGGATCGACAACGTGCTCGTCAAGCCGGTGAGCGCGTCGGTGTTGTTCGACACGCTCATGCAGCCGCTGGCCCAGGCGTGGGACGTGCATCCGCTGCCGCGGTCTGCGTCCGGCGCCGCACCCGCCGTGCTGCGCGGCGCGGTGGTGCTGCTGGTGGAAGACAACGAGCTCAACCAGATCGTGGCGCAGGAACTGCTGCGCGATGCCGGCATGCACGTGGATGTGGCGTCCAACGGCCAGGAGGCCATCGCGTGCATCGACCGGCGCCGGTACGACGTGGTGCTCATGGACATGCAGATGCCCGTGATGGATGGCGAAACGGCCACGCGGCAACTGCGTGCCGACCCACGCCACGCCGGCCTGCCGATCATCGCCATGACTGCCAATGCCATGCAGGCCGACCGGGAGCGCTGCTTTGCCGCGGGCATGAACGACCACGTGCCCAAGCCCATCGACCCCGACGTGCTGTGGGCCACGCTGGTGCGCTGGCTGTCGCCGCGCCCCGAGGCGGCGTCGCACTCGCCCGCACCCCCGGCGGACTCGCCGCTGGCACCTGCATTCGCGCCTGCCCTGCCACAGGGCGTGCCGGGCCTGGATACCGCGCTGGGCCTGAAGCGGGCTTCGGGTAAGCCGGGGCTGTACGCCGAACTGTTGCAGCGCTTCGCGCTGAGCCAGAGTGACGTCGTCCAGAACCTGCAGGCGGCCATACAGGCGGAGGACTGGGCACTGGCCGAGCGCACCGCGCACACGCTGCGCTCGGTGGCCGCCAACCTCGGTGCGCAGCCGGTGTCGCGGCATGCGCAGGCACTGGAGCAGGCGCTGCGCTCTCAGGCGCCGGCAGAAACGCTCCAGCCCCTGCTGGCGGCCCTGGCAGGGCATATGGCGCCTTTGCTGCAGGCGTTGGGTGCCTGGGCCCGGCAGGCTCCGGGCGCGGACGCTCGCGAGGCCACCGTGCCGCCGCAGACGCCCGCCCAGCTGCTGCGCGGGCTGCGTACGCTGCTGCGCGCGGACGACCCGGCCGCAGGCGACTACCTCCAGCGCAACGCGGCTGGGCTTGCCGCCTTGCTGGGTGCGGACTTCGATGCGCTGGAGCGCAGCGTGCGCAGCTTTGCCTATGACGACGCGCTGCGGCGGCTGGAGGCATGCCCGGCGGCCCCGGCGGAATGACGCCCCATCCCACCAACTCTTTGGCAGGACTTCCCATGGATCAGCAACGCTACGTGAACGCCGCTCCGGACCGCCTGGTCGACAAGCCCATCGCCACCGTGCTGGTAGTGGACGACACGCCCGACAACCTGACGCTCATGGCCGGACTGCTGCAGGGGCATTACCGCGTCAAGGTGGCGGCCTGCGGTGAGAAGGCCCTGGTAATCGCGCAGTCCGACGCTCCGCCCGACCTGCTGCTGCTGGACATCATGATGCCCGGCATCGACGGCTACGAGGTCTGCCGGCGCCTCAAGGCCAACGGGGCCACGCGTCACATTCCGGTGATCTTTCTCACCGCACGTTCCGATCCCGACGACGAGCGCGAAGGCCTGGCGCTGGGGGCGGTGGACTACATCACCAAGCCCATCAGCCCCTCCATCCTGCTGGCGCGCGTGGCCACGCACCTGGCGCTCAAGGCCACGGCCGACTTCCTGCGCGACAAGAGCGCCTACCTGGAGCGCGAGGTGGCGATGCGCACGCTGGAGGTGCAGGCGATCCAGGACGTGACCATCATGGCGATGACTTCTCTGGCCGAGACGCGCGACAACGAAACCGGCAACCACATCCGCCGCACGCAGCTGTACGTCAAGGCCCTGGCTGAGCGTCTGCGCCACCACCCGCGCTTCGAGGCGGCCTTGAACGACCGCATGATCGATCTACTGTACAAGTCGGCGCCGCTGCACGACATCGGCAAGATCGGCATCCCCGACAGCATCCTGCTCAAGCCGGGCAAGCTCACGGTGGAGGAGTTCGAGATCATGAAGACCCACACCACGCTGGGGCGCAAGGCCATCGAGGATGCCGAGCAGCGCCTGGGCATGCGCGTGGCCTTCCTCAGCGTGTCCAAGGAGATCGCGTACAGCCACCAGGAGAAGTGGGACGGATCGGGCTACCCCGAAGGCCTCAAGGGCGACGCCATTCCCGTGTCTGCGCGCCTGATGGCCGTGGCCGACGTGTATGACGCACTCATCAGCAAGCGCGTGTACAAGCCGGCGTTCTCCCACGAACAGGCTTGCACCATCATCCTCAAGGGGCGGGGCACGCACTTCGACCCGGACATGGTGGATGCGTTCGTGGAACTGGCCGACGACTTCCGCGGCATCGCACAGCGCTACCCCGATCCCCATTGAAGTGCTGCAGCAGTTCAAATAAAAATAGCTGCTAAGGCGCTTGCAGCAAGCGCGAGCAGCTATTGTTTTGTGAGTGTGGGGGTTACGGCGCGGCCGGGGGGCGCGTGTGGGTGTCCTCGGCGGCGCTGTCCGGTGCGGTGGGCGTGGCGTCGTCTGGCGACCGCGCGGCCGCCTCGTCGCCGGCCACGTCAGCGACTTCCGTGACCTCGGCGGCCTGGCGCACCGCGGCCTTGTCGCCCGCGCTGGCGAACTTGCTGTATTTGCCCAGCAGAGTCACCAGCTGGCCATAGATGCGTGGCGCGCCGGCCAGGCATTCGCGCTGCTCCATGTAGTCGGCCTCGCCCGTGAAGTTGCCCACCAAACCTCCGGCCTCGGTCACCAGCAGACCGCCCGCGGCCACGTCCCAGATCGACAGGCCGCTCTCGAAGAAGCCGTCCGTGTAGCCGGCGGCCACATAGGCCAGGTCCAACGCGGCAGCGCCGGGGCGGCGCAGGCCGGCGGTGCGGGGCATCACCTCGGCCATCATGTTCAGGTATTGCTTGAAGTTGTCGCCGGGGCGGAAAGGGAAGCCCGTGGAGATCAGGCATTCGCCCAGGCGCGTGCGCTTGCTCACGCGGATGCGGCGCTCGTTCAGGAAGGCGCCGCGCCCGCGCGTGGCGGTGAAAAGGTCGTTGCGCGAGGGGTCGTACACCACGGCCTGCTCGACCTTGCCGCGCACGGCCAGGGCGATGCTCACGCAGTACACGGGAAAGCCGTGGATGAAATTGGTGGTGCCGTCCAGCGGGTCGATGATCCAGACGTATTCGGAATGCTTGGAGCCGTGCTCGGAACCCGATTCCTCGGCCAGGATGCCGTGGCCGGGGTAGGCGGTGAGCAGCGTCTCGATGATGGCCTGCTCGGCGGCATGGTCCACCTCGGTCACGAAGTCGTTGATCTGCTTTTGCGAAATACGCACGGCCTCCACGTCAAGGGCCGCGCGGTTGATGATGGCGCCGGCGGCGCGAGCGGCCTTGATGGCCACGTTGAGCATGGGGTGCAGATTGGACGACATTGGATTGTGACGAAGGAGCGGGGCGGCTGGTGGCCGCGGGGCGCGCAGCCGGCGATGCGGGCGCAAAACGGGCATTTTACCCATCACCCTCCGGGCTTGCACGCGCGGGCCTTCGGGCGCTTTGCAGCAGCGGCGACAATGGCAGGCTTGCTCCCGAGTCACTTCGCGCCATGAGAACCCGCTTCATCCTGATCCAGACCAGCCATGCCGGCAACGTGGGCGCCACGGCCCGCGCCATGAAGACCATGGGTTTTGATGACCTGGTGCTGGTCGCACCGCGCTGGCCCAACGTGCTGCGCAAGGAGGAGACCATCCAGCGGGCCAGCGGCGCGCTGGACGTGCTGGCCCATGCCCGCATCGTCGCCACGCTGGACGAGGCGCTGGAGGGCGTGAGCCACCTGTGTGCCACGGCGATGACGCCGCGCGACTTCGGCCCGCCCACGCGCACGCCGCGCCAGCATTTCGAGATGCTATTGAATAATGAGCTGCCCGCGCTTGATGGCAAAGCGCCAGGGGCTGATTTGGCTAGAAACCCGTCGCCGGAAACTGGCGTGGCCTTCCTGTTCGGCTCCGAGCGTTTTGGCATGGCCAACGAGGATGTGTACCGCTGCCATGTGGCGCTGAGCATTCCCGCCAATCCGCAGTTCGGCTCGCTCAACCTGGGCGCGGCGGTACAGGTCATCGCCTATGAATGGCGGCAGGCCCTTGCCACCCGTGGGGACGGCTTTGCGGTGCAGGAGTCCGCCCCTCAGGGCGAGCGCGCGGACGCCGCGCAGGTGGCCGGCATGCTGGCGCACTGGGAGCAGGCGCTCACGGGCATCGGCTTTCTGGACCCGGCCGCGCCCAAGAAGCTCATGCCGCGCTTGAACCAGCTTTTCAACCGCGCGCAACTCACGCAGGAGGAAATCCACATCCTGCGCGGTGTCGCCAAATCCATGCTGCAGGCCGCGCAGGCAAACCGCTAGACTGCCAAGCTTCTCGTTACACCATTGCCCTTCATGCTTGCCCGCCTGCGATCCGACGTCCAGTGCATCCTCGAACGCGACCCGGCTGCGCGCAGCACCTGGGAGGTCATTACCTGCTATCCCGGCCTGCACGCCATCTGGCTGCACCGGCCGGCGCACTGGTGCTGGACGAACGGTTTCAAGTGGCTGGGGCGCTTCATCTCGCACTTTGCGCGCTGGTTCACGGGCATCGAGATCCACCCGGGCGCCAAGATCGGCGAGCGGGTTTTCTTCGACCACGCCATGGGGGTGGTGGTGGGCGAGACCGCCGAGATCGGCGACGGCTGCACCATCTACCAGGGCGTGACGCTGGGCGGAACCTCGCTCTACAAGGGCACCAAGCGCCATCCCACGCTGGGCAAGAACGTGGTGGTGAGCGCGGGCGCCAAGGTGCTGGGCGGCTTCGAGGTGGGCGATGGGGCCAAGATCGGCAGCAACGCCGTGGTCATCAAGCCGGTGCCAGCGGGTGCCACGGCCGTGGGCATCCCCGCGCGCATCATTCCGTCCAAGGAAGGCCAGAGCGCCGACGTGACCGAGCCGCACAAGCCCGAGGAGGCCAAGTTCAGCGCCTACGGCGTGACCTCCCTGCAGGACGACCCGCTGACCCAGGCCATGCGCGGCCTGATCGATTCCGCCGCCACGCAGGAGCACCAGATCGCACTGTTGTGGCAGGCCATTGAAAAGCTCTCCAGGTCCACCCCGCAAAGCGGCGGCTGCGTACCCGACGAGGCTGTGCGCTGCGAGCAATTCCAGGCGGCCAAGCTCAACGACATCATTGGCAAGTAAACAACCCCATGGAAGTTACCCAGGCCCTGCGTGCGCGCCGCTCGGTGCGCGCCTTCCTGCCCGACGCGCCCCCCGCGGCGACGGTGCAGACGATTCTTCAAGAAGCCGCACAGGCGGCCTCCGGCGGCAATCTGCAGCCCTGGCGCGTGGTGGCCCTCACGGGCGCGCCGCTGCAGGAGTTGTTGGCGGTCGTCGCCCAGGCGCAACCCGAGGAAGGACCGGACAACCAGTCCTACCCGCCGGGCCTGTGGGAGCCCTACCGCACACGCCGCTTCGCCAACGGCGAAGACCTGTACCGCAGCATCGGCATTCCGCGCGAGGACAAGGCCGGGCGCCTGCAGCAGCTGGCCAAGAATGCCGAGTTGTTTGGCGCGCCCGTGGGCATCTTCGTCTGCGTGGACGAGCGCATGGGTCAGCCGCAATGGGCTGATCTGGGGATCTACCTGCAGTCACTGATGCTGCTGGCGGTGCAGCATGGGCTGGCCACCTGCGCCCAGGGCTTCTGGCGCCGCTATGCCGGCACGCTGCAGCAGCAGCTGGGACTGCCCGAGCCTTACCGCGTGGCCTTTGGCGTGGCGCTGGGCTATGAGGATGCGGCGGCGCCCATCAATACCCTGCGCTCCTCGCGGGCTCCCTGGGGCGAGTGGGGCGAGATGCGCGGTTTCTGAGCCCGAGGAAGGGCCGCCGGGGCCTTTCGTTAAGTGAATGCTCCTAATTCAATAGCTGCCAGCGCTTGATGTATAAGCGCTAGCGGCCTATTTTCTCTTTATGGGCGTTGGCTCGCCTCAGTGAGGCTTGATGGCGATCTTGAGCACCCCGTCGCGCTGGTGCGCAAACAGGTCGTAGGCCTCCACGATGTCGTCCAGCTTGCGCTGGTGCGTCACCAGCAGCCCCAGGTCCAGTCGGCTGGCGGCGATCACGTTCATCAGGCGGCGCATGCGCTCCTTGCCGCCGGGGCACAGCGCGGTGCGGATGGTGTGGTCGCCCAGGCCGGCAGCGAACTGCGCCAGCGGGATCGACAGATCTTCCGAGTACACCCCCAGGCTGGACAGCGTGCCGCCGGGCTTGAGCACCTTCATGGCCTGGGCGAACGTGGCCTGCGTGCCCAGTGCCTCGATGGAGCCGTCGGCGCCCTTGCCGCCGGTGAGCTTCATCACCTCCTCCACCACATCCACGTTGCGGAAGTTCAGCGTCACGTCGGCGCCCATCTTCTTCGCAACCGCCAGGCGGTCGTCGTTGCCGTCCACGGCGATGATGGTGGTGGCACCCAGCAGGCGCGCGCCGGCGGTGGCGCACAGGCCGATGGGACCTTGTGCGAACACCACCACGGTGTCGCCGATCTTGATGTTGGCGTTCTCCGCGCCCTTGAAGCCGGTGGACATGATGTCCGGGCACATCAGCACCTGCTCGTCGGTCAGCCCGTCGGGAATCGGCGCCAGATTGGCCTGGGCATCGGGCACCAGCACGTACTCGGCCTGGGTGCCGTCGATCAGATTGCCAAAGCGCCAGCCTGCCGTGGCCTTGTAGCCGTGGCAGCCGCACAGACCACGCGGCACCAGGTAGCTGCCGTCCTGGCTGGGATAGCCGTCCTGCGCCGCGTAGCTGTTGAAGTTGGGGCAGATGGCGCCGGCGATCACGCGCTGGCCTTCCTGGTAGCCCTGCACGGCGCTGCCCAGTTTCTCGATCACACCCACGGGTTCATGGCCCACGGTCAGGCCCTTGGCCACCGGGTATTCACCCTTGAGGATGTGCACGTCGGTGCCGCAGATGGTGGTGGTGGTGATGCGCACCAGCGCGTCGTTGGGGCCCACGTCGGGAATGGGCTTGTCGGCCAGTTCGATGCGGCCTTTTTCGACGAAGACAGCGGCTTTCATCATGGCGGTCATGCGGGGCTCCTTTGTGGGGTGAAGCCGCCACATTACGCCGGGTACGCGGCGGCGGGGCTACGGTTGAGTGGACTGCTCGGGTATGGCCATGCCCTGTGCCGCGCCCACGGCGTCGTCCACGCTCCAGAACAGCGGAATATGCGTGAGCCCGGCGCGCTGAAGCGCGGCACGCGGGTGGTCCTTGATGCGCGCGAGCAGCAGGGCCAGTCCCCGGCGCGCCAAATGGGCCTGCAACTCCTGCAGGGCCTCCAGCGTGGTCACGTCCATGTCGTCGCTGGACTCCACGCTCAGCACCACGGCGCGCACGCCCTGGGCTCCTGCGTGCGTGGCCACGATATGCGCCATGGCCTCGGCATTGGCAAAGAACAGCGGTTCGTCCGGCCGCAGCACCAGCACGCCCGGCGTGCGCTGCGCCTGCGGGTGCAGCTTGAGCGCGACGAAATCATGCGTGCCCGGCAGGCGGCCCAGCTCACTGGCGGCCGGCTGCGCAAAGCGGCGCAGCGCCAGCAGCAGCGAAAGCCCCACCGCGAGCAGCATGCCGAACAGCACGCCCAGCCCCAACACGCCGGCCGCGGCGGCCAATGCCATCCAGGCGTCGCCATTCCAGCGCAGCGTGGCCCACAAGGGGCGCGGGCCCAGCTTGTGCGACAGGATGCCGATCACCACCGCACACAGCACGGGTAGCGGCACAAGCGCCAGTGCGCCTTGCGCCAATCCCAGCGCCAACGCAATCGCCGCTGCGGCGACGAGGCCCGTCCAGCGGCTGTGCCCCCCAGCCTCGTAGTTGGCCGACGAAGCCGAGAAGCCTGCGCCCACGGGCAGGCCCTGCAGCAGGCTGCTGCCGATGTTGGCGGCGCCCAGGGCCAGCATCTCGCGCCGCGCGTGCACGCGGTCGCCCGCTTGCAGGGCCAGGGAGCGGGCCGATCCCCACGACTCGGCGAACAGGATCATCATCAGCGCCGGCGCCATCTGGGCGGCGCGCACCCAGTGGTCCCAGTCCAGCCGCGGCCAGCTCCTCTGCAGCCCCTGCAGCGTGACAGGCCCCACCAGAACCACGCCGTGCGCCGCCAAAGGCAGCGCCGCGGACAGCGCGATGCCCAGCGCCAGCACCAGCACCGAGGGCTGCACCCAGGCATGCCGCGCCTGGGCGCGCTGTAGCGCCAGCCACAGAGCCAGCGCGCCGCAGCCCAGCGCTGCCGTCAGACCCTGTGCGTTGCCAAGCCTGCCCAGCCAGTCCCACAGCAGGCCGGGCGTGTGCGTGCCCTGGGCCGGAACGCCCGTGAGGCCGGGCAGTTGCTTGACGACGATGGTGACCGCGAGCGCCCACGCAAAGCCGCGCAGCACGGGGCGCGAGACGAACGCCGCCAGGAAGTCGGCGCGCGCGAGCGCCGCCACGATGAACAGTCCGCCGGTGACACCGACCAGCGCAAACGCGCCGCCCGTGCCTTCCGCAGCCACGACGGACGCGAAGATCGCCGCGGCCGACGACGTGGCCGAGAGCGTGGCGAAGCGGCTGGTGCCGATGAACGGATAGACGAGCAGCCCGACGAGCGCCGCCACCAGCGCATGGGCCGGCGGTACGCCGGCGATGGCGGCGTACGCCACCGCTTCGGGAACCAGCAGGCCGGCGATGGCCAGGCCGGCCAGGAACGTGTGGCCTGCGCGGGGGCGCGAAGGCGCGGCAGGACGATTGGTGGGCAGCATGGCACGGCCCCGTGGCGGGGCGGCGCGCTCAGCGCTGGGGGCGCACGGCGGTCTTGGGGCGGAAGGCCTTGCAGACCTCGGGGCGTGTCTCCAGGTAGGGCCCGCCGATCAGGTCGATGCAGTAGGGCACGGCGGCGAAGATGCCCGGCACGCGCTGTGCGCCGCTGTCGTCCTTGAGGCCCTCCAGCGTCTCGGCAATCGCCTTGGGCTGGCCCGGCAGGTTGATGATGAGGCTCTGGCCGCGAATCACCGCCACCTGGCGCGACAGGATGGCCGTGGGCACGAACGTCAGCGAGATCTGGCGCATCTGCTCGCCAAAGCCCGGCATCTCCTTGTCGGCCACGGCCAACGTGGCCTCGGGCGTCACGTCGCGCAGCGCGGGGCCAGTGCCGCCGGTGGTCAGCACCAGGCTGCAACCAGCGTCCACCAGTTCGACCAGCGTGGCGCTGATGCGCTCTTTCTCGTCGGGAATCAGGCGTGGCTCGAAAGCAATCGGGTTGTGCAGCGCGCGCTTGAGCCAGTCGTGCAGGGCGGGCAGGCCCTTGTCTTCGTACGTGCCGCTGCTGGCGCGGTCGCTGATGGAGACGATGCCGATCTTGACCGGCTCGTAGGACGGGGCTTTGTGGGTATCAGGCATCGTCTTCGCGCTCCTCATGCACGGCCAGGGCGGCCGCTTCGGTCATCTGGTGGCGCACCAGTTGGAACAGTTCGCGGTAGGCACGTCCCTTGCGCGGGGCCTCGCCCTGCGACTGGGCCACCCGGGCCTCATGGTCGGACTGCGCATCCTTGCGCGCCTGGCGAATCAGCGCGCGGATCTGTTGCGTGTCCGTGCGCGGAAACTGCTCCAGCCATGCCGCCAGCGCATTGTCGTCCGCAATGAGGCGGTCGCGCCAGTGCTCGGCCTGGTGCAGGGCCAGCTTTTCGGCGGCGGAGCCGTTGCGCTGCTCGTCCAGCGCGGCGTGGATGGCCGCCACCGTGCCTTCTTCCAGCTTGCGCATGAGCTTGCCCACGAACTGCATCTGCCGGCGCTTGCCCTCGAAGTTGGTGATGCGGCGGGCCTCGGCCAATGCATCCTGGAGCTTTTCGGGCAGGTCCAGGCGCGCGAACAGGTCGCTGCGCAGCGTGAGCAGCTCGGAGCCCAGGTCCTGCAGCGCCTCCATCTCGCGCTTGAGGTCGGTCTTGGTGGCACCGTCGGTGCCTTTGAGTTCGGCCTTGAGCTGTAGGTCCATCTCGCTGCCTTCGGCAACGAAATGGCCCTTCACAAAATAGCCTTTTTTGGGTTTGCGTGACATGGGTGTGCTGGGGGCGGAAACAGGCCCTGCGCGGCGCAGCGGCAATGGCGCCTGCCGCGCGGCGGCGCGGGTCGGCAAGTATCATAGCCGCCGCTATGAATACATCCAGCAACCGCGCCGCCAGCGGCACTTCTTCCCAGCCCGACAGCGGCTTCAGCTATACCCGAGAGTTCTTTGAAGGCCTGGTGGACCATGCCCTGGCCCATGCCAAGAAGTTGGGTGCTACCGACGCGGGGGCGGACGCCTCGGAAGGCTGCGGCCTGTCGGTGAACGTACGCAAGGGCGAGCTGGAGACGGTGGAGCGCAACCGCGACAAGTCGCTGGGCGTGACGGTGTATGTGGGCCACCGCCGTGGCAATGCGAGCACGTCCGACTTCTCGTTGGCCGCCGTGGAGCGCACGGTGCAGGCGGCGTACGACATCGCCCGCTTCACCGCCGAGGACCCGGTGGCCGGCCTGCCCGACGCGGCCGACATCGCGCCACAGGAAACGCACCGCGACCTGCAACTGTTCCACCCCTGGGCCATCACCAGCGAAGAGGCCGCGCTTCTCGCGCTGGAGTGCGAGGCCGCCGCCTTCAAGACCCACAAACGCATCACCAACAGCGAAGGCGCGGGCGTGTCGGCGCAGCAGAGCCATTTCTTCAGCGCCCACACACGCGGCTTTCGCGGCGGCTACGCCAGTTCGCGCCACAGCATCTCGGTGGCGCCCATCGCCTCGCTGCCAGGGCGCAATGCCGAGATGCAGCGCGACGCCTGGTACAGCTCCATGCGCGACGCGCGCGAACTGGCCGCGCCCGAGGCCGTGGGCCGCTACGCCGCCCAGCGCGCGTTGAGCCGCCTGGGCAGCCGCAAGATCCCCACCACCGAATGCCCGGTGCTGTTCGAGTCGCCCCTGGCCGCCGGCCTGCTGGGCGGCTTCGTGCAGGCCGTGAGCGGCGGCGCGCTGTACCGCAAGAGCAGCTTTCTCGTCGATTCGCTGGGCAAGCAGGTGTTCGCCAAGCACATCGACGTGGCCGAGGACCCCTTCATCCTGGGCGGCAAGGGCAGCTCGCCGTTCGACGATGAGGGCGTGCGCGTGGCGCCGCGCCAGGTGGTGGAGGCGGGCCGCGTGCAGGGCTATTTCCTCAGCACCTATTCGGCGCGCAAGCTCGGCATGCCGACCACCGGTAACGCCGGCGGCTCGCACAACCTGGTGCTGTCGTCGCGCCTTACGAAGCCCGGCGACGACCTGGACGCCATGCTGCAAAAGCTGGGCACGGGCCTGTTCGTGATCGAGCTCATGGGCCAGGGCGTGAACTACGTGACGGGCGACTACTCGCGCGGCGCCAGCGGCTTCTGGGTGGAGAACGGCCGCATCGCTTATCCGGTGCACGAGATCACCATCGCCGGCAACCTCAAGGACATGCTGCGCGGCATCGAGGCCGTGGGCGCCGACGCCTACACCTATGGCGCCAAGACGGTGGGCTCCATCCTCATCAACCGCATGAAGGTGGCGGGCAGTTGAGCCGCGCCGCGCTGGCAGTCCGCGCATGAGCACGTCGCTGTCGCGGGCCGACTGGGCCAAGGCGCTGGTGGTGGTTGTGGTCTGGGGGCTGAACTTCGTCGTCATGAAGTGGGGCCTGGCCACGCTGTCGCCGCTGGTGCTGTGCGCGCTGCGCTTCCTGGCGGCGTCGCTGCCGTTCCTGCTGTTCGTGCGCCCGCCGCGGCACCTGTCCTGGGGCGTGATGGCGGCCTATGGCTTGGTGCAGGGTGTGGGACAGTTCGGCCTGCTGTTCACCGGCATGCAGCTGGGCATGCCGGCGGGCATGTCCTCGGTGGTGCTGCAGACGCAGGCATTCATCACCATGCTCATGGCAGCAGCCTTGTTGGGCGAGACGCCACACCGCTGGCAGTGGCTGGGCCTGTGCATCGCCATCGGCGGGCTGGCGTTCATCGGCGCGGCGCACGGCGACGGCGCCTCCGGCATGACCCTGGCGGGCTTCCTGCTCACCGTGGGGGCCGCGGCCATGTGGGCCGGCTCCAACCTGCTCACGCGCGTCGCAGCGCGCCAGGGGCCGTACGAGCCCGTGTCCTTCATTGTCTGGAGCAGCGTGTTCCCCATCGTGCCGCTGTTGCTGCTGGCCTGCGTGGTGGACGGCACGGAGGCCGTGGTGCAGCAGCTGCGCGGCCTGGGCGGGCGCGAGTTGGGCGTGGTGGCCTATCTGGCGCTGTTGTCTACCCTGCTGGGCTATGGCCTGTGGACGCGCCTGCTGCAGCGCTACGCCGCCAGCACCGTGGCGCCGCTGTCGCTGCTGGTGCCGGTGGTGGGGCTGCTGTCGGCCATGCTGCTGCTGGGCGAGCGCCCCACGGCCTGGCAATGGATGGGCACGCTGGGCGTGCTGGCGGGCATGGTGATCAACCAGTTCGGCGGGCTGTGGGCCAAGCGCCGCCGTGGGGCTGCATCTATATAGAAATTGGCTCTAGCGCTTGCCAGTCAAGCGCTAGATGCTCCTGAAAATGTAGCAAAACACGCGTTCAACGCGGCAACTTGCCTCTCAGCCGCCGCGCACCATGGAGAGGATCTTGGCCGTGTCGAGCTGGCGCGCGGTCGCCTGCATCTGCGGCAGGTAGCGCGCCTGCAGTTGCTGGCCGTCCTGCATCACGTGCTGGTAGGCGTCCTTGAGCATGTCGGTGGACAGCGTGCGCCCGCCCGCGTAGTACTGGTTGGCCACATGCCCCAGCGCATAGGTGGCGGCAAAGCTCATGCCGCTGCTCACCGCCTGGCGCCCCAGGCCGCCCAGCAGGCCCTTGCCGGCCTTGCCCAGCAGGCCGCTGAGCAGCTTGCGGCCTGCCTGCTCCAGGTACTGCGAGGTGAGCCCCACGCCCAGCGTCGCGAGGAAGTCCTTGATGTGCCCGCGGTCCAGCTCATAGCCGTAGCTTTGGCCGATCTGGTAGACCAGCCGCATTTGCAGCGGAATGATGGCGAGGGTGGACAGATTCTCGGGCAGCAGTTCGATGGCGCCGTTCATGATCGACGCCTGCAGGATCTTGCGGTCCATCTCGGCGGGCGGCAGGCTGCCGGGGCGGCGCTGCGCGGCGGTGGAGGGCAACGCGTCCGCAGCGGCGGGGTGGGGGGCCGGTGTCGCAGGCGCAGTGGATGCGTCCAATGGCGTTTGCAGAGGCGCTTGCAGAGGCGCTTGCAAAGGGGCGTCGGCCACGGCCTGGGCCTCGGCATCGAATCCCCCTGTGGTAAGCGCGCCCCCCAGGCCCCAGGCCTGGCGCACCTGGGCCAGGAAGGCGTCTTCCTTGGCGCTGGTGTGGCCGTCGGCTTCGCACACGCACACGGCCATCTCATAAGCCAGCTGGCGCGACTCGGGAGAGGCCAGGCGGCCCAACACTTCTGGTAGCTGCACACGGCGCAGCAGCACGTCCTGGTACAGGCCGGGCAGGTTGATTTGCGCGTCGCCCGCAAGGCCTTGCGCGACCTCGCGGATCTGCTCACGCTCGCGGTCGTGCTTCTCGCCGTCGGCGTACGAGGCCATCAGGCACAAGGTGAGGGTGGCGCGGATTTCTTCTGCGGTCATGGTGCTCCTGAGGCGGTGAAGAGATGCAGATGGGAGTGCAAGGCGGCAGCGGGGTTCCCTGCCGCGCTGGCCCTTTACCCGTTGGAAAAACAAAAACCGCCCGAGGGCGGTTTTTGTCACGGACGGTTCACATCGCGAGGCCGTCAGGCGGCCACCATGGGCACGACCTTGTATTCGCCCGCGGCGATTTTCTTTTGCCACTCGGCCGGGCCGGTGATGTGGGCGCTGGTGCCACCCGCGTCCACGGCCACGGTGACGGGCATGTCCACCACGTCGAACTCATAGATGGCTTCCATGCCCAGGTCCGCAAAGCCCACTACCTTGGCGTTCTTGATAGCCTTGCTGACCAGGTAGGCGGCGCCGCCCACGGCCATCAGGTAGGCGCTCTTGTGGTTCTTGATGGACTCGATGGCGACCGGGCCGCGCTCGGCCTTGCCGATCATGGCGATCAGGCCGGTCTGCTCCAGCATCATGTCGGTGAACTTGTCCATGCGCGTGGCGGTGGTGGGGCCGGCGGGGCCCACGGCCTCGTCCTTCACCGGGTCCACGGGGCCCACGTAGTAGATCACGCGGTTGGTGAAGTCCACGGGCAGCTTCTCACCCTTGGCCAGCATGTCCTGGATGCGCTTGTGCGCGGCGTCGCGGCCGGTGAGCATCTTGCCGTTCAGCAGCAGCGTCTGGCCAGGCTTCCAGCTCGCGACCTCTTCCTTGGTCAGCGTGTTGAGGTCCACGCGCTTGCTGGTCTCGGTGTTGGGCGCCCAGTCCACCTTGGGCCACAGGTCCAGGCTCGGCGGGTCCATGTAGACGGGGCCGGAGCCGTCCATCACGAAGTGCGCGTGGCGCGTGGCCGCGCAGTTGGGAATCATGGCCACAGGCTTGCTGGCAGCGTGCGTGGGGTACATCTTGATCTTCACGTCCAGCACGGTGGCCAGGCCGCCCAGGCCCTGGGCGCCGATGCCGAGGGCGTTGACCTTCTCGTACAGCTCCAGGCGCAGCTCTTCTACCTGGTCCAGCTTCTCGCCGCGCTGGCTCTTGGCCAGCAGCTCGTACATGTCCAGGTCTTCCATCAGGCTTTCCTTGGCCAGCAGCACGGCCTTTTCCGCCGTGCCACCGATGCCGATGCCCAGCATGCCCGGCGGGCACCAGCCGGCGCCCATGGTGGGCACGGTCTTGAGCACCCAGTCCACCAGGTTGTCGCTGGGGTTCATCATGACCATCTTGGACTTGTTCTCGCTGCCGCCGCCCTTGGCGGCCACGGTCACGTCCAGCGTGTCACCGGGCACGATCTGCACGCTGATGACGGCGGGTGTGTTGTCCTTGGTGTTCTTGCGAGCGAACTGCGGGTCGGCGACGACCGACGCACGCAGCGTGTTGTCGGGGTGGTTGTAGCCGCGGCGCACGCCTTCGTTGATGGCGTCCTCCAGGCTCTGGTCGGCGGCGAAGCCCTCGAAGCGCACGCCCATGCCCACCTTCAGGAACACGTTCACGATGCCCGTGTCCTGGCAGATCGGGCGGTGGCCCGTGGCGCTCATCTTGCTGTTGGTGAGGATCTGCGCCATCGCATCCTTGGCCGCGGGGCTCTGCTCGCGCTCGTAGGCGCGGGCCAGGTGCTGGATATAGTCGGCGGGGTGGTAGTAGGAGATGTACTGCAGCGCGGCAGCTACGGACTCCACAAGGTCGTTGTACCGGATGGTCGTGGTCATGTGGGGGAGGATTCTTGTGAAACGGACGCCCGCGATTATCGCCCTGCACCTTGCACGAGCCTGATGCAAGGGCAAAAGCAAGGGTAAAAGTCCCGCCCGCCGTGGCGGCAGGGGCTTTCAGTGGCCGTGCGGCCATTTGCGGTGAAATCGCACCCGTTGCTCCTTCCCGGATCAGAAAGGCCTTTGCATGACTTCCAGCACCCGTATCGAACGCGACACCTTCGGCCCCATCGAGGTACCGGCCGACAGGCTCTGGGGCGCGCAGACGCAGCGCTCGCTGCAGAACTTCGCCATTTCGGGTGAACGACAGCCGCAGGAACTCATCCGCGCGCTGGCGCAGGTCAAGCGCGCGTCGGCCCGGGTCAACCACGCGCTGGGGCTGCTGGGTGCGGACAAGACGCGCGCCATCGTCGCCGCGGCCGACGAGGTGCTGCTGGGCGAGCACGACGACGAGTTCCCGCTGGTGGTCTGGCAGACCGGCTCGGGCACCCAGACCAACATGAACGTCAACGAGGTGCTGGCCAACCGCGCCAGCGAGCTGTTGGGCGGCGAGCGTGGCGAGGCACGGCTCGTACATCCCAACGATGACGTGAACAAGAGCCAGTCCAGCAACGACGTGTTCCCCACCGCCACGCATGTGGCCGCGGTGCAGGCGCTGGTGCACCGGCTGTTGCCCGCCATGGAGGAGCTGCGCGCCACCCTGCAGACCAAGGCCGAGGCGTTCGACGACATCGTGAAGATCGGCCGCACCCATCTGCAGGATGCGACACCGCTCACGCTGGGGCAGGAGATCTCGGGCTGGGTGGCGCAGCTTGCCCATGGGGAGCGCCACGTGCGCGCGGCGCTGCCGCACCTGCATGAACTGGCCCTGGGCGGGACGGCCGTGGGCACGGGCCTGAATGCGCCCGAGGGCTACGCCGAACGTGTGGCGCAGGAGCTGGCCCAGTTCACCGGCCAGCCCTTCGTGACCTCGCCCAACAAGTTCGAATCGCTCGCATCGCAGGACGCGCTGGTGCATGCCCACGGCGCGCTGAAGACGCTGGCGGCCAGCCTCACGAAGATCGCCAACGACGTGCGGTGGCTGGCCAGCGGCCCGCGCAGCGGCATCGGCGAGATCACCATCCCTGAGAACGAGCCCGGCTCGTCCATCATGCCCGGCAAAGTGAACCCCACGCAGTGCGAGGCGCTGACCATGCTGTGCGCCCAGGTGCTGGGCAACGATGTGGCCATCAACATCGGCGGGGCCAGTGGCAACTTCGAGCTGAACGTGTTCCGCCCGCTGGTGGCGCACAACTTCCTGCAGAGCGTGCGGTTGCTGGCCGATGGCATGGTGAGCTTCAACGAGCACTGCGCCGTGGGGATAGAGCCCAACCGCGCGCGCATCGCGGAGCTGGTGGAGCGCTCGCTGATGCTAGTGACGGCGCTCAACCCGCACATCGGCTACGACAAGGCCGCGGCGATTGCCAAGAAGGCGCACAAGGAAGGCAGCACGCTGCGCAAGGCCGCGCTGGCGCTGGGCCACGTGACGCCCGCGCAGTTCGATGAGTGGGTGGTGCCCGCCCGGATGGTGGGACGCTAGAGATTCGGCGAGCGCGGGGGCGTGCGCCGCGAGAGGGGAGCGCCTTACTCGTCGCCTCGGCCATCCGCGGCGGCCTGGTCCACCAGCGTCTGCAGGCCGGTGGCGTCCAGGATCTCGATGCCGCGGGGGCGCACGCTGATCAGGCCCTCGCGTTCCAGCCATTTCAATTCCACGTTCACGCGCTGGCGCGAGCCGCCGAGCAGGCAGGCCAGCTCGTCTTGCGCCAGCGACAGGCCCAGCGGCACGCTCTCGCCCGGCTCGGTGCGCTGCGGGCCGAAGCGCTGCAGCAGCTGTAGCAGTTGCTTGGCCAGGCGCGCGCGCAGCGGCAGCGTGGCCATGTCTTCCATCATGCAGTACAGCGACCGCATGCTCCATGCCTGCAGCGTGAGCAGCGCCTCGCCGAACGAGGGATGCTCCTGCAGCAGCGTGCGGAAGGTGGGTTCGGGCACGCTCAACAGCGTGGTGGGGCCATGGGCATGCGCGTCGTAGGTGCAGGGACGGCCGTAGAGCACCTCGGCCTCACCCACCCAGATTCCGGGCTCCACATAGGCCAGCGTGACCAGCTTGCCGGAGGGCGTGGTGCGTTGAAAGCGCAGCGCGCCACTGGCGCAGGTGAACCATTCGCGGATGGGACGGCCCTGCTCGACGATCAGGTCGCCGTGTGCGTGGCGCGTCACATGGCCCAGGCGGAAGATGTCGTGCCGCAGCGAGGGCGAGAGGGTGGAGAACCAGGGGCTGCGGTCCAGGGCCTCGCGCTCGCGCGCCGACAACAGGGGACGTTGCAGCGACACGTCGGCACAAAAGCGCAGGGGAGCGGGCATGGTGGTTCGTCGGTGAGGGCGCCGGGCGCGGGAACAGAGGCTGCGGCATTCTAGGCGCCGTCACGCTCGGTAACAAACCCTTGTCCCCACCCGGCGTAGGCCGCTGTGGCTGCCCGGGTGCGTTTAAAGCAAAAAGTGCCCTAAAGGCGCTTGTGGTAAGCGCAAGCAGCTATTAAAAAAGGAGCTAGCTCAGTCCTGAGCGTCCTGAGGCGCCGCGGGTGGGTCGAAGGCAAAGCCCACGCCATAGACCGAGCGTATCCAGTCGTGCCCGGCGGGGTCGGCGCTGCGCAGCTTGCGGCGCAGATTCTTGATGTGGCTGTCCACGGCGCGCTCGTTGGGCTCCTGCGGCGAGTCCGGGTAGGCGTGCTGCAGCAACTGGGCGCGCGACAGCACGCTGCGCGGGTGTGCCAGCAGGGTGCGCAGCAGATGCCATTCGCGCGGTGTCAGCGCCACGAGGGTACCGTGCAGCGTGGCTTGCAGCTGGGCCTCGTCCAGCACCAGCGCGCCGTAGGCCAGCTCCGCCTGCGCGGCGGCTTGGGCCAGCGGTGCGCGCCGGCGCAGCACGGCCTTCACGCGCGCCACCACCTCGCGCGGCGAGAAGGGCTTGCAGATGTAGTCGTCCGCGCCCAGTTCCAGGCCGATGAGGCGGTCCACCTCTTCCACGCGGGCAGTGATCACCACGATGGGGTTGTCGGTGTGGCGGCGCGCCTGGCGCAGCACCTCCAGCCCGTCGATGCCGGGCAGCATGACGTCCAGCAGCGTCAGGTCCGGCGGCTGGGGGGCGGTGAGGGCCTGCAGGGCCGTGCGGCCGTCAGCCGCGTGCTCCGGGGCGTAGCCCGCGTGGCGCAGGTAGTCCAGCAGCACGTCTGCAATGTCCTGCTCGTCCTCCACGACGAGGATGCGTGCGGGCGTGGTCATGGCGAGGGGTTCTCCAGTAGAGGCAGCGTGAGGGTGATGCGCAGGCCACCCAGCGGCGAGGCGCTGGCTTCGATCTGGCCGCCGTGCGCCTGCACGATGGTGCGGCAGATGGCCAGGCCCAGGCCCGAGCCGCCCAGGTCGCCCGAGGCGCGGCGGCGCGAGGCCTCGGCACGGTACAGGCGCTCAAACAGGTGCGGCAGCTCGTGCGGCGCCACGCCGGGCGCCGTGTCGTCCAGGCGCAGCGTGAGGCGCGGCGGGCCGCCATTGCGCAGCACGCAGGCCGACACCTGCAGCTGCCCGCCGGGGTCGGTGTAGCGCAGGCTGTTTTCCAGCAGGTTCAGGAACACGCGGTGCAACTGCTGTGCGTTGCCGTGTACCTGCAGCGGCTGCTTGGCGAGCGTGGCCAGGTCTGGCGCGGCCTGCAGCGCGACACCCGTCTGGTCGAAGCGCGACTGCATGCCGGCCATGGCCTCGCGCAGCAGCGCAAGCGGCTGCACGGCGCTCATGACGGGCGGGGGCTGGTCGCCTGCCATGTCCACGCTGGCGCGCAGATCGCCCACGAGCTGGATCAGCCGCATGACTTGGCGGTGCAGGCGGCGCGCGGTCTTTTCGTCGAACGGGCGTACGCCGTCCTGCACGGCCTCGATCTCGGCGCGCATCGCGGCCAGCGGCGTGCGCAGTTCATGCGCGGTGTCCCCGATCCATTGGCGGCGCGAGGCCTCGACGCTCGCAAGCTGCTCGGCCATGGCGTTGAAGGTGTGGATCAGGCGGGTGAATTCCTCGCTGTCGGCCTGTTCGGGCACGCGGGTGTGCAGCTCGCCTGCCGCAATGGCCTGCGCGCCGGTCACCAGCGTGTCGATGGGGCGCAGCCAGCGCCGCGCCAGCCACCAGGACAGCAGCAGTGCCAGCGCCAGGCCCGTCACGCCGCTCCACACCACGAAGCCGAGCTGCTTGGACAGGAAGGCGCGGTCCGCATCGCGCTCCAGCCCGTCAAGCGGCGCCAGCACCAGGTGGCCGATCAGGCGCCCCTCGCCGTCGCGCAGCGCGGTCCGCGCACCGCCGGGCACGGGTGCGGCGCCGGCGACCACGCGGCCCTGCGTATCCACTACGCCCAGGCGGCGCGACAGCGCGTCCACCGGCGGCGGGGCCGTGCCGGGCGTGACCTGGGGTAGCAACAGGGGCTCGGGCGCAGGCACGGGAGCGGGTCCGAAGGTCGGCATCTGGACGTTGCGCGGACGGCGCAGCTCGCGCCACAGGCCGGGCTGCTCGCGCAGTGTCTGCCAGCCGCCCTGCTGTTCATACGCGGCCTGCAGGCGGAACACCAGCCAGTCCATGCGCGCCAACTCCACCTCGGCCACGTAGGGACCCAGCCCCCGCTGCAGCCCCAGCAGCGAGAAGCCCACGAACAGCACCAGCATCACCCCCAGCAGCGCCGACAGGGCTGCAAAGGCCTTGCCTTGGAGGGTGAGACGCGGAAGTTGCATGAAGTGGGGAGCCGCTTGGCCGTGGTGAAACGCCGAGGATGGCACGGCCGGGCCACCCCCGGGGCCTGGCCGCGGTGGCACGAAGCGCGCCAAATGCAACCAATGGCAACGCCTCGCCCGCAGGCATGGGCGGGGCGAAAGCCCGCTCCGCCCGATTCTGGTGCTACTTAAAAGATAGCTGCTCGCGCATGAGGGACAGGCGTTATCTCCTGTTTTTATGCAAATTGTTGCAAAGGCACCCGTCAGCGGGCCGCGGCCAGCGCCTGCTGCACCCAGCCGTCAAAGGTCTTCTGGTGTGCCTTGATCCAGCCGTTCACATGGCGTTCGATGTCGGCGGCCTTGTTCTGGCCCCGGCTCATCAGGTGGTTCTGGGCGTTGATGTCGGCCACGGGCAGCTGCATCACTTCGAACAGCTTGGCGGCGGCGGGGTTGGCCTCGGCCCAGGCCTTGTTGGCCACGATCTGCTGCTGGTTCACCACGAAGCCGTAGTTCTTGCCGTTGGGCAGGCGCGTGTCCAGGCCTTTTTGCTCACCGGGCAGGGAGGAGAAGGGCACTTCCAGCCAGACCACGTCCTTGCCGGGCTTGAGCTCGTTGCTCACCCAATACGGCGTCCAGGTGTAGTACAGGACGGGCTTGCCCGCGCGGTAGCGCGTGATGGTGTCGGCGATCAGCGCGGAGTAGGTGCCCTGCTGGTGCGTGACGGTGTTGCGCAGGCCGTAGGCGTCCAGGTGGTGCTCGATCATGGCCTCGCAGCCCCAGCCGGGCGTGCAGCCCGTCAGGTCGGCCTTGCCGTCGCCGTTGGTGTCGAACAGCTGGGCAATTTTCGGGTCCTTGAGCTGCTCGACGTTGGTGATGCCATGCGCGTCGGCGGTCTTCTTGTCGATCAGGTAACCCTGCGCCGCGTTGCCCGAGTAGGTGCCGCGCCGGTAGAGCTTCGCGTCGCCGCCGGCGTTCTTGTAATAGTCGGCATGCAGCGGGTTCCAGTGGTCGGCCATGAACGTGGCGTCGCCATTGCCGATGGCGATGTGGGCCGTGGGGTACTCCACCTCCTGGATGGGCTGCACGTCGTAGCCGAGTTTTTCCAGGCCCTTCATGACCAGCAGTGTCTGGAAGGTCTCCTCGGCGATCGAGCTCTTGAGAGGCAGCACCTTCACGCCCTTGCCGGGCAGGGCGGTGGGCTGGGCCAGCGCAGCGGTGGCGCCCAGCGCCAAGCCCAGACCCGCGGCAACGGAGGCCAGCGGCGCGCGCAGGCGGCGGGCGAGGGCGGCGCATGCGCCGGAACGTGCAGTGTGTGTGGGAGAGGTCAGCGACAGAAGAGTCATCCGGGGTTTCCTTTCTGGTGGTGAACGGGAGTGGTGTCAGGCCGCGGAGTTGCGGGGGGTGGCAAGCGGGGCGGCTTGCGGCGCGGGCGCTGCGGGCTTGCCGCGCAAGGCGCGCAGCACCAGGCCCGCGGGGCCGGTGTGCCACCAGCGCGCACTGGCGCGCCGCGGCTGGCCCATGGCCTGGGTGAGGCGGTCCAGCACGATGGCCAGCAGCACGATCCCCAGGCCGCCCACGGTGGCCAGGCCCATGTCCAGCCGGCCGATGCCGCGCAGCACCATCTGGCCCAGGCCGCCCACGGCGATCATCGAGGCGATGACCACCATCGACAGCGACAGCATCAGCGCCTGGTTGATGCCGGCCATGATCGAGGGCATGGCCAGCGGCAGCTGCACCTTCCACAGCAATTGCAGGGGCGAAGCGCCATAGGCGCGGCTGGCCTCGATCAGATCAGGGCGCACCTGGCGCAGGCCCAGGTTGGTCAGGCGGACCAACGGCGGCAGCGCAAACACGATGGTCACGATCACGCCCGGCACGTTGCCGATGCCGAACAGCATCACCACCGGCACCAGGTACACGAAGGCGGGCGTGGTCTGCATGGCGTCCAGCAGCGGGCGCGTCCAGCGCTGTGCGCGTTCGCTGGCCGCCAGCACGATGCCCATGGGCAGGCCGATGACGACGCAGAACAACAGCGATGTGAGCACCAGCGCCAGCGTCACCATGGCGTCGGGCCAGATGCCCAAGAGCGCCACCAGCCCCAGC
Organism: Diaphorobacter sp. B2A2W2; assembly: GCF_056730635.1. Taxonomy (NCBI): domain Bacteria; kingdom Pseudomonadati; phylum Pseudomonadota; class Betaproteobacteria; order Burkholderiales; family Comamonadaceae; genus Diaphorobacter; species Diaphorobacter sp. B2A2W2. The sequence continues at coordinate 58,557 of NZ_JBWZOR010000008.1, forward strand.
GACAGCGCCGCGCCCACGGCCAGGCCGCGGCCGGCGAACTGCCAGGCCAGCAGCGTGACCAGCGCGATGAGCGCGGGCGCGGGCACGGCCAGCAGCAGGTCGGTCACGCCGGTGAGCGTGGCGTCGATGGGCGCGCGCACCGCCTGGAAGAACGGGCGGAAGTTCTCCACCACCCAATGCAGGCCCTCGTTGATCCATCCCTGCACGGGCAGGCCGTCCGTGGCGATCTGCTGCCACAGGCCGGCCAGGCCGGCGTCGGGCTCGGGCATCGGCGCCGCCGCGGTGTCAAGCCAGTCCACGCCGGCCGCGGCATCGGTGCCGGCGGTGCCGCCAGCGCCCCACGGATCGGCATCCGCGGGTTGCAGCGTCGTGTCGGCGGCCCAGGGGTCGCTGGCTTGTGCTTGCGCCTGAGTGGGCGCGGCGTCGGCGGGTGCCCAGGGATCGTCGATGGCGGCGGTCTCTTGCGTTGTGTCGTTCATGCGTGTCCTCTCCTTGGGTTGTTCTTAGCGGGGCGCTGCCACCGGCGTGCTGGCTTGCGCCGGGAAGTGGGGGTTGAGCTGGATGGGTGGCACCTCCGCCTGCGGCGGCGGCACGGGCGGCGTGTCGCGGTCCAGGAACTTCATCAGCGTGGTGCGGCTGATCACGCCCTGGTAGATGCCGTCCTCGTCCACCACCGGCAGCGGGCAGGGCGCACTGCTCATGGGGCCGAACAGGTCCGCCACCGGCGTGGAGGCATCCAGCGGCTGGGCATTGGGTAAGAAGGCGTGGTGCAGGCCCAGCGCGCCCTGGCGGCCGTGCAGCGCTTCGCGCAGCGACTGCGACGACACCACGCCCAGCAGGCGCTTGCGGCTGTTGAGCACGTACGCGTGGTCGCGGTCCGAGTCCTCCAGCAGGCGCAGTGCCGCGCGGCAGCCGCGGTCGTCGTGCTCGGACACCACGGTGAGCGCCTGGCGCGCGATGTCGGCCGCCTTGAACACCGCCGCAGCGTCCACGCCGCGCACGAAGCTGCGCACGTAGTCGTTGGCAGGCGCGCGCAGGATCTCGTCGGGCGTGCCCACCTGCACCACGTGGCCGTCCTTCATGATGGCGATGCGGTCGCCGATGCGCATGGCCTCGTCCAGGTCGTGCGAGATGAAGACGATGGTGCGGCGCTTGATCTGCTGCAGGCGCAGCAGCTCGCTTTGCATCTCGGTGCGTATGATCGGGTCCAGCGCGGAGAACGCCTCGTCCATGAGCAGGATGGACGGGTCGGCTGCCAGCGCGCGCGCCAGCCCCACGCGTTGCTGCATGCCGCCCGAGAGTTCGTCGGGGTAGCTGGCGCCCCAGGCGCCCAGGCCCACCTGCTGCAGGGCCTCCTGCGCTGCCTGCTGGCGCTCGGCACGGTCCACTCCGGCGAGTTCCAGCCCGAAGGCGGCGTTGTCCAGCACCGTCATGTGCGGCATCAGGGCGAACGACTGGAACACCATGCTGATGTCCTTGCGCCGCAGCGCGCGCAACTCGCGGTCGCCCAGACGGTTGATGTCTTGGCCGTCCACCAGGATGCGGCCGCTGGTGGGCTCGATCAGGCGGTTGAGCATGCGCACCAGCGTGGACTTGCCCGAGCCCGATAGGCCCATGACGACGAAAATTTCGCCGGCCTCGATGGTGAAGCTGGCATCGAACACGCCGATGGAATGGCCCGTGCGCTCCAGGATCTGCTGCTTTCTCAGGCCCTGCTGCACCAGGCGCAGCGCTTCCTGCGGCGAGTCGCCGAAGACCTTGAAGACATGGTCGATGATGATTTGCTTGGCCACCGTGTGGGTCCTTCCTCGGTTGTGACGGGTTGAACGGGCCCCTGCCGCACCAATGGCGGCAGGAACGCAAAGGCCAAAGCGGCACACACGACCCCGATGCGGCGTCCCCGCGAGGGCACGCGCGTCGCCAATCGACGGGCGCGGCCTGCAGGGCCGGGAAGAGGGCGGACACGAAAAGTGACCAGATCGGCCCGAATGGCACGCGAACGGTGCGCAAGGGCCTGGGTGCGCGGCGCAAGAGGTCTGGCTGAGGACTTGCGCAGTCACGCGGGTACCGTGCGCCGCGCATTGGCGGCAGGGCACCCTGGGGCATCAGGGGCGAATACTTCGGCCTGTGTGCCAGGGCCGCCAGCAGTGGGAGGCGCGTTGGCACGGGGCGCTCTCGGGCAACGCAGCCACAAAGAGCGAATTACCTGCGTGGCAGGTTGTAAAACACCGTGAAAGTATAGATATTCGGTATTTTTTAGTCAAAAAACGGGTTTTTTGATTTGTGCTATTCCGCGCGTGGACGGATGGCAGGCTCGCCGGTTGCTGCAAAATTAATAGCTGCTCGCGCTTGCTGCATGGGCACTAGATGGCTTTTGAAGCAAAAAACCCATGGAGCGCGGGCGTTCCATGGGTTTGCGGGCGATTGGCCGGGTGCCCGGCCGCATGCCTCAGTGCTTGTCCTCGGAGGTGTGCAGCAGCCGGTCGGTGAGTGCGATGGCCAGCGCGCTGAACAGGAAAGTGACGTGGATGATGGTCTGCCACATCAGCACCTTCTCGCTGTAGTTGGCGGCGTTGATGAAGGTCTTGAGCAGGTGGATCGAACTGATGCCGATGATCGACAGGCCCAGCTTCACCTTGAGCACCGAGGCGTTCACATGGCCCAGCCACTCGGGCTGGTCGGGGTGGCGGTCCAGGCCAAGGCGGCTCACGAAGGTCTCGTAGCCTCCGACGATCACCATGATGAGCAGGTTGGAGATCATCACCACATCGATCAGCGCCAGCACCACCAGCATGATCACCGTCTCGTTGAGCGAGGTGACGGGCGCGTCCGGCTTGTAGCCGATGCTGGTGATGAGCGCCTGCAGCGCGGCCTCATGGCCGAAAGCCGCTTCCACCAGGTGCCACAGTTCCAGCAGGAAATGCCAGACATAGACGCCCTGGGCGGCGATCAGGCCCAGGTACAGGGGCAGTTGCAGCCAGCGGCTGGCAAAGATCAGGGCAGGCAGGGGGCGCAGCGGGGCGTTTGCCATGTGGGCGGAATGGGGGGAAGGGGAAGTCATGGTGACGGGAAATGCGTCGGGAAGGTGAGGCGCGCGATTTTAGGGGCAGCCCGTTTCGCCCCGAAGACATGCCACCGTCAGGCATTTCACGCATGCCAGGGCATGGCGCTGGAGCGCTGCCGTATGCTGTGGCGCTCCGTCAGTGGCCTGTAAGTACCAGGGCTGAAAGTACCACTCAAAATTCTTAGCTTCAGGAGACAAACCCATGAGTGCATCGTCCAATGCCATCGAGTCCGTATTGGTGGAGAACCGCGTCTTCCCGCCTGCCGATAGCGTGGTGAAGGCGGCCCGCGTGTCGGGCATGGCCGGCTACGAGGCCCTGTGCGCCGAAGCCAACAAGGATCCCGAGGGCTTCTGGGCGCGCCTGGCGCGCGAGCACCTGCAATGGACCAAGCCGTTCACGCAGACGCTGGACGAGTCCAAGGCGCCGTTCTACCAGTGGTTTGCCGACGGCGAGCTCAACGCCAGTGCCAACTGCCTGGACAAGCACATGGGCACGCCGGTCGAGAACAAGGCCGCCATCCTCTTCGAGGCCGACGACGGCACCGTCACCCAGGTCACTTACCGGCAACTGCTGGAGCGCGTGAGCCAGTTCGCCAATGCCCTGAAGGCGCACGGCGTGCAGCAGGGCGACCGCGTGCTCATCTACATGCCGATGGGCGTGGAAGGCGTGGTGGCCATGCAGGCCTGCGCGCGCATCGGCGCCACGCACAGCGTGGTGTTCGGCGGTTTCTCTGCCAAGGCGCTGAACGAGCGCATCATTGATGCGGGTGCCGTGGCGGTGATCACGGCCAACTACCAATTGCGCGGCGGCAAGGAACTGCCCCTGAAGGCCATCGTGGACGAGGGCCTGTCCATGGGCGGCTGCGACAGCATCAAGAATGTCTTCGTATACCAGCGCACGGCCACGGCCTGCGACATGGTGGCGGGGCGTGACAAGACCTTCTCCGAGATCCTGGCCGGGCAGAGCACCGAATGCCCACCCACGCCCGTGGGCGCGGAGCATCCGCTGTTCATCCTCTACACCAGCGGCTCCACGGGCAAGCCCAAGGGCGTGCAGCACAGCACCGGCGGCTACCTGCTGTGGGCCAAGGTGACGATGGAGTGGACCTTCGACATTCGCCCCGACGACGTGTTCTGGTGCACGGCCGATATCGGCTGGATCACGGGCCACACCTACGTGGCCTACGGTCCGCTGGCTGCGGGTGCCACACAGGTGGTGTTCGAGGGCGTACCCACGTACCCCAACGCCGGGCGCTTCTGGCAGATGATCGAGCGCCACAAGGTCACGGTGTTCTACACGGCGCCCACCGCCATCCGCTCGCTCATCAAGGCGGCCGACTCCGATGAGAGCGTGCACCCCAAGAATTGGGATCTGTCGAGCCTGCGCATCCTGGGCAGCGTGGGCGAGCCCATCAACCCCGAGGCCTGGATGTGGTACTACCGCCATGTGGGCGGCGAGCGCTGCCCCATCGTGGACACGTTCTGGCAGACCGAAAACGGCGGCCACGTCATCACCCCGCTGCCGGGTGCCACGCCGCTCGTGCCGGGTTCGTGCACCTTGCCGCTGCCGGGCATCCAGGCCGCCATCGTCGATGAAACCGGCAAAGACCTGCCCAACGGCGCGGGCGGCATGCTCGTGATCAAGCGGCCCTGGCCCTCGATGATCCGCACCATCTGGGGCGACCCCGAGCGCTTCAAGAAAAGCTACTTCCCCGAAGAGTTGGGGGGCACCACCTACCTGGCCGGCGACGGAGCCGTGCGCAGTGCCGACCGTGGCTACTTCCGCATCACGGGCCGCATCGACGACGTGCTGAACGTGTCGGGCCACCGCATGGGCACGATGGAGATCGAGTCCGCCCTGGTCGCCAAGACGGACCTCGTGGCCGAGGCAGCCGTGGTGGGCCGCCCCGACGACCTGACGGGCGAGGCGATTTGCGCCTTCGTGGTGCTCAAGCGCTCGCGCCCCACGGGCGAGGAGGCCAAGCAGATCGCCACCGAACTGCGCAACTGGGTCGCCAAGGAGATCGGCCCCATCGCCAAGCCCAAGGACATCCGCTTCGGTGACAACCTGCCCAAGACCCGCAGCGGCAAGATCATGCGCCGCCTGCTGCGCTCGATCGCCAAGGGCGAACCCATCACCCAGGACACCAGCACCCTGGAAAACCCCGCAATCCTGGATCAGTTGGCGCAGTCCAACTGATGCAGGAGGCGCCGCAAGGCGCCGGCGCGCAGCGCTTGCGGGGTTGGACGGCACTCATATCTGCGCAGCAGATGTGACGTGCTGGCAAAAACATTGGATCAGTTGGCGCAGTCCAACTGATGCAGGAGGCGCCGCAAGGCGCCGGCGCGCAGCGCTTGCGGGGTTGGACGCACTCCTATCTGCGCAGCAGATGTGGAGTGCCGGCAAAACCTGCATCGGTGGGCCCAGCCCTGCGGGTGAAGGGGTGCCGCGAGGCGTCGTCGTCCAGACTTTGCAGACCCAAGCCGCTTCTTGCCAGGCGGCTTTTTCATTTCGGGCGAAGCAGCTTTGAACCCTGGCGTTGTAGGAGCAGGGCGCAAATACCGGGTTGGGCCATGACGGGCATGCCGCCATGGGGTACAACCCGCGCATTGGCCGCACATCCCGTGGATTGAAAACAGATAGCGGTTCAGCTGGCCATCAGGAGTCCCTTGCATGAAGCTCAAAACCCTCATCCTTTTATTGATCGTCGTGGCCATCGGTGCGTTGGGAGCACTCAATTGGGCGACGCTCTCGGTGCCTACCGTCGTTTCATTGGGCGTGGCCACGGTGCAGGCGCCCCTGGGGCTCATCATGCTGGGGCTGACCGTCCTGCTGGGGGCCTTTTTCTTGGCCTATGTGCTGACGCTGCAGGGCTCCGTGCTCATGGAGACGCGCCGCCATGCCAAGGAGATGGCGGCGCAGCGCGAGCTGGCCGACCGGGCGGAGGCATCGCGTTTCACGGAGCTGCGCCAGTTCCTGGAAACCCAGCACCGCACGGGCTACGACGCCCTGATGGCGCGCCTGGACGCGCTGGAGGCGCGCCTGAGCGCGCGGGCGCAGGAATCGGACAACATCACTGCCGCCTACGTGGGACAGTTGGAAGACCAATTGCACCGCCGGGGCGAGCCGAAAGCCGTGCAGCCCGTGCCGCCGGTGCGCACCGAACCGGAACTCAGGCTCTGACGGCCCTTGCGCCATAAAAAAGGCCGCAGAGCGTGAGCGCTGCGGCCTTTTTACAGGGCGCGCCGCGAAGGCGCTTGCCCTCTGGATTATTTGAGCGACAGGACCCAGGTCGCCAGCTTCTTGGCGTCGGCGGCGTTCACCTGGGCGTTGGCGGGCATGGGCACGGGGCCCCACACACCGGAACTTCCCTTCATGATCTTCTCGGCCAGTTTGTCTGCGGCGCCTGCTTGGCCCGCGTATTTGGCGGCAACGTCCTTGTAGGACGGGCCCACCAGCTTCTTGTCCACGGCGTGGCAAGCCATGCAGTTCTTGGAGGTTGCCAGGGCCTGGTCGGCGAATGCAGGGGCTGCAACCGACAGCGTCATGGCGAGGGTGATCAGTGTGCGCTTCATCGCGGGGTTTCCTCTAGGGTTGGGGTACATTTAGCCTTCAATGGGATTGTAGTGTTCGCCGTTGACGGGCTCCAGGCCAAAGCTCGCGCGGCACCAAAGGATGTGACCATGTATGCGCTGCTTTTAGGCATCTTGTTGATACTTCTCAAATATCTGGAGATCGGCCCTGTGGCGAATTGGTCATGGTGGTGGGTGTTGTCTCCTTTTGCGGTAGCTGCGGCCTGGTGGGCCTGGGCGGATGCCACCGGCTACACCAAGCGCAAGGCCATGGAAAAGATGGACCAGCGCCGCAAGGACCGCATCAACAAACAGAAGGAATCCATGGGCATGGGTCCGCGCCGACCGCGCTGAGGGCTTCTTCCCTGTCCAGACAACCCGCAGCGGTGCACGCGCCCTGCGGGTTTTTCTTGGGCGGTGATGGCGCAGCAATGATCCTGTTTTGATAGCTGCTGGCGCTTATTGGATAAGCGTTGGCGGCATTTTTCATGAAAAGTCATCCAGCACCGCACCCTTGCTGGCGCTGGAGGCGTTGAAGGCAAACTTGGCCTGCACGCCCCGCATGTAGCGCGGCGTGGGTGGCTGCCAGGCGGCGCGGCGCTGTGCCAGCGTGGCGTCGTCCACGTGCAGCTGCAGCAGCAGTTGGTGGGCGTCGATGGTGATCGTGTCGCCCTCATGCACCAGCGCAATAGTGCCCCCCGCAGCCGCCTCGGGCGCGACGTGGCCCACCACCATGCCCCAGGTGCCGCCTGAGAAGCGCCCGTCGGTGATCAGGCCCACGCTCTCGCCCAGGCCCGCACCGATCAGCGCGCCCGTGGGGGCCAGCATCTCCGGCATGCCCGGGCCACCCTTGGGGCCGAGGTAGCGCAACACCATCACGTCGCCCGCGACGATCCTGCCGTCCAGGATGGCCTGCAACGCCGACTGCTCGTCGTCGAACACACGCGCGGGCCCGGTGATGACGGGGTTCTTCAGCCCGGTGATCTTGGCCACGGCGCCCTCGGGACTCAGGTTGCCCTTGAGGATGGCGAGGTGCCCCTCGCGGTACAGCGCCTTGTCGATTGGGTGAATCACGTCCTGGTCCGGCCGTGGCGCGTCGGGTACGTCGGCCAGGGTTTCGGCGATGGTTTTGCCGGTGATGGTCATGCAGTCGCCGTGCAACAGGCCGGCATTCAGCAGCACCTTCATCACCTGGGGAATGCCGCCCGCGCGGTGCAGGTCGACGGCCAGGTACCGGCCGCTGGGCTTGAGGTCGCAGATCACTGGGACCTTCTTGCGCATGCGCTCGAAGTCGTCGATGGACCACTCCACACCCGCCGCGTGCGCGATCGCCAGGAAGTGCAGCACCGCGTTGGTGGAGCCGCCCGTGGCCATGATCACGGCCACGGCGTTCTCGATGGCCTTGCGCGTGACGATGTCGCGTGGCTTCAAGTCCTTGCGGATGGCCTCGATCAGCACCCGGGCGGATTCGCGGGCCGAATTCATTTTTTCGTCGTGCGGATTGGCCATGGTGGAGGAGTAGGGCAGGCTCATGCCCAGCGCCTCGAAGGCCGAGGACATGGTGTTGGCCGTGTACATGCCGCCGCACGAGCCCGTGCCCGGGATGGCGTGCTGCTCGATGTCCTTGAGCTCCTGGTCGGTCATCCTGCCTGCCGCGTTCTGGCCCACGGCTTCGAACACGCTCACGATGTTCAGGTCCTGCCCCTGCCAGCGGCCCGGCAGGATGGTGCCGCCATACACGTAGATCGCCGGCACGTTGGCGCGCAGCATGCCCATCAGGCCGCCGGGCATGTTCTTGTCGCAGCCGCCGATGACGACCACGCCGTCCATCCACTGGCCCTGCACGCAGGTCTCGACGCAGTCGGCAATCACCTCGCGGCTCACCAGGCTGTACTTCATGCCCTCGGTACCCATGGCCATGCCGTCGCTGATGGTGGGCGTGCCGAAGACCTGGGCGTTGCCGCCCGCTTCCTCGATGCCTGCGATGGCCGCGTCGGCCAGGCGTTGCAGGCCGCTGTTGCAGGGCGTGATGGTGCTGTGCCCGTTGGCCACGCCCACCATGGGCTTGGCGAAGTCGCCCTCCTGGTAGCCCATGCCGTAGAACATGGAGCGGTTGGGCGCGCGCGCCTTGCCCTGCGTGATGTGGGCGGAGCGGCGGTTCAGCGGCAGCGGGTCGGTCATGGCGGGTCCTGCTTCTGCGGTGGCGAGACGGCCGAGTGTGGACGCCGCCGCAGCGGCTGTCCATGCGGGTGAATGCGGGGCCAGGGCGCCAACGTGGGTACCGGGGCTACGACATAATCAAACGGTTTTGCCTAGGGCGGGGCTCAAGAGGTTTCCGCTGCGGCGCGCGCAGGCCCCCAAGCGCACGGGCCCATCGACTTTCCTGAGCCACTCATCTCCCGCAACCACGATGCCCGCATACCGTTCCAAGACCTCCACCGCCGGCCGCAACATGGCAGGGGCCCGCTCCCTGTGGCGCGCCACCGGCATGAAAGACGCCGATTTCTCCAAGCCCATCATTGCGGTGGTCAACTCGTTTACCCAGTTCGTGCCCGGCCATGTGCACCTGAAGGACCTGGGCCAGCTCGTGGCGCGCGAGATCGAGGCCGCCGGCGGCGTGGCCAAGGAATTCAACACCATCGCCGTGGATGACGGCATCGCCATGGGCCACGACGGCATGCTGTATTCGCTGCCCAGCCGCGACATCATTGCCGACAGCGTGGAATACATGGTGAACGCGCACTGTGCCGACGCCATGGTCTGCATCAGCAACTGCGACAAGATCACCCCCGGCATGCTCATGGCCGCCATGCGGCTGAACATCCCGGTGATCTTCGTCTCCGGCGGCCCCATGGAGGCCGGCAAGGTGCAGCAGACCGTGCCCGGCACCAGCACCATCCAGATCAAGAAGCTGGACCTGATCGACGCCATGGTGATGGCCGCCGACGACAAGGTGAGCGACGCCGACCTGGCCGAGGCCGAGCGCAATGCCTGCCCCACCTGCGGCTCCTGCTCGGGCATGTTCACCGCCAACTCCATGAACTGCCTGACCGAGGCGCTGGGCCTGTCCCTGCCCGGCAACGGCACCGTGGTGGCCACGCACGCCGACCGCGAGCAGCTGTTCAAGCGCGCGGGCCGGCGCATCGTGGAGCTGGCGCGCCAGCACTATGAGCAGGACGATGAGCGCATCCTGCCGCGCTCGGTCGGCTTCAAGGCCTTCGAGAACGCGATGACGCTGGACATCGCCATGGGCGGCTCCACCAACACCATCCTGCACCTGCTGGCCATTGCGCAGGAGGCCGGCATCGACTTCAGCATGGCCGACATCGACCGCCTGTCGCGCAGCGTGCCGCAGCTGTGCAAGGTCGCACCCAACACCGACAAGTACCACATCGAGGACGTGCACCGCGCCGGCGGCATCTTCGCCATCCTGGGCGAGCTGGAGCGTGCGGGCAAGCTGCACACCGACGTGCCCACCATCCACGCGCCCACACTGGGCGAGGCGCTGGAGCAGTGGGACGTGACGCGCACGCAGGACGAAGCCGTCCAGACGTTCTACAAGGCCGGCCCCGGCGGCGTGCCCACGCAGGTCGCCTTCAGCCAGAGCGTGCGCTGGCCCAGCCTGGACCTGGACCGCGCCGCGGGCTGTATCCGCTCCGCGGAGCACGCCTTCAGCAAGGAAGGCGGTCTGGCGGTGCTCACCGGCAACATCGCCAAGGACGGCTGCGTGGTCAAGACCGCGGGCGTTCATGAATCCATCCTGGTCTTCGAAGGCCCGGCGCATGTGGTCGAAAGCCAGGACGAGGCGGTGGAGAACATCCTGGCCGACAAAGTGAAGGCCGGCGACGTGGTGGTGGTGCGCTACGAGGGCCCCAAGGGCGGCCCCGGCATGCAGGAAATGCTCTACCCCACGAGCTACATCAAGTCCAAGGGCCTGGGCAAGGTCTGCGCGCTGCTGACCGACGGGCGCTTCTCGGGCGGCACCTCGGGCCTGTCCATCGGCCACTGCTCGCCCGAGGCGGCAGCCGGCGGCGCGATCGGCCTGGTGCGCGATGGCGACCGCATCCGCATCGACATTCCCAACCGCACCATCAACGTACTGGTGAGCGACGAGGAGTTGGCCCAGCGCCGCGCCGAGCAGGACGCCAAGGGCTGGAAGCCCGCCCAGCCACGTCCGCGCAAGGTCTCGGCCGCGCTCAAGGCCTATGCCAAGCTCGTGACGTCGGCCGACAAGGGCGCCGTGCGCGACGTGTCGCTGCTGGACTGACGTAGTGTGGTGCACGCCCGTGCCGGGCGTGCGCTCCTGATTTGTGAGCTGCTCGCGCTGGGCGGACGCGATTTACAGGTGCATTTGAGCTTTAAATGACCGTGCGGTCAGCGCCAACAGCTCCTCTTGTTGTAGCAACGGAATGCCATCGCCCATGAACGATTTCCAGCAACGCATCGCAGCCAGCTTCGCGGCACAAGGTTTGATGGCCACCCTCGGCGCCCGCCTGGCGCTGGTGGCCGAGGGCGAGGTGCATATCGAGATGCCGTTTTCCACCCACCTGTCGCAGCAGCAGGGCTTCGTGCACGCGGGGGCCATCACCAGCATCGTGGACAGCGCCTGCGGCTACGCGGCGCTGACCCGCTCGCCCCCCGGCTGCGAGATCGTCACGGCGGAATTCAAGACCAACTTCATGCGGCCCGCCATGGGTACGCGCTTCCTGGCCGTGGGCAAGGTGCAAAACGCCGGGCGCATGCTCACCGTGTGCACCGGCGAAGTGCGCGCGTACACGGGCGACGGGCCCGACTACAAGGTGGTGGCGTTGATGCAGGCCACCATGGTCAACGTGCCGGCCGGCGCCTGAGAGCGCCGCAGCCTCACGAGCCCGAAGGGCCGCCCGCCTGGGTCTGCAGGTAGTTGGGCAGGCCGATCTTCTCGATCAGGCCGAGCTGCTTTTCCAGCCAGTAGGCGTGGTCTTCCTCGGTGTCGCGCAACTGGGCCAGCAGCATGTCGCGGCTCACGTAGTCGCGGTGGGATTCGCACAGGGCCATCGCAGCCTTCAAGCCGGCCTGCACGGTGTATTCGGTGTCCAGGTCCTTGCGCAGCATCTCCTGCGCGGACTCGCCGGGCGTGAAGTCGTGCGGGCGCATATCGGGGCGCCCGCCCAGCATCAGGATGCGGCGCAGGATGGCGTCGGCATGCTGGGTTTCCTCCTCCATCTCGTGGCCCATGCGCTCGTACAGGCGGGTGAGGCCCTGGTCCTCGTACTGGCGGGAGTGGATGAAGTACTGGTCGCGCGCGGCCAGCTCGCCGCGCAGCAGATCCTTGAGACAGTCGATGACTTCCGGGTGGCCGTGCATGTTGTTGTTCTCGTGGGGGTGGTGATGGCGTGAGTATCCGGCGCCTTGCGCGCCGGTTCAATGGCGGCCGTCAATTCCCGGGCGCGGGCGCCCTGGATGCGGGCCGTACGCAGGCGCATTCTCATCCTGGCAGCGTTGGACGGGCGCGGGCGTGTCACGGCCCTGCGGCACAATGCCCGCCATGCTGATGTACCCCCAAATCGACCCCGTGGCCCTGCAGGTCGGGCCTTTGTCCATTCACTGGTACGGCCTGACCTATCTGGCCGGTTTTGCGCTGTTTATGTTCCTGGGCATGCGCCGCCTGAGCCACCAGCCCTACGCATCCCTGCGTGGCGACCAGGCGTGGTCGCGCAAGGACGTGGAGGACATCCTGTTCCTAGGCGTGCTGGGCGTGGTGGTGGGCGGGCGGCTGGGGTACTGCCTGTTCTACAAGCCGGGCTACTACCTGAGCCACCCGCTGGAGATCTTCTACGTGTGGCAGGGCGGCATGAGCTTTCACGGCGGGTTGCTGGGCGTGATCGGTTCCATGCTGTGGTTTGCGCATTCGCGCCGCAGGCCCTGGCTGCAGGTGGCCGATTTCGTGGCGCCCTGCGTGCCCACGGGGTTGGCGGCCGGGCGCATCGGCAACTTCATCAACGGCGAACTGTGGGGGCGCTTCGCGCCGCCGGATCTGCCCTGGGGCATGGTGTTCCCGCAAAGCGGCTCCATGCTGCCGCGCCATCCGTCGCAGATCTACCAGTTCCTGCTCGAAGGCCTGCTGCTGTTCGTGCTGCTGTGGCTGTATGCGCGCCAGCCGCGCAAGCGTGGCGAGGTAGCGGCGGCGTTCCTCGTGGGCTATGGCGTGCTGCGCTTCACGGCCGAATACTTCCGCGAGCCCGACAGCTTCCTGGGCCTGTTGTCGCTGGGCATGAGCATGGGCCAGTGGCTGTGCATCCCGATGGTGGCGGCCGGGGTGGCGATGTGGGTCTGGGCGCAGCGGCAGAACGCTCCTGAGGGATTTGCATAAAAGAAGGCGCCAGCGCTTGTCCAGCAAGCGCTGGCAGCTCTCATTTTTGATTGTTCCTTGCGGGCGGCGCGGTGGCGGAGTGTTGCCGCGTTGCGTCAATATGCCCCGCTAGGGATAGTCCCCATCCCGGCGGCTTGGCATGCTTTCATAATTATTGAAAATTACGCGAAATGATGCAGTTTCGCGACCACTTGTGTGCCATTCGTGACGTCATAACGCCTGCCGCCCATTCACCATGCGCCGTCCGCCCGCCAATTCCCTGCACCACCAGGCCGCCGAGATGCTGCGTCAGCAGATCTTTGCGGGCGAACTGGCGCCGGGCAGCTTCGTGGACGAGGCCGCGCTGTGCGAGCGGCTGGCCGTGTCGCGTACGCCGCTGCGCGAGGCGCTCAAGGTGCTGGTGGCGGAAGGGCTGCTGCGCCATGAGCCGCGCCGCGGCTGCTTCGTGGCCGAGATCACGGAGCGCGATCTGCAGGAGATCTTCCCCGTGATCGCGCTGCTGGAGGGCCGTGCGGCCTATGAGGCCACCGAGCACGCAGGCCCCGCCGACATCGACGCGCTGCAGGTGCTGCACCAGCGCCTGCAGGACCATGCCGAGGCGGGGCGCATCACCGAATACTACGAAGCCAACTACGCCATCCACGAGGCCTTCATCACCCTGGCGGACAACCGCTGGCTGGCCCAGGTGATCGGCGACCTGCGCAAGATCCTGCGCCTGGCGCGGCACCAGACGTTGCAGGTGCCCGGCCGGCTGCAGCAGAGCCTGTCGGAGCACCGGCAGGTGTTCGCCGCACTCCAAAAGGGCGACGCCGCCGAGGCTGAGCAGGCCATGCGCAACCACCTTCTGGCGCAGCGCGACGCGCTGCGCGAGCTTGCACGCAACCACCCCTCACGGATCACACCATGAACGCCGCCTCCACCTGGATCTCGCGCAACGTGGACCGCCTGCGGTCCGCAGACAGCAAAGCCGCCAGCAAGAACAAGGACAAGGACGGCGCAAGCGCCGCGCCGCCCAAGCCTGCGGCCGAACGCTCCACGCACGAGCGCCTGCAGGCCACGCTGCGCAGGAGCGGCGAGGCGCTGTCGCCCCGCGTGCTGCGCCGGTTGCTGACCGACCTGCAGGAAGTGGTGGCCCCGCGCGTGAGCGAGATCGAAGGCGGGCGCCGCGCGCAGGCCATTGCCGCGTGGTACGCCGAGGCCACGCCCGAAGAGCGGCGCGACCTGTGGTTGCTGATGTGCGAGCAGTTCGCGCCCGATGCCACGCGTTTCAAATCGGCCCAGCAGCGCTACGAGGCCGCCGCCGGCACCGATGATGCGCCCCAGGCCGAAGCCCACCTGCGCCGCGCCATGGTGTCGCCGCGTACACGGCTGCTGCAGCGCTTTGCGGTGTTTCCGGAAGGCATGCGCTTCCTCGTGGACTTGCGCGCCGAGCTGCTGCCCCTGCTCAAGAGCGACAAGCGCCTGCTGCCGCTGGACGCGGAGCTGGAGCAATTGTTCTCCACCTGGTTCGATGTGGCGTTCCTCGAACTGAGGCGCCTGTCGTGGGATTCGCCCGCCTCGCTGATCGAAAAGCTCATCAAGTACGAAGCGGTGCACGACATCCGCAGCTGGGCGGACCTGAAGAACCGACTGGACAGCGACCGCCGCTGCTACGGGTTCTTTCACCCCCGCCTGCCCAATGAGCCGCTGATCTTCGTGGAGGTTGCGCTGGTCAACGAGATTTCGTCCAGCATCACCCCGCTGCTGGACGAGGCCGCCGAGGCCGCCGACATCCAGCGTGCCACCACGGCGATCTTCTACTCGATCAGCAGCACGCAGACGGGGCTGCGCGGCGTGAGCTTCGGCGATTCGCTCATCAAGCACGTGGCCGAGACGCTCACGCAGGAATTCCCGCGCCTGCGCACTTTCGCCACGCTCTCGCCGATCCCGGGCTTTCGTTCCTGGCTGTCCAAGAACTGCGCCGCGCAGCTGGAGCAGCTCGACGAGAAGCGCCTGGCCGAACTGGGCCGCGCCGTGGGCTTCGAGCCGCCGCAGGCCGCGCATGTGCTGGCCGCGGCCGACAAGGCGCTGGAGCTGCCGCCCAAATCACCCGTGCGCCAGCTGCTCATGCAGTGCGCGGCGCGCTACCTGGGACGCGAGCTGCACGACGGCAAGCCGGTGGACCCGGTGGCGCGCTTTCACCTGGGCAATGGCGCGCGCGTGGAGCGGTTGAACTGGGCGGGCGACCCGTCGGCCAAGGGGCTCAAGCAGTCCTTCGGGCTGATGGTCAACTACCTGTATGACCTCAAGCGCATCGACAAGCACCACGGCCTGCTTGCGCAGGGGCGCGTGCCCGTGTCGGGCGATATCGACAGCCTGTGCCGTGACTGACGGCGCGCTGCCTCGGCGCCAGCGGGCGTGGCGGGCCTTGTATGCTCGCGCCCAGCTGCCCTCGGCGGCCTTGGCCGAGCGGGCGCGCCGCGCCTGAGCACCTGCCAACCCACCCTTTTCACAACAGAAAGACAGGAGACAACGCCATGCGAGAGAGAGAGAACTTGAGCCAGATCGCCACCGCCGCGCTGCAACGCCGTGACATGCTGCGCGCAGCCGGCGCTGCGGGCCTGGCGCTGGCCACGGGCGGTGCCTGGGCGCAAGGCGCCAGCGGCTGGCCGACCAAGCCGGTCAACATGGTGGTGCCGTTCCCCGCGGGCGGCGGCACGGATGCCTTTGCGCGCCCATTGGCTGCGCAGTTCGCCAAGTCCACGGGCAAGACGCTGGTGATCGACAACCGCGGCGGCGCGGGCGGCACCGTGGGTGCCAGCGTGGCGGCCAAGGCGCCAGCCGATGGCTACAACCTGTTCATGGGTGGCGTGCACCATGTGATTGCGCCGTCCATGTACCCCAAGCTGGACTACGACCTGGAAAAGGACTTCGTGCCGCTGGCCTTGGTGGCCAACGTGCCGCAGGTGCTGGTGGTGAACCCGCGCAACGTGACGGCCACCAACATGAAGCAGTTCATGGACTTCGTGAAGGCCAACCCCGCCAAGCTGAACTATGCGTCGGCCGGCTCGGGCACCTCGCACCACCTGGCGGGCGAGCTGTTCAAGCTGCAGACGGGGACTTTCATCACCCACATCCCCTATCGCGGCGCGGGCCCTGCGCTGCAGGACCTGATCGGCGGCAACGTGGACATGCTGTTCGACGGCCTGGGCTCGTCGGCCTCGCACATCAAGGGCGGGCGCATCAAGGCGCTGATGGTGTCGGGCTCCAAGCGCAACCCGGCCTTCCCCGACGTGCCCTGCGCGGCAGAGGTGGGCCTGCCGGACTACACCGTGTCCACCTGGTATGGCCTGTGGGCACCCAAGGGCACGCCGGCCGATCTGCAGGCGCGCATCGTCGAGGAGATCCGCAAGCTCGGCCAGGCCGAGGAGCTCAAGGCCATCTGGGCCGGCAACGGCGCGGAGTTCGGCACGCTGTCGCAGGCGGACTTCGCCAAGATGGTCAGCAGCGAGATCAAGCGCTGGGCGCAGGTGGTGAAGGCCTCGGGCGCCAAGCTGGAGTGATGTAGTCCCCCACTGCGGCGCCCCTCCAGTGGCGCCGCCGCCACCCCCACGAAGAGAGTCCGATCGCATGCCAGGTGAAGTTGTCGCGGCCATGGCCGCAGGAGAGGCCGCCGGCCGCGGCGTGGTGCGCGTGACGCTGCGCCACGAGGGCCGGCTCAACGCCATGTCGCGCGCCATGTGGCGCCAGTTGCGCACGGTGTTCCAGGACATCCAGCGCAGCGATGGCGTGCGCTGCGTGCTCATCGAGGGGGCAGGGGAGGCGTTCTGCGCGGGGGGGGATATTTCCGAGTACCCCGCCTTTCGCTTCGACCCCGCGCAGCTGCGCGACTTCCACGAGAGCGATGTCTGGGGCGGGCTGGCGGCCATGCTGGACTGCGACGTGCCCATCGTCGCGCGCATCGCAGGCGCCTGCATGGGCGCGGGCGTGGAGATCGCCAGCTGCTGCGACATCCGCATTGCCGCTGCCGGCGCGCGTTTCGGCGCGCCCATCGCCAAGCTGGGCTTTCCGATGGCGCCGCGCGAGGCTGCCTTGGTGGCGGGCGCCGTGGGCGACGTGACGGCGCGCCAGATGCTGTTGGAGGCGGCCACCTTCAGCGCCGCCGAGATGGCGCAGCGGGGCTTTCTGAGCCGCGTGGTCGACACCGAGCAGCTGGACGCGCAAGCCCTGGGCACGGCGCTGCGCATCGCGGCCCTCGCGCCCGGTGCGGCGCGGCTCAACAAGCAGACCTTGCGCGCTATACGAAAAAATGTGCCGCTAGCGCCCGACCAGCAAGCGCAAGCAGCTTCTGATTTGATAGCAAATAACGCACTGGCCGACCCCTACGTCTATGCCGACAGCGCCGAACACCGCGAGGGCATCAACGCCTTCCTGGCCAAGCGCGCTCCCGTTTTCTGAATCCTTTGTGTGTGCACCACCATGAGCTCCTCCTCCCAGAACCTGTTTTCCGCGCTGCGCGCCGCCTTTCCTGCTGACCTGGACCAGACCGCCGTCGAGGCCGCCTCGGCCGCGGGTGCGCCGCTGCTCTACACCTGGCGCGACCTGGACCGCGCCAGCGCCCGCATCGCCAACCTGCTGGCATCGCTGAAGCTGCCCGAGGGGAGCCGCATCGCCGTGCAGGTGGAAAAGTCGGTCGAGGCCATGCTGCTGTACCTGGCCACGCTGCGCGCCGGCTACGTGTTCCTGCCGCTGAACACCGCCTACCAGAGCGCAGAGATCGAGTACTTCATCGGCAATGCCGAGCCGGCCGTGGTGGTCTGCACGCCGGGCAACTTCGGCTGGGTGTCGAAGATCGCCTTTACCGCCGGCACGCAACATGTGTTCACGCTGGGCGACGACCGCACCGGCAGCCTGCTGGAGCGCGCCGCGCACTTCGGCGACGAGCACCGCGCCGTCCCGCGCAAGGCTGACGACCTGGCTGCCATCCTCTACACCAGCGGCACCACGGGACGCAGCAAGGGCGCGATGCTCACGCATGGCAACCTGCTGTCCAATGCCCAGGTGCTCAAGGACTACTGGGGCTGGAAGCCCGGCGACGTGCTGATCCACGCGCTGCCCATCTTCCACGTGCACGGCCTGTTCGTGGCCATCCATGGTGCGCTGATCAATGGCAGCAAGATGATCTGGATGGCGAAGTTCGACCCCAAGGCGGTGATCGCCGCCATGCCGCGCGCCACGGTGTTCATGGGCGTGCCCACGCTCTACGTGCGCATGCTGGCCGAGCCGGCGCTGACCCAGGCCGCGGCCAGCCACATGCGGCTGTTCATCGCGGGTTCGGCGCCGCTGCTCATCGAGACTTTCAAAGAATGGCAGGACCGCACGGGCCACACCATCCTGGAGCGCTACGGCATGAGTGAGACCATCATGCTCACCAGCAATCCCTACGCGGCCGACGCGCGCCATGGCGGGCAGGCGGAGCGCCGCGGCTCCACCGTGGGCTTTCCGTTGCCTGGCGTGGGCCTGCGCGTGGTGGACGATGCCGGCAAGCCGGTGCCCGTGGGCGAGATCGGCAACATCCAGGTCAAGGGCCCCAACGTGTTCAAGGGCTACTGGCGCATGCCCGAGAAGACCAAGGAAGAGTTCAGCGCCGACGGCTGGTTCAAGACCGGCGACGTCGGCAAGGTGGATGAGCGTGGCTATGTCAGCATCGTGGGCCGCAGCAAGGACCTGATCATCAGCGGTGGCTACAACGTCTACCCGGCCGAGATCGAGGGCTACATCAACGAGATGCCCGGCGTGGCCGAGAGCGCCGTGGTCGGCGTGCCGCACCCGGACTTCGGCGAAGTGGGTGTGGTGGTGGTCATCCCCAAGCCCGGTGCAAAGGTGGATGGCGACGCGGTCATCGCATCGCTTAAGAGCCAACTGGCCAACTTCAAGATTCCCAAGCGCTGCTTCGTCACCACCGAACTGCCGCGCAACACCATGGGCAAGGTGCAAAAGAACCTGCTGCGCGACCAGTACAAGGGGCTGTTCGCCTGAGCCGGCGCGGCATTGCAATGCAAAAAGGCGGCCTGGGCCGCCTTTTGCTATTTAGATGATAGCTGTTAGCGCTTGATAGTCGGGCGCTAGAGCCTTATTTGATGCTTAGCGCAGCACCAGCACCGGAATGTGCGAGTGCGTCAGCACGTGCTGCGTCTCGCTGCCCAGCAGCAGGCGCTTGATGCCCTTGCGGCCGTGCGAGGCCATCACGATCAGGTCGCACTTGTGCTTCTTGGCGGCGGCGATCACGGCTTCGGCGATCAGGTCGGACTTGGCGACCACGGTCTTCACAGTCACGCCTTCGTCGGTGCCCTGCACCTTGACCTTGTCCACCAGTTCCTGGGCCGCATCCGCCCACTGCTTCTCGATGCGCTTGATGTCCGCGGCGTCCACGGGCAGGCCACCTTCGAAATAGCTGCGCGGATACCGGGGGACGACCTTCAGGGCGACCACCGACGCACCTGTGAGCCCCGCCAGCGAGAGCCCGCTTTCCACGGCCTTTTGCGACAGGGGGGAACCGTCGGTGGCGATCAGGATGCGTTTGTACATGTGCAGCTCCTCATTTCGTTAAGAACGGTAAAAGCATAGGATAGTTCGTGGTCCATGTCTTGATTCAAGTCAATGAGTCCTTCGCGCAATCCGAATAGTCTTGAGGCTATGTCAAATCCTGATGCCGACCCGTGGGCGTCGCCCCTCTCCACGGCTGCACCGGATGAGGTCGCGCTGCTTGATGACCCCCAGGAATGGTCGGCCTTTGGCAAGCCCTGCACATCTACCCCCGCAGGTGCGGATGCCCAGGCGGGTCCGTGGGAGTCGCATGTGGTGCTCGACGGAATGCACTGCGCCGCCTGCGCCCTGACCATCGAGGAAGCCCTGCGGCGTGTGCCCGGCGTGGCGGAAGCGGACGTGAGCGCCGCCACCCGCCGCGCACGCGTGGTATGGGACCCGCGACGAGTGCGCCCGTCGCAGTGGATGGGCGCGGTCCAGAAGGCCGGTTACCGCGCGCTGCCTGCCCTGGATGCGCTGGCGCGGGAGCAGCGCCAGCGCGAGAACCGCAAGGCGCTGTGGCGCTGGCTGGTGGCGGGTTTTTGCATGATGCAGGTCATGATGTACGCATGGCCTGCCTACCAAGCCATGCCCGGCGACCTGACCATGGAAATGGAACAACTGCTGCGCTGGGCCTCCTGGGTCATCAGCCTGCCGGTGGTGCTGTTCGCCTGCGGGCCTTTCTTCTCCAGCGCGCTGCGCGATATCCGGCAGCGGCGGGTCAGCATGGATCTGCCCGTGGCGCTGGGCATGCTCATCACCTTCGTGGTCAGCATGGCGGGCACGTTCGATCCGACCGGCCCCTTTGGCCGCGAGGTCTACTACGACTCGCTGACCATGTTCGTCTTTTTCCTGCTCACGGGCCGCTGGCTGGAGCTGCGCCTGCGCGATCGCACGGCAGGGGCGCTGGAAGCCGTGATGAACCGGTTGCCCGACAGCGTGGAGCGGCGGGCGGAAGACGGTAGCTTCACGCGCGTGGCCACGCGCCGTCTGCAGGCCGGCGACGTGGTGCGCGTGTTGCCCGGGGAGGCCTTTCCCGCGGATGGCCGCATCCTTTCAGGCGGTACCCAGGCCGACGAGGCGCTGCTCACCGGTGAATCCACGCCTGTGGACCGACCCGAAGGCAGCCGCGTGACGGCGGGCAGCTACAACCTGCGCGCACCGGTCACGGTGGAGGTTTTGGCGCTGGGCAGTGAGACGCGCTTTGGGCAGATCGTGGCATTGATGGAGAGCGCGTCTTTGCAAAAGCCCCGCCTGGCGCAGCTGGCGGACCGGGTGGCCCGGCCTTTCCTGGTGGCGGTGTTGTTGGCCGCGGTGCTGGCGGCAGTGTGGTGGTGGCCGAGCGACCCCAGCCATGCTCTGATGGTGGCGGTGGCGGTGCTCATCGTTACGTGCCCCTGCGCGCTGTCTCTGGCCACGCCGGTGGCCATGCTGACGGCTGCGGGCACCTTGGCGCGGCGGGGCGTGCTGGTGCGCAATCTGCAAGGGCTGGAGGCGCTGGCCGCGGTGGATACGGTGGTCTTCGACAAGACGGGCACGCTGACCCGCGATGGGCTTGCGCTACATGCCGTGCATGTGGCGCCAGGGGCCGGCTGGGGCGAGGGCGAGGCGCTGGCCCTGGCTTCGGCGCTGGCGGCGCATTCACTGCATCCCGCCTCGCGCGCGCTGGCATCCGCGGCGAAGTCTGCCGCGGCGCCCGCGGGCTGGACGGTCCATGCCGTGCAGGAGCTGCCGGGTGCAGGCCTGGTGGCCCGTGCATCGTCACCGTCACACGCCCAGGAAACGATTCTGCGCCTGGGCTCTGCGGCCCATGCCCGCGTGCCTGCCGTGGACGGCGATGCGGGGCCGCAGGTCGTGCTGTCGATGGAATGCGAAGGCGCGGCGGTGGAAATCGCGCGGTTCGTGCTGAGCGAACAACTGCGCCCCGAGGTCGCGGCGGCCGTGCGCGGGCTGCGCGCCGAGGGCGTGGCGGTCGAGCTGCTGTCCGGCGACCGGGCCGAGTCCGTGCAGCGGGTGGCTGCCCAGGCGGGCATCGGCCAGGCCCGGGGAGACTGCACCCCGCAGGACAAGCTCGCGCATCTGCAGACGTTGCAGGCGCAAGGACACCATGTGGCGATGGTGGGCGACGGGCTCAACGACGGCCCCGTGCTGGCCGGTGCGCATGTCTCGTTTGCGTTCGGTCGCGCCGTGCCCCTGGCCCAGTCTCGGTCCGACTTCGTGGTTATGGGCGAAAATCTCGCCCTTGTTGCGCAGGCGCTCTGGCTGGCGCGGCGCACCTTGCGCATCGTCCGCCAGAACCTGTGGTGGGCGGCTGCATACAACGCGCTGTGTGTGCCCCTGGCGATTGCGGGCTACATGCCGGCTTGGCTCGCGGGCCTGGGCATGGCGCTGAGTTCACTGCTCGTCGTGCTCAACGCGGCCCGCCTGGCGCGCCTGCCGGACCCGCTCAGCCACGAGAGTTCCGGCGACTGCGCTGGTGCCCCACGTGCCGTGAGCACGCCCTTGGAGGTCGTCTGATATGGACATCCTGTATTTGTTGATTCCGCTCTCCGTCGTACTGGTGCTGTTTGTACTGGCGGGACTGTGGTGGGCCGTCTACCGTGGCCAATTTGAGAACGTCGATCAGGAGGGGGAGCGCATTCTGAGGGACGGTTGATGTTCGTCAATAGGCCTACTGCGAGCCTGGTTAAAACTTTTTACTGCAAATACTAGAGGTGCCCGATGGATTCTTCACAAACAAGAGTTGCGCACTACGACGACACCGTAGTACGCCAGTTTTCTATCATGGCTGTCGTATGGGGGGTGGTCGGCATGCTGGTGGGCGTGTTCATCGCCGCCCAGCTGACCTGGCCTGAACTCAACTTCGGCATTCCATGGCTGAGCTATGGCCGGCTGCGTCCGCTGCACACCAATGCCGTGATCTTCGCATTCGGCGGCTGCGGCCTGTTCGCCACCAGCTATTACGTGGTGCAGCGCACTTGCCAAGCGGGGCTGTTTCTGCCCAAGTTGGCGGCGTTCACCTTCTGGGGCTGGCAACTGGTCATCGTAGCGGCGGCCATCAGCCTGCCGCTGGGCTATACCTCCGGCAAGGAATATGCCGAGCTGGAATGGCCGATCGACATCCTGATCGCTGCCGTGTGGGTCTCTTATGCGGTGGTGTTCTTCGGAACCATCGGCCAGCGCAAGGTGAAGCACATTTACGTGGCCAATTGGTTCTTCGGTGCGTTCATCATCGCCGTGGCGCTGCTGCACATCGTCAACAGTGCGGCCATTCCGGCGGGCTTCATGAAGAGCTACTCCGCCTACGCAGGCGTGCAGGACGCCATGGTGCAGTGGTGGTACGGCCACAACGCCGTGGGCTTCTACCTCACGACCGGCTTCCTGGGCATGATGTATTACTTCATCCCGAAGCAGGCTGGCCGTCCGGTGTACAGCTATCGCCTCTCCATCGTCCACTTCTGGGCGCTGATCTTCACGTACATGTGGGCGGGTCCGCACCACCTGCACTACACCGCGCTGCCTGACTGGACGCAATCTGTGGGCATGGTGTTCTCGCTGATCTTGCTGGCGCCCAGCTGGGGCGGCATGATCAACGGGATCATGACGCTGTCCGGTGCCTGGCACAAGCTGCGTGACGACCCCATCCTGCGCTTTCTGATCGTGTCGCTGTCGTTCTACGGCATGTCCACGTTCGAAGGCCCGATGATGTCCATCAAGACCGTCAACGCGCTCTCGCACTACACCGACTGGACTGTGGGCCACGTGCATGCAGGCGCTTTGGGCTGGGTGGGTCTGATCACCATGGGTTCGCTGTATTACCTGGTGCCTCGCCTGTTTGGCAAGGAGAAGATGCACTCCATCAAGGCAATTGAACTGCACTTCTGGATGGCCACCATCGGCATCGTGCTGTACATCGCCGCCATGTGGATTGCTGGCGTGATGCAAGGTCTGATGTGGCGCGCCGTGAACCCCGACGGCACGCTGACCTATACCTTCGTGGAAGGCGTCAAGGCGACCTATCCGTTCTACGCGATCCGCTTCTTTGGCGGTCTGCTGTACCTCGGCGGTATGTTGGTGATGGCATGGAATGTCTGGGTGACGGCGATCTCCGGACGCTCCGTCAAGGTGGCCATTCCCGCCGTGAAACCCGCTCACGCCTGAAGTTCGGAGGGTCAACTACATGTCCAATACGCATAACAAAGCATCCACCGGCTTCACGCACGAGAAGGTCGAAACCAGTAACTTCCTGATGATCGTGCTGATCTTGCTGGTTGTGGCCGTCGGCGGCCTGGTGGAAATCGTTCCTCTGTTCTTTCAAAAATCGACGACTGAGGCCGTTCAAGGCGTGAAGCCTTACACGGCAGTGCAATTGATCGGACGCGATATCTACCTGCGCGAGGGTTGCTACAACTGCCACTCGCAGATGATCCGTCCGTTCCGTGCGGAAACCCTGCGTTATGGCCACTACTCGGTGGCTGGCGAGTTCGTCTACGACCATCCCTTCCAATGGGGTAGCAAGCGCACTGGGCCCGACCTGCATCGCGTGGGTGGAAAGTACAGCGATGAATGGCATCGCATTCACCTGAACAATCCGCGCGACGTGGTGCCCGAATCCAATATGCCCGCCTATCCCTGGCTGGAAAAGAACCAGATCGATCCTTCCGTCGTCGCTCCTCGCATGAAGGCATTGCGCACGGTCGGCGTCCCGTATACGGATGAGGAGATCGCCAGCGCCGCCGAGCAGGTCAAGGGCAAGACAGAGATGGATGCCGTGGTGGCCTATCTCCAGGTTTTGGGCCGTGCGCTCAAGTAATCGAGGAACTGGTCATGGACATCACCACCATGCGTATCGTGGCCACGCTGGCGTCGCTGGCGTGTTTCGTGGGCATCTGGTTCTGGGCCTTCATGCGCCGCAACCGGGCCCGGTTCGAGGAGGCAGCACAGTTGCCCTTCGCCGAGGACTGAAGAAGTCTCCACAAGAAAAGAGATAACCCATGAGCGATTTCACGAGTAACTTCTGGTCCTTCTACGTGGCCGGAATCACCATCATCGGTATCGTGGCCTGCGGCTTGCTGCTGTGGATCACGTCCCGCAAGAAGGTCGAGGCTACGGCCGACAACACCACCGGTCACGTCTGGGACGAAGACCTGACGGAAATGAACAACCCCATGCCCCGTTGGTGGATGTGGCTGTTCATCATCACGCTGGTATTCGGTGCTGGCTATCTGGCTGCCTATCCCGGATTGGGGACCTTTAAGGGTAAGTTGGGCTGGACGCAGCTGGGCGAGTACCAAGCCGAAGTGGACAAGGCTAACGCAGAGTTGCAGCCCCTGTATGCGCGGTTCGAGGCCATGCAGCCCCAAGAGATGGCGGCCGACACAGCGGCCATGGCAATTGGTGAGCGTCTGTTCATGAACAACTGCGCGCAGTGTCATGGTTCCGATGCCCGCGGCAGCAAGGGCTTCCCCAACCTGGCCGACGGTGACTGGCTGCACGGCGGTGCGCCTGATCAGATCCAGAAGACCATCCACGATGGGCGCATTGGCGTCATGCCTCCCATGGCGGCCGCCGTGGGCTCGCCGGAAGATGTGCGCAACCTCGCCCACTATGTCCTGAGCCTTTCGGGAAGCCCGCATGACTCCCTGAAGGCGTCTCTGGGCAAGTCGAAGTTCACTGCGTGCGCTGCATGCCACGGGATGGACGGCAAGGGCAATGTGGCCCTGGGTGCCCCTAATCTGACGGATGACATCTGGCTGCATGGCTGGGGCGAAGCTGCCATCACCGCTATGATCAACAATGGCAAGACCAACGAGATGCCTGCCCAAACGGGCAAGTTGACCGATGCACAGATCAAGGTGTTGACGGCATACGTATGGGGTTTGTCCAATAAGGCCGGCGCCCCGCGCTGATGCTCCCTGTGCGGCCGGCTCCCCGTCGAGGGGCGCCGGCCGTTTTGCGTTTTGGAAGTTGCACTTCCTTTTTGAGATTCCACCATGAAGCCAGCCGAAGGTCAGCCCCGTAAGGTGATTCCTATCACGCCAGTGGGGGCCGAAAGTTCGCAGACCGAGGTCATTTCGCTCTATGAGGCGCAAAAGAAAATCTATCCACGCTCGATAAGTGGAGTGTTCGCTCGTTGGCGTTGGGCGATGGTGTTTCTGACACAGCTGGTTTTCTATGGCCTGCCATGGCTGGAGTGGGGTCAGCGCCAGATGGTGCTCTTTGACCTCGGAGCACGCCGTTTCTATATTTTTGGTTTGGTGCTTTACCCGCAGGACTTCATTTATCTGACGGGTTTGCTGATTATTTCCGCGCTGTCGCTTTTTCTGTTTACTGCAGTGGCGGGACGCCTGTGGTGCGGCTTCTCCTGTCCCCAGACCGTATACACGGAAATGTTCATGTGGATCGAGCACAAAGTCGAAGGCGACCGCAGTGCCCGTATGCGCCTGGACAATGGTCCGTGGACATTTGAGAAGATCTGGAAAAAATCTGTCAAGCAAGCCATTTGGATTGCGGTCGCATTCTGGACCGGCTTCACCTTCGTGGGCTATTTCGTTCCGATTCGCGAGCTGGGGGGAGAGTTGCTGGCCCTGCAAGGAGGGTGGCAGATATTCTGGGTGATCTTCTATGGGTTGGCCACGTACGGCAACGCAGGGTTCCTGCGCGAGCAGGTGTGCAAATACATGTGCCCTTATGCGCGTTTCCAAAGCGCAATGTTCGACAGGGACACGCTGGTCGTCTCTTACGATCCCGAGCGCGGCGAGCCTCGCGGGCCCCGTAACAAGACGGTAGACCACAAAGCTGCGGGACTGGGTGACTGCATCGATTGCACGCTATGTGTCCAAGTCTGCCCAACGGGTATCGATATTCGCAACGGACTGCAATACGAATGCATTGGTTGCGGTCTCTGCGTGGACGCTTGCAATACCGTGATGGATAAGATGAAGTATCCGCGCGGGCTGATTCGCTTCTCAACGCAGAACGGCGTCAAGAACCACTGGACCCAGTCGCAAATGCTCAAACGCGTGCTGCGACCCCGTGTGTTGTTCTATTCAGCGGTGCTGGTGGTGTTGTGCATCGGCATGCTGGCCAGCTTGGTGGTACGCACCCCGTTGAAGGTGGACATCGTGCGCGATCGCGCTGCGCTCTCGCGCATCGTGTCGGGAGGCAAGCTGGAAAATATCTACCGGCTGCAGATCATGAACGCTACGGAGGGGGCGCAGCGCTACACCATCAGCGCCCACGGCATGGAAGGGTTGGAAGTGGCGTCCGAGACCGCAATTGACATTGGACCGGCGGAATCCCGATGGGTGGTTGTCCGTCTTCAAATTCCGTATGGCTCAGCATCTCCTGGATCGCATACGGTGTATTTCGATATTCAAGCGCAGGGTGATAAAGCCCAAGTGGCAGAGAAATCCGTATTCCTCGTACCCCGCTGAAGGCGGTCGTGGAATACAAATGAACAAGCTGTGCTCATAAATGAGCGAGGAGTTAATATAAATGTTGAGTAATTCCCCCATGAAACTGGACGACGACGGAAAGCCTTGGTGGACGTTTGGCCATGTCTGGCTTGTCATCGCGGGGCCGGTGATTGTCATCATTGCGGGCTTCGTGACCCTCTGGCTGGCCGTGAGCAAACCCGACCCCGTCATCGCGGAAGACTATTACCAACGGGGCTTGAACATCAACGAGACCCTGAAGGAGTCTGGGGGCGACATGACGCCTGCCATGAAGGGGCGCAACCATGCAGCTACTCCGCTGGAGGATCAACCGCGCTGACCGGCAGGGCGAGTCCTCTTTGCATGCCGGAGAACAGATGCTAGGCTGTCAACTACACTTGCTAGGAGATGGGCGAATGTGGATGCAACGATTGATGTGGATCGCGTGGCCGGCCTTTTTGATGGCGGGCGTCATGGAAATGGTAGTGTTCGCCTTCGTGGATCCAGAAGCGCTGCAGTGGTTTGATCAACCCCTGCATCTCTCGCGCGAAGGTGTGTATACCATCGCCTTCTTCACGTTCTGGTTCGTACTCATGGCTTCCAGCGCATTGACGACGCTGTTGTCACTCTCGCCCTTTGAGTTGAATCGCTGCCCCGTGCCCAAAGGGGCGCGGCCGGCTGATTGCGCCAAATACGTTTCCTGATCTTTCCGCCGATCAGTTATGAATGAACAAAAAACCGAGGCTTAATGGCAGGCTTGCTGGCTGTTGACAATGCGCTTCAGCGCATCGGTATCGACGATGCGCACATGGCGCTGTTTTACTTCCACAATACCTTCTTCCACGAACTTGGAAAACGTGCGGCTGACGGTTTCCAGTTTCAATCCCAGGTAGCTGCCGATCTCTTCGCGTGTCATGCGCAGCACCAATTCGGATTGTGAGAAACCCCGGGCATGCAAGCGTTGTACGAGATTCAACAGGAATGCGGCAAGGCGTTCCTCGGCACGCATACTCCCCAGCAACAGCATGACCCCATGCTCACGAACAATCTCGCGGCTCATGATCTTGTGCACATGGTGCTGTAGTGCCGTTACTTCGCGCGACAACTCTTCAATACGGTCGAAGGGCATGACGCATACTTCGGCGTCTTCAAGCGCCACCGCATCGCAAGTGTGGCGGTCGCTCACGATGCCATCCAGGCCGATGATCTCGCCCGCCATTTGAAAACCCGTCACTTGATCGCGACCGTCTTCGGTGGCGACACAGGTCTTGAAGAATCCGGTGCGGATGGCAAAAAGGGATGTGAAGGGTTCACCGTTCCGGAAAAGCGTGCCGCCACGCTTGATCTTGCGTCGTACAGCAACAATGTCATCGATGCGCTTGAGTTGCTGGTCGTCCAGACCCACGGGCATGCACAGCTCACGCAGATTGCAGTTTGAGCAGGCAACTTTGATGGTCTGGAGATTCGTATGCATGGGAACCCTGTTCATGGCTTGAGCTTACCTCTGAACGGCTGGGAGACATGGAATGCCGTAGGCCGTTGGACGACTTTGAGCCGAAGTCAAATTGTCGCCACAAGGACCTTATGGGCGCTTGATCAACGTCAAGGACTCATGGGGGACTCTACGGCACAGTGATATGAAAGTGCAAGGAATCCCGTCATGACCGTTGTTACAACAGAGCTCCTGCGTCGCTTTGACGTCCCAGGGCCGCGCTACACCTCTTATCCGACTGCTGATCGTTTTGTCGAGGCTTTTGGCGAGCGGGAATACATCCTTGCGCTGCAGCAGCGTCGCGTGGGTTCGGTAGCCAAGGCGATGCCTTTGTCGCTTTATGTCCACATCCCGTTTTGTGAATCGCTGTGCTATTACTGCGCGTGTAACAAGATCATTACCCGGCATCCAGAGCGGGCAGAGGTCTACTTGCGTTACCTCAGCCGTGAGATCGACCTGCATACGGCGCACTGCGGTGTGGGTCAGCATGTGAGCCAGCTGCATTTCGGCGGAGGCACGCCTACTTTTCTGACGGATGACGGTTTGCGCGAACTGATGGGCATGCTGAGGCGCAGTTTCGTCCTCGTTCCGGGGGGGGAGTACTCCATAGAAGTGGACCCCCGGACCGTGGATGAAGCGCGGCTGGGATTGTTGGCGGAGCTGGGTTTCAATCGCCTGAGCTTTGGCGTGCAGGATTTCGACCCTGAAGTACAAAAGGCCGTGCACCGCATTCAGCCTGCCGAAAAGGTGTTCGCGTTGGTCGATGCGGCTCGGAAGCTCGGGTTTGAATCGGTGAACGTGGATTTGATCTACGGGCTGCCGCGACAGACACCGGAGTCGTTTGATCGCACCTTGGAGCAGGTAGCCGAGCTGCGGCCAGACCGGATCGCGCTGTATGCGTACGCTCACTTGCCAGAACGCTTCAAGTCGCAGCGACGCATCATCACGGCCGAGTTGCCCATGGCTTCGGCCAAGGTGTCCATGCTGGCCCGGTCACTTGATGTGTTCCAGGAAGCCGGCTACGTCTACGTGGGCATGGACCATTTTGCGCTGCCTGACGATGCGCTGGCGGTGGCCAAGCGGCAAGGCAGGCTGCACCGCAATTTCCAAGGCTATAGCACGCAGCCCGATTGCGACCTGATTGGTCTGGGCGTTTCTGCCATCGGGCGCGTGGGCGCTACTTACAGCCAAAATGTGAAAACGCTGGACGAGTATTACGACTGCATTAACCAGGGGCATTTGCCTGTGGTGCGCGGGCTGGCGTTGACCAAGGACGACTTGGTGCGCCGCGCAGTCATCATGGCGTTGATGTGCCAAGGTGAATTGCTGTTTGAGCCGTTGGAACAGTCTTGGCTGATTGATTTCCGCAGTTATTTCGATGCGGAATTACAGCAACTGCAAGAAATGGCGGCTCAGGGCTTGGTGAAAATCAGTGATGAGGGCGTTGAAGTCACGCCCATGGGATGGTATTTCGTGCGCGGCGTGGCCATGGTGTTCGACAAGTATCTGCAGGCTGACCGTAACCGCGCTCGCTTTTCCCGGATTATTTGACCCATGCTGTGGGCGCTGGCCACGACGGCCTTCCTGATGGGGCTGATGGGAGGGGCTCACTGTTTGGCGATGTGTTCTGTTCCCTGCGCGGCGCTTACGGGGCTGGGTGGCACGCCGGACGCCACCCACACCATTCAATGGGCGTCCCGCCGCGGAATCCTCCAACGGGTAGCGCAGTTTCACGTGGGGCGCCTGATCGGTTACGGCGCCGCAGGGGCGGTGGTTGCGCTGGCCATGGAGCAACTCGCATGGCTGGGGCAAAGCACCTCGGCATTGCGCCCCCTTTGGACGCTGATGCATGTGCTCATCCTCGCGTGGGGCGGGATGATGATGGTGCAAGCGCAGCAGCCCTTGTGGGTTGAGCGGGCGGGGCGTGCTGCCTGGGCGAAGGTCAAGCCCTTGGTCTCTCGGCCTGGCGGGCTCCTGACCGCGGGTGTGGCCTGGGCGCTCCTGCCATGCGGCCTTCTGTATACCGCACTGTTGACTGCCGCTCTCAGCGGAAGCGTGCTCCGCGGAGCCTTGTGCATGGTCCTGTTTGGCGTAGGAAGCGGTGTATGGCTGGTGCTGGGGCCGTGGACTTTTGGCCGCATTCGCGCTTGGATCGGCGTGAAGGGTGGGGCGTGGGGGTCTCGGCTGGCAGGTGGCGTGCTTTTTTCCCTGGGTGCATGGGCGCTGTGGATGGAGGTTGTCCATGGGCAGCCGGCGCCGTGGTGCGTGCCCTGAAAACAGCGTTTTTTGGAACCACAGCGACTCCGCGAAGCATGCCGTGGCAAGCGAATGGCGCAAACCGAGGCGCTCAGGCGTGACGTATCGCTGTCAGATCTATACCAGCGGAAGTGACGAGTCTGTTCTCATCGACGTGGAGAAATCCAGCTACACATCGCTGCCTTACTGGATGCGCCATCGTGCGTATGAGGGCGCGCTGCGTGTCGGCGTGATTGCCGAAGGACTGGGAAACGCCCGAACCACGCCAGGATATTTGCCATCGGTGCGACGACTACCAAGGTCTGCTCTGTGCCTTGCAGATGGGTGGGTTGCGCGCGCTGGCCGCGGAGCGCCGGATTTTCTGAGCAGGTATTGAGGTCGCTGGCACTCACCCGGAGCGAGGGCGCAAGCGATTACCGGAGAAAAGGTGTCTGCGAATGCCACCGGACCGGCATCCTGAACCGGGGGTTCAGGTGGGCGAGGGCAGCCAGGCGTTGGGTTCATCTGACGCGAGATGATCACGCTCACCGGGCGATGTACCAAGCCCGTGCTCAATGAGCATTGGTTCAAGGAAATATAAAGCCCGGCAGCACCGCAGACATGTTCATTGTAGTGGGCCGCCCGTGTGCAGCCAGGGGCCAGGCTTTTACCGTAATGGTTATAGGAGGCGCCCATCCTCGCCCAGCGCCTCGTCCAGGCGCAGGAGCAACTGCTGCACGCGCTCATCGCTGTCGTGCACGTGCGGCGCGACCGGGGTGGGGACGATGCGCGCAGGGGCTGAGGCGGCTGCCAAATCGGCGGCTTCGCGGTCGGCGATCTCGAAAGCCAGGTTGAGGGCCGCCAGCACGGCGATGCGCTCACGCGCGCGTACTTTGCCCGCGTCACGGATGCGCGTCATGGCGGTATCCACGCGCTCGACCGCCTCCAGCAGGCGCGACTCCTGGCCGTCCGGGCAGGCCAGGAGATAGCTTTGCTGGAGGATCTGTACCTCGATCTGCTTCATGGCGCGTCTTTCGTCTCGGCAGTGCCGGGGAGTTCGGGCTCGGCAGGCAGGCGGTCCAGCAATGCGTTCACGCGCGCACGGGCAGCCTGCAGGCGGGATTGGAGGGAATCGCGCTCCTGGGTGAGCGCCGCGACCTGTTGCGCCAACAGGGCATTGGTGCGCTGCAACTCGGCATGGCGCAGCAGCAGCCGCTCAACGCGCTCGGCGATCTGGTCGATGGAAGAGGGGGAGGCCATACGCTGCCGATTGTAGGGATCGGCGTGCGAACCATCGTAAAATTGCGCAGTTGGTGCTCGCGGCGTGGTTCACATGCCGCAGTTCAACGGGAAGCAGGGAGGGACTCTCCGCCATGGAGTGTGTCCTGTGCCTGCGCTGCCCCCGCAACGGTCAGCGGATGAGCCGTACCTCGGCTCCCTCTTCATTGACAAGCCACTGAGCGCCTTGAACAAGCGTTTGGGAAGGCGATGCAGAGCGTTCCGCCAGCCCGGATACCGGCCAACGAGGTGGCTCCGCGTTTCCTTTTGTGAAACCTGGGCCGTTATGCCCAGGTGCCGACGGGGAGGTCGGCCGTGGCGATCTCTCTGTTTGCCCCACATGACAAACACCCGTCCGTTCAATGTGCGCTTGAGTGCGCTTTCCGTGCACGCGCGCGTCGCCGTGCTGCCGCTGGCGCTGGCCGCCGCTTTCCCCGCCGTGTCCCAGACCCTGCTGGCCCAGGCAGCCACAGAACCCCAACTGCGTGAAACCGTCATCACGGCAACCCGCGTGGCCCGGCCGCTGGCCGACATCGTGTCCGATGTGTCCGTCATCGACCGTGAAACCATCGAGGCCAGCGGCGCGGTAGGCGTCATTGACGTGATCTCGCGCCTGCCAGGCGTGCAGATCACGCGCAATGGCGGCCAGGGCAGCAATGGCAGCGTCTACCTGCGCGGCGCGGAGTCGCGCTTTACCGCCGTGTACCTGGACGGCGTGCGCCTGGACTCGCAATCCACCGGCGGCGTGGTGTGGGAGCAAATCCCGTTGTCGCAGATCGACCGCATCGAGGTCGTGCGCGGGCCAGCGGCTGCTGTGTACGGCTCGGATGCCATGGGAGGCGTGATCCAGCTCTTCACCAAAAAGGGCGAGGGTGCGCCGGCGCCCTACGTGGGCGTGGGCCTGGGCAACCAGGGCACGCGGACGGTGCAGGCCGGCGTGAGTGGCGGCACCGAGCAGGTGGACTATGCGCTGGGGCTGTCGCATGAGCGCGCCGATGGCTTCAGTGCCCGCGTAGGCTCCGCCTACAACCCGGACGAAGACGGCTACCGCCGCACCTCTGCCAATGCCCGACTGGGCGTGCAGTTGGACACGACCCATCGCCTGGAGGGCACGCTGCTGGCCAGCAACCTCAACTCGCAGTACGACGGCAGCAAAACGGCCGACGACCGCAATCACCACCAGTTGCGCACGGCCAGCCTGGCATGGCTGGCCAAGTGGAGCGACGTATACAGCACGCGCTTGCAGGTCACGCAGGGGCAGAGTGAATACAGCACCCGGCCCAACTTCTACATGACCGAGACCACGCTGCACAATTACCTGCTGCAAAACGAGTGGCGCCTGGGCGCGCATCTGTTCACAGCCGCGCTGGAGCGCCGCGAGGACGAACTGCACAACCCCGCCACCGAGTTCGTGGGCGACCTCCAGCGTGACCGCTCACAGAACGCGCTCGCGCTGGGCTATGGCCTGAACCAGGGCGCCCATACGCTGCAGGCCAACCTGCGCTATGACGACGACAGCGAGTTCGGCGGCAAAAGCACGGGCAGCCTGTCCTATGGCTACGCAATTACGCCGCAGTGGCGCGTCACCGCAGCGGCCGGCACGTCCTTCCGTGCACCCACGCTCTACCACCGCTTCAGCGAATACGGCGCGCCCGACCTGCAGCCCGAGAAGGGGCGCAACGTGGAGCTGGGCGCGCGGTGGACGCAAGGAGAGAGCAGCGTGGGTGTCGTGGCGTACCGCAACCGCGTCAGCAACCTCATCAATTTCGGCGCCGCGGGCCGCTGTGATTCCAGCTTCGGCTGCTACGAGAACGTGGGCCGCGCCGAGTACAAGGGCGTGACGCTGTCGGCCGCGCACCGCATCGCGGGCGTGTCGCTGCATGGCTCCATCGACTGGCAGAACCCGCGTGACCTGGACAGCGGCAAACTGCTGGCGCGCCGTGCCAAGCGCTACGCCACGCTGGGTGCCGACACCCTGGTGGCAGGCTGGACGCTGGGGGCAGAGCTCTACGCATCTGCGCGCCGGTACGACAACGCGGCCAACACCAACGTACTGGGCGGCTACACCACGCTCAACCTCTACACCAGCAAGCGCGTGGCGCGCGACGTGACGCTGCTGGCCCGCGTCGACAACCTGGCCGACAAGGACTACCAGTTGGCGCGCACCTACGCCACCGGCGGCCGCACGTTCTACGTGGGCCTGAAGTGGGCGCCGCAGTAACGCCATCACCGACTGCCACACCATGAGCCGCTGTCCCGCCCTGGTCATCGCCGCGCCCGCCTCTGGGCAGGGCAAGACCACCGTCACCGCCGCTTTGGCGCGCCTGCACACACGCCAAGGCCGGCGCGTGCGGGTGTTCAAGTGTGGGCCCGACTTCCTGGACCCGCACTGGCACCAATTGGCCAGCGGCGCCCCCGTGCACCAGCTCGATCTGTGGATGACCGGCGCGGCAGATTGCGCGCAGCGCCTGCGCGCCGCGGCGGCCGAAGCAGACCTGCTGCTCATCGAAGGGGTGATGGGGTTGTTCGACGGCGAACACAGCGTGGGCGACCTGGCGCAGCGCTTCGGCATACCGGTGCTTGCGGTGGTGGATGCCTCTGCCATGGGGGGCACGCTGGGCGCCATCGTGCATGGGCTGCGGCACTACCGTGCGGGCCTGCCATGGGCCGGTGTCTTGGCCAACCGCGTGGCGGGCGACCGCCATGCGCAGATGCTGCGGGACGGCTTGGCCGACGCTGCGGACTGGCTGGGTGCGCTGCCACGGGTCGTGGGTGACGCTGCGGGCGGGAGGGAGCCTGGTGGCCTTCTGCCCGAGCGGCACCTGGGACTGGTGGCAGCGCACGAACTGCCCGATGCCCTGCAGCGGCTGGACGCCGTGGCCGATGTGCTGGCCGGCACGCCCCTGGGCCGCATGTCCGCCGCGGACCTGCAGCGCTGGGCGGTGGACTTCGGCGGCACGCCCGTGGGCCGTGCCGCCATCACGCCGCTGCTGGCCGGCCGCACCGTGGCCGTGGCGGCGGATGAGGCTTTCTGCTTCATCTACGAAGCCAATATCGACACCCTGCAGCAGCTGGGCGCGCGCGTGGTGCGCTTTTCGCCGCTGCGCGACGCTGCGCTGCCGGCCTGCGACGCGCTGTGGCTGCCCGGCGGCTACCCCGAGCTGCACGCCGATGCGCTGGCCACCAATACGGCCATGCGCGACGGCCTGCAGGCGCACGTGGCGGCGGGTCGGCCCGTGTGGGCGGAGTGCGGCGGCATGATGGCGCTGCTGGAGTCCATCATCCTGGCCGACGGGCGCCGCGTGCCCCTGTGGGGGCTGCTGCCGGGTCATGCCACCATGCAGCGGCGCCTGGCCGCGCTGGGGCCGCGCGCGCTGCGCATGGGCACGCATGAGTTGCGCGGCCACACCTTTCACTACTCGGTCACCGACAGCCCGGCCGCCGTGTGCGCACACGCCCAGCGTCCGGACCATGCAGGGGCACCGGACGGCGGTGAAGCCGTGTACCGCCACGGCAGCATCCACGCGAGTTACTTCCACGCATGGTTTGCGTCCAGCCCGCAGGCGACCGCAGCCTTGCTGGGTGCGGAGGCGGGGCCATGAACGCGGCGCCGCAGACCATCGCCCGCAGTGAACTCATCCTGGGTGGACAAAAGAGCGGCAAGTCGCGCCGCGCCGAACTGCTGGCGCGCCAGTGGCTGCAGGCCGCGCCGGCACACCGCGCGCTGCTGCTGGCCACCGGCCAGCCGTGGGACGACGAGATGCGTGCGCGCATTGCCCGCCACCAGCGCGAGCGTGCCGAGCGTGTGCCCGGCCTGCAGACCGTGGAAGAGCCGCGCGATCTGGCCGGCGCCCTGGCGTGCCACAGCACCCCACAGACCCTGATCGTCGTGGACTGCCTCACCCTGTGGCTCACCAACTGGCTCATGCCGGCCGACCCCCAAGATGTAGAGCAAAAACAGCCTCTAGCGCGCGATTGGCAAGCGCAGGCAGCTCACTTTTTTGAAGCGTTGACGCACGCGCCCGGCCCCGTGGTGCTGGTGGGCAACGAGATCGGCCTGGGCGTGATCCCCCTGGGGCGCGAAGTGCGCGCCTTCGTGGACGCGCTGGGCGCCCTGAACCAGCGCGCGGCGGCAGCCTGCCAGCGCGTCACGCTGATGGCGGCGGGCCTGCCGCTTACCCTGAAGGACGCACCATGATGCCTCTTCGCTGGCGCCGCCAGCTTGCTGCCGCCGGCTGGATGCTGGGCCTGCTGCTGGCCTTGCCCAGCGCCCACGCGGTAACCATCACCGACGACCGGGGCCGCGCGCTGCGGTTCGACCAGCCGCCCCAGCGCATCGTGAGCCTGCTGCCGTCGCTGACCGAGAGCGTGTGCGAGCTGCAGCGCTGTGAGCGCCTGGTGGGGGTGGACCGCTACTCCAACTGGCCCGCGTCCGTGCGGCGCCTGCCCCAGGTGGGTGGCGGGCTGGACCCGAACATCGAGGCCATCGTCGCGCTGCGCCCGGACGTGGTACTGCTGTCGGTCAGCAGCCGCGTCAGCGACCGGCTGGAGGCGCTGGGCGTGAAGGTGCTGGCGCTGGACCACAAGACCCATGCGGACGTGCGCCGCGTGCTGGGGGTGCTGGGTGAACTGCTGGCCGTGCCGCCGGAGCACGGCGCGGAGCGCGTGTGGCGCGTGATCGATGCCGCCGTGCAGGCCGCCGCGCAGTCGCTGCCGCAGCGCGCGCGCGGGGCGCGGGTGTTCTTCGAGGTCAGCCGCGGCCCCTATGCGGCGGGGGCCAGTTCGTTCATCAGCGAGACGCTGGTGCGCCTGGGCGCGCGCAACGTGGTCCCGCCCGAGCTGGGGCCCTTTCCGCGTCTCAATCCCGAGTTCGTCCTGCGCGCACAGCCCGACGTACTGATGGTGGCCAACCGCAGCATGCAACCCATGACCCAATACCCGGGGTGGAACCACCTGGCCGCGGTCAAGGCGGGCCGCGTGTGCGACTTCGGCCCCGAACTGTCAGACGTGGTGGTGCGCCCCGGCCCGCGCATGGCCGAGGCCGCGCGCATCATGGCCCGCTGCCTGGCGGAGAAGTACGAATGAGCGCGCGCCTCCCGCAGCCCTCTACCATGGTGGCGACCACCGCCATGCCAGCAACCTATGCCACCTCCTTGCACCCCGACGCCAGCGGCCGCCGCGCGCGCTGGCTGGGCCTGTGGCTGCTGGCCGCCAGCGTGGCGCTGCTGCTGCTCGGCGCCAGCGTCGGCAGCACGGGCTTTGGCAGCTTGCTGAACCTGCGGGGCGACCCGCTGGCGCAGCAGATCGTGTGGGACATCCGCCTGCCGCGCACGCTGGGCGCATGGCTGGCCGGAGCGCTGCTGGGGCTGGCGGGCGCCATTGCCCAGGGGCTCTTTCGCAACCCGCTGGCCGACCCGTACCTGCTGGGCAGCGCGTCGGGCGCGGCGCTGGGCGGCGCCGTGGCCATGGCCGTTCTGGGCGTGTCGCCCAGCACGGCGAGCTGGCTGGCGCGACTGGGCGTGACGGGCTTGGCCTTCGCGGGCGCTGCGGGCGCCGTGCTGCTGACGCTGGTGTTGGCCCGTGGTGTGCAACACACGCTGCGCCTGCTGCTGGCGGGCGTGATCGTGGGCGTGGTGCTTGGCGCTGCGCGCGACCTGATCCAGGTGGCGCAGCCCGCCATTCTGGAGCCGATGCAGGTCTTCACCATGGGCAGTTCGGCCTTCGTGGGCTGGCAGGCCTGCGCCATCATGGCTGGCGGCTGGCTGCTGTGTGCCGCCACGGCCTGGGGGTTGTCGCGGCTGCTGGACGGGTTGATGCTGGGCGAAGCCACGGCCGCCAGCCTGGGCCTGCCCATCGTGCCCATGCGCGCTGGGCTGGTGCTGGCGCTGGCCCTGGCCACCGGCACGGCCGTGGCGCACACCGGGCTGATTGCCTTCGTCGGGTTGGCAGCGCCGCACCTCGTGCGCTCGATCGCGCGCGTCACCCACCAGTGGCATGTATGGCTGTCCAGCCTGATGGGCGCGGTGCTGCTGCTGGCCGCCGACATCCTGGCGCGTTGGGTGGTGGCGCCGCAGGAACTGCCCGTGGGCGTGCTCACCGCCGCGCTGGGCGGCAGCTACCTGCTGTGGCTCATGCACCGCCGGGTGTTGGGAAGCTCGCTATGAAGAACATAGCTGTTAGCGCACGCCAGATAAGCGCCAGCATCGCAAATGCCTCTATCTTGCGCGACATTGACCTGGACCTGCCCGCTGGCCGCTGGACCAGCGTGGTCGGCCCCAATGGTGCGGGCAAGTCCACGCTGCTCAAGGTGCTGGCAGGCCTGCTGCGCCATGCGCGTGTGCAAGGGCGGGTGCAGTTGCTGGGCCGCGCGCTGGCCGACATTCCCCCGCGCGAGCGCGCCCGCCAACTGGCCTGGCTGGGCCAGAACGAGTCCGCCGCCGAAGACCTGCCCGCCTACGACGTGGCCATGCTCGGCCGCCTCCCGCACCGTGCCTGGATGGCGCCGGCCAGCGATGCCGACCATGCCGCCGTGCAGCAGGCGCTGCACACCACCCAGGCGTGGGACTGGCGCGACCGTCCGCTGTCGGA
Organism: Diaphorobacter sp. B2A2W2; assembly: GCF_056730635.1. Lineage (NCBI taxonomy): Bacteria > Pseudomonadati > Pseudomonadota > Betaproteobacteria > Burkholderiales > Comamonadaceae > Diaphorobacter > Diaphorobacter sp. B2A2W2. The sequence continues at coordinate 97,139 of NZ_JBWZOR010000008.1, forward strand.
ACTGTCGGGAGGCGAGCGCCAGCGCGTGCTGCTGGCGCGCGCGCTGGCCGTGCAGGCGCCGGTGCTGCTCATGGACGAACCCCTGGCCAACCTGGACCCGCCGCACCAGACCGATTGGCTGCACACCGTGCGCGACCTGGTGGGGCAGGGCGGTACCGTGGTCAGCGTGCTGCACGAGGTATCCATCGCGCTGCAGGCCGACGACATGCTCATCATGGCCGCCGGCGGCGTGGTGCACCACGGGCCATGCCAGAGCGCGGCCACGCACGCCGCGCTGGAGCAGGTGTTCGAGCGGCGCATCCAGGTGCGCGAGATCGACGGCCTGTGGATGGCGCTGCCCCGCATGGAGCGGTGAACGCGCTGCGCCCCTTTTCCCTTGAACCCCTTGCGACGGGCGGCCAACCGCAGAGGGCATGGAGTGTGAACGCATGAATTTGGACGCCGGTTTTCCCCAGGTCGCGCAGGTGCTGCTGTGGCCCGCGCCCGTGCGGGTGGCGCTGGCCTTTCTCCGTGTCCTATGGATGCGCGGCGCCATGCTCATGCAAGCCTGGCAGCGCTGGCGCCTGCCGCATTACCGTTCTGCGCGTGCCACCCGGCCTCTCGATGGAGGAGCTGGCGCTGCAGTTGGTGCGCCACATGCGGCCTTCCAGGCGCGGCGTGCTCCATCGTTTCACGTGACGGCTTGATTTCCCAAAACTTCTTCTTGAGGCATTGCATGCAGATTGAAACTCCCCCCACCGAGAAACGCTACGACAAGGCCGAAGGCGAGCGCCGGGGCCTGGTCATCGTCAACACCGGCGACGGTAAGGGCAAGAGCACGGCGGCTTTCGGCCTGGCGCTGCGCGCGCATGGCCGGGGCAAGGCCGTGAAGGTCTTCCAGTTCATGAAGGTGCCCAGCGCCCGCTTCGGCGAGCACCGCATGTTCGAGCAGATCGGCCTGCCCATCGAAGGCCTGGGGGACGGCTTCAGTTGGAAGAGCAAGGACTTGGACCACTCCGCCCAACTGGCGCGCGACGGCTGGGCCAAGGCCCGTGCAGCCATCCTGTCGGGTGAGAACTTCCTCGTTGTGCTCGACGAAATCACCTATCCCCTGATCTATGGCTGGCTGCCACTGCAGGAGGTGCTGGACACCCTGGCGGCGCGGCCCAAGGACGTGCACGTATGCCTGACGGGCCGCCGCTGCCCCGAGGAAATCATCGCCATCGCCGACACGGTGACGGAGATGAAGCTCATCAAGCATGCGTTCCAGGCGGGCATTCCCGCGCAGCGCGGCATCGAGGACTGAGGGGGCGCCGCGCCATGCTGTATGCTCAGACCGTGCCTACCCCGCTGGGCGAGATGCTGGCCGTGGCTTCGGACCGGGGGCTGTGTCTGCTGGAGTTCCTGGGGCAGCCGGGTGTGGAGCGTGAATTGGCCCAGGTGCAGGCCGCTCGCGGTGAGGCCCTGCAGGAGAAGGGCAATGCGGTCACCGTGCTGCTGGCCAGTGAGTTGGCGGAATACTTCGGGCGCCGCCGCCGCGTGTTCGGTGTGCCGCTGGACCTGGTGGGCACGCCATTCCAGATCGCCGCGTGGCAGGCGCTGCTGGCCATCCCTTACGGCGAGACGCGCAGCTATGCACAGCAGGCGCGGACCATCGGCCAGCCCACGGCCACGCGCGTCGTCGCTGCGGCCAACGGGCAGAACAAGGTCTCCATCGTCGTGCCCTGCCACCGGGTCATCGGCAGCAACGGCAGCTTGACCGGCTTTGGCGGCGGCCTGCCGCGCAAGCGTGCGCTGCTGGCGTTGGAAGAAACTTCCGCGCAGCGCGATTGGTTGAACGAGACGCCATAACGGCCCCCACGCCCACACCGCCGCCGAACGCGCGGCCTTTTATCGCGCCGTTGGCGCGCACCGCCAGCGCCGTCCAGAACCTCTGTCTGCAGCGCGAGCGCGGCCGCGTGCCGCTGGCACCGGTTGGTCCATGACGGCGAATGGGGGGTGCCCGGCGACCGGTGGCGTTGATGGAGCAGTGAGCGCCGCAGAATGCGCTCGCCGCGTGGCACCACAGGTGTCGATGGTAGAAAGGCGCAGCAACGCTTCCTGTCGAGCGGCGGTACTTCCATGAGGTGCCAGGACGTTCTGGCATTGCGTACAAGACGCTGCACTGGAACGGTACTCCGCCACGGGCCTGTAACCGGGCTGGCGTACGTTGCCGGTGGGCGGGGTTTTTATCTACCTTTGGGGAGTCACCATGCAACCTTCGACTGTGGCTGTTTTCTGCATTGCTGCGCTGGCGCTGCTTTTGTTTCTGAGCGGCCTGTACGTCAGTGCGACCCGCGCTCGGTTTCGGATTCTGTGCGCAGGGGCAGACGATCCAGCCCATGCGCTGACCAAGGCGGTGCGTGCCCACGGCAACACTGCCGAATATGCAGCCATGCTGGCGCTTCTGATCTACCTGCTGGGTCAGCGGAGTTCGGCGGAATGGGTCAGCTGGGTGATGGTGGGCGTGACCGCGTCGCGCTATCTGTTGGTGATGGGCGTGTTGGCTTCTGCCACGCTGGCGCGTCCCAACCCTTTCCGTGCCGTGGGGGCGCTGGGCACCTATGTTGGCGGTACCGTACTCGCATTGGCGTTGCTTTTTGCAGCGGCATAGATGTGGTGCGCAACGGTCTTGGGGCCGTTGTGTTTCGGGAGGGGCACCACGCACCGGCCATGAAAGAAGTGGTTCCAGGCGCACGCGAACCATGTCACTCGGCACACGCGCCCCTGAAGCTGCTGGAGGCGCTACCGGCGAGTCATTGCGCACCATGTTGTGAATGCAGGGCTACAGGCAGTTGTCCCATCACGGGTTGGTATGTGAACCTGGAAAACCCGCTTCATCCGCCCCCGAATGGACATAAAAAAAAGCGCCCTCGCGAGGCGCTGATTTTTCTGGCGGTGGCGGAGACTGTGAGATTCGAACTCACGGACGGTTGCCCGTCGGCAGTTTTCAAGACTGCTGGTTTAAACCACTCACCCAAGTCTCCGCGAAGCCGCCTATTGTAAGCGGGTGGCGGGGCGGCGCGGTGCTTGTGGTGTGGCCCTGTAGGGGCTCGTAGTCAGCGCTTTAGCGCAGCCGCCAGTTGGGCTTTGTTCATCTTGGAACGCCCGGGGATGCCGCGTCGGCGGGCGTCCTCGTAGAGTTGCTCGCGCGTGCGGCCTTGCGGGCCCTGGTGCGACCGCTGGCCTCCGCGTACCGGGGCAGGCGTGTCCTGCAGTGTGTGGGGATCGGCCTGCTTGGCCTCGCCGTGCTGGGCACGTTCCTTGTTCACGGTGCGTGCGGCGATTTCTTCGGCGGTGTCCCGCTTTTCGCCGCGCTCCAGCAGGCTGTCCTTGATGTGCTCGTATTGGCGCTCGCGTTTGGCGCTCCAGGTGCGTTGGGGCATGGTGGCACTCCGCTGTGGAAATGGCTTCCAGCCTAGAAGGCGTGTGCGGGCGCGCCGTCGGCACCAGGCCTCCTTTGTCGTAGGACGCGGGCGGACTATGAGTAAAAATAGCTGCTAGCGCTTTACGGATAAGCGCTAACAGCTATATTTTCAATAGCAAAATGATGCTACATGCCGAGTGACCGGAGCAGCGCCTCGGTGTCGGCATCCGTTGCGCTGGCAGGGGCTACCGCTGGCGCGGGTGCTGCCGCCTGCGCCATGAGTGCGTCGGGGTCGGGCGCGTCCTGGGGTTCGAAGTCGTAGAGCTTGATGAACTGTGTGCGGTCGATCGCCAGTTCCAGATAGAAGATGTTGTTGCTGCCCGTGTAGAAGGTCACGCGGCGGGCCTCGGGCTGGTCGAGGTTGGCGTCCACGCTCAGCACCACCTGTTGGTTCAGCACCAGCATCTTGGGCTGGTTCTGCGTGATGTGGGTCTGCAGTTCGCGGCGCACCTTGCCGGTGAAGTCACCCACCACCTGGTTCATCAGTTCGCCCATGACGTTGCTGACTTCGTCAGAGGTGAAAGAACTGGCCAGTTCCTGCGCCGACATCCCCATGCTGAGCATGTAGCGCTCGTAGATCTCCATGGCTGCGGCGGCCGAGAAATTGATGATCACCAGCCCCGAGAAGCCGCCGTCGAACAGCACGAAGCAGCCGATGTCGGGCTTCAGGCAGGTCTTGGTGATGCGCTGCACCATGCCTGAGTAGTGCACGGGGCCCTGGGTGGCGACCGACAGCACACGGGTCACGGAGTTGCACAGCGAGACCAGCACGTCTTCGGTGCCGTAGACGACGGAAGTGGAGGGAGGAGTCATGGGGATGCGGTGAAAGTGCGGCGACGGCGAACGCAAAGGTGGCGAAGGCCAATGCGCGAATCATGACATGCCCTGCTGCGCACGCGGGTGCGCGAGGGCCCCTGTCCAACGTGGTTAACCGCTGTCGTTCATAAATTTTGAATCGAAACATCAATACGGTTGAAACTTACCGCACGGAGCGCACTCTAGACTGCGTCACTTCAACAGAGCGACGTCTCTGCTGCGGGTCCCATCCGCACAATCGCCGCGCGCTGTTCCTCTACCGCCACCATTCCGTATGACCACCGCTTCCGCACCACGCCCCGCGCGCTACGGCGCCACCGCCATCGCCTTGCACTGGATCCTGGGCCTGTCCATCGTGGCCGTGATTTGTGTCGGCTGGTACATGACGGGGCTGCCGTTTTCGCCCCAGCGACTGAAGCTCTACAACTGGCACAAGTGGGCGGGCGTGGCCATCCTTGCGCTGTCGGTGCTGCGGCTGCTGTGGCGCCTGACCCACCGTCCGCCCGCCTTGCCTGCGGCGGTGCTGGCAGCCATGCCGCGCTGGCAGCAGGCCGCGCATCATGGCGTGCATTACCTGATGTATGCGCTGTTCCTCATCGTGCCGCTGGTGGGTTGGGCCTACAGCTCGGCCGCGGGCTTTCCCATCGTTTTCCTCGGCGTGGTGCCGCTGCCTGACTTTGTGCCGGTCAGTCCTGCACTGGCGGAGGCCATCAAGCCCCTGCATGCCATCAGCGCCTACGCCTTGACCGCCCTGGTCGTGTTGCACGTGGCGGCAGCCGTCAAGCACCAGCTCATCGACCGTGACGGCCTGGTAGGCCGCATGCTGCCGGCGCGTGGCTGAGCCCGTTTCTCTTCCTGTCCTGATCCATGAATGGAGCATTCACCATGATGCAGTCGTCCCTTCCCCGTCTTGCTGGCATGGCACTGGCCGGCGCCGCGCTGCTGGCCGCAGGCAGCGCCTTCGCGCAGCAAAAGCTCGTGCCCGAGCAGAGCGAGATCGTCTTCGTGAGCAAGCAGATGGGCGTGCCCGTCGAGGGCCGCTTCAAGAAGTTTGATGCCCAGGTCGCGTTCGACCCCGCCAAGCCCGCCACCAGCAAGGTGGCGTTCACCGTGGATACCGGCAGTGCCACGCTGGGCGTGAAGGAAACCGATGCCGAGCTGCCCAAGCCCGTGTGGTTCAACGTGCCCAAGTTCCCGCAGGCCACGTTCCAGTCCAGCGCCATCAAGGCCGTGGGCGCGGGCAAATACGAAGTGGCCGGCAAGCTCAGCATCAAGGGCGCGGCGCAGGACGTCGTGGTGCCCGTCACCCTGACCCAAAGCGGCGCCATCACCACCGCGGCGGGCAGCTTCGCCATCAAGCGCCTGGCGTTCAAGATCGGCGAGAACGAATGGGCCGATACGTCCATGGTGGCCGACGAGGTGCAGGTCAAGTTCAAGCTGGCCCTGACCGGCGTGCCCAAGCTTTAACGCTTCCCCCTTTTTAATCACCAACCTCTACTACGGAGAAACCGACATGCGTTCCACCTTCCTGACCATTGCTGCCGCCGCTGCCCTGACCGCGGGTGCCGTGCACGCCCAGCCCGCCACGTACGCCGTGGACCCCACGCACACTTTCGCCACGTTCGAGATCAGCCACTTCGGCGCCAGCGTGAACCGCGGCCGCTTCGACAAGAAGGAAGGCACCGTGCAGTTCGACAAGGCCGGCAAGACCGGCAAGGTGGAGCTGACGCTGCACATCGACTCCGTCAATACCGGTACCGCGCCGTTCGACAAGCACCTGCAGAGCGCGGACATCTTTGACGCCGCCAAATTCCCCACCGCCAAGTTCGTGGGCGACAAGTTCACCTTCGAGGGCGACAAGCTCACGGCCGTGTCGGGCAACCTGACCATCAAGGGCAAGACGCAGCCCGTCACCCTGAAGGCCAACCAGTTCGCCTGCTACGACAGCCCGATGCTCAAGCGTGAAGTGTGCGGCGGCGACTTCGAGACAACGATCGACCGCACGGCCTTCGGCGTGGACTACGGCGTGCAGTACGGCTTCCCCAAGAACGTGCGCATCGTGGCGCAGATCGAAGCCGTCAAGCAGTAAGCCGGCAAAAACACGGGCCCGGCTGTCCAGGTCCGTCCTCCTGCCTCAAGGGCTGGTGCCGTCAGGTGCCAGCCCTTTTTTCATTGCGCACGCAAAACAGCCTTTACGCCCCCAACTGGTCCGCCAAGTCCAGCAAATCGCGCGCGTGCAGGTCGTTGCCTGGGCGTGGCGAGACATCCTTGGCGTGGCCCGCACCGAACTCCAGCGGCCGCTCGATATAAGCCGTGCGCAGGCCGCAGGCGCGCGCGCCCGCCAGATCGTCGTGGTGGGCGGCCACCAGCATCACCTGCTGCGGTGGCAGGTCGAACACGCGGGCCACGCCCAGGTAGGTGGCGGGATCGGGCTTGTAGGCGTGAAAGACCTCGGCGCTCAGGATGCAGTCCCAGGGCAGGCCGGCGCGTTTGGCCATGTGGGTGAGCAACCCGATGTTGCCGTTGGACAGCGTGGTGATGGTGTAGCGGCGCTTGAGCCGCGTCAGCCCCGCCACGCAGTCGGGCCACGGGGAGAGCCGGTGCCACACGCGGTTCAGGTGCACGCGCTCTTCCTCGCCCAGGTGCGCCAGGCCAAAGCGCGGCAGGATTTCGTCGAGGATCTGGCGGTGCAGGGCGTCGATCAGCGTCCAGCCCTGCGCGCCGCTCATCACCCGCGCCATCGCTGGCTGGTAGCCCGCGCGCCAGGCCCGGGCGAAGGCGTCGGCGTCCACGCGGGGGTGGTGCTGCTGCATTTCGCGCACGATGCTGCCGTGCCAGTCCACCACCGTGCCAAAGGTGTCAAAGGCCAGCACCTGCACGGTGCGGGCGATCTCCTGAAAAGCGGAATCAGCGTTCATGGTCGGCCCTGTGATGGCATTGCGCCGCAGCGTAGCAGCTGTATCGCGTACGTGCAGCCGCCCCAAGCCCGTGCGCCGGCGGGGAAGGGCCATGCGTGCTATGGTCGCGCGCCCTGGGGGGTTAACCCTGGTTTTCGATCTTTCCATGACTGTTTCTGCCACGCCCACTTCCAGCACCGCCACACCCCCCGCCGGTGCCGATGCCGCCAGCCCCGCGGACGAGCGCACGCTGGTGCGCGCCGTGCTGGCCATGGGCGTGGGAGGCTTTGCCATCGGCACCGGCGAATTCGTCATCATGGGTCTGCTGCCCGAGGTGGCGCTCGACCTGGGCGTGAGCATTCCGCAGGCCGGGCACGTGATCAGCGCCTACGCGCTGGGCGTGGTGGTGGGCGCGCCGGTACTGGCCGTGCTGGCGGCGCACTGGGGCCGGCGGGCGCTGCTCATGGCGCTGATGGCGGTCTACGCCCTGGGCAACTTTGCGTCGGCGCTGGCGCCAGGTTATGCGTCGCTGGGGCTGCTGCGGCTGGTCAGCGGCCTGCCGCACGGCACCTACTTCGGCGTCGCGGCGCTGGTGGCCGCGGCACTGTCACGGCCGGGCCAGCGCGCCCGGGCCGTGGGCTGGGTGATGCTGGGGCTGACCAGCGCGACGCTGGTGGGCGTGCCCATCGCGGCGGCGCTGGGCAGTCTGCTGGGCTGGCGCGCGGCCTTCGTGTTTGTGGGGGCCGTCGCGCTGGCGGCGGTATTCATGGTGCGGCGCTGGGTGCCCGACATGCCCGCGCCGCAGGGCGCCAGCCCCTGGCGCGAACTGGGCGCGCTGGCGCGGGGCCAGGTGTGGTTCACGCTGGGCATCGGCGCTATCGGCTTCGGCGGCATGTTCGCGGTGTTCAGCTACATCAAGCCCACGCTGCTGGAAGTGGCCGGCATGCCGGCGGCGCTGGTGCCGTTCACGCTGTCGCTGTTTGGCCTGGGCATGGTGGCGGGCAACCTGGTGGGCTCGCGCATGGCGGACCGCGCACTGATGCCCACCGTGGGCAAGCTGCTGTGGTGGTCGGTGGCGGTGATGGTGGTGTTCGTCGCGGCGGCGCACCACCCGCTGACGGCGGCGCTGTCCGTCTTCCTGCTGGGTACGGTGGTGGCCATCGGTCCCGCGCTGCAGATCCGTCTGATGGACGTGGCGGGCGATGCGCAGACCCTGGCGGCCGCGCTCAACCATTCGGCCTTCAACGCTGCGAATGCGCTGGGGGCCTGGCTGGGCGGTGTGGCCATCGCAGCGGGCGGCGGCTGGACTTCCACCGGCTGGGTGGGGGCGCTGCTGGGCCTGGGCGGCCTGGCTGTGTTCACAGCGGCGCTGGCCAGCGAGCGGCGGACACGGGCTCGCTGATCTGTTGTTTTGCTATCAAAAAAGAAGCTGCTGGCGCTTGTTGGACGGGCGCTAGGGGCCTTTTTTGCCTTAAGTCACTGCGCGCGGCCATGGTGGCGCGCAAGGTACACCCTCTCGTCCAGCGACGACAGCACCAGCGCCAACACAATCCCTACCGCCGCGCCCAGGGTGGTATCGAAGATGCGTGACAGTGCCATTTCCGTGGCTTCGCCATGGTGCGCCATGTTCGTCATCAGCAGAGCCATCGGCGTCACGAAAATCTGGCCCAGTGCGTAGTTGAACCCGATCACCGCCTCGGTCAGCACCTGCAGCACGGCCACGGCCAGCAGCAGCGTCCAGAACGATGGCTCGGACGAGAGGATCGCCCAGGCGATGCCGGCGCCCACCACAGTGCCCAGCGTGCGCTGCCAGCCGCGGTGCACCGTGCCCGGCAGGTGCGCACCTTGCAGCACGGCCACCGCGCCAATCGACGCCCAGGCCGGGTGCGCCCAGCCTGCGGCGTGTGCCAGCAGGGCGGCCAGCGCGGCGCACAGCGCCACGCGTGCCGACTGCACGGGTGCGTAACCCGGCGTGAGGGGCTTTGGGGCACGTGCCCCCGCCGTTGCCTGGACGGGTGTTGCGGCAGGCGGTGCTACTTCCAGGTCGCGCAGGCGGTCGGTCAGCAGGCACAACAGCCAGGCGGCGGCCACGCCCAGGGCGGTGGCACCGGTGCGCCCGGCCAGTGCCAGCGCGCTGTCAACTGGACTGATCGCGGCGCTGGCTGCGAAGATGAAAATCACCGCTCCCGGCGCGCCCATCTGCATGCGGTGGGCCAGCGATGCCAGCAGCCCTGCCATGCCCGACAGGGCCAGCAGCATGGCTACCGGTCCCAGCCCCGACCAGGCCAGCAGCGACAGCAGCGCCACGGGCATGACCAGCAGTGCCCCGGCCGTGAGGACGACGCCGAGGCGGCGGGCCAGCGGCGCGAAGCGCCCGAACAGTGCCGCCAGAGCGCCCAGGCCGCCGAAGCCCGCCACCTGTGCCCAGGGCGAGACATGCAGCAGCCCGGCAACCAGGATCACCGCCAACGCCACCTGCACACCGGCGATCGTGGCGTTGCGCAACGAGGCAGGGCGCTGCAGCGACAGGCTCTCCCGCAGCCGCGCGGATGCCAACGCCTGGCGCAGAGCGTGGCCGTGGGAGCTGGGAAGAAGAGGGCCGGTTGGCAACGCCATCGCATCAGTCCTCGTGCTGGGCGCTGGCAATGCGCGCTTCGATCTGCTCGAAGGCCTGCAGCAGGGTGCGGGCGGTGGCCTCGTCCAGATCGGCCAGCAACTCATCCTCGATGGCGGCAAGGCGCTTGCGGATGCCGTTGGCCGTGCGCTTGCCAGCGGCAGTGAGGCGCACGAGCTTGATGCGGCGGTCGCTCGCGTGCGCCTGGCGCTCGACCAGTCCCTGGGCAGCCAATGCGTCCAGCAGCCGTACCAGGCTGGAGCCGTCCAGCCCCACGGCGGCTGCCAGCTCGGTCTGCGAGATGCCGTCGCCCAGGCGGTGCAGGTGCACCAACGGCGTCCAGACGGCGTCGCTCAGGCCTTCGGCGGCCAGTTGTGCGTCCAGCGTCTTGCGCCAACGCCGGCCCAGGCCCACGAGCCGCACGCCCAGCAGGCGCTTGGGGTTGGCGGGGCGGGTGGCATCGGATGGTGAGGCAGCAGTCATTTTGTTATTCTAACAAATCATTTGAATTCAAATGATTTGTCAAAAAATAAGGGCCGCGCACCATGGCCTGGTGCGCGGCCCTGCTGTGCGCTGCGCTTACTTGCGGCGCGCGGCGCTGCTGGCGACGGCCAGTGCGGTCATGTTCAACACCCGGCGTACGGTGGCTGCGGGCGTGAGGATGTACGCCGTGGCCGAGGTACCCATGAGGATCGGACCGACGGTGACACCGCCGCTGGTCGTGGTCTTGAGCACGTTGTAGAGGATGTTGGCCGAGTCGATGTTCGGGCAGATCAGCAGGTTGGCCGAGCCGGTGAGCGTGGAGTCCGGCAGGTAGTTGTTGCGGATCTTGGGCTCCAGCGCGGCGTCTCCATGCAGCTCGCCATCGCATTCGATCTCGGGATGGCGGGCCACGAACAGGTCGCGCGCTGCGCGCATCTTGCGTGCCGAGGCGCGCTTGGACGAGCCGAAGCTGGAGTGCGACAGGAACGCCACCTTCGGCGGAATGCCAAAGCGCTGCACTTCCTGCACCGAGGACCAGGCGATGTCGGCCAGCTGCTCTGCCGTGGGGTCTTCGTTGACGTAGGTGTCGGCGATGAACAGCGTGCCGTTGTTGGTCGTCATCAGCGCGTTCAGCGCCGCGTATTGCTGCACGCCGGGTGCATGGCCCAGGATGCTGTGGATGCGTTCCAGGTGCGTCTCGTAGGTGCCCACCAGGCCGCAGATCATTGCGTCGGCATCGCCCAGCTTCACCATCAGCGCGGCGATGATGGTGTTGGAGCGGCGCACGGCTGCCTTGGCCACCTCGGGCGTGGCGCCGTCACGCTTCATGAGCTGGTGGTAGGCCTCCCAGTACTGGCGGAACCGCGGGTCGTCCGAGGGGTCGCAGATCTCCACGTCCTTGCCCGGCTGCATGCGCAGGCCGGCCTTGGCGATGCGTGCGGCGATCACCGCCGGGCGTCCGATGAGGATCGGGTGGGCGATACGGTCGTCGATCGCAAACTGCGCGGCGCGCAGCGCACGCTCGTCCTCGCCGTCGGCATAGGCCACGCGTTTTTGCGCGTCGGGCAGCGTCTTGGCGGCGTTGATCACCGGGCGCATCAGGATGCCGGTCTGGTACACGAAGCGCGACAGGCTCTCCTTGTACGCCTCCATGTCCTCGATGGGACGGCTGGCCACGCCCGACTCCAGCGCTGCCTGCGCCACGGCGGGGGCGATCTTGAGGATCAGGCGCGAATCGAACGGCGTGGGGATCAGGTAGTCGGGGCCGAAGGTCAGCTCCTGGCCTGCATAGGCGGCAGCCACTTCCTCGCTGATGTTCTCCTTGGCCAGCGCGGCGATCTGGCGCACGCAGGCGAGCTTCATGGCCTCGGTGATCTTGGTAGCGCCGCAGTCCAGCGCGCCGCGGAAGATGTAGGGGAAGCACAGGACGTTGTTGACCTGGTTGGGGTAGTCCGAGCGGCCGGTGGCGATGATGCAGTCCGGGCGCACGGCCTTGGCCAGTTCGGGGCGGATCTCGGGCTCGGGGTTGGCCAGCGCCAGGATGATGGGCTTGTCCGCCATGGTCTTGACCATCTCGGCCGTGAGCACGCCGGGGGCCGAGCAGCCCAGGAATACGTCGGCGCCGTTGACTGCGTCGGCCAGCGTGCGTGCATCGGTCTTCTGTGCGTAGCGTGCCTTGGATTCATCGAAGCCGCCGGGGCGACCTTCGTAGATCACGCCCTTGGAGTCGCACATGAAGATGTTTTCCACCTTCACGCCCAGGCCCACCATCACGCCCACGCAGGCAATGGCGGCGGCACCCGCGCCCGAGACGGCGACCTTGACCTGGTCGATCTGCTTGCCCACCAGTTCCAGGCCATTGAGCAGCGCGGCGCTGGAGATGATGGCCGTGCCATGCTGATCGTCATGGAACACCGGAATGTTCATGCGCTTGGACAGCTCGCGCTCGATGTAGAAGCACTCGGGCGCCTTGATGTCTTCGAGGTTGATGCCGCCCAAGGTGGGCTCGAGCGCTGCCACGATCTCGATGATCTTGTCGGGGTCGCGTGCGTCCAGTTCGATGTCGAACACGTCCACGCCGGCGAACTTCTTGAACAGGCACCCCTTGCCCTCCATCACCGGCTTGCCGGCCAGCGGGCCGATGTCGCCCAGGCCGAGCACGGCCGTGCCGTTGGTGATCACACCGACCAGGTTGCCGCGCGAGGTGTAGTCGAACGCCTTGGTCGGGTCGGCCTGGATGTCCAGGCAGGGATAGGCCACGCCAGGCGAGTAGGCCAGCGACAGGTCGCGCTGGTTGGACAGGGGCTTGGTGGGCGTGACGGCGATCTTGCCGCGCGTCATGTTGCGGTGGTATTCGAGCGCGGCTTCGCGCAGTGCCGCTTCAGCGGCAGACAGGGGCTGGGTCATACGAAATACGAATGGTGCGGTGCACGAAAAAACAGGCCAACACGGGCCGGACAAGCTTACTGCATGCTGACGGAGGGCCTGCACGGCAGCCTGCGTGGACGTCAACAAACCTTCCGCGCCCCCGTACGCCATACGGCACGCGGGGCGCGATCCTTCGGGTGGAAGGCGCGGGGCAGGGCGACGTTCAGTGGGCGTCGGCCTGCCGGGCGGCGAGCACGGCCGCAGAGGTGTCGCGGCTGGCTCCATTGAAGAAGATGTTCAGGACCACGGCAGTGATCGAGGCCAGCAGAATACCGGATTCGATCAGCGGATGGATGGCATGGGGCATCCACTGGCGGAAGTTGGGTGCGATCAGCGGGATCATGCCCACCCCGATGGACACCGCCACGATCATCGCGTTGTTGCGGTTCTTCTGAAAGTCCACGTTCGACAGGATGCGGATGCCCGTGGCCGCCACCATGCCGAACATCACCAGCCCCGCGCCGCCCAGCACCACGGTGGGCAGCGACTCGATCAGCGCCGCCATCTTGGGCAGCACGCCCAGCACGATCAGGATCATGCCGCCCGCCACGCACACCCAGCGGCTCTTGACGCCGGTGACGGCCACCAGCCCCACGTTCTGCGAGAAGCTGGTGTAGGGGAAGGTGTTGAAGAGGCCGCCGATCAGCGTGCCCAGGCCGTCGGTGCGCAGGCCGCGCGTGAGGTCGTCGCGCGAGATCTCGCGCCCCGTCATCTCGCCCAGGGCCAGGAACATGCCGGTGGACTCGATCATCACGACGATCATCACCAGCGTCATGGTCAGGATCAGGATGGGGTCGAACACCGGCAGCGCGATCTCGAATGGCAGCACCATATCGAACCACTGGGCCTGGGCCACCTTGTGAAAGTCCATCAGCCCCATGGACGCAGTGACCACCCCGCCCACGATGATGCCCAGCAGCACCGAGATGTTGGCCCAGAAGCCCTTGCCAAAGCGCGCTACCAGCAAGATGGTGAGCAGCACGACGCCCGAGATGCCCACGCCTGTCAGGTCGGCATAGCGCGGGTTGGGCAGCGTGGGCACCACGGCGAAGCCCTTGGGCACTGGCGGCAGCGAGGAGCCGGGCGCGCCGGCGGCGGCCTGGGCCTCGGCCAGCCACTTGAGGTGCTCCGGGTTGGGAACGGCCGGGGCCGTGGGCCCCACGGGGTTGCCGAAGATCCAGTTGATGCCCACGCGCATCAGGCTGATGCCGATCACCGCGATGATGGTGCCCGTGACCACCGGCGGAAAGAACCGCAGCAGGCCGCTGATGACCGGTGCGATGAGCATCGAGACCACGCCCGCCCCGATCACCGCGCCAAAGATCAGCCCCGCGCCCGCCTGACCGCCCGTGGCTTGCGCCATGGACACCATGGGCGCCACGGCCGCGAAGGTCACGCCCATCATCACCGGCAGCTTGATGCCGAACCACTGCGTGGCCCCCCAGGCCTGGATCAGCGTGACCAGCCCGCAGACGAAGAGGTCGGCAGAGATCAGGTGCGCTACCTGCTCGGGCGGCAGGTTGAGCGCGCGCCCCACGATGAGCGGCACGGCCACCGCGCCTGCGTACATCACCAGCACATGTTGCAGACCCAGCGTGGCCGCGCGGCCCCAGGGCAGCTTTTCGTCAACCGGATGAACGTTTGTGGACATGGGTGTTCCTTGGAATCCTGGCTTGCTGTTCAAGGGGCTTCTGCCGTGCCGGACAGGGCTGCCATTGCGCACAGCAATCCATACAAAAACTGTATACAAAGTATGCGGAATTGCCTGTCGTAAGGCGACCCCGATCAAGGTCGAATTGCTAGGGGTTTGCCCTTGCTGCTTGCCAAGCGGCGGTGTCGGCTACCAACGGCGCAGCTACGCCCGGCGGTTGCTCGCCACCAGTCGGCGCGATGGGATCGGCGCAGGGCGTAAAAAAGCCCGGCATGGGCCGGGCTGGAGCATTGGTGCGGCTGTGCGTCAGGCCATCAGGTCTGCCAGGCTGCGCGCTATGACCTTGGTGGCGCGGCGCAGGTCTTGCAGCACCACGCGCTCGTCGGCGCGTTTGGCGTGCGATTCAAGCACCGTGCGCGGGCCCGCGCCGTAAATCACGCCGGGGATGCCGCGCTCCACATAAAGGCGCACATCGGTGTACAGCGGCGTGCCCACGGCGGGAGGCTTCTCGCCAAAGACTGCCTCGCCGTGTTGCTGGATGGCCTCCACCAGCGGCTGATTGCCGGGCAGCGGCGTCATGGCGTTGGCCAGCAGCAGGCGTTTAATGTCCACGCGTAGGGCGTCTGCGCTCCCGTAGCCGCGCTCGGTATTGAAGCCTTCCACCGCCTGGGTGATCACGGCGCGGATGCGCGCCTCGACCTCGGCGGGGTTCTCCTCCGGGATCATGCGGCGGTCGAGCTTCAGCACCACCTTGCCGGGCACCACGTTGGTGTTGGTGCCACCCTCGATGCGGCCGATGTTCAGGTACGGGTGCTGGATGCCCGGAACGTTGGACGTCACCTGCCGGTACTGCACATTCTCGGCATACAGCGCGTTCATGATGGCCACCGCGCCCTGCAGTGCGTCCACGCCCGTGTGCGGCACCGCGGCATGGGCCATCTTGCCGTGCACGGTGACCTCCATCTGCAGGCAGCCGTTGTGCGCGGTGACCACCTCGTAGCTGAAGCCCGCGGCGATCATCAGGTCGGGCCGGGTCAGTCCCTGCGCCAGCAGCCAGCCGGGGCCGAGCAGGCCGCCGAACTCCTCGTCGTAGGTGAAGTGCAGCTCGATCGCGCCCTGCGTGGGCTTGGCCACCGCCTCCAGCGCGCGCACGGCGAAGGTGAAGGTGGAGAAGTCGCTCTTGCTCACCGCGGTGGCGCGGCCATACATGGCGCCGTCTTCGATCTGGGCGCCGTACGGGTCCCTGGTCCAGCCTTCGCCCGGCGGCACCACGTCGCCGTGGGCGTTGAGGGCGATGGTGCGGCCCGAACCCGCGGGCCCATAGGGCCGGCGCACGATCAGGTTGGTGATGGACTCCATGCCGTAATCCTTGACCTCCTGCGCGGGAACGGCGTGCTTCTCGGCCTCGAAGCCGAAGGCCTGGATCAGTTCCGCGGTGCGCTCGGCATGCGGTGCATTGTTGCCGGGCGGCGTGTCGGTGGGCACCTGCACCAGTGCTTGCAGAAAGCGCACCTGCTCGTCGAAGTGCTGGTCGATCCACGCATCCAGTGCGGCGTAGGTGGCTTGGCGGTCTTGGTTCATGGCGGAGCGTTCCATGGAGGGGTTATTCGGCGGCCAACTGCTGCAGCACATGGCTGAAGGCATCCACCGCCAACTGGATGTCGTCGGCGGTGCTGGATTCCAGCGGGTTGTGGCTGATGCCGCCGTGCAGGCCGCGCACGAACAGCATGGCCTGCGGCATGATTTCGTGCAGTTTCATGGCGTCATGGCCGGCGCCGCTGGGCATGCGGTAGACGGGGACGCCCAGGGCGTCGACGGCCTTCTCCCAGCGGTGCTGCCAGGCCGGGGCGCTAGGGGCTGCGGCGACCTTCATGGCCAGCTCGGCCTTGTACTGCAGGCCGCGGCGTTGGGCGATTTCCTCCAGCTGGGCCAGCACGTCGGCCACCATGGCATCGCGCTGCGCATCGGTGGGCGCGCGCATGTCCATGCTGAAACTGCACTTGCCCGGCACCACGTTGATGGAGCCGCCTGGCACCTGCAGCATGCCGATGGTGGCCACGCTGTCGCCATCGCGCGCGGCGCGCTGCTCCATGTACAGCGCCAGCTCGGCCACGCCCAGGGCGGCGTCGCGGCGGCGGTCCATGGGCGTGGTGCCCGCGTGGCTGGCCATGCCCAGCATCTCGCAGACGTAGCGCACGCCGCCGTTGATGGACGTGACCACGCCCAGCGGGATATCCAGTTCGTTGAGCACCGGGCCCTGCTCGATGTGCACCTCGATGAAGCCCAGGTAGCGGGCGGCATCGCGCCGCAGCTTGGGGATGTCGCCAATGCACAGACCGGCGTGTTGCATGGCCTCGCGCATGGTGATGCCGTCGGCGTCCTTCTGGTCCAGCCATTCGTTGCGGAAGTCGCCGATGAGCGCGCCCGAGCCCAGGAAGGTGGCCTTGTAGCGCTGGCCTTCCTCTTCGGCAAACGCCACCACCTCGATGCCGAACGGCAGGCGCCTGGCCTGGCGGTGCAGCTCGCGCACGCAGGCCATGGGCACGAAGATGCCCAGACGCCCGTCGTACTTGCCGCCGTTGCGCACGGTGTCGTAGTGGCTGCCGGTCATCAAATACTTGCCGTCGGGTGTGGCTGGCTTGTAGCGGCCGACCACGTTGCCCACGGCGTCGATCTCGACCTCGTCAAAGCCGCAGTCGCGCATCCAATGGCTGATGCGCTGGGCGCAGGCGCGGTGCGCATCGGTGAGGTAGGTGACGGTGAGCTGGCCTTTCTCGGCATAGCCCGGGTCGCTGTGCTGGGCCAGGCGCTCGTGCCAGTCCCAGACGTCGTTGCCCAGCACCGGCTCGGCGCCGAACTTGTCGTTCAGGCGGATCTCGGCAATGCGGTGGATGTTGCGCAGTGCCTCGGCGCGCTCGAAGTCGGGGTGGTTGGACAGGCGACGTGCGAACGTGGCGATGATCTCCTGCCTCGACAGTCCCGTGCCGCGCGGCCCGCGCACCGCCAGGATGAAGGGAAAGCCGAAGCGGGCGTTGTAGTCGGCATTCAGTTGCTGGATGCGCGCGAACTCCTCGGGCGTGCAGTGGGTCAGGCCCGCCTGGCTTTGCTCGTTCGTGGACTCGGTCGTCAGCGCCTGCGCCACCATGGCCTTGCCCGCCAGCTCGGGGTGGGCGCGGATCAGCTCCAACTGCCTTTCCATGCCGGCGCTGTTCAGTACCTGCACCATGGCGTACTTGAGCTGCGCCAGCGAGCGGAAGGGGCGCAACTGCAGCGCCGCCTCGGCGATCCAGGGCGAATGCTCGTACAGGCCGTCGAGCATCTGCAGGGCCTCGGGGGGGGAGGCGGCGTTGAGTTGTTCCAGGGTCCAGGCCATCGTGGCTCCTATAGCTATCAAAAAAAGAGCTGTTCGCGCTTATTGGATAAGCGTTGCAGCCCGATTTGGCTTAAATGGCGGGTACGGGAAAGCGCTGCGCCCAGTGGCGCGCGAGGTCGATGCGGCGGCACACCCAGACCTGGTCGTGGTGCTGGATGTGGTCCAGGAAGCGCTGCAGCGCCGTGATGCGGCCGGGACGGCCGAGCAGGCGGCAGTGCATGCCGATGCTCATCATCTTCGGCGCGTTGTCGCCGGCCGGGTCGCCCTCGGCGTAGAGCGCATCGAACGTGTCCTTCATGTACTGGAAGAACGGGTCGGCGTGCGAGTAGCCCTGCGGCAGCGCAAAGCGCATGTCGTTCACGTCCAGCGTATAGGGCACGACGAGCTGGTGGTGCGCGCTGCCGTCGCTCTTGGCCACCTTCATCCAGAACGGCAGGTCGTCGCCGTAGTAGTCGCTGTCGTAGGCAAAGCGCCCGTCGTCGGCTACCAGGCGGTGGGTGCGGGGGCTGTCGCGCCCGGTGTACCAGCCCAGGCCGTGGTCGCCGCCGTGGCCGTAGAGCGTGTTGAAGATCTCCAGGCACTGCGCCATGTGTGCGCGCTCCACGGCCTCGGGCACGTTCTGGTAGTGGATCCACTTCAGGCCGTGGCAGGCCACCTCGTGCCCCAGCTCGGCGAAGGCCTGGGCCACCTCGCGGTGGCGCTGCAGTGCCGTGGCCACGCCAAACACGGTGAGCGGCAGGCCGCGCCTTTCGAACTCGCGCAGGATGCGCCACACGCCGGCGCGCGCGCCGTATTCGTAGATGCCTTCCATGCTCATGTGGCGTTCGGGGTAGGCGGCCGGGTTGAACATCTCGGAAAGGAACTGCTCGCTGGCGGGGTCGCCGTGGAGCACGCAGTTCTCGCCGCCCTCCTCGTAGTTCAGCACGAACTGCACGGCCACGCGGGCGTTGCCCGGCCAGTGCGGGTGCGGGGGCGTGCGGCCGTAGCCGATCAGGTCGCGGGGGTAGGGCGCCGTCGTGTCGTAGGTCATGGCGATACGGAGGAAAGGGCCATCGAAAGGTCGTTGGTCGGCAGGTCGCGGTCGAAGGTCAGGCCCGCCTCCACGTTGTCCAGGTGCTGCTGCATCAGCTGCACGGCCTGCGCCGCGTCGCCCGCGGCCAGTGCCGCGACGATGGCGGCGTGCTCCTCGTGCGAATGCTCGGCGGCGGTGGTGGACTGGTACATCAGCGTGATGAGGGCGCAGCGCGAGATCAGCTCGCCCAGCAACTGGGCCAGCACGTCGTTGCCCATGAGCTCGGCCATGCGCACGTGGAAGTCGCCCAGCAGCTCGGTGCGCTGGCCCACGTCGTTGCCCTCCATGGCCTTCTTCTCGGCCGCCACATGGGCCTTCAGCGCGCGGATTTTCGCGGGCGTGCTCTGCGCCAGGAAGGCACGCACCATCTCGGCCTCCAGCATGCGGCGCACGGCGAACACCTGGCGCGCTTCCTGGACCGAAGGCGCGGCCACGAAGGCGCCGCGCGCGGGCTCCAGGCGGATCAGGCGGTTCTGCGACAGCTGGAACAGCGCCTGGCGCACCAGCGTGCGCGACACGCCGAAATGGTCGGCGAGCTTCTGCTCGGCCAGCTTGGTGCCGGGCAGCAGGCGGTGCTCGACGATGGCGCGCGTGAGGCTTTCGACGATGAAGCCGGTGGTGGAGGTTTCCATGCGGCCATCATAGTCGTGAAAGACAATTTTTGTATACAGTTTCTGTGGACTGTCAGGTGCTCGCGCAGGCAGATCAGCATGTCGTTCGACACCGTCACGCCGGTGATCAAGGACGATACGGCGCGCTTTGCGCAACTGGTCAAGGAAGCCAAGGTTTCGCTGGATTGACGGTAGGGCTTGTGCTGGCCGCGTGCTTTGGATAATGCGCGGCGGAGACAACGACCCATGACCATGACAGCCCCAGACCCCTTGCGCGACCCTCAGGCCTTCCTGCTGCACCTCTACCGCGTGGCGGTGCAGCGCGCCCAGCCCTTGCACAGCATGGCGCAGCATCTGCCGCCGCCACCCAAGGGGCGCACCGTGGTACTGGGCGCGGGCAAGGCGGGGGCCTCCATGGCGCAGGCGCTGGAGGCGCTGTGGCCGCAGGATGCACCGCTGTCGGGGCTGGTGGTCACGCGCTACGGCCACATACCGCCGCGGCCCGAGGGGCTGGCGCAGCGCCTGGAAGTCGTCGAGGCCGCACACCCCGTGCCCGACGCGGCGGGCCTGGCCGCGGCTGAGCGCATCCTGGCGCTGACCCGCGGGCTGACCGAAGACGACCTGGTGCTGTGTCTCATCTCGGGCGGTGGCTCGGCGCTGCTCACGCTGCCGGCCGAAGGCATCACGCTGGAGGAGAAGCAACGCATCAACCGCGCACTGCTGGAAAGCGGCGCGGCCATCGGCGAGATGAACTGCGTGCGCAAGCACCTCTCGCGCATCAAGGGCGGTCGCCTGGCGGCAGCCTGCGCGCCGGCGCGCGTCGTCACGCTGACCATCAGCGATGTGCCGGGGGACGACCCCTCCGTGATCGCCAGCGGCCCCACGGTCCCCGACGCCAGCACCTGCGCTGACGCGCTGGACATCCTGGCGCGCTACCGCATCGACATTCCCGCCGCCGTGCACGCAGCGCTGCAGGCCGGTGCGCTGGAAACCCCCAAGCCCGGCGATGTCCGCTTTGCCGGCCATGCGGTGCACATGATCGCGACACCCCAGCAGTCGCTGCAGGCAGCGGCGGATGCGGCGCGCGCGGCGGGGGTGGCGGCGTACATCCTGTCCGACGAGATGGAGGGCGAGTCCCGCGAGGTGGGCAAGGTGCACGCCGCGCTGGCGCGTGCGGTGGCGCGCCACGGCCAGCCGTTTGCGCGGCCGTGCGTGATCCTTTCGGGCGGCGAGACCACGGTCACCGTGCGCCCGCGCGCCCCGGGCGCGCCGAAGGGGCGCGGCGGCCGCGCGGGCGAGTTCTGCATGGGCCTGGCGCAGGCACTGCAGGGCCAGGAAGGGGTGTGGGCGCTGGCGGCCGATACCGACGGCATCGACGGCGTGGAAGACAACGCCGGCGCACGCGTGGCACCCGACACGCTGGCGCGCGCGGCGGCGCAGGGCGCACGCATCGGCGACCATCTGGACCGCAACGACGCCTACGGCTACTTCGAGCGGCTGGGCGATCTGGTCGTCACCGGGCCCACGCACACCAATGTGAACGACTTTCGCGCGCTACTTGTTTTGTAGCTTGCCACGCCTGCTGTTGCTGGATTTCAGATACGAATGCATCCGAATGCGGCTTCAATAAAGCGCTGGAAGCTCACTTTTTTGATCTGCTGGCGCGGGCGCGCCCTGTCTGAGTGCGCGCGGCCTGCCGGCTGTTCCCCATCAGGCGATCCGCGCGGGAACTGTCCTGGATGGCGCACCACAGGACGTGGCGTTTATCGCGTACAGAAGTTGTATACACTTTGATCGTAGGGAGGGGAGCGTATCAATCGCCTGCCCATTCGCCAGCGCATTCCTCATCACCATCGGCGGGCCGCGGCTTGCCATTGCAGGAGACTTCACCATGGGCCTCAGCACCCACGTTCTTGACACCATGCACGGTTGCCCCGCGGCGGGCATGGTGGTGGCGCTGTATGCCACGCAGGGTGACCAGGCCACGCTGGTCAAGCGCCTGGTACTCAACCCCGATGGGCGCACCGATGCGCCGCTGTTCGACAACGCCAGCCTGCGCACCGGCACCTACCGGCTGACGTTTGATGTGGGGGCGTATTTCAAGGCGAAGGGCGTGATGCTGCCCGAGCCCTCATTCCTGGACCGCGTGAGCCTGGACTTCGGCATCGCCCACGCCGACCAGCATTACCACGTGCCGCTGCTGGTCAGCCCCTGGAGCTACTCCACCTACCGCGGGTCCTGATGCTGCAAGCCCGCGCCGTGTGCCGCGCGGCGCAGGGCAACGCGGAGCCAATTCTTGCGAGTCGCGTATGCCTGCTTTGGGCGGGCTGCGGCGGTGCAGGTGCTCGCAATCGCTACGGCTATTGCTGCGCTTCGCACCTTGCAAACCAGGGCGTGCGCCATCGCGGAAGCCTGTGCGGCGGCGTCTTAGAGCTGGCCCTCGGTCAGCGTGTCGAGCTGAAAATTCCCGGACTTGTCCCACAGCCAGGTGTCGGTGTAGGTCACGCGCGCCATGCGCGTGGGCACGGGGAAGGGCGCTGCCGCGCGCACTGTGCGTTCGATCTCGGCCACCACGTCGGGCGCATGGCGGGGCGCACGCATCCAGCGCAGCGAAGTCACGCGGCCCGCGCGGTCGATGTCCACCTCCAGCACGCCAATGGCATGCAGCAGCGGCGGCAGCTTGCCCTTGTAGATGCGCGCTGCATTCAGGCCATAAATGTGGCTGGCGGCATCCTGCCGGTAGGCGCGCGGGGTGGCCGCGGACGACGCGCGTGCCGAGCCCTGGGCGGCCGGCACCGGACCGGTGACGCGCGCGTCGCTGCCCGGTAGGCGCGAGTCCTGGGCGGAGGGCGCCTCGGGCCCCGACTTGCAGGCCGAGACGATCGCCGCGACCAATGCCATCACCCCGGCGGGCAGCCACCACGTTCGCCGCGCACGGGATGCACGCTGGGCAGAAGAGGACGGGGCAGAAGGCAGCTGTGGCATGGTGTTTGTCGCTATGCTGTACCGCGGCCACGACCAAGGCGGTGGCGCGCATGAATCAAGCTGGAGGAATCAGCGAGTGAAGGCATTGGACTGCCTGTTGGAGCGTATCAAGACCGCACCCGCCTGCCTGGTGACGGTGGAGTCTACCCAAGGCTCGGCGCCGCGGGAAGCCGGGGCATGGCTGGCGGTGTTCGCGGTGGGCGACGACTTCGTCGGCACCATCGGTGGCGGCCATCTGGAACTGCAGGCGCTGCGCGAAGCGCGTGAACGCCTGGCGGAGCACCTGGCTGGCAACCCTTCGGGCATGCCGCTCGTGCGACATGCGCTGGGCCCCAGCCTGGGGCAGTGCTGCGGCGGCGTGGTGCAGCTGCGGTTTGAATGCGTGGGGGCTGCTGACGCGCCGGCCTTGCGCGAGCGCCTGGCACCGCGGCTGCAGCCGGTGGCGCTTTTCGGCGGCGGCCATGTGGGGCATGCGCTGGTGCGGGTGCTGGCGCCGCTGCCGTTTGCGCTGCACTGGATCGACAGCCGCGATGGCGTGTTCCCGCCGCAGGGGGACGGCGCGTCCGTGGTCTGTGAGCAGTCCGACCCGGTACAGGCGGCCGTGCCGGGTGTGGCACCGCAGTCCTTCGTGCTCATCATGAGCTTCAGCCACGCGGAGGATCTGGACATCGTGGCGGCGTGCCTCGCACGGCAGCGGGCGCGCGGCGATCTGCCGTTCATCGGCCTGATCGGCAGCCGCACCAAGTGGGCCACCTTCCGGCACCGGCTGGCGGCGCGGGGGTTCTCGGATACCGAGCTGGCGCAGGTGACCTGCCCGATCGGCGTGCCCGGAATCGCCGGCAAGCAGCCCGAGGTGATCGCCGTGGCCGTGGCCGCGCAGTTGCTGCAGCGGCTGGCAGGAGAATGCGTATAAAAATGGCCGCTGGCGCTTATGGAGCGAGCGCCAGCAGCTATTAATACAGGAGTTGCGTGGGTCACGCCAGCGTATAGGCCGTCTTCACCGTCGTGAAGAACTCCTGCGCATAACGGCCTTGTTCCCGCGGGCCGTAGCTGGAGCCCTTGCGCCCGCCGAAGGGCACGTGGTAGTCCACCCCGGCCGTGGGCAGGTTCACCATCACCATGCCCGCCTGTGCATGGCGTTTGAAGTGCGTGGCGTATTTCAGGCTGGTGGTGGCAATGCCGGCGGACAGGCCGAATTCGGTGTCATTCGCCACGGCCAGGGCTTCGTCGTAGTCGCGCACGCGGATCACGCTGGCCACGGGGCCGAACACCTCTTCGCGGTTGATGCGCATCGCCGGCGCCGTATCCACGAACAGCGCGGGCGCCATGAAGAAGCCTTCGTTGCCGCTGCCCGTGTGGCAGGCCACGCGCAGGCCGCCGGCCGCCAGCACGCCGCCCTCGGCCTTGGCGATCTCCACGTACGACAGGTCTTGCTCCAGCTGCGCCTGGCTCACCACAGGGCCCACGTCGGTGCCCGTGGCCAGCGCATCGCCCACTTTGATTTTCGCCATGCGTGCCTGGAGCGCCTCGATGAACTTCGGGTAGATGCCCTGGGTGACGATCAGGCGGCTGGACGCCGTGCAGCGCTGGCCCGTGGAATAGAACGCGCTCTGTGCGGACAGCTCCACCGCCTGCGCGAGGTCGGCATCGTCCAGCACCACCTGCGGATTCTTGCCGCCCATCTCCAACTGCACCTTCTTGCCGTTCTGCACGCACGCCTGGGCGATGCCGCGGCCCACGCCGACCGATCCGGTGAAGCTGATGGCAGCTACGCCGGGGTGCTGCACCAGCGCCTCGCCGATCACGCGCCCGCGGCCCATCACCAGGTTGAACACGCCGGCGGGGATGCCCGAGCGGTGGATGATCTCGGCCAGCGCCCACGCGCTGCCGGGCACCAGGTCGGCGGGCTTCAACACCACGCAGTTGCCGAACGCCAGGGCCGGCGCGATCTTCCAGGCGGGGATGGCCATGGGGAAGTTCCACGGCGTGATCAGGCCCACGACGCCGATGGGCTCGCGCGTGACCTCCACGCCGATGCCGGGGCGCACCGAGGGCACGGTCTCGCCCGCCAGGCGCAGGCATTCGCCGGCGAAAAACTTGAAGATCTGCCCGGCGCGGGCGACTTCGCCGATGCCTTCTGCGCGGGTCTTGCCTTCCTCGCGCGCCAGCAGCGCGCCCAGCTCCTCGCGCCGCGCGAGGATTTCATTGCCGATCTTGTCCAGCGCATCGTGGCGCGCCTGGATGCCCGACGTGCTCCATGCGGGGAAGGCAGCGGTGGCGGCCGCCACGGCGGCGTCCACGTGCGAGGCGTCGCCCTGGGCGTATTCGCCCACCACATCGGCCAGGTTGCTGGGATTGGTGTTGGGTGCGGCCTGGGACGTGGAAACCCATTCGCCGTTGATGAGCAGGCCGTGGGGGGAGGAAGCAGACATGGGAATCCTTGGGAAGTGCGTGGACGGAGAAAAGGAGAGGCGGGCACGGCCGTGAAGGCGTGTCATTTGAAATATTGGAACACTAATATATTAGTGCACGAATGCGAGAATCCACGTATGCCCATACTGACCAAGTTCCGCCTTGACCGTTCGCGCCTGGCCGCCCCGCAGGTCTTCGAAAGCCTGCGCGAGGCCATTCTGACGCTGGAGCTGGTGCCCGGCGCGATGCTGGTGCGCAGCGACCTGGCCGGGCAATTCGGCGTGAGCCAGACGCCCATCCGCGAGGCGCTGCTGCGCCTGGAAGAGGAGGGCCTGGTGGAAGTCTTTCCCCAGCACGCCACGCTGGTCAGCCGCATCGACGTGGCGGCTGCGCGCGAAGCGCACTTCCTGCGCCGCTCCATCGAGCTGGAGATCGTGCGCACGCTGGCGCTGCAGCCGCCCCCCGGCCTGGTAGTGCAATTGCAGGCGCAGTGCGCACTGCAGGAATCGCTGGCCGCCGCGCAGCGCTATGACGACTTTCTGGGAGCGGACCATGGCTTTCACCGCCTGATGTATGAGGCGGCCGGCGTCATGGGCCTGTGGGCGCTGGTGCGCCGCTACTCCGGCCATGTGGATCGCTTGCGCCGCCTGCACCTGCCCACCGCAGGCAAGACGGGCGTCATCATGCGCCAGCACCGGGCCATCCTCGACGCCATTGACCGGCAGAACGCTCCCGCGGCCCAGGAGGCGTTGCGCGAGCACCTGTCGGGCACGCTCAGCGCGGTGGACGACGTATGCGCCCAGCATCCGGATTACATCCTGCAGGGTTAGGGACAATCCCTGGGCCATTCCAGCGGCCGTTGCCAGAAAAGTGCATACACTCCTGTTCACAAAACGGGTCGCAGCGGTGCCCCGGCAGCTTCCTGCCACGGTGCGCGGCCCCTCTTTTTCTGCTCAGAGCGCCCGCAGTGGTGAGCAGCTTGCAGGCGGCCCGCCGGGCCGCCGAGGTTGAAACACGATGGAAAGCTACTTCCTCGACTGGGCCAATCTGCTGCTGCGCTGGCTGCACGTCATCACTGCCATCGCCTGGGTAGGCTCCTCCTTCTACTTCGTCTTTCTGGACAGCAGCCTCACGCCGCCGGTCGACGAGGACCTGAAGCGCCAGGGCGTGAACGGCGAGCTTTGGGCTGTGCACGGCGGGGGCTTCTACCACCCGGTCAAGTTCAACGTGGCGCCCCCGAAGCTGCCGGACCATCTGCACTGGTTCTTCTGGGAGAGCTACACCACCTGGCTCAGCGGCTTTGCGCTGCTCACGGTTTCGTATCTGTGGAACGCGGGCATCTACCTGGTGCATCCGGCCGACCCGCTCATGTCGCCCGCCATGGCCATCGCGGCGGCACTGGCCTTTCTGGTGGTGTTCTGGCTGCTGTACGACGGCATCTGCCGCGTGTTCGGCCAAAAGGCCAACGGCGATGCCATCGTGGGGACGCTGGTGCTGGTCCTGGTGTGCATCGCCGCGTGGCTGGCCTGCCGCATTTTTCCCGGCCAGGCGGCCTTCCTGCTGATGGGCGCGATGCTCGCCACCTCGATGAGCGCCAACGTGTTCTTCTGGATCATTCCCGGCCAGCGCAAGGTGGTGGCGGCACTGAAGGCCGGCCAGCCGGTGGACCCGGTGCATGGCAAGCGCGGCAAGCAGCGCAGCGTGCACAACACGTACTTCACGCTGCCGGCGCTGTTCGCCATGCTCTCCAACCACTACGGCTGGCTCTACAACCATGGGCAGAACTGGCTGGTACTGATCCTCATGATGTTCGCAGGCGCGGCCATTCGCCAGTTCTTCGTGATGCGCCACGGCTACAAGCTGGGCCGCAACGGCCATCCCTGGCCCTATGCGGCCGTGGGCGTGGTGGTGCTGGTGGGCGTGGTGGTATGGCTCAAGCCGGCTGCGCCGGCCGTGTCCGCCGCCGTGCCGGCCGCCGCAGGCTACGAACAACTGCACGCCGTCATACAAAAACACTGCGTGGTGTGCCACAGCGCCAACACCATCGCGCAGAAGAACGTGAAGTTCGACACCCCGCAGGACGTGAAGAGCCACGCGCAGCAGATCTACCAACAGGTGGTGCAGCTGCGCAAGATGCCATTTGGCAACCCGGGCGCACTGTCCGACGAAGAGCGCGAAACCTTCAAACGCTGGTACGAAAACGGCGCCAGCATCGCGCCCTGACGCCCCCCGGTATTGCGGGCATCATCCGGGGCCATGCACCTTTACCGATCTGCGCTCCTGCGCTTTGCCGACGACGGCACGGCCCTGTACGAAGAAGACGGCCTGTTGGCCACCGCGCCCGATGACCGGGGCGTGCAGCGCGTGCACGCCGCCGGCGCGTGGCGCGCGCTGGCGCCCCTCTATCTTCCTCAGGCCTCGCAGCCGGTGACCCACTGGCCCGGCCGCATCATTGCACCGGGCTTCGTGGACATGCATGTGCACTATCCGCAGCTGGACGTGATCGGCTCGCCCGCCGACGGCCTGCTGCCCTGGCTGGAGAACTACACCTTCCCGCACGAATCGCGCTTCGGCGACGCGGCCTATGCCGCCGAGGTGGCGTGCTTCTTCCTCGACGAGCTGCAGCGCAACGGCGTGACCACCGCGCTCACCTTCGCCACCTCGCATCCGGGCTCGGTGGATGCGCTGATGGCGCAGGCACAGGCGCGGCGGCTGCGCCTGATTGCCGGCAAGGTGCTGCAAGACCGCCACTCGCCCGACGGCGTGCGCGACGCGACCGAGCAATCCCTCATCGATACCGAAGCGCTCATCCAGCGCTGGCACGGCAAGGGGCGGCTGGGCTATGCGATCACGCCGCGTTTTGCCCCCACCAGCACGCCGCAGCAGCTGAGCGGCGCGGGTGCGCTGGCCGCGCGCTACCCCGACGTATGGGTGCAGTCCCATGTGGCGGAGAACCAGCAGGAGATCTGCTGGGCGCGGGAGCTGTTCCCCGACGCGCGGAGCTACCTGGATGTGTATGCCCGTGTCGGCCTGCTGCGTGAGCGCGCGGTGTACGCGCATTGCATCCATTTCGACGACGAGGACCGCGCCGCCATGCGCGAGAGCGGCGCGGTGGCTGCCGTGTGCCCCACGAGCAACCTGTTCCTGGGCAGTGGCCAGTTTGACTTTGCGGGCGCGGACCGCATGGGCTTCGGCTACGGCTTGGCCAGCGACGTGGGCGGCGGCACCAGCTTCAGCCCTTTCCACACGATGCTGGCCGCGTACTACGTAGGCCGGGAGGGGCAGACCAAGACGGGACTGAGCCTGGCGCCGCAACGGCTGTGGTGGCTGCATACCGCCGGTGCCGCGCGGGCGTTGGGGTTGGATGGCGTGGTGGGCAACCTGCAGCCGGGTTGCGAAGCCGACTTCGTGGTGCTGAATCCTGCAGCGACCCCGCTGCTGGCGCGGCGCACGGCGGGCGCAGCCCACCTGGACGAACTGCTGTTCGCGATGATCGTGCTCGGCGACGACCGTTTGATCGAGCGCACGGTCATTGCATGAAGTATTTGCCTCTGACGCTTATGTATCAAGCGCCAGCAGCTATCATTTAAGTAGCTTTCATTCACCTAGAATACGCGCCAGGAGTACCCCATGAGCATCAAGAGCGACAAATGGATCCGCCGCATGGCCGAGCAGCACGGCATGATCGAGCCGTTCGAGCCCGGCCAGATCCGGCAGCAGGACGGGCGCAAGATCATCAGCTACGGCACCAGCAGCTACGGCTACGACATTCGCTGCGCGCGTGAATTCAAGGTCTTTACCAACATCCACAGCACCGTGGTGGACCCGAAGAACTTCGACGAAAAGAGCTTCGTGGACTTCGAGGGCGACTACTGCATCATCCCGCCCAACAGCTTCGCGCTCGCGCGCACCGTCGAGTACTTCCGCATCCCGCGCGACGTGCTCACCGTCTGCCTGGGCAAGAGCACCTATGCGCGCTGCGGCATCATCGTCAATGTCACGCCCTTCGAGCCCGAGTGGGAAGGCTACGTGACGCTGGAGTTCTCCAACACCACGCCGCTGCCCGCCAAGATCTACGCGGGCGAGGGATGCGCGCAGGTGCTTTTCTTCCAGGGTGACGAGGAATGTGCCGTGAGCTACAAGGACCGCAACGGCAAATACCAGGGCCAGCACGGGGTGACGCTGCCCAAGGCCTGAAGGACCTGCCTAAAGGACCGCGGCCTGGACCGTGGGGTGCGCGCCGCCTCCTGCGTCGGCGCTTGCCGCCGTCCTACACGCGGGCTGGCCCTGCGCCGGTGGTGCGGTTGCGTGGCGCTGCCTAGGATGGCTGCAGTGTTTCAGGAGTACTGCATGTCCCGCCCCATCCATGATCCCGCCTCCCCCGCTGCGCCACGGCCATGGGATCCGCCCGTGAAGTCTGCGCCCACGCCCAGCCTCTGGATGTGGCTGGGTGCCGCCATCGTCATCCTTGCGCAGTTGTGGGTGCTGCAGGCGGTGGTGGAACGCCACACGCACCAAGCCCACGAACGGATGGCGAAGTACGTCAACCACACGCTGCAGCCGCGCCCGTCGCAGGACATGTTGCTGGCCGCGCAGCAGTAGTGCGCGGCGCGAAATCCCGAGGGTGGCGCCGCGGGGCGTAACATCGGTGGCTGGTGCGTCGTGCACGCAGGAGATACCCATGAGATGGGAAGGCAATCGCGAATCGGACAACGTGGAAGACCGGCGCAGCGGCGGCGGGGGCGGCTTCATCGGCGGACGCTCGATCGGCATTGGCACCATCGTTGTGGCGCTCATCGGCTGGGGTGTGTTTGGCATCAACCCGCTGACCACCATCGGCGTACTGTCGGGCGGGGGCGCGCCGCAGGTCCAACAGGGGCCGGCCCAGCGTCCGCCGCAGGGCGACCGTGAGGCTGCCTTCGTCTCCACCGTCCTGGCGTCCACGGAGGATGTGTGGGCGCAGGTGTTCCAGCAGGGTGGGGCGCAGTACCGCCAGCCCAAGCTGGTACTCTACCGCGGAGCCACGCCCACGGCCTGTGGCACGGGGCAGAGCGCGATGGGGCCGTTTTACTGCCCTGGGGACCAGAAGGTGTACCTGGACATGGATTTCTTCGACACCATGAGCCGCCAGCTGGGTGCGCCAGGCGAATTTGCCCGCGCCTACGTGATCGCGCACGAGGTCGGCCACCATGTGCAGACCCTGCTGGGCACCACCGGCAAGGTGGACGGCATGCGCGGGCGCGTGAGCCAGCGCGAACAGAACGCGCTGTCGGTTCGGCTGGAACTGCAGGCCGACTGTTACGCCGGCATTTGGGCCCACCATTCGCAACAGGCCAAGAACTGGCTGGAGCAAGGCGACATCGAATCCGCGGTGAACGCCGCCGAGCAGATCGGTGACGACGCGCTGCAGCGCCAGCAGACCGGCACCGTGCGGCCCGATGCATTCACCCACGGCTCCAGCGCGCAGCGCGTGCGGTGGTTCACGCAGGGGTTCAAGACCGGCAGTGTGCAAGGCTGCAACACTTTCAACGCACAGTCGCTTTGACACCGTGAACGCGCGCTAAGCCGTCGTTTTCGCGCCAAGCAGGAGACGCCCCGGTACAGGCCGTTGACAGGCTTGTTGGCCTTCGCCGCTGCTGCAATGCGACAATAGCGGCTTCATGACACAACCCTATTCCACTCTTGCGCTGGCCGAGCCGCTCAAGCGCGCCGTAGCCGAGATGGGCTACGAGAACATGACGCCGATCCAGGCGCAGGCGATCCCTGTCGTGCTGACCGGCAAGGACGTGATGGGTGCGGCGCAAACCGGCACCGGCAAGACGGCGGCCTTTTCGCTGCCGTTGCTGCAGCGCCTGCTCAAGCACGAGAACAGTTCAGCCTCCCCCGCGCGCCACCCTGTGCGCGCGCTCGTGCTGCTGCCCACGCGCGAGCTGGCGGACCAGGTGGCGCAGCAGATCGCGCTGTACGCCAAGTACACCAAGCTGCGCAGCACGGTGGTGTTTGGCGGCATGGACATGAAGCCGCAGACCATCGAGCTGAAAAAGGGCGTCGAGGTGCTGGTGGCCACGCCCGGCCGTCTGCTGGACCATATCGAGGCCAAGAACGCAGTGCTCAATCAGGTCGAGTACGTGGTGCTGGACGAGGCCGACCGCATGCTGGACATTGGCTTCTTGCCCGACCTGCAGCGCATCCTCTCCTACCTGCCCAAGCAGCGCACCACGCTGCTGTTCTCCGCCACCTTCTCGCCCGAGATCAAGCGCCTGGCCGGCAGCTATCTGCAGGACCCGATCACCATCGAGGTCGCGCGCCCCAACGAGACCGCCTCCACCGTGGAGCAGCGCTTCTTCGCGGTAGACGGCGACGACAAGCGCCGCGCCATCCGCCATGTGCTGAACGAGCGCGGCCTCAAGCAGGCCTTCATCTTCGTGAACAGCAAGCTGGGCTGCGCGCGCCTGGCCCGCAGCCTGGAGCGCGACGGTCTCAAGACCGCCGCGTTGCATGGCGACAAGAGCCAGGACGAGCGACTGAAGGCGCTGGAAGCCTTCAAGAGCGGCGAGGTGGACCTGCTGGTCTGCACCGACGTGGCGGCGCGGGGCTTGGATATCAAAGACGTGCCCGCGGTGTTCAACTACGACGTGCCCTTCAATGCAGAGGACTACGTGCACCGCATCGGCCGTACGGGCCGCGCCGGCGCATCGGGTCTGGCCGTCACGCTGGCGGCCAGCAGCGATACCCGCCTGGTGGCGGATATCGAGAAGCTCATCAAGAAGAAGATCGAGCTGGAACCGCTGGAATTGCAGGAAGATCGTCCGCGGGGCCGCTACAACGACGGCCGCCGCGCCTGGGGCGGCGACGATTCGGGCGAGGGCGCTCCAGCCGCCCCCCGCAGTCGTGAGCGCAGCGCGTACCGCTCCGCGCCTGCAGCGTCTCGCGATCCGTTCTTCGACAAGCCCTACGAGGCCAGCACCTCGGCCGGTGCGTCTGCGAGCTGGGAGGTGGCCCCCAAGGCATCGCCCGCGCGTGGCGGCATCTCCGCCAACATCAAGCCCAAGCGCAAATTACCCGCCTTGTTCAAGGCACCGCAGGCCTCTACGGCCGAGCCATCAACCCACTGAAAACACAGGCCGCCGTTCAGCGGCCTTTTCAATAAAAAGTGCCCCTAGCGCTTGCGGAATAAGCGCTGATAGCTATGTTTTTAATAGCGAGTGCTAGGGGTGATTGTGCCCGCCAGGGCCCGCCAACTGCGCGATCAGGGGTGCATCCACGGCGCCAAAGGCGAGCACTGTGCCGCCGCGCTGTGCGGCAAAGGCCTGCGCGGCCTCCCGTGTCGAGAACGCGGGCAGATTGCCGGCGCGCATCGGCCCCCGCGCCGACGAGCCGTGCACGTAATAGGCAGACAGCGCGTCCGTCCAGCGGGCGCCGCCCGCGGCCGCAGGCCGCGTGGTGTCGGTGACGTAGTGCGCCATGATGTCCCGTGCACTGCGGCCGGGGCTGTAGCGGGCCACGTCCTGCAGGTACATGAACAGCGACAGGGGCGAGTCGAAAAACTGTGCGTCGCCATTGCGAAAGATGACCTGCGCCGCCCAGTCGGGCGAACGGGCGGGGAACATGCCGCATACGGGACAGCGCGCATCCACCGGAATGGGGCGCGCTGCTGTGGGCGGCAGGCCCGACGCGGGGTCGTACGGCGTCGGGGGTGCGACGATGCAGACGTCCGGCTCCAGGGCGGGAGCCGGCTGAGGCCGCAGCGCGCTGCGCAGGCTCGGCACGCCCCAGAGCCCGCCCGCCGCGGCTGCAAACGCCAGCGTGCCCGCAACCAGCATGCGCCTGCGGCGTGGCTGGTGCGGCGGAGGACTCAGGGTGGATGCAGACATGGTGCAAGGGCTGTTACATGCGGGTGTCGTGCAGCGCACCGCCGCTCAGGTCCACCATGTCGAGCTTGATGTCCGCAAAGCGCAGCACCTTGCCGCCATGTTCACCGGCGAACTTGGCTGCATCGGCCTCCTGCGCGAAGCTGGCGATGGTGGGGCCCATGGAGCCATGCCGCTTGCTGCCCAGCACGTAGACGGCGGTCTTGGCGTCGATCCAGTGGCCCTTGGGTTCGTTCCAGTCGGCCTTGCCCATGTCCTGCACGTACACGGCGCGCACTGCACGCACTTGTTCGCCGGCGAGCAGGGTGTTGAACAGTTCGATGGTGTCGCAGAAGAAGGAGGGCTTTTCCTGGCCCGCGTAGTGGATCTGCGCCTTGGGGCCGGGGTAGTCTGCAAGCAGCATGCCGTCGAGCTCGCAACTTGTGGAACGGTCGATCTCCACGGGCGCAAGGGACTGCTGTTCGGCTGCCTTGTCGCCGCAGCCAGCCAGCAGGCTGCTGGTGGCCAGCGCCGTGAAGGCGGCCATGCACAGTGCACGGCGACGGGTGATGCAGGAACAGGTCATGGCTTGAATCTCCAGTTGGCGATGGCGAGCGGCAGGGCGATCCACGCCAGCATCACGCCACCCATGATTGCGGGGCTACCCAGCGACGAGGGAACGACGCTGGCGAGCCCGTAGAGCGTGCGCACGTCTTCGAGCGAGAACACGTTGAGGATGCGGAACACGTCGGCCGGGTTCAGCAGCAGCAGCCAGGCGAACGCATCGCCCGCGAACTGCCCGCCCGTGGCCACCAGCAGGCCCAGCAGCAGCAAATCGAACACCAGCACGAAGAAGAACCAGGTAGCGATGGCCAGGCCCGAGGCGCGCGTGCGGTCGCGAGCCAGCACCGACAGCATCACTGCCAGGCTCAGGAATGCGAGGCCCAGCAATACCGAGCTGATCATGAAGCCGCCGTAGTGGAATAGGGCATTGGCGCTCATGTGGCGCCACAGCAGCACCGCCACCAGCCCGAAGCCCGCCAGGGTGGAGAGCGCCAGCGCAGCCGCCAAGCCCAGGTATTTGCCCAGCAGCAATTCCAGCCGGGTGATGGGCAGGGCCAGCAGTAGATCAAGCGAGCCGCGCTCGCGCTCGCCCACGATGGCATCGAACCCCAGCAACAGCGCAATCAGCGGGATGAGGTAGATGACCAGGCTGACGAGGCTGGCGATGGTGAACTCGATGGAGCGAAAGCCCACCGTGCCCTGCTGCGCGCCGCCGAAGTAGGCGATGACGAGTGAGAACACGGTGAAGACGAGGGCCACCGCAAGCACCCAGCGATTGCGCATGCGATCGCGGAATTCCTTGGCGGCGATGGTGAAGATCTGGGTCAGTTCCATGGGGCGTCGTGGGCAGGGTGTCAGTCGGCGAAGCCGAAGAACACGTCTTCGAGCGAGGGCTCCAGCAGCTTGAGGTCGCGCACGCGCGCACCCAGTGGCGCGAGGGCGGCCAGCACGGCCATCTTCTGCTCGCGCGGGCAGTGCAGGCGCAAGCCTTCGGGCGTGTGCTCGGGGACGATGCCCGTCGCTTGCTCCAGCGCCTGTGCGGCGGCGGGCCGGTCGGCGGGTGCGATGTCCAGTTCGAACGACAGCGGCATGCGGGTTTGCTCGCGCAGCTGCTGCACGCTGCCCAGCGCCTGGATGCGGCCGGCCGAGAGAATGGCGAGCCGGTCCACGCGTTCTTGCAGTTCGGCGAGGATGTGCGAGGTGATGACCATGGTCACGCCCTCGGCCTGCAGGCCCCGCAGCGTGGCGTAGAAGTCGCGGATCGCCTGCGGGTCCAGGCCGTTGGTGGGTTCGTCCAGGAACAACACGCGCGGGCTGCCCAGCAATGCCTGCGCGAAGCCCAGGCGCTGGCGCATGCCCTTGGAATACTCGCGCACCGGGCGCTTGCCGGCGTGTGCCAGGCCCACGCGCTCCAGAATGTCCGCGCACTGCGCTAGCGGGGCAGATTTCAGCCGCGCGAAAAAGCGCAGCGTCTCCAACCCGTCCAGGTTGTCGTAGAGCACCACGTTCTCGGGCAGGTAGCCCAGTTGGCGGCGGGCGGCGCGGAATCCCCGCCCACCCACCTGGGCGCCTGCGATCAAAAGCGTGCCCTGCGTGGGCTTCACCAGGCCCAGCATCATCTTGAACAGCGTGCTCTTGCCTGCGCCGTTGTGCCCGATCAGGCCGAAGATCTCGCCCTTGGGGATGTCCAGGTCCACGCCGTCCACGGCGTGCAGCGCGCCGTAGTGCTTGCTGACGCCGCGCAGCGAGATGGCCACGTTGTCACTGGCCGGGGAAATGCTTGCCACGCCATTCACTCCATTGTTGATTGCTGGGCTGCATGCGCGGCTTCGGGTCCACGACCGATGGCACGCGCAGCACAGGGAACTGCCGGCCCACCAGGCGCAGGGCCTGCACGGCCGGGCTGGCCAGCAGCAGCTTGACGCTAGGGTGGCGCCAGGTCAGGCGGTCCACCATGTCGTTGGCCTCGTAGGGCACATCGCCGACACCGTCGCCATCGCGGTCCCAGCCCAGGTAGTTGCTCCAGTGGTTGCCGCTCTTGGCGCCCCAGCGCTCGTCGCGCGCACCCACGTAGCGTACCTGCTCGCGGTTGGAGATGAAGTCGTTGCCTTCGACTTCGTTGTTCTTCGAGCCCGCGGCCAGGTGCACGCCGACGGTGTTGTCCACCACCAGGTTGTTGTTGAGCTTGATGTACTCCACGTCGTAGATGAAGAAGCCCCGGCTGTTGCCGGCCACGACGTTGCCTTCGATCACCGAATCCTGCAGCGTGCGCAGCATGATGCCGTGGTCGGAGTTGCCCCAGGCGCGGTTGTTGCGCACGGTCTGCTCGCGCACTTCCATCAGGGCCAAGCCGCCACGGTTGTAGTAGGTGTCGTTGTCCTCCCACAGGTTGTAGTAGGAGTTCATGTAGTGCGTACCGTAGCGGCTGTGATGCAGCTGATTGCCCTTGAACAGCGCATGGTGCGAGACGTCCACGTAGAGCGCGTCGCGCACGAAGCTGATGTTGTTGTTCAGGATCTTTGCGCCTTTGGTGTTGTACAGCTGCACGCCGTTGCCACGCTGCGGCGAGGAGTATTCACGTTTGCCGGTGATGATGTTGTGCTCGATGAGCACGTCATTGGCCTTCTCGATCCACAGACCGAACAGGTTGTAGGTGAGGTCGCAGCGGCGTACGACGGCACGGTGGGCGCCAGGGTAGAGGTAGATGCCGGCGTTCTGATCCTTGAGGTCGTCACCCGAGTCGCGCACGATCAGGCCCTCGATCACCACGTCCGGAGCGGTGACGCGGATGGTGTCGCCCTGGTTGCCGCCGCTGATGGTGGGGCGGTCCACGCCGCGCAACGTGAGGGGCTTGTCGATCACCAGATTGGCGCGGTACGTGCCCCGCGCAATCTCCAGCACATCGCCTGCCTTGGCTTTGCGCACGGCGGCGGTCAGATCGTCGCCCGCTCGCACATGGAGGGTGGCTGCCTGGCAGGCCCCGGCGAGGGTCATCGCCAAGGCCAGCATTAAGTGGGTGACACCGCCCTTCATGGGGTGAACAGTCCCAGCGCCTGCAGCACCAGGAACAGTGCAGCACCGATCATCAGGTTCTTGAATCCTACGTAGCTCATCATGTCCATTACACCTGCAACGCGATAATTGTCGCGCCACCATGGGCCGTCCTTGACGTAACGGCGGCCCGACAGGCGAATCAGCACTTCGTACACGCTCCAGCCGAACCACCAGCCGATGATGGCGCCCGACGAGAGGTGGCCCATGGCCGCCATGATCCAGGCGATGGTGGCCGCCACCGCCAGCGACAGCCCGGCGATCTGCAGCGCGCGCTGGCTGCGCCAGCCTTCGGCGCTCCAGGGCCAGAGATGGTCGCGCAGTTCCAGCAGCAGCCAGCTCATGAAGCCTACGTTGCGCTTGTGCGCGGGCAGCGTGGGTTCGGTGGGCATGCGCGGATCGGGGCCCTGGGCGGCCTTGGCCGATATCTGGTCCTGCACGGTGGCGGGGTAGATGGGGATGAAGTAGCCATTCTTGCCGATAGGCGTCATCTCCAAGCCGTCCTTCTCACGGCGCTTGCGCTCCTTGGCCAGAGGCGGGCAGCCCTTGGTGTCGGTGTACAGGATCATGCAATCCAGGCAATGCAGGCATTCCCGGTGGTCGATGCGCCCGTCGGCGTCGATGGCCTGGGCTCCGCAACCCACCGCGCAGGCCTTGCAGCTGTTGCAGTCCTGCTTGCGCTTCAACCCGAACCAGCGGAAGGTGCTGGGCATGGCCAGCGAGGCGCCCAGCGGGCAGATGTACTTGCAGTAGGGGCGCTCGATGAAGATCGACACGCCGAGGATGGCGGCGACGAACAGGCCATAGGGCCATGCCCGGTTCATCACGCCGACCAGGAACGTGGTCTTGAAGGGTTCGACCTCGGCCAGCTTCTCGGCCAGACCCATGGAGAACATCGACACCGCCAGCAGGACGAAGAAGACGGCGTATTTGATCCACTTGAGCCGGTCATGCCACTTTTGGGGCAGCTGTGTCTGGAAGCGCTTCAGCCCGAGGGCCTTGGCGATCTTGAAGATCGCCTCCTGCAGCGAGCCGAACGGACACATCCAGCCGCAGAACAGCCCGCGCCCGAACAAGAAGGCGGTCACGATGATGAAGATCCAGAACAGGAAGATGAACGGATCGGACAGGAACAGCGACCAGGTCCACTGGAACAGGACGGAGTGGAACCAGGTCAGCACCTGGGTGATGGACGGCTGGGCCATGTAGCCAAAGCCGATCCAGAAGATGCTGATGGCCCAGAAGGTGTACTTGAAGCCATTGACCGGCCACTTGTTCTTGTGCGTGGACAGGCGGGTGAGCCTTTCGCGGAAGGCGTACACCACGGTGACTGCGATCAGCAGCAGGGCGAACAGGCTGATGGGCAGGGCCTGCGATTTCCAGATGCGTACCCAGGGGGCATCGGGTTCTTGCACCTTGGGGCGGCCGCCTTCAAGCAGATCTGCCGGCAACCAGTACTTGGACTCGAAGACGGCAAAGCTGCGATGGCCTGTGGCCCGATCGACCCGGTTGCCCAGGAAGGCGAATTTCCACGGATAGGCCGCAGAAAAGGCCTGCGAGCGGATGATGAAGATGGACGACTCGGTGTAGCGGGGTGCGCCGGCGGCCTCCAGGCCGTACAGATTAAGGGAGTCCAGGTCGCGGAAGGTGAAGGAGTCGGCACCTTGCTTGACCTGCACACGGTCAAAAATGCCGCCGCGGACGAAACCTGATCCCTTGAAGGACTCCTGCCCGCCGGTCTTGATGACGAACATGGCGCTCTCGCCTTCCTTGAGGCGTGAACGCAGGCTTTCGAAACTGTTCTTGCCCAGCAGGCTGCGGCCCACGTCGGGCTGGTTCAGGTCGCCGAACCACATTTCAATGAAGGGCTCGGGGCCGCGCGGCAGGCCCACCTGTTCGGGCTTGACCAGCAATTGCTGCACCGCGCCCATCTTGACGAGTTGGGTCCAATCGTAGGTTTGTCCGGTGGTGACAAAGCGCGGCTGCTCGCGCACCGTGGGAGCAATGATGCCGGTCTGGCGTGCCACGGCCGAGCCCGAGGCCATGACCACCTGGTTTTGAGCCACCACGGTGACGGTGGCGCCGGAGATGGCGTCGACGCCGATGACGTTCTCATCGGGGCGGGAAGGGCCGACTTCGATGGTGTCGGTGACCGACTTGCCGATGTACTGGTTGTTGAAATTGATGAGTGCCGACTCGGGGATGCCCAGCAGCAGGATGGGCTCGGAGTGCTTGAGCACCTTCATGCCGACGAAGCGGCCCTGCGTGTCCATACCGATGAGCGTGACCACCGGCTTGCCCGAGTAAGCGGGCGTGTCGGTGATGTCGGTCGACAGCATGACGTAGCCCAGAAGCTTCTTCTGGGCCGAGTCGTTGTCATACGCCTCGACATAGGGCGGCTGGCCCTTGCGCGGCGAAAAATGCGTAGCGCCCGGAAATACTTCGGTGCACGGCAGCAGCGCGCACATGTCGGGCGTGGTAGCCAGGTTCGCAGGCAGTTCCGCCTCGTAGGCACCTGCGTGCGCCCGCGGCACCCAAAGCGGGGCGGCGAGGACCAGAGCAAGACAGAAAGCGGCTAACCGTGAACCTAGGGAAAACATTGCACTATCCAACTAATAGCAGGCGCCGCTTGCTGCGTCTGCGAAAGAAGCCAATTTGATTTGCAACCCTCCCAGGCCAGGCCCAGGAGGGTTGCGCGTCATCAGGCTTCGACGATCATGCGCGTGCGCATTTCCAGGTGCAGCGCATGGCAGAACGTGGAGCA
This sequence comes from Diaphorobacter sp. B2A2W2, assembly GCF_056730635.1. Taxonomy (NCBI): domain Bacteria; kingdom Pseudomonadati; phylum Pseudomonadota; class Betaproteobacteria; order Burkholderiales; family Comamonadaceae; genus Diaphorobacter; species Diaphorobacter sp. B2A2W2. The sequence continues at coordinate 136,154 of NZ_JBWZOR010000008.1, forward strand.
GTAAGCCCAGAACACACCGGGCTTGTCGGCGATGAAGGTCACCGACTTCGTCTCCAACGGGTTGATCACGAACTGGATGTTGTACTTGGGCACCGCGAAGCCGTGCGTCAAATCTTCGATCTTGTCGAGGTTCGTGAGGATCAGCGTGACTTCATCGCCCTTCTTGACGGTGAATTCACGCAGGCTGAAGGCAGGGGCCTGCGACGTGAGCTTCACCGTGACCTTCTTGCCGTTGCGGAAGACGCCGGATTCCTTGGCGTCCTTGACGGCCAGCGGGAACTCGTCCAGGTCGTAGACCTGCTTGGGCTTCACGATGTCACGCTTGAAGATGATGAAGTCGTGGGGCTCGCCGCGCACCGGGTGGTCGGCCAGCAGCACCATCTTGTCGCCCGAGATGTCGATCAGCTGCTCGTTCTCGGGGTGGAAGGGGCCCACCGGCAGGAAACGGTCCTTGGAGAACTTGCAACCCACGGCGAGGAACTTGCCGTCAGCGGCCACGGTCTCGGAGTGCGTGGCATTGATGTGCCCAGGCTGGTAATGCACGTCCAGGCGGTCCACGACGTAGGTGGCGTTCTTGTCACCCTTGTGGAAGGCGATGGCCTTGTCGATGTTCCACTTGACGATCTGGCTGTCCAGGAACAGCGTGGTGTAGGCGTTGCCGCGGCCGTCGAAGGCGGTGTGCAGCGGGCCCAGGCCGATTTCCACCTCGGCGACGATGGCGTCGTCGAGCTTCTCGCTCTTGCCGTCGAACCAGTCCAGCACCTTGGCCAGCTCGATCACGGTGGCCGTGGGCGACAGCTTGCCGGCGCAGATGAAGTACTTCTGGTCGGGGCTGGCGTTCACGCCGTGCGGGTTCTTGGGAACGCTCACATAGGCGGTGAGGGCGGTCTTGGCATCCTTGTTGGCTTCGCGGGTGCCGTCCACCACGGGCACCTTGGACGTGCCGTAGGTCTTGAATTTGCCGGCCTTCACGGCTTCTTCGATGCGGGCAATGTTGAAGAACAGGCAGGCGTCGCGCTCGGCCGACATCATGTCTTCGTAGTGCACACCGTTCTCGGTGTTGTACTGGTTGGTCGCTGCCAGCTTGCCGTCGAACGACGTGGCCGTCAGGTCGCAGTTGCCGTCGATCAGGACCTGCCAGCGCACTTCCATGGTCTCGGCATCCACGCAGGTGAACATCGAGCGGTACTTCTCGGTAGCGTTCACATCTTTGCCGTCGTTGGGCAGGGGAATGCCGAATTCAGCGCCGCAGAACACGCGCGTGGTGTAGTTGATGTTGGGGTCGACCGGATCGCGCTTGTCGGGGAAGATGCCGTGGAAGCCCTGCACGTTGGGCAGCTCGGTGATCTTGTCGCAGATGAAGTAGTCCAGGCGGATGCGCGCGATGCGGCTGTTGATCTTGTCGTTGACCCAGGCGTAACGGCCGTCGTAGTTGCCGTCCTTGTACGAGCCGTGCAAGTGGTGGGTGTCCGCCACGGTGTAGCGCAGGCTGCCGTCGGGCTTGGTGCCCATCACGGCCTTGGATTCATTGGTGATGCCCCAGCCCACGAGTGCGTCAGGCACGAAGCAGGGAATGCGCAGAAGTTCACGACCGGAGGGCAGGCCCAGCACGCGAACGTCGCCGTTGTGGCCGCCGCTCCAAAGACCGTAGTAGGTATCGAGCTCACCGGGCTTGAGGTGCACATTGGCGCCGGCGTGGGCGGCAGCAGCGGGGGCGGGTGCCGGCGCGGGGGTGCCGGATGCTGCAGGGGCGGCTGCGGGCTTGTCGTTGCACGCGGCAACGCCCACGGTCAGTCCCGCCAAAGCAGCGGTATTGATGAACCGGCGGCGTCCCATGCCGACGGTTTCAGGGTTCAGGCTCTCTCTCTTGTCGCTCATGATGTCCTCTTTCAGGTAGTGCAAGCGGAAAATGGGGGCGCGCGCGCAGGTGGTGGCGCGGCCGTGGGGGCAACGGCCACCACACGAGGCGGTGGCAGGGGTACGGAATGGGTGATGGGCCAGCCCGGCACGGTCAGTACGGCGGGTTGCGGCGGTTCCATGCTGGGCAGGCACAGCGAGCAGTCCATGCCCAGGATGTCGAGCACGGCATTGCTACCGGCATGGTGAACCACCAAGGTGGCGCCGCTGGCACTGGAACAGACGAGTTCCATGGTGCGCGGCTGAATGAGGGGGGAGGCTAGTGCCGCCCCAAAACCAAGGACGAACCACGCCACTGCCCACCAGCGTAGGAGGTTCAGGGAGCGGAGTTTATCCATGGCGGAAGTATGGGCTCTAACGGCGCGTGTTGGAAGCCACCTCTGTGGTGACAGTGCCTAAATGTTCACTTTGAATGTTTCTTTCGATGTTGATTTACATCAAATGAATGATTCTGGAAACTACCAAACTGACGACCCATTGAAGGGCAGGCTCGTTGCATGGGGCGCAGGCTAAGATGCCCTTTTGGTTTTGGACGTCAACAAGAAAGGCTTTCATGAAAAAGACATCTCTCACGATGGCGCTGGCCGCCGCAACCCTGCTGCTCGCCGCCTGTGGCAAAAACGACGCTCCGGCGCCCGCGCCTGCTCCTGCACCCGCTGCGCAAGCACCGGCTCCCGCGCCTACCCCTGCTCCCGCGCCAGCCGCTCAAGCACCTGCCGCCGCCCCCGCGACGGCGGAGAACACCGTCGGTAAGAGCGTGTACGGCAAAACCTGCGCGATGTGCCATGCGGCCGGCGTTGCAGGGGCTCCCAAGCCTGGCGATAAGGCCGATTGGGCGCCGCGTATTGCCCAGGGCAAGGACACGCTCTACAAGCACGCCATCGAAGGCTTCACCGGCAGCAAGGGCATGATGCCCGCGCGCGGCGGCGCGGCTTCGTTGAGCGACGACGAAGTGAAGGCTGCCGTGGATTTCATGGCTGACCAGTCGATGTAAGGACCGGAGGGGCTCGCGATGAATTCAGATCGGTGCATGCCGGCGGTAGGCAACCGGTGGACGCGGCGGCGCTTCGCCCTTGCGCTGCCGTTGCTGGGCGCGCTGGCGTACCTCGACCCGCGCCAGGCTTTGGCTGGCATGGTGGAGGGCGCGCAGCCCCTGGTGCGCGCGAGCCGTACCCTCATGGGCACACGCGTGGACATCGCGGCTGCCGTTGGCAATGGCCGCGATGCCGACGCTGTGCAGCAGGTGATGCTGCACGCGTTCGCGGAAATGGAGCGCCTGGAGGCGCTCATGAGCCGTTACCGGGAGGGCAGCGACGTGGCGCGCCTCGGCGCGGCCGCCGGCCGGCATGCCGTGCACGTGGCCCCGGAAGTGATGCAGGTGCTGCGCACGGCGCGTCGCCTGCACCAAGAAAGTGCTGGCGCCTTCGATCCCACCATCGGTGCACTGCGGGGCTGGCATTTTGAACCCGGCCACGAAGCCGCGCCGGCACCTGAGGAGATCGCTCAGGCGCTGCGTTTGGTGAACGCGCGCCACCTCGTGCTGGACGAGCGCGCAGGAACGGCCTACCTTGCGCGGACGGGCATGGGGTTGGATCTGGGCGGCGTGGCGAAGTTACCCATTCTGCAAGCGGGCTTGCAAGTGCTGGAACGCGCCGGTGTCACGGATGCTCTGGTCAACGGCGGTGGCGATGTCCTGGTCATGGGCCGGCAGCACGACCGTCCCTGGCGTGTGGGCGTGCGCAATCCCTCCGCTCCGGCGCAGCTGCTGGGCGTACTGGAGCTGCAAGGGCGCGGCGTGGTGGCATCGTCCGGCGATTACGAGCGAGGCTTCTTGCGTGCAGGACGCCGCCTGCACCATGTGCTCAACCCCCGCACGGGTTGGCCCACGGAAGGTGTGCGTGGCGTGGCGCTCCTGGCCGAGCGTGTTGAAGACGTCAACGGCTGGGGCACGGCGCTGATGGTCCAAGGACCTGCAGCAGCACCTGCATGGCATGCAGGCCACGCACATGTCGAAGCCCTCGTGGCGAGCGCGGATGGCACGCGCTGGAGTTCCCCTGGAATGCTCGCCGCGCTGCGGCCAGTGCCTGCGCGCGCAGCATGAAAACGCTTTCTTCGCGGGCCAGCGGTGCCGCGAAGAAGGCTTTTGGCGATTTGCGGCTCAACTGACGGAACAGCAAGCGCTCCAAGCTATATTGTTGATAGCGTGCCTAGGCACCGGGCATTTGCGCCTGCGGGCATTCCACGTGGTAGCGCTCGCGGTCGGCCAGCGTCGTGCCGAAACGCACCGCGCTCAGGCAGCCGCCCCACACGCACCCGGTGTCCAGCCCGAGGACGTCCGCCCGATTCAGCCAGCCCAACGTGGACCAGTGGCCAAAGGCGATCAGTGTGTTCTGCGTGCGACGTCCGGGTGCGTCAAACCACGGCACCAGCCCTGGAGGCGCCTCGGAGGCGCTTTCGGTGCTCTCGAAATCCATACGGCCCTCGGGTGAGCAAAAGCGCATGCGCGTGAGCGCATTCACGATCACGCGCAGGCGGTCCGTTCCCTGAAGCTCCGGGCTCCACAGGTCGGGAGAATTCCCGTACATCTGCTGCAGAAAACCGGCGAACTCCCGGCTTTGCAGGACGGCTTCGACTTCGCCGGCATATGCCAGCGTCTCATCTGCCGTCCATTGTGGCAACACGCCGGCATGCACCATCAGCAGGTCGCCGCCACCATGGTGTACACGCCGCGCCAGCGGCTGGTGCCTCAGCCATTCGAGCATCTCGTCCCGATCCGGCGCCAGCAGGATGCCCTGCAGCGTGTCGCGCCGCGACGGTCGGCGCGTGCCGTAGGCGGCAGCGAGCAGGTGCAAATCATGGTTGCCGAGTAGGGGCCGCACGCTGTCTCCGAGGGTGATGCAGCGGCGCAGCACTGCGGCGGAGTCCGGGCCGCGGTTCACCAGATCACCCAGCACGTACAACGTGTCCCGGCTGGGCGAGAAACCAATGGTGGCGAGCAGGCGTTCAAAGGCGTTGTCGCAACCCTGGATGTCGCCCACACAATATAGAGCCATATTCTTAGAACAGAGTCAGGAGAAGCGGCGATTGTGCGCGCCAACTGGGTGGAATCGGTGGTTATTTGAAGGGCTATGCGATGCTGGGAAAGTGCTGCGCAAACCAGAAGCGTTAGTAACTAGTTGAATCAAATCACCATTTTGGTGCAAGCAATGATACGGATGCATTTGTGCACCTGCGCGAGAAAAGGTTCCTTGAGGGTGTCCATGAGAGGTAGTGATCCGGGCTGGGGTTGTTGGTTGCTTTTTTATGCGGCCAATTGCCATGAACTTGTAACGGGATTGGGTTTGGGACTTTATAATCCGCGTGCCCATTAATCCTTAACGCTCCATACCTCCATGACCGTCAGCTACAAAGAACTGTTGAAACAGCGTGAAGCCCTTGAGCAGCAAATCACCGAGGCGCGACGCCGTGAATTGACGGCTGCTATCTCGCAAGTGCGAGAACTGGTGGCGGAATATGGCCTGACGCAGCAGGATGTGTTCCCGGCAGGCCGCACGGGCCGCGTTTCTGCAACCAGTGGAACCAAGGTCGCGCCCAAATACCGCGACCCCGCCACGGGCCAGACCTGGACGGGCCGCGGCAAGGCGCCGAAATGGATTCAAAACGAAGACCGCGAGAAGTTCGCTATTTGAACACCACGTGGCGGCGCGGCTCGGCGCAATTCTCCGGGCCGACCTAACCGCTGTTTTGCGTGTGATTTGAAGAACCCGCTGGGGCGTGGCCTTGGCGGGTTTTGTCGCTTATGAGGGGTGCAGTATTCGTGGCGCGGTGCGCGGCAATATGGTGGGTGCGTCAAAGGACCCGCTGATGTCAGACACTCGGCAAAGTGGCCCACGCACCGATTAACGGATACGGTGCAGGAGCGCTGTACCGGTGCTTTCTGGCCGCGCCGCGACCGCAGAACGCGTATTCATTTAAATCCGATTGCCCCCAGCGTGGGGTAAAGGTATTTCGCGATGCGTTGGCTCTGCAGTGCGGCGCTGCCAAAATGGGCTCTGTCGTTACCCACAGGAGTTCTTGTATGGCAGCCTCCCGCAACCCCGGTCACGCTTTTGCTTCCACGCTCGCTACGTTTGCCACGGCAGCGGGAAAGAGCGGCAAGTTCTATTCGCTGCCTGCGCTGGCGCGCCAGTTTCCGGGGGTGAACCGGCTGCCGGTGTCCCTGCGCATCGTGCTGGAATCCGTACTGCGCAATTGCGATGGCCGCCGCATCACTGCAGAGCATGTGGAGCAGTTGGCTCGCTGGGCGCCCAATGCGCCGCGCAAGGACGAGATTCCGTTCGTGGTGTCGCGCGTCGTGCTGCAGGATTTCACGGGCGTGCCGCTGCTGGCCGATTTGGCCGCGATGCGCAGCGTGGCCCAGCGCCTGGGCCACAACCCCCGCAAGATCGAACCGCTGGTGCCTGTGGACCTGGTAGTGGACCACTCCATCATGGTGGACTACTACGGCACGAAGAAGGCCCTCGACCTGAACATGAAGCTGGAATTCCAGCGCAACCGCGAGCGCTATGAGTTCATGAAGTGGGGCATGCAGGCCTTCAGCACTTTTGGTGTGGTGCCTCCGGGCTTTGGCATCGTGCACCAGGTGAACCTGGAATACCTCGCACGCGGCGTGCACAAGGGCAACGACGGCGTGTACTACCCCGACACGCTGGTGGGCACCGACAGCCACACCACCATGATCAACGGCATTGGCGTCGTGGGCTGGGGCGTGGGCGGCATCGAGGCCGAGGCCGCCATGCTGGGCCAGCCGGTGTACTTCCTCACGCCCGACGTGGTGGGCTTCGAACTCTCGGGCCAACTGCGCGAGGGTGTCACCGCCACCGACCTGGTGCTCACCGTGACCGAGATCCTGCGCCGCGAGAAGGTGGTGGGCAAGTTCGTGGAGTTCTTTGGAGAAGGCACGCGGACCCTGGCGCTGCCCGACCGCGCCACCATCGGCAACATGGCACCGGAATATGGGGCCACCATGGGGTTCTTCCCGGTGGACGAGAAGACCATCGACTACTTCCGCGGCACGGGGCGCACCAAGGCGGAGATCGATGCGTTTGAAGCGTACTTTCGCGCACAGGGCCTGTTCGGTGTGCCGCGCGCGGGGGAGATCAACTACTCGCAGGTGGTGCGTCTGGATCTGGGGGATGTCACCCCCAGCCTGGCTGGCCCCAAGCGCCCGCAGGACCGCATCGAACTGGGCAACGTGTGCCGCCAGTTTGCCGAGCTGTTCAGCAAACCGGTGGCCGAGTCGGGTTTCAACCAGCCCGCTGAGCTGCTGCACACGCGCCACCATATCCACCGGCGCATGGCGCCCGTGACCGAGGGGGCCCCCAGCGAAAAACCCGCACCCGAAGGGGCGCCGCGCTTCCTGGTCGAGATGGAGCAGAACAAGCCGCGCCTGGAGGTGCAGCACGAAGACGCGGCGATCCATTTGCCCGCCAAGGGGGCGGACCCGACCATCGGCAACGGCGACGTGCTGATCGCGGCGATCACCAGCTGTACCAACACCTCCAACCCCAGCGTACTGCTGGCTGCGGGGCTGCTGGCCAAGAAAGCAGTGGAGGCAGGGTTGCGGGTCGCGCCGCACATCAAGACCTCGCTGGCGCCGGGCTCGCGCATCGTGACCGAATACCTCACGCAGACCGGGCTGCTGCCCTATCTGGAAAAGCTGGGCTTTGCCCTGGCGGGCTATGGCTGCACGACCTGCATCGGCAATGCGGGCGATTTGGCGCCCGAGCTCAACGAGGTCATCACGAGCAATGACCTGGTGTGTGCCGCGGTGTTGTCGGGCAACCGCAATTTCGAGGCGCGCATCCACCCCAACCTCAAAGCCAACTTCCTGGCCAGCCCGCCGCTGGTGGTGGCCTATGCGATCGCGGGCACGGTGCTCAAGGATCTCATGACCGAGCCGGTCGGCAAGGGCAAGGGCGGGCGCGACGTGTATCTGGGCGACATCTGGCCCACCAGCGACGAGATCCATGCGCTCATGAAGTACGCCATGAACGGCAAGGCCTTCAAGGAGAACTACGCCAAGGTCAAGACCGACCCCGGAGCCCTGTGGAACAAGATCCGCGGGGTGGACGGAGACGTCTATGTGTGGCCCGGCAGCACCTATATCGCGGAGCCGCCATTCTTCGCGGATTTTGCTCTCGATTCAGTAGCTGTCAGCGCTGATAAACAGGGCGTTACGGGCCAAAAAACCTCTGAATCCGTGATGGGTGCCCGCATCATGGCGCTGTTCGGCGACTCCATCACCACGGACCACATCTCTCCCGCAGGCTCCATCAAGGAAACCTCTCCCGCCGGCCAGTGGCTGCTGCAGCACGGCGTGGCCAAGCCCGACTTCAACAGCTACGGCGCGCGCCGCGGCAACCACGACGTGATGATGCGTGGCACCTTTGCCAATGTGCGCATCAAGAACCTCATGATCCCGCCGCTGGCCGACGGCTCGCGCGAGGAGGGGGGCGTCACCCTCTTCCAGGGCGAGGGGCCGATGCAGGGCCAGAAGATGTTCATCTTCGACGCCGCGATGCACTACATCGCCAACAAGACGCCCACGGTGATCTTCGCGGGGGAGGAATACGGCACCGGCTCCAGCCGCGACTGGGCGGCCAAGGGCACCCAGTTGCTGGGCATCAAGGCGGTGGTGGCGCGCAGCTTCGAGCGCATCCACCGCTCCAACCTCGTGGGCATGGGCGTGCTGCCGCTGCAGCTGCGCGGCAACGACTCGTGGCAGAGCCTGGGCCTGCAAGGCGACGAGGTGATCGACGTGATTCCAGACCCCGCGCTCACACCGCAAAGCGAGGCGCGCCTTGTCATTCGCCGTGCGGATGGTTCCTGCCAGGAAGTGATCGTCACCCTGCGCATCGATACACCCATCGAGGTGGACTATTACCGTGCGGGCGGCATCCTGCCGTATGTACTGCGGCAGTTGCTGAGCGCGTGATTCCATCTCTTAGGACGCGGTGCTGCGGCCCCAGGCGGTGCGATCTGGTCTGCGTGCCATGGGCTTGCGCCATGCCTGGTGCGCCGCTGATAGCAGGGTGGCTGCCGGTGGGCGGACAATCGGCCCATGCAGAAACAAGTCTTGATCGCAGGCGGTGGCATTGGAGGATTGGCTGCCGCCCTGGGTAGCTCGCGTGCCGGGTGGGAAGTGCGCCTCTTCGAGCGTGCCGCGGAGTTCACCGAGGTGGGCGCCGGTGTGCAGATCGGCCCGAACGTGGTGCGCCGACTGCAGGCCTGGGGCCTGCAGGGCGCGCTGCAGGCCGTGGCCGCCTTCCCCGAGCGTCTGCAGGTGCGCAGTGCGCTCACCGGTGCTGAGTTGGCGGCGCTGCGCCTGGGCAACACCGCCATCGAGCGCTACGGCGCCGCCTACGCCACCATCCACCGTGCTGACCTGCACGGCCTGCTGCTCGATGCATTGCGCGAGCGCACCGGTGTGCACCTGAACCTGGGTCATGCCATCGTGCACCATGCGCAAGACGGTGGCGTGGTCACCGTGCGCGTAGCGCGCCACGGCCCGGGAAGCGACAGCGAGGGCGGTGCGCAAGATCTGCTGATCGAAGGCGATGCGCTTATCGGCGCCGACGGCCTGCGCAGCGGCACGCGCATGCGTTTGCTGGGCGAGACGCCCACGCGAGTCTCCGGCCACCTGGCCTACCGCGCCGTGGTGCGCCAGGACGCGCTGCCCCAGGCGCTGCGCAGCCAGCAGGTGACCGCCTGGCTGGGGCCGCGTCTGCACGTGGTGCAGTACCCGCTGCGCCGTGGCGAATTGCTGAACGTGGTGGCCATCCGCCACGGGCAGCCGCCGGCCGACCTCGATTCCTGGGACCATGGCGCCAACGCGGCCGATCTGGAGGCCGCGCTGGCCCGCACCTGCACGCCGCTGCAGGACTTGATTCGCGCCGTGCCGCAGGCGGGCAGCGGCTGGCGCCTGTGGCCGCTGCTGGACCGCCCGCCCGTCGCCGGCCCGCAAGAGATGGCGCAGGGCTTGGTGGCATTGCTGGGCGACGCGGCACACCCCATGCGGCCCTACCTGGCGCAAGGCGCCGGCATGGCCATCGAGGACGCGGCCGAGCTGCAGCGCGCCCTGGCCATGCACGACCTGGAAGTGCCGCTGCGCCTGCGCCGTTACGCGCTCAACCGCTGGCAGCGCAACGCGCGCGTGCAGGAGCGCTCGCGGCGCAACGGGCGCATCTTCCATGCCACGGGCCTCGTGCGCTGGGGGCGCGACACGGCGTTGCGGCTGCTGGGAGAGCGGCTGCTGGACGTGCCCTGGCTCTACCGGGGCGACGGCTCCAGCGCCAGCTCGCTGTGAAAGTGCGCTGGGGCAGTTGGCATGTGACGCTATTTAATTGATAGCTATTTGCGCTTATCCTGTAAGCGATAACGGCAGATTTGACTGCTATCTTTCACCCTGCGGCGGATGCGGCAGCAGCCGAAACGCCAGCGCCGCCAACGCGAGCAGCACGGCGATGCTGGCCATCACTGCCAGGTAAGGGTCCGTCCCCCCGCGCTTGGCAAGGGACGCCACCAGCCCCGTGAGCCACTGCATGGCCGCCACACCCAGGAACATGGCCATGGTGAACACCGCCATGGCCCGCCCGGTGAGCGCCGCCGGGTAGGCCGCGCGCACGTCCGCGTACTGCAGCACGATGAAGCCTGACAGCAGCCCCACGGCCAGCATGCAGGCCACGTCCAGCAGGGCGGAGTGCGGCAGCACCATGGCCGCGAACAGGACCGCCATGGCCAGGGTGCAGGTCACGATCCAGCGGCGACGCCGGGCGGGGCCGGGGTCGATGCGGCCGAACAGCATCGGCCCGCACAGCGCCACCACCGACAGGGCCAACGCCACGTTGCCGCTTTGCACCAGCGAGAAACCGTGGCGCTCGATCAGCATGGGCCCCAGCCACAGGCCGCGCAGGGAGATGAGCGCCGCATAGGTCACCGCGCCCAGCACCACGATGCCCCAGGTGTGCGGCACGGTGAACAGCGCGGCGAAGCGCAGCACCGCCTCGCGCACGGATTCGCGCGGGGCCTCCTGCTGCGCCGGCGCGGCGACGGGCTCATGCACGCTGCGCCAGATCCACAGCCAAGCCGCCAGCGCCAGCGCCGCCAGCACCACGAAGCCCGCGCGCCAGGACCACTGCTGCACCAGCCAGGCCAGAGGCGTGCCAGTGAACAGCATGCCCAGCGTACCCAGCGCCATCGCCATGCCCGACATCGCCGCGAAGCGCTGCGGCGCGAAATGCCGTGCAATGAACACCGTGCACACCAGGAAGGCCGGCGCGCAGCCCACGCCGATCAGCGCCTGGCCCACCAGCAGCGCGCCGTAGCCCGGTGCCAGCGCCGACAGCAGCGCCCCCGCGATACACAGCGGAAACGCCGCCAGGATCGTGCGGCGCACGCCATACAGATCGATGCCGATGCCCATGAAGAGCTGCATGGCGCCAAAGGCGAAATGGAAGGTGCCCGCGAACACTCCCAGCGCTTGCGGCGACAGCCCGAAGTCCGCCTGCAGCGGCGCGGCCATGATGGCGGCCACGGTGCGAAAGGCCGAGCTCAACGCGAAGCCCGAGGTCAGCGCCACCAGCATCAGCAGGGCGGCGCGTGATGCCATGGCGATGGGGGCGGGTGGAAGCGGCGCGGCGGAGGGGGCGTTGGGCATGGGGCCCGAGGCTACACCGGACGCGGCGCGCGTGCAGGCGCCGTGCGCACCGGCCCGCGCTTACATGGCCTTGAACAGCGGCGCATACAGCCGGCTCACCGCCAGCCGCTCAGGCCTGCCCCGCAGCTGCAGATGCATCCGGCCCGCTTCGTCGCGTATGGCGCTGGCGATGGCGGCGGCACGTACCAGCGTGCCCCGGTGCACCTGCCAGAAGTCGGCCGGATCGAGCTGCCCGGCCAGTTCCTTGAGTGGCGTGCGGATCAGGTATTCACGCTCGGCGGTGAGCACACGCACGTACTTGTCGGCCGCCTCGAAGTACACGACCTCCTGCACAGGCACGAGGTGGATCTGCGTGCCGCTGCTGGCCTGGATCATGCGCAGCGGCGCGCCGCCGCCCGCTGGGGGCTGCACCGATCCGCCCAGCCCTGGGGCCTGCGCCAAAGCGCGCAACTGGGTCAGCGCTTGCTCCAGCGCCGGCAGCGCGCCAGGGGCGCCGCGCTGTGCCAGCAGTTGCTGCAGCCGCTGCACCGTCTGGCGCAGCCGCGCGGGCTGCACGGGTTTGAGCAGGTAGTCCACCGCCTGGGCTTCAAAGGCCTGTACGGCGTATTGGTCGTAGGCGGTGACGAAGACCAGCGCGGGAAAGGCTGCGGTATCGGGCCAGGCATCGGCCAGCTCTGCCGCCGCCTCCAGGCCGCTCTGGCCGGGCATGCGGATGTCCAGCAGCAGCACGTCGGGGCGCAGTGCCAGCGCCTCACGCACGGCGCTCAGACCGTCGCCCACGCTCGCAGCGATCTCCAGGGCGGGCCAGGCCTGCTGCAGCTCGTGGCGCAGGGCCGCGGCCAGCAGCGGCTCATCCTCGGCAATCAGGGCTCGGGGGAACGTCGAGTGCATGGTGCTTCAAGGGAAAAGTGATGATGCAGGCCGTGCCCTGTGCGCTAGCAGCTATCAATTCGAGAGTGCCAGCGTCGCCGTACAGGGTGGCGAGGCGCTCGCGCACCTGCTGCAGGCCAAAGCGCGCGGTGGTCGTGCCCGCGGTGCCCGTGGGTGGTGTGTAGCGCAGGCCCGCGCCCGTGTCACGCACGGCCAGCTGCACGCGCGCCGCCGGGGTGCCGCCCTGCAGCAGCGCGGCCTGTACGTGGATGTGGCCACCCTGCACCTGTGGCTCCAGGCCGTGGCGGATGGCGTTCTCCACCAGCGGCTGCAGCAGCAGGGGCGGGACGGGCACGTTGCGCAAAGCCTCGGGCAGTTCCAGGGTGTAGTCCAGGCGCGGGCCCATGCGCACGGCCATGAGGGCCAGGTAGTCCTGCAGCCGCTCGAACTCGTCGGCCAATGGGTGCAGCGCGGCGCGCGATGCGCCCAGGGTGGCGCGCAGGTAGGCGATGAAGTGGTCCAGCATCTCCTGAGCGCGCGGCGGATCCGTGGCCACCAGCACGCGCAGGTTGGCCAGGGTGTTGAACATCATGTGCGGCTCCAGCTGCGTTTCCAGCAGTTTCAGGCGTGCCTCGGCCGCGTCACGCTGTACCTGGGCCACGCGCGCCTGCAGAAAGCGCGCCTTACCCCGGCTGTGGAAGAAAAACGAGATGGATGCGCTGGCCGCGATGGTGACGACCAGGGTGGACACGGCCTCGTGCCCGCGCAGCCAGGCCAGGTCGCCCAGTGCGCCGCCGTTGTACAGGTGTCCCACCACCGAGCCGGAGACAAAGCCCATGGCCGTGCCCGCAAAGATGAGTACCGCTCCCCATGGCCGCCGCGGCCACGGAATGGCGCTGTGGCGTGTGAGCGCCATGCGCCCCAGGTCCACCGTGAACCAGCTCACCAGGCCGATGGTGAGCGAATACACCAGGTTCGCATCCCAGGGCGTGGATCTCGCCAGTGTGACGCCCAGCGCCACCAGGCAGCAGAACGCCGCCGTGGTCAGCAGCCGGCAGAGGAAGGCGATGGGGTGGTTGACGCTCATGGAACAGGCGGGGTACGGGCCATTGTGCTGCAGGGCCGGCCCGTCATTGCGGTGCCGAGTCGTTGTGGCCGCTGCGCTCGCGTGCCAGCGCCGCCCGCTCGCGTGCGACAAGCGCTTCGCGCCAGTGGGCTCCGGGCAGGGCCAGCCACACGACCGCCCCATGCAGCAGCAGGCCCAGACCCCAACCGAGAGCGGGGTAGGGCGTCCAAGTCCGCCCCTGCATCAGCGCCAGGCCCGCCAGCGCCAGCTGAACGGTGAGGTAGACGCCCGCGTGCAACAGCCAGCCCAGCTTGGCACCCGCGCGCCGCCGGGCCAGGCGGTCGAGGGTATCCGGGTGGTTCGGGGAACGAAGAGAGTGATGCATGGCGCGTCTCCAGACGGGGTACTGCACCCCGTTGCCGTACTGTGCAAGGAGAGGGGGCCCACCAAACAGTGCATTGCGACGAACGGCAGCCGCGTGGCGCGGGCGGTTGCCTGGCGGGCGCGAGCGGAGCCGTTCTGGCGTATGGCCCGGCAGGACACAGGGCGTGACACCCGTGTCACGCCGCACGGGGCTGATAATCCGCGCTTTGCTTTTTCGCTGTCAGGACGCTTGCGTGGACACTCTCTTGCTGCTCAAGGCCGCCATCATGGGCGTGGTCGAAGGGCTGACCGAATTCCTCCCCATCTCTTCCACCGGCCACCTGATCCTGGCCGGGTCGCTGCTCGGGTTTGACGATGCCAAGGCCAAGGTCTTCGACATCGCCATCCAGACCGGCGCCATTTTCGCGGTCATTCTGGTCTATTGGCAGCGCATCCGCGCGACGCTGGTGGCGCTGCCCACCGAGCGGCAGGCGCGTCGTTTCGCCTTGAACGTGCTGATCGGCTTTCTTCCGGCCGTGCTGCTGGGTCTGTTGCTGGGCAAGGCCATCAAGGCGCATCTGTTCACGCCGGTGGTGGTGGCTAGCACCTTCATCCTGGGCGGCTTCGTCATCCTCTGGGCCGAGCGGCGCCAGCAGGCCGCCGTGCGCATCCATGCCGTGGACGACATGACGCCGCTGGACGCGCTGAAGGTCGGCCTGGTGCAGTGCCTGGCCATGGTGCCCGGCACCAGCCGCAGCGGTGCCACCATCATCGGCGGCATGCTGCTGGGGCTGTCGCGCAAGGCGGCCACCGACTATTCGTTCTTTCTCGCCATCCCCACGCTGATCGGCGCAGGCGTCTACAGCCTCTACAAGGAGCGCGCGCTGCTGTCGGCGGCCGACATTCCGCTGTTTGCCGTGGGACTGGTGTTTTCGTTCATCAGCGCCTGGCTGTGCGTGCGCTGGCTGCTGCGCTACATCAGCTCGCACAGCTTCGTGCCGTTCGCGTGGTATCGCATCGCGTTTGGCCTGGTGGTGCTGGTCACGGCATGGAGCGGCCTGGTGACCTGGGCCGAATAGCCGCGTCAGGACGACGCCAGCGCCAGGTCGCCCTTGTTGCGGCGCACGCAGAACTTGCCCTGCTGCTTGCCGCTGTACATGGCGGCGTCCGCCAGGCGGATGAGGGTGCAGGCGTCGCAGGCGTCGTCCGGCGCGAGTGCGTAGCCGATCGTCAACCCCACGCGGATCTCGACGCCCTGCACGTAAAACGGCTTCAGGAAGGATTCCAGCAGTGCGATCCCGAGATCGTGCGCCTGCATCACGCTGGGCAGCTGCTGCGCCATGACGACGAATTCGTCCCCGCCCACCCGTGCGATCAGGTCGGCGTGGCGCAACTGGGCGCGCAGCCGCTGCGCCACGGCCACCAGCAGCCGGTCGCCCACGGCGTGCCCATGCTGATCGTTGACGGGTTTGAAGCCGTCCAGGTCCAGCATAAATACGGCCAGCAGCCGGTCGGCTTGTGCGTGGGGCAGCGCGGCGCCCAGGGCTGCGTCCAGGCCGCGCCGGTTGGGCAGGCCGGTGAGGGGGTCGGTGCGGGCCAGCGACATGAGCGCGTCGCGCTCCCGGCTGGCGTCTTGCACTGCGTCACGCAGGCGTGCGTGGCGCAGGCCCAGCATGCGCATGAACAGCAGCATGTTGACCACGGCTGCGATCTGGAAGAGGTGCATGGGCCAGAACCGGGCGGGGAGCACCCCATGCACCAGCAGAGCGAGCGCGACGGCAGTGCCGATATAGGCCGGCCATGCGAGCAGCAGCGTGTGCCCCACGGGGTCGTTCTCGTGCATGCGCCGCGCGGCCACGGGCAGGCTGACCAACGCCGGCAGCGGCCCCAGAAGTGCCAGCGTGGCGAGGGTCGCGGGCGTGTTCAAAACGTTTGACAGGAACGCGGCGCAGAGCAGGACGGACAGCGCGGCTCCTCCCTGCATGGTGCGCAGAAATCGACCGGGCCGGTTGTCGCGCGCCAGCGAGTGCCCCATGAACAGGAAGGCGCCGATCACCGCAATGCAGACGAACAGCGGGCCGGCGTGCTGCTGCATCCAGGGGTGGTGCCCCCAGATGAACAGGCTGCCGATGCCAAAGAAGTGGATGGAAAACCCCGTGCTGCCCAGCACCAGCAGCGCGTAGTAGGCGAACACCTTTTCTCGTAGCGCGACGGCCTGCAGCAGACCGTAGATGAACAGGCACAGCGCCAGGCCCACGAACAGGCCCTGCAGCATCTGCTCGCGCAGCATGGGCGCAGCCATGTCTCGCCAGGTGCCGATGCGCAGCGGGACAATCATTCCGCCCAGCGTGCGCACGCGCACCAGCAGCTCGTAAGTGCGTTCGTGCTCCAGCGCCAGAACCACCGCGGGGGTGCGCCAATCCAGCGCGTGGGGGCTGGGCTGCTGCAGGTTGCCCAGGGCGTGATGCTGCAGCACCTCGCCGTCCGCCACCAGATAGACGTCGAGTTCGTTCAGCAGCGGGAAGTCCACATTGATGACCCAGGGCCCTGCGCGCGCCTGGGGGACCAGTGTCGCCTTCAGCCACACGGCATCCGGGCGCACGCCCAGTGAACCGCCGCGCGTCACAGGTGCCGCGAACTCCGTGGGCGTGGCCAGCATCTCCTGCACCGTGCGTGCCAGCGTGGGGTCAGAGCGCATGCACAGGTGGGCCCACAGATCCACGGGGCCCCTGCCCGGCTCCAGCACTGTGGCTCTGCAGGCCTGCGCCGGGCCGGGGTGCAGCGCGCCGAGCAGGCACAGCATTCCGCCCAGCACCGCGCGCAGCCGCACGCCGCCAGGCAAGATTCCGCACCAGAGCAACAGCAAAAGCCGCATCGCACCCTCCGCAGGAGGTTCAAATGTATCACCGCGTAACGACTGCGGTGTGAGCGGATAGAGGGCAAGTCGCCGCGGGCTGCCGCGGGCTGTTGCGGACTGCGCGTGTCAGGAATCCGCGATGTGGGCCAGGTTCAGCAGCGCGGCTTCGATCGCCGCGGCCGTGGCGCGGGGCTGCTCCATGGGAAAGAGGTGACTGCCGTCCAGCATCGTCACGCGGCCCTGGGTGATGCGCTGGGTCATCGCCATGCCCACCTGGCGCATCTCGGCGGAATCGCGCCCGCCGATGAAGGCGGCCGGGCAGCGCAGCGGATGCGCGTGCAGCAGCCGGGCCAGGTTGTGGGGCAGGGTGTTGTAGATCTGGGTTTCCACCGCGCGGTCAAAGGCCAGCACGCGCTTGCCGTCCTGGTCCTGCAGGCCGTGCGCCACGTAGTCCCGCAGCACGCGCGGGTCCCAGTGGGCGAAGGCCTTCTTGCGGCGAAAGTGCTCCAGCGCCTCTTCAGTGCTGGCCCAGCTGTTGCGCCGCGCGCGGCTCACGCGTCCGGGCGAGACGGCGCCCACCACTTGCGTCTGCTTGGCCACCCCCAGGGCACTGGCGCGCCAGCCGCCGATGAGGGGCGAGTCGATCAGCACCACGCCCCGTGCCAGCTCGGGGTGGCGCGCTGCGGCCATCACGCTCAGGAAGCCCCCGAGCGAATGGCCCACCAGAAAGGCCTGCTCTCCGCTGCGCTGCTGCTGCTCGGCGGCAAAATCCGCCAGGTGCTGCACCAGGTGGGGCCAGTTGTTGCTGACGGGGTATTTCTCGTCATGGCCATAGCGCTCGATGGCGCTGACGCGAAAGCCGCGCTCGCGCAGTTCATCGAACAGCACGCGGTAGGTGCCGGCGGGAAAGCTGTTGGCGTGGGAGAAGACGATGCAGGCCATGGAACGGTTCACACGAGCTTGTCGCGCGGTGTGGTGATCTTCTTGATGGGCCGGCTGCGCAGGGGCTCCACGCGGATGGGCACTTCGGTCACGCCGCCGTTCCATGCCGGATCCTCGATGCTGTCGAACACCTGGCGCAGCTTCTCGCCCCAGCTGTCGTGCAGCATGCGGAAGTAGGGGTTGTGCTCGTCGATGCACACGATCTTGTCGGTGGCGAGGCGCCCCTCCTCGTACACCACGAGGTCCAGCGGCAGGCCGACCGAGAGGTTGGACTTGAGCGTGCTGTCCATGGACACCAGCGCGCACTTGGCTGCCTCGCTCAGCGGCGTGTGGGGCGTGATCACGCGGTCCAGCACGGGCTTGCCGTACTTGGATTCGCCCACCTGAAAGTACGGCGTCTCGGCCGTGGCTTCGATGAAGTTGCCTGCCGAATACACCTGGAACAGGCGCATGCCCTCGCCCTTGATTTGGCCGCCCAGTAGCAGGGAGACGTTGAAGTCCACCCCCGCGCGCTGCAGTGCGGCGCCGTCGCGCTCGTACACGCGTCGCACCGCCGCGCCCAGCACGCGCGCCACGTCGAACATGCTGGTGGCGTTCCACAGCGTGATAGGCGTGCTGTCGCCGGGCTCCTGGATCTGCTCGACCTGCAGGATTTCGCGCACCGACTGCGAGATGCTCAGGTTGCCGGCCGACAGCAGCACCATGAAGCGGTCGCCGGCCTGCTCGTAGACCATCATCTTGCGAAAGGAACTGATCTGGTCCAGCCCGGCGTTGGTGCGCGAATCGGACAGGAACACCAGGCCGGCGTTGAGCTTGATGGCGACGCAGTACGTCATGGGATGGGCTGTGAAGGCGAAGAGGGCGAGTGTAGGGCGCTTTGCCGGGCGGCCGTGTCGCGGCTGCGGCGCTGCGGCGGGCGCAGGGCGGGCATGCTCATGAGGTTTTTTGCTACCATAAACATAGCTGCTAGCGCTTTACTGGTAAGCGCTAGAGCCTTATTTTATTCAAAACCGGGCGTGCTCAGCCGCTTGAGCTGGTAGAGCGCGTCCAGCGCCTCGCGGGGCGACAGCTGGTCCGGGTGGATCTGCGCCAGGGCGGACTCCACGGGGCTCACGGTCGCCACCTCGGGCGCGGGCGGCGGAGCGAACAGGTCCACCTGCAGCTCATCCTCGCCCGCGCGTTCTTCCAGCGCGGCGAGCGTGTGGCGCGCGTGGTGCAGCACGGCGGCGGGCACCCCCGCCAGCTTCGCCACCTGGATGCCGTAGCTGCGGCTGGCGGGGCCGGGCTGGATCTCGTGCAGGAAGACGATGTCGTGGCCGGACTCGGTGGCGCCCACGTGCACGTTCACCGCGTGCGGGTGGCGCGCCGCCAGTTCGGTCAGCTCGAAGTAATGCGTGGCGAACAGCGTGAACGCGCGGGTCTTGTCATGCAGATGGGTGGCGATGCCGCTGGCCAGCGCCAACCCGTCGAAGGTGCTGGTGCCGCGGCCGATCTCGTCCATCAGCACCAGGCTGTGCGGCGTGGCGGCGTGCAGGATCTGCGCCGCCTCGGTCATCTCCAGCATGAAGGTGGACTGGGCATTGGCCAGGTCGTCGGCCGCGCCGATACGGGTGTGGATCGCGTCGATGGGGCCCAGTCGGCAGGCCGCGGCCGGCACGTGGCTGCCCATGCTGGCCAGCAGCACGATCAGGGCGACCTGCCGCATGTAGGTGGACTTACCGCCCATGTTGGGGCCGGTGATGATCTGCATGCGCGCGTTGGCGTGCAGGCGCGTGTGGTTGGGGATGAAGGCGCCGCTTGATGTTTCGGCCAGCCGGGCCTCCACCACGGGGTGGCGGCCCGCCTCGATGTCGATGCAGGGCTCGTTGACGAATTGCGGTGCGCACCAGTTGAGCGTGAGCGAGCGCTCGGCCAGCGTGCACAGCACGTCCAGCGTGGCCAGCGCCTGCGCCAGCCGCGTGAGCTGGGGCACATGGGGCTGCAGCTGGTCCAGCACCTGCTCGTACAGCCACTTCTCGCGTGCGAGGCCGCGTTCCTGGGCCGACAGTGCCTTGTCCTCGAACGTCTTCAGCTCGGGCG
The DNA here is from genome assembly GCF_056730635.1 of Diaphorobacter sp. B2A2W2. Lineage (NCBI taxonomy): Bacteria > Pseudomonadati > Pseudomonadota > Betaproteobacteria > Burkholderiales > Comamonadaceae > Diaphorobacter > Diaphorobacter sp. B2A2W2. The sequence continues at coordinate 155,966 of NZ_JBWZOR010000008.1, forward strand.
TGATGAAGCGTTCCGCGTTCTTCAGTGTCTGGCGGCGGCGGTAGTCCTCGGGCACCTTGTCCGCGTGGCTGCTGGTGACCTCGATGTAGAAGCCATGCACCTTGTTGAACTGCACACGCAGGTTGGGGATGCCGGTGCGAGCCTTCTCGCGCGTCTCCAGATCGAGCAGGAAGTCGTCGCAGTTGTTCTGGATGCCGCGCAGCTCGTCCAGCTCGGCATCGAAGCCCGGCGCGATCACGCCGCCGTCGCGCACCAGGGCGGCGGGCTCCTCCAGAATGGCGGCACGCAGCAGTGCCGCGCAGTCGACGGGGGGCTGCAGGTGGCTGAAGACCTGGGCCAAAAACGGCTCTGGCGCTTGACTGTTAAGCGCGAGCAGCTCTGCTTTTTGTAGCGTCTTGCACAGCGCCACCAGCTCGCGCGGGCGCACCTGCCGCAGCGCGATGCGCGCGGTGATGCGCTCCACGTCGCTCACGCCGCGCAGTTCGCTGCGCAGGAGCTGCCACGGGCCCTGGCCGCTGCCGGCGCCGCGCAGCGCTGCCGTGGCCGCCAGGCGCTGGCGCGCGTCGCTGCGGTCGCGGCGCGGCTCCAGCAGCCAGGTCTTGAGCAGGCGGCTGCCCATGCCGGTCATGCAGGTGTCCAGCAGCGAGAACAGCGTGGGCGCGTCCTCGCCGCGCAGGGTCTTCACCAGCTCCAGGTTGCGCCGCGTGGCCAGGGGCAGGTGGATCAGTTCGTCGCTTTGCTGTACGCGCACGCTGTGCACATGGGTGAGTGCGCGGCCTTGCGTGTGTTCGGCGTACTGCAGCAGCGCGGCGGCGGCGGCATGGGCGTGGGGCAGGGCCTCGGCATTCCAGGCCTGCAGGCTGGCCGCGCCGAGCTGTTCCAGCAGCTTGCGCTCGCCCAGGGCACCATCGAACTGCCAGTCGGGCCGCAGGCTCATGGGGCAGGTGAACACGCCGCCCTGGCGCAACTGGGTCAGTTGTTCTTCAAAGCGCTGGGTGATGCCCGCGCTGTAGATCACCTCGCTGGGGGCAATGCGTGCGAGCCAGGTGCCCACGTCGGCCTGTGCGCATTCGGCCAGCTGCACCACACCCTGGGTGACGGAGAGCCACGCCAGGCCACAGCGCGCGCGCGCGCCCTGGTGCACGGCCAGCAGCATGGACTCGCTCTTGTCAGACAACAGTTCGCTATCGGTGAGCGTGCCGGGGGTGACCACGCGCACCACCTTGCGCTCCACGGGGCCCTTGGCGGCGCCCACTTCGCCCACCTGCTCGGCAATGGCGACCGACTCGCCCATCTTGATGAGGCGGCCCAGGTAGTTCTCCAGCGCATGAAAGGGCACGCCCGCCATGGTCACCGGCTGGCCGGCCGACTGGCCGCGTTGGGTGAGGGTGATGTCCAGCAGGCGCGCGGCCTTCTCGGCATCGGCGTAGAAAAGCTCGTAGAAGTCGCCCATGCGGTACAGCAGCAGCGTGTCGGGGTGCTGGGCCTTCAGGGCCAGGTACTGCGCCATCATGGGCGTGTGGTTCGAGAAGTCGGCCTCGTCGGGGCGCGGGGTGGGCGCGGGTTTCCCGGTCATCTGCGTGCGTGTTCCTTGGGTGCGGACGAAAGTGGCAAGGCGCGCGACGCGCCAGGATTGGTGCGGGCCCTAGGCCGGCTGCGGGCCGGGGCGGCCGTCTTCCACCACGAATCGGGCCAGAGTGTACGCGGCGCTGCCGGCATCCAGCGGGTCGCGCAGGGCGCGCAGCGTGGTGGTCCAGCGCGTGGGCGTGATGTCGCACAGGCCGTAGCCGCGCTCCTCACAGCGGGCCAGCAGTACATGGGGGTTGTGGCGGGCGATGGCATCCACCTTCTCCTGCGTGGTGCCGGCGCGCGAGGAGATCGAGGTGCCGCAGAACTCGCTGGCCAGGATGCGCGGCGCACCGTGGGCATGCGGCCCGTGTGGCGCCATCACGTTGCAAACATAGTTCTGGTGGATGTCGCCGCCCAGCAGCACCGTGTTGCGCGGCGGGTGCTGCGCCAGCGCCTGCAGCAGGCGGTCGCGTGCGGCGGGGTAGCCGTCCCAGCTGTCGGTGGACTGTAGGCCCGAGGGGTAGCGGCGTGGCGAGAACAGGGTCTGCTGCGCCAGTACGCTCCAGCGCGTAGCTTGGTTGCGCGCATCGGCTGCCAAGCCCGCGTGTAGCCACTGCTCCTGTTCCCAGCCGAGGAGGCTGCGGTGGCCGTCCAGGATTTCGGGGCAGGCGTCGGGCCGCACCGCGCCGGTCGCACCCTTGCCCGGCGTGCGGCAGGCCTGCAGGTCGCGGTACTGGCGTGTGTCCAGCATGTGCAGCCGCGCCAGGCGCCCCCAGTGCAGGCGGCGGTGGATCTGCAATTGATGGAAACCGGAGCCGGCCAGCGTGGATGCGCGCAGCGGCATGTGTTCATAGAAGGCCTGCCACGCTGCGCTGCGCAGCGGCAGCCATTCGGCGCGCTCGCCCCGGCCCTGGCCAGCGGCGTAATCGTTCTGTACCTCATGGTCGTCCCAGGTCACCGCCCACGGGGCGCAGGCGTGCGCGGCCTGCAGCGCGGGGTCGCTCTTGTGCAGGGCGTAGCGGTCACGGTAGTCCTGCAGGTTGCGAGGCAGGCGCAGCGCGTGCACGCGGGCCAGGCCCGTGGCGTCCTGCGGGCTGGGATATTCGTAGATGTAGTCGCCCAGGAACAGCACCAGGTCGGGCTGGTCCGCGCAGGCATGCCGCCAGGCCGCGTAATGGCCATGCTCCCACCGCTGGCAGGACGCGAACACCAGCCGCAGGCGCCCGGGCAGCGCATCCGGTGCGGGTGCGGTGCGGGTGCGGCCGACGGGGCTGGTGGCGTCACCCAGCATGAAGCGGTAGTGGTACCAGCGGTCGGGGCGCAGGCCGGCCACCTCCACATGCACGCTGTGGCCCAGTTCAGGCAGCGCCATCGCCGTGCCTTGCTGCACGATGTGGCGAAACTGCGCGTCGTCGGCCAGTTCCCAGCGTACGGTCAGGGGGCCGGCCCAGGGGGCGTGGGCGCCGGCCAGGTCCGCGGGCGGAAGCACGCGGGTCCAGAGGACCACGCCGTCGTGCGCTGGGTCGCCACTGGCCACACCCAGGCCAAAGGGGTCGTGCCGCACGGCGGCCTGGGCCCAGGCCCAGCGGGGCAACTGCGTGGCCATGCCGGCCCAGGCGGCCTGACGCAGCAGTGTGCGGCGCGAGATGTCAAGCGAAGGCGGGTGCACGGGACATCGCACAAGGGGTCCAGGCGTCAGGCAGCAACCACGCGGTTTTTGCCGGTGCGCTTGGCCAGGTACATGCCCTGGTCGGCGCGGCGGATTGCGTCGGCGCTGCCTTGTTCGCCCTCCACCTGGGCCACACCGGCGCTGAAGGTGATGAGCACCCGCTCCTGGTCTTTGAGGAAGTAGCGCGTGGTCAGCTCGCGTTGCAGGCGCTCCATGGCCTTCACGCCTTCCGCCAGTTCGGTGTCGGGCAGGATGATGACGAATTCCTCGCCGCCATAGCGCGCCAGCTGGTCCTGCGGCCGCATCACCTCGCGGGTGACCTGCGCCAGATGCACCAGGGCCGCGTCGCCGGCGGTGTGGCCCAGGCGGTCGTTGATGGACTTGAAGTTGTCCACATCCAGCAGCGCCACGCACAGCGGCGCGTCCTGGCGGCGCGCACGCGCGATCTCGCGCTCCATGGCCTCGGCAAAGCCTTTGCGGTTGAGCGAGCCCGTCAACGGGTCGTGGCGCGCCTGGGCGCTCGCGCGGTCCAGCTCCTGGCGCAGGTGGTCGATTTCGGCGTGCTTGGCCTCGGTGCGCTCGCGCAGTTCCTGCAGTTCGCCGCGCGTCACCCGGCTGCTCAGCGCCATGGCGCGCGTGGCGGCCATGACTTCTTCCAGCAGCGGCATGATGTCCTGCAGTTGCGTGGCCTGGCTGATGCGCTCGGCGCAATCCTCCATCTTGGTGTTGTAGGCGCTGCTGGATTCATCCATCTGCGCCAGGCGCTCGATGAATGTGGCCAGCAGTTCGCGCATCTGCATCTGGGCGTGAACGGTGCGTTCCTTGGCCTCAGTCTGCTTGAAGATGACGTCCTTGAGGCGTCGCTGCACGTCGTCCAGCCGGCGCAGCGTGAGCGGCGGGGTGGAGGCCGCAAGCAGCGCCTCGGCCTGGCCGTGCAGCCACTCGTCGTCCATGCTCAGGGCGGCAATGTTCTCGAACACCAGGCGCAGCAGGCTGAGCAAGCTCAGCCGGATGGCGGCTTGGTCTTCCGCCGCGAAAGACAGGCGGTAGCTGAAGTTGCCGAGCATCAGCTCAGCGGTGGAGACGGGTGGGTCGGGCTCGCGCAGGAAGGTGCTCAATTGCGCAGCCAGCTCATGCACGCGGACATCGTCCTCACCCAGCGCCGGCAGGGTGTTGTCCACCAGCCGCGCCAGATTCTGCGCCAGTGTCAGCGGCAGGTGGTCAATCCGGGTGCTCGCGGGCTCGGGCGCGGCCACGGGCGAGAGTCCCAGGTTGGCGTATCCCACCAACACGTTTTGCAAAACGCCCCAGTCCTGCTGGGTGATGGCGGTTTCCAACAGGCCCAGCAACCGCTTCTGCGCCGGGGTCTGGCCGGGGATCACCCGCGAGATCTGCCGCAGCTGGGCGCTGGGAAACGCCGGCGCGCTGGTGGTGCCGGCCACTTCGTCATAGAGGGCCTGGTAGTGGTCGGGCGTGGGAGGAAGCCGGCGCGTGGCGAGTAGCTTGAGCGTCTCGCGGGCAATTTCAGAAGGGGATTTGGCGGAGGCCATCTGCAGGGACGCAGGAAGATGCAAACAGCCAAAAGTGTGACAGAGTGCAGCCCGCTTGGATAGCAGGCCGGGTCAAGCCATGTGTAAATCGTGTCAGTTGACCAGAACCAGTTTGCCGATCACCGCACGTGCGCCCATGTGGGCAAACGCGGCGGGTAGCTGTGACATGGGCATGGTTCGGTCGATGGCGGGCCTGATCTTGCCCTGTGCATACCACTGGAGCAGGGTGCCCATCATCGAAGCATTGGCCTGGGGCTCGCGCTTGGCGAATTCGCCCCAGAACACGCCGACGACAGAAGCACCCTTGAGCAGTGGCAGATTCAACGGCAATGAAGGGATGGGGCCTGATGCGAAGCCGACCACCAGATAGCGGCCTCGCCAGGCGATGGAGCGAAATGCGGGCTCTGCCAGTGCGCCGCCCACCGGGTCGTAGATGACGTCCGGTCCCCGCCCGTCGGTCAGTGACTTGGCGGCGTCGCGCAGGTCCTCCACGCTGTAATTGATCACGGCATCGGCGCCCAGCTTCAGGCACACGTCGCATTTTTCGTCCGTGGAGGCGGCTGCGATCACGCGCGCTCCCTTGGCCTTGGCGATCTGAATCGCGGCAGTGCCCACGCCGCCGGCCGCGCCCAGCACCAGCACGGTCTCGCCAGCCTGGAGCTGGCCCCGGTCCAGCAGGGCGTGGTAGGAGGTTGCATAGGTCATGATGAATGCCGCCGCATCCACATGGCCAAAGCCGTCCGGCAGGGGTATACAGCGTGCGGCCGGGGCGATGGTGTGCGTGGCGAAGCCACCCGTGCCGCTAAGGCAGGCCACGTTTTGACCCACCTGCAGATGGGTGACGCCGTCGCCCACGGCCTGCACGACGCCCGCGAACTCCGAGCCGGGCACGAAAGGCAGGGGCGGTTTGATCTGGTACTTGTTCTGCACTATCAGCAGGTCGGGAAAATTCAGGCTTGCCGCGCGGATCTCGACGAGGACCTCGCCCGCCTTGGGAGCCGGGTCGGGCAGTTCTGTCCAGGCCAGGGCCTCGACGCCGATGGGGTTGGTGCAGAGCCAGGCGTGCATGAATGTCTCCTTGGTCGCTACGAATCTGTTGGGCGGGCATCATAGGGGTCGTCTCTGAGGCTGGGTTGTCCCTTGCGTGACCAGCGACAGCGTGTGTGCGCGCTCCTACAATGCCAGCCGTTCCGCCTTCCAGACCATGAAAATCCTCATCTCCAACGACGACGGCTACCAGGCGCCTGGCATCGTGGCGCTGCATGACGCCCTTAAGACCATTGCTGATGTGGAAGTGGTGGCTCCCGAACACAACAATAGCGCGAAGTCGAACGCCCTGACGCTGCATTCGCCGTTGTATGTGCAAACCGCGCACAACGGCTTTCGCTATGTCAATGGCACGCCTGCCGATTGCGTGCACATTGCGCTGACGGGCCTGCTGGGTTACCGGCCCGATCTGGTGGTCTCCGGCATCAACAACGGTGCCAACATGGGCGACGACACAATTTATTCCGGCACGGTGGGTGCTGCGATGGAAGGCTATCTTTTCGGGATCCCGTCCATCGCCTTTTCGCAGGTGGACAAGGGGTGGGGCGAGATCGAGTCGGCTGCGCGCAAGGCGCGCGAGATCGTTCAGCAGATGGATCGCCAAAACCTGGTCGGCGAAGCCCCCTGGCTGTTGAATGTCAACATTCCCAATATGCCGTATGACGCATTGCGGCCCTTGCGCATGTGCCGCCTGGGCCGGCGCCATGCGGCAGAGCGTGTCATTGAGCAGCAGAGCCCGCGTGGGGAGCTGATGTACTGGATCGGTGGCGCTGGCGCCGCCAAGGACGCGGCGGAGGGCACTGATTTTCATGCCACGGCCCACGGCCATGTATCCGTCACGCCATTGAAGGTGGACCTGACCGATTACGACGGACTGGGGTATTGGGCGCAGACTCTGGCCCGTCTCGTACCTGCGCAGGCGTCCGGCGAGGTGGCTTGATGCAGCGGCGGCCAGGTTTTCCTGCGCGGATCGACTGGCGCCAACCCGGTGCACCCACTGCGGCGCCACCGGTAGGCGCGCGCCGCGAGGTGCAGCCGCCCACGCCGCACGGCGTGGGGCTGGACTCCGCTGCCGTGCGCGCACGCATGGTGCAGCGACTCGCAGCCTCGGGCATCTCGGCGGGGGCGGTTCTTCAGGCCATGGGAATGATTGAGCGGCATCGTTTTGTCGACACCGCCTTGGCCAACCAAGCCTATGAGGACACCAGTCTGCCCATCGGACTGGGTCAGACCATTTCCAAACCCAGCGTGGTAGCACGCATGATCGAATTGTTGCTGGGGGCCGAGTGCGCGCGCGGAAATGGAATGGGCCGGGTACTGGAGATTGGCACGGGCTGCGGCTATCAGGCAGCGGTGCTGTCGCGTGTCTCGCGCGAGGTGTATACCGTTGAACGCTTGCGCGCGTTGCATGAAAAGGCGCGAGACCACTTGCGCCCCCTGCGCTTGGCCAATGTGCACCTGATCCTGGGCGACGGAATGCTGGGTTACCCCAGCGGCGCACCCTATGCGGGCATCATTGCCGCGGCGGGGGGCGATAGCCTTCCCGCCGCGTGGTGCGAGCAACTTGCCGTGGGTGGCCGGTTGGTCGCCCCACTGGCGGGCGCCGACGGCCAGCAGATGTTGCTGGTCGTTGATAAAACTGCGCAAGGCTTGAAGCAGGGCATTCTGGAAGCCGTGCATTTCGTCCCCCTAAAATCGGGGATCGCCTGAAGGATTTGCTTATGTTGGTATCGCGTAGTCTTGTGGTTTGGGGAGTTGCCGTGCTGGCTGGCGGTTTGCTGGCGGGGTGCAGCACCCCGATCAACAGGGCTCCCGTGGAAGATCGCGGCACCTTTGCCGCGAGCAGCGGCACGACGGGGCCCGCCGGCGCCGTGCCTGAGGTCAAGCCCTTGCCTGGTGCTGAAAACGCGGGCAAGCCTGGCTACTACACCGTGAAGCCAGGCGACACGCTGATTCGCATTGGCCTGGAAAACGGGCAAAGTTGGAAAGACATCGCGCGTTGGAACAACCTGGAAAACGCCAACCTGATCGAGGTGGGCCAGGTGCTGCGTGTGGTGCCCCCTGCTGCGGCTGCGGCGACTGCGGTGGCATCTGACACCGGTGTGGTCACCCGCCCCGTCACGTCTTCGCCCTTGGCTGCAGCATCGGCTGCGAGCGCACCCAAGCCATCGGCATCGGCGGCGTCTACACCGGCCGCGGTGGCGCCGGCAGCGGCACCCAGCGCGCCGGCGGTGGCCACCGCGTCGGTCGCTGCCGCGGCAACGGATGACGTCAACTTTATCTGGCCCTCGTCGGGCAGCCTGTTGGCGGGATTCGACGAGGTGCGTAACAAAGGCTACGACATCGGCGGTAAGGCAGGCGATCCGGTGCTCGCCGCTGCCGATGGACGGGTGGTGTACGCCGGCGCTGGGCTTCGCGGCTATGGCAACCTGGTGATCTTGAAACACAACAACACCTATCTCACGGCCTATGCGCACAACCAGACGCTGCTGGTGAAGGAAGACCAGAACGTGCGCCGGGGGCAAAAGATTGCCGAGATGGGAAGCACCGACGCGGATCGTGTGAAACTGCATTTCGAAATCCGGCGCCAAGGCAAGCCCGTGGACCCCGCCCGCTACCTCCCCTCCCGTTGAGCGCGCCGGCTTCCATGGGAGAGGCGTCCTGGCTGGAGGATGCTGATCCGGCAGAGACAGGTGGGAGTCAGGCGGACGAGTTTGAGGCGGAACTGCGGGAGGTCGTCGTGGGCGCCGAGCAGCATGCTCAGCGGCTGGACAAGGCACTCGCGGAACTGGTCCCAGAGTTTTCCCGCAGTTATCTGCAGCAGTTGCTGCTCCAGGGCTGCGTACGCCTGAATGGGCGGGAGGTGCAGAAGCCTGCGTCCAGGGTCAAGGTCGGGGATCGCATCGCGGTCGAGATGCGCCCTACGCAGCAGAGCCAGGCTTTTCGGCCCGAGCAATGGCCATTGGATGTGGTGTATGAGGATGAGCACATCCTCGTGATTCACAAGCCTGCGGGGCTGGTGGTGCATCCCGCGCCCGGCAATTGGAGCGGCACGTTGCTGAACGCCTTGCTTGGCCGGGATGCGCAGGCGATGCAGGTGCCGCGTGCGGGCATCGTCCATCGACTGGACAAGGACACCAGTGGCCTCATGGTCGTTGCGCGCAGCCGGTCGGCCATGGATGCACTCGTCCGCATGATCGCTGCGCGCGAGGTCAGCCGCCAGTATGTGGCGCTGGGGTGGGGCGGCTGGACGGGGGCCGCACATCGATCGGTGCATGCCCCGATCGGTCGTGACCCGCGCAATCGCCTGCGGATGGCGGTGGTCGATCTAGCACAGCATCCAGGCAAGGAAGCCCGCACCGATTTCGACCTGATAGATGCCAACGAGGAGGTGTGCCTCGTGCGTTGTACGCTGCACACGGGTCGAACGCACCAGATCCGCGTGCATATGGCATCCATACGTCATCCCTTGGTGGCAGATGCACTGTACGGCGGAGCGCTGGCCGGGCCCATGCATCGACAGGCGCTGCATGCATTCCGGCTGGCGTTTGTACACCCGGTCACTGGCGCTCCCCTGGAGTTCCACGCGCCGCTGCCGGAAGACATGACGCAGGCGCTGGATTTTTGGGGGCTGCGCTACAATCGCCCCTGACGGCTGTTCTGCCGTGAACCGCCGGTCAGCACGAGCTACCGGCCCCGTGAAGGCGCATTGCCACGCTCTGCTTTCTGCGCCGCAATATCTCCAACCCAAGGCGCAGCCTCCCGTTTGATGCGAGGCTGCCTTTCCAGGGACTGTTGGACCATGAATTCGGTGGACGCCAAACGGGTTCTTGAAACCGCGTTGATCTGTGCCCCGCAGCCTGTATCGATCCGTGACTTGCGGACATTGTTCGATGACGCGCTGGGTTCCGATACAGTAAAGATGCTGCTGCTGGAACTGCAGCAGGACTGGGCCTTGCGAGGGGTGGAGTTGGTACAAGTGGCCACAGGTTGGCGTTTCCAGAGCCGGCCCGAGCTGCGCGAATTTCTGGACCGGCTGCATCCTGAAAAGCCGCCCCGCTACACGCGAGCGACGCTGGAGACGCTGGCCATCATTGCGTACCGGCAGCCCGTGACCCGCGGGGACATCGAAGACATCCGTGGGGTGACGGTCAACAGCCTCATCATCAAACAACTGGAGGACCGCGGCTGGGTGGAGGTCATTGGCCACCGCGAGACAGTGGGCCGGCCTGCGTTGTTTGCTACCACACGGCAGTTCCTGGACGATTTAGGACTGCAATCACTGGATCAACTGCCTACGCTCGAAGACCCCGGCGTGCAGGTCAGCATGTTTGAAGCGCTGGGCGCCATTCAGGGGGCACCGCAGAGCGAAGACACTGCAGGGGTACCTGGGGACGGCGTGCAGGTGCCGGCGGCGGACGAAGTAGATATTGAAGATGCCCCTGATCTGGTAGTGGGCGCGACACACAGTGGTGCCGAAGAGGGGCCACGGGACATTGACATATGAATGATGAATCTCACAAGGATCCGGACTCCATGGGGGGGCGCTCGCCTTCGCCCGCATCGGAGGCTGCTGCGCCGCGCAGGCCCCGCAAGCGCAAGTCTGCGGAAGGCGCGCTTCAGGAGAATGTGACAGTACCGCAACTGAGTGCTGACGGTGCCCAATCGGACGTGAAAATGCAGGAAGTGCATGAGCAAGGCGCTGCTGTTGAGGTGCCACGACAGTCCAGCGGCCATGCTGCCAAGCGCGCGCCAAAGGGCGATGGCTATCAGTTTGCCGACGTGGTGTCGGGTCAGTTCGACGAGGATGAAGCCAACGCCGAGCTCGCCCCCGCCAAACGGGTGCTACTTCCCCAGCCAGAAACCCCCAAACTGCACAAGGTGCTTGCCCAGGCGGGCATGGGGTCTCGGCTGGAAATGGAGCAGCTCATCCTGGAAGGTCGTATTTCCGTCAACAACGAGCCGGCCCATATCGGGCAGCGCGTGCAGTTTGGGGACCAGATAAAGGTCAACGGCAAACCCATCCGCTTCCGTATTGCACCACCGCCGGTACGCGTGATTGCATACCACAAGCCGGTGGGCGAAGTGGTTACGCATGACGATCCACAAAACCGCCCCACGGTGTTTCGCAAACTACCCCGGCTGCAGCAGGGCAAATGGCAATCCGTCGGGCGTCTGGACCTGAATACCGAAGGTTTGTTGCTATTTACCAGTTCGGGGGAGCTTGCGAACAAGTTGATGCACCCCCGCTTCGGGCTGGAGCGTGAATATGCGGTCCGCGTGTTGGGTGCGTTGAGCACCGAGGAAAAGCAGCGCTTGCTCGAAGGCGTGCCGCTGGAGGATGGCATGGCTTCCTTTGGCTCCGTGGAAGACGGCGGCGGCGAGGGCGCCAACTGTTGGTACCGTGTCACCATCTCTGAAGGCCGTAACCGCGAGGTCCGCCGTATGTTCGAGGCGGTAGGACATGCGGTGAGCCGGCTGATTCGGATTCGCTACGGGGCCATGATGCTGCCGCGCGGGCTCAAGCGCGGGGCGTGGCTGGAGCTTGATGAGCGCGACATTCGTGCCCTGATGCAGGCGGCAGGGGCAACGCTGGATGGTGGTGGTGCGCGCCCCACTAGTGGCCAGGGCAGGGGCGCCCGCAAAGGCGATCGTCGATCCGCGGGGCCCGGCAAGGCATCTGGCAGTGGGCGTGACAAGACAGGGGGGCGTGCGGGGCGATCGCCCTCACCGAATGCCCAGCCGGACCCGATGAAGACGTCGCTCGGTTATATCGGGGCCGACAGTTTCTCGCGCCATCGCCAACAGCAACGCAACAATGGGCCGCGCCGCGGCGGCCGTTAGGGGATTGGCGTAAAGCTAAAATTGACGGTTTGCCTTCAGGGCAAAAATACCGCAACACCTCACTAGGAAAATCAACATGGCTATCGAACGCACCCTTTCCATCATCAAGCCGGACGCAGTTGCCAAGAACGTGATCGGCCAGATCTATGCGCGCTTTGAAGCCGCGGGCCTGAAGATTGCCGCTGCGCGCATGATCCACCTGTCGCGCGCCGAAGCCGAGCAGTTCTACGCAGTGCACAAGGAGCGCCCCTTCTTCAAGGATCTGGTGGACTTCATGATTTCCGGCCCCGTGATGGTGCAGGCCCTGGAGGGTGAGAACGCCGTCCTGAAGAACCGTGAACTCATGGGCGCGACCGACCCCAAGAAGGCGGCGCCCGGCACGATCCGCGCTGACTTCGCGGACAGCATCGACGCCAATGCGGTGCACGGCTCCGACGCTGCCGAAACCGCCCAGGTGGAAGTGGCCTTCTTCTTCCCCGGCCTGAACATCTACTCGCGCTAATGCAGTGGCTCCGCGTGCCGGGCGGTCCTGGTTTGGCCGCCCCCGCGCGGATGCGCTATGTGGGCGTGGACATCCGTGAACGTTATGACCACGAACCTTCTGGATTTTGACCTGGACGGCCTGGCTGCTTTTTGCGAGCGGCTGGGAGAAAAACGTTTTCGGGCCACGCAACTGTTTCGCTGGATCCACCAGCGCGGTGCCAGCGATTTTGACCAGATGAGCGACCTGGCGAAATCGTTGCGCGAGAAGCTCAGGGGCTGCGCCCATGTGGCAGGGCTGCAAGCCATCAGCGAACATGTCTCTGCGGACGGCACGGTGAAGTGGCTGTTCGACGTGGGCGACGGCAACGCCGTGGAGACAGTCTTTATTCCTGAGGACGATCGCGGCACCTTGTGCATCTCCTCGCAGGCTGGATGCGCCGTAGGCTGTCGTTTTTGCTCCACCGGTCACCAGGGGTTCAGCCGCAATCTCACTACTGGCGAAATCCTGGCCCAGCTCTGGTACGCCGAGCACGCACTACGGCAGCGCCGCGGTGACGGTGAACGCGTGATTTCCAACGTGGTGATGATGGGAATGGGCGAGCCGCTGCAGAACTATGCTGCACTGGTGCCTGCGCTGCGAGTCATGCTCGATGACCATGGTTACGGCTTGTCGCGGCGTCGCGTAACCGTGTCTACCTCAGGCGTCGTGCCCATGATGGACCGGCTGGCGCAGGATTGTCCTGTGGCGCTCGCTGTTTCGCTGCATGCTCCCAATGACGTGTTGCGCGACAACCTCGTTCCCCTGAACCGCAAGTACCCGCTGCATGAACTCCTGGCGGCGTGTCGGCGTTACTTGGACCACGCGCCGCGGGACTTCATCACTTTTGAATACTGCATGCTGGAAGGCGTGAACGATCAGCCAGAGCATGCGCGACAGTTGATTGACCTGGTGGGCCGCAAGGCGGCCGACGGCGGGGTGTCGTGCAAGTTCAATCTCATCCCCTTCAACCCGTTCCCGGCTTCCGGTCTGCGCCGATCTCCCCCGGCGGCTGTGACGGCTTTCGCACAATTGTTGAGTGACGCGGGTATCGTCACGACCGTTCGCAAGACGCGCGGTGACGATATTGATGCGGCATGCGGACAACTGGCTGGCGATGTGAAGGACCGAACACGGGTCAATGAACGCATGGCCAAGCTCAGGACCATCGAGATCAAGCCGGTCATCTGACGGCGTGGCGCAACAATTACGGGAGGCTTTCATGGCGAAGTGGCGGATCAATCACGGCGGGTGGCATGCGATGGCGGCGATCGGCATTGCCGTTGTCGTCTCGGGCCTTGCCGGTTGTGCCCACCAAGGGGCCTCCGATGCCAATGGTGCCGTGGCGGAATCCGCGTCCGGCGGCGGCGAAGCCGACGTGCGTCGCCGTGCACGTATCCGGCTGGAGCTGGCTGCGAACTACCTGCAAATGGGGCAGACCACCGTGGCCATGGAGGAGGTGCGGCAGGCGATCACGACCGATCCCACGTATGCCGACGCCTACCACCTTCGCGGCTTGATATACATGAACATGGGCGACCTGGCGCTCGCGGAAGACAGCCTCAAGCGCGCCCAAGGCATGAAGCCTTCCGATCCAGACATCATGCACAACTATGGCTGGCTGCAGTGCCAGCGCCAGCAGTACGACGTCGCCAATCAGATGTTCGAGCGGGCGCTTGCCGTGCCGAGTTACAAGGCACGCAGCAAGACGCTGATGTCCCAGGGCCTGTGCTACCAGCGGGCGGGGCGTCTTGCAGAGGCCGAACAAGCGCTGAAGCAGGCCTATGAGATTGATGCGGGCAACCCGGCGGTGGGGTACCACTTGGCGGCCGTGCTGTTTGCGCGGGGCGAGGCCAAGCGGGCGCAGTTTTATGTCCGTCGCGTGAACAATGGCGAGTATGCCAATGCCGAGTCTCTGTGGTTGGGTGTGAAGATCGAGCGCGTGCTCAAGGAGTTCGTGGCCATGCGCCAGTTGGGTGATCAGTTGCGCAAGCGCTTCCCCAACGCAAAAGAAACTCTGGCATTCGAACGGGGGGCCTTCGATGAGTGAGCCCATGGGCGCCGCTGGGGGGATTGATCACCGGATGCAGGATCACGGCACTGAACCTGCGGGCGGCGTTACCGCGGGGCAGTTGCTGAGGCAACTGCGCGAATCCGCAGGGGTCCATGTTGATGTGCTGGCCGGAACGCTGAAAGTGCCCGCGAACAAACTGCATGCGCTGGAAGCGGACCAATACGACGCATTTCCCGACGCCGTCTTCATGCGGGCGTTGGCGTCGGGCGTCTGCCGGACCTTGAAGGCCGATGCTGCGCCGGTGCTCGCATTGCTGCCCCAGAGCGGCCCCGTGCAGCTTGTGGTGGACAAGGGACTCAACGCGTCTTTCAAAGACCCTGGTCACCGGTTCATCAAGGGGGGAACGCTGGAGCGACCCAAATCGCGCATGATGGGCGTGACGGTTGCCGCGCTGTTGGCCGCCGCGGTGGCCATCGCCTTTCTCCCGAAGGGCAACGACAGTTTGCCGGTCGCCAGCAGTCCGGAGGCGGTAACACCGCCACAGCGCGCGCTCGAAGCCACGCAACTGGACCCGGTGACTGCTGCGGTGCCCTCAGTACAAGAATCCGTTGCCTCAGGGGGACAGGCAACCGCTCGGGCAGAGCCATCTTCTGCTGCGGTGGCCTCAGCGGCCCTCGCCGCATCGACCCCCGCTGCGGCGGTGGAGCCGGCCCCATCCCACGGCGTGACCAACGAGGCCGGAGTTGACGCCAAGGGCACCGAGGCTTCGGGCGTGCTGGTCATTCGCGCCCGGGGAGAATCCTGGATTCAGGTGCGCAACGCCGCGGGCGGCGTCGTGCTGCAGAAGATCCTGGCTGCGGGCGAGAGTGTTTCCGCGGCGGGTAGCCCTCCCTGGTCGGTCGTCATTGGCAAGGCGGATGCCACGGAGGTGGTTGTGCGCGGCCAGCCCATGGATCTGAATGCGATTGCGCGCGAGAACGTTGCGCGTTTCGAGGTGAAGTAAATGAATATCTCCGGCACAGCCGCACCGATCGCTATGGCACAGCCCCAGGCACGCCGCTCGCGGCAGGCACGCATCGTCTGGGGCAGCCGGGTGGTCACGGTGGGTGGCGGCGCACCGGTGCGGGTGCAGTCCATGACCAACACCGACACGGTGGATGCGATCGGCACGGCCATCCAGGTCAAGGAACTGGCGCAAGCGGGCTCCGAGTTCGTTCGCATCACGGTGAACACGCCGGAGGCCGCAGCGGCCGTGCCCTACATCCGTGAGCAGCTGGACCGCATGGGCGAGACGGTGCCGCTGGTGGGCGACTTTCACTACAACGGCCACCGCCTACTGACGGAATTTCCCGACTGCGCACAGGCATTGTCCAAGTACCGCATCAACCCGGGCAACGTGGGCAAGGGCGACAAGAAGGACAAGCAGTTCGGCCAGATGATCGAGGCCGCGGTGCGCTGGGACAAGGCCGTGCGCATCGGCGTGAACTGGGGCAGCCTGGACCAGGAGTTGCTGGCCGAGCTGATGGATGCGAACAGCCGCCGCGCCCAGCCGTGGGATGCGCGCCAGGTCATGTACGAGGCGCTGATCACCTCCGCCATCGAATCGGCGAAACGCGCCGAGGAAATGGGCCTGAGCGGCGACCAGATCATCCTTTCGTGCAAGGTCAGCGGAGTGCAAGACCTGATCTCGGTGTACCGTGAACTCGCGCGCCGCTGCGACTATGCGCTGCACCTGGGTCTGACCGAGGCGGGCATGGGCACCAAGGGTATCGTGGCGTCGACCACCGCGCTTTCGATCCTGCTACAGGAAGGCATTGGCGACACTATCCGTGTGTCGCTGACTCCGCAGCCCGGCGAGGCGCGCACCCAGGAGGTGGTGGTGGCCTCCGAGATCCTGCAATCGCTGGGGCTGCGCGCGTTCGTGCCCAGCGTGACCGCATGCCCAGGCTGCGGCCGTACCACCAGCACCACATTCCAGGAGCTGGCCAAGCAGATCGACGATTACCTGCGTGCGCAGATGCCCGTATGGCGGCTGCGCTATCCCGGCGTGGAAAAACTCAAGGTGGCCGTGATGGGCTGCATCGTCAACGGCCCGGGCGAGAGCAAACATGCCGACATCGGCATCAGCCTTCCCGGCACGGGCGAGGCGCCCGCCGCCCCGGTGTTCATCGACGGCGAAAAGGCCATGACCCTGCGGGGCGAGGGCATCGCGCGAGAGTTCCAGGATATCGTTGAAGGCTACATTGCCCGGCGTTTCGGCAACGGCGCAGGCACACAGTGAAGTGTGCGCAAGTTTGCTATAAATATTATAGCTTATAGCGCTTGATGGATAAGCGCTAGAGGCTGATTTGATTCAAAATCACAAACAATAGAACAAGATGCAGAAGCTGGTTGCCATCAAGGGCATGAACGACATTCTTCCGCCCGATTCGGCGCGCTGGGAATGGCTGGAGGACAAGGTGCGCACCCTTATGGCGCGCTACGCTTATCGCAACATCCGCACGCCCATCGTCGAGCCTACGCCGCTGTTCGTGCGCGGCCTGGGCGAAGTCACCGACATCGTCGAGAAGGAGATGTACTCCTTCGAGGACCGGCTCAACGGTGAACAGCTGACGCTGCGCCCCGAGGCAACGGCGGGGGTGGTGCGTGCGGTGGTAGAGCATTCCATGCTCTACGACGGCGGCAAGCGCCTGTACTACATGGGGCCCATGTTCCGGCATGAACGGCCACAGCGCGGCCGCTACCGCCAGTTCCACCAGATCGGTGCTGAGGCGCTGGGCTTTCCCGGCGCGGAAGCCGATGCCGAGATCATTCTGCTGGCGCATGCGCTGTGGGCGGAACTGGGGCTGGAGAACGTGCGGCTGGAATTGAACAGCCTGGGGCAGCCCGACGAGCGCCGCGCCCACCGCGCGGCGCTGATCGCATACCTGGAGCAGCACATGGATGTGCTCGACGAGGATGCGCGCCGCCGCCTGCACAGCAATCCGCTGCGCATTCTCGACACCAAGAATCCCGCGATGCAGGCGCTGGTGGAAGGCGCCCCGCGGCTCATCGACTTTCTAGGCGAGGCGTCGCTGCAGCATTTCGAGACCGTCAAGGCGATCCTGGATGCCAACGGCGTGGCCTGGAGCCTCAATCCCCGCCTGGTCCGCGGGATGGACTATTACAACCTCACGGTATTCGAGTTCGTGACGGACCAACTGGGCTCGCAGGGCACGATCTGCGGTGGGGGCCGTTACGACTATCTGATCGAGCAGATCGGCGGCAAGTCCGCTCCGGCTGTGGGCTGGGCGCTGGGGGTGGAGCGCGTGCTGGAGTTGCTCAAGGAGCAGGAGGCGCAAGTGGCCCGACCAGCTGCCGATGCCTATGCCGTAGTGCCCGACGCGTCAGCCCTGCCGGTCGTCATGGCTACCTTGCAGCGGCTGCGTGCGCAGGGGGTGTCGGTGCAGATGCACAGCCCCACCACCGCAGGCGAGGGCATGGGCAGCATGAAATCCCAGTTCAAGAAGGCGGACGCCAGCGGCGCACGCTATGCACTGGTCTTCGGCGCCGACGAACTGGCCCGCGGGGCCGTGACCGTCAAGCCGCTGCGGGATGGCGGCGAGCAGGCGGAGCGCCCGCTGGCGGCGCTGGCCGAATGGGCGGCCACCCTACAATCCTCGCGCTGAACGGAACCACAACATGGCCAACAACTTCGACCTTCAAGAACAAGAACAGCTTGAGCAGATCAAGCACTTCTGGAACACGTGGGGCACGCCCATCACCTGGGTGTTGATTGTCATCATGGGGGGGCTTGCCGCCTGGAACGGCTACCGGCTGTGGCAGGGCCGCCAGGCCCAGCAGGCGACGGCACTGGCCGAGGCCGTGGAAATGGCCGTGCAGGCGGGTGACCTTGCGCGCGTGGAGCAAGCCGTGGGCGACTTGAAGTCGAGTTACGGCGGCACCGCGCAGGCGGGGCAGGCAGGCCTTCTGGCTGCCAAAGCGCTGGCCGACGCTGGCAAGTGGGACGCCGCCAAAAGTACGTTGGTTTGGGTGGCCGAGAAAGCGTCTGATGAGGGTTACCAGGCCTTGGCCCGGCTGCGCCTGGCCAGCGTCCTGATCGAGCAAAAGGCCTACGACGAGGCCTCGGCACAGCTGTCGGGGAAATTCCCCGCAGAGTTTGCCGCTACGGTCGCGGATCGCAAGGGTGATGTGTTCGCGTTGCAGGACAAGAAGCAGGAAGCCATCGCCGAGTACCGCCGCGCCTACCAGGCTTTTGACGAGCGTGTGGAATACCGCCGCCTGGTGGAAGCCAAGCTCAACGCTTTGGGTGCACAGGTGGAGACGGTAGCCTCCGCTACGTCGGGGGGCGTGCAATGAGCCAGGCACGTAGTCATGCCATGAGGGCGCTGACCGGCGCCTCTTTGCTGGTGAGCCTGCTGGTGATGGGAGGGTGCTCGTTGTGGGGCGGCACGCCGAAGCCGAAGCCGGCGGAGCTCGGCCCCAACGTGCCTGTGCTGGGAGTGCGTCAGGCGTGGGTGTCCCAGATTGGGACGCAAGAAGGCCTTGAGCTCGACATGCACGTGGAGGGCAGCGTGGTGACGGTGGCCTCTGCCAATGGCGATGTGGCGGCCATCGATGCACGCACGGGGGGCGACGTATGGCGCACGCGCCTCAACCAGCCGCTTGCCTCGGGCGTGGGAAGTGATGGACGCTGGACGGCGGTGGTGTCGAAGGGCAATCAAGTTATCGCACTGGACGGCGGTCGGGAGATCTGGCGCAAGCCGTTGCCCGCCCAGGCTTATACGGCGCCGTTGGTCGCGGGCAAGCGCATCTTCGTGCTGGCGGCGGATCGCTCCATTTCCGCCTTCGACGCGGCGACTGGCTACCGGCTCTGGAGCCAGCAGCGGCCGGGTGAGCCCCTGGTCTTGCGCCAGGGCGGTGTGCTGATGGCCGTGGGTGACACCCTGGTTGCGGGGCTGTCCGGCCGTCTGGTCGGCTTTAATCCCGACAACGGCGTGGTGCGCTGGGAGGCGCCCTTGGCCAGTCCGCGCGGCACCAATGACGTCGAGCGGCTGGTGGAGATCGTTGGCCGTACGAGCCGTGTGGGCGACAGCCTGTGCGCGCGGGCTTTCCAGGCCTCGGTGGGTTGTATCGATGCATCCCGGGGGACGGTCTCGTGGACGCAGCCCGCCAGCGGCGGCGTGGGCATCCACGGGGATGACACCATGCTGTTCGGCACGGAAAGCAACGGAACAGTGATTGCATGGCGACGCACTGATGGGTCCCGCGCCTGGACATCGGACAGGCTGCAGTTCCGCAAGCTCACAGCGCCCTTGGTGCTGGGGCGTTCGGTGGTAGTGGGTGACGATACAGGGCTGGTGCACCTGCTGTCCCGTGAGGACGCCGCACCGCTCAACCGCCTGACGACCGATGGCTCGGCCATTGCGGCAGCCCCGGCGGTGGCGGGCGACACCTTGGTGGTGGTGACGCGCAAGGGCGGCGTCTACGGCTTCCGTCCGGACTGATAGGGATATAGGACATAGGATGAAGCCTGTCATCGCTTTGGTGGGGCGGCCCAATGTGGGCAAGTCCACCTTGTTCAACCGTTTGACCAAGTCGCGCGATGCGATCGTGGCCGACTTTGCCGGCCTCACGCGTGATCGCCACTATGGCAATGGGAGACAGGGCAAGCACGAGTACATCGTCATCGACACCGGGGGGTTCGAGCCCGATGCCTCCAGCGGGATCTACCGCGAGATGGCCAGGCAGACCCAGCAGGCCGTGGCGGAGGCCGATGTCGTGGTTTTTGTCGTGGACGTACGCGGAGGACTGTCCGCCCAGGACCACGACATTGCCAACTACCTTCGCCGCCTGGGCAAACCCTGCGTGTTGGCCGGCAACAAGGCCGAAGGCATGCAGGACAGCATGCATCTGGCCGAGTTCTATGAGTTGGGCTTGGGAGAGGTGCACCCCGTATCGGCGGCGCACGGCCAGGGTGTGCGCAGCCTGGTGGATCTCGCGCTGAAGCCGCTCGCGTTGCCCGAGATTGAGGAGGAGGATGCGGCTGCCGAGAAGAATGTCATCCGTCTTGCAGTGGCAGGGCGTCCCAACGTGGGCAAGTCCACACTGATCAATACCTGGCTGGGCGAAGAGCGTCTGGTGGCCTTCGACATGCCCGGCACCACGCGCGATGCCATATCGGTCCCTTTCGAGCGCAACGGGCAGAAGTTCGAGTTGATCGACACGGCGGGCCTGCGACGCAAAGGCAAGGTGTTTGAAGCGATCGAGAAATTCTCGGTCGTGAAGACCCTGCAGGCCATCGAGTCAGCCAATGTCGTGCTGCTGCTGCTGGACGCCACGCAAGGAGTGACGGACCAGGACGCACATATTGCCGGCTACATCCTGGAGAGTGGTCGCGCCGTAGTGATCGCAGTGAACAAATGGGATGCGGTGGACGACTATGGCCGGCAGCAGCTGGAGCGTTCCATCGAAACGCGTCTGTCGTTTCTAAAGTTCGCGCCGTTGCACTTCATCTCCGCGAAGAAACGGCAGGGCATTGGGCCGCTGTGGTCATCCATCATCCAGGCGTACAAGTCTGCCAACCGCAAGATGCCTACGCCGGTGTTGACGCGCCTGCTGCAGGAGGCGGTGCAGTTCCAAAGCCCCAAGCGCTCGGGTATGTTCCGGCCCAAGATGCGCTATGCGCACCAGGGCGGCATGAATCCGCCGGTGATCGTGATCCATGGGAATTCGCTGGAGCATGTCACGGACGCCTACAAGCGCTTTCTTGAGACGCGTTTTCGCAAAGAATTTGACCTCGTCGGTACGCCGCTGCGTATCGAAATGAAAACCTCCAGCAATCCTTATACGGACAAGCAGAACTCCTGAGCCCCTGGACGGCGTATGGCCGTCTGGCTGTGGTAAGGTGCTGGTTTACAACAACATTTTTGAACACGGAGAATATCGTGAGCAATAAAGGTCAGCTTCTTCAAGACCCCTTCCTGAACGCATTGCGTCGGGAGCATGTGCCGGTTTCGATCTATTTGGTGAACGGCATCAAACTGCAGGGTCAAATCGAATCCTTCGATCAATACGTCGTGCTGCTGCGCAATACCGTGACGCAGATGGTGTACAAGCACGCCATTTCCACGATCGTGCCTGGTCGTGCCGTCAACTTCTCGACTGCGGAACCCGCCGCCGACGGGGACAACCAGTAAGCCCCTGCGGCAGTTCAAGGCTGCGCCACGGCGCAAGCATTGCGCATCCCAGGGCACGCAGCCTTGAGTTCCCATTCTTCTCCTGACACGAAATCCACGCCTGTTCTATTGGTAGGCGTGGATTTTGGTTTGCCCCATTTCGATGCCGAACTCGAAGAGCTTGGCTTATTGGCCCAGACTGCAGGCTTGAATCCTGTCGCGCGGCTGACGTGCAAGCGAAAGACGCCTGATGCGGCGCTGTTCGTGGGTAGCGGCAAAGCCGATGAGATCCGCACTCTGGCGCAGATGCATGGCGCGAAGGAGGTGCTGTTCGACCAGGCGCTGAGTCCGGCGCAGCAGCGGAATCTGGAGCGAAGCCTGGAATTGCCCGTCAATGATCGCACGCTGCTCATTCTGGAGATCTTTGCCCAGCGCGCCCGCAGCCACGAGGGCAAGCTGCAGGTGGAGTTGGCGCGTTTGCAGTACTTGAGCACTCGACTTGTGCGGCGCTGGTCGCACTTGGAGCGTCAACGCGGGGGGATTGGCACACGGGGCGGACCGGGCGAAACACAAATTGAGCTCGACCGTCGCATGATCAGCGAAGCCATCAAGCGCACGCGGGAGCGCCTGGTCAAGGTCAAGCGCCAACGGGCGACCCAGCGGCGGCAGCGGCAGCGGCGCGATACATTCAATATCTCGCTGGTGGGCTACACGAATGCGGGCAAATCCACGCTGTTCAATGCATTGGTGAAGGCGCGAGCCTACGCAGCGGACCAGTTGTTCGCCACGCTGGACACCACCACGCGTCATCTTTATTTGGGCGAAGCCGCGGGTTCGGTGTCCCTGTCCGATACCGTGGGCTTCATTCGTGATCTGCCGCACGGGCTTGTGGATGCGTTTCAGGCCACGTTGCAGGAGGCCGTGGACGCGGATCTGCTCCTGCATGTGGTCGATGCCGCCAACCCCGCCTTTCCCGAGCAGATTGCACAGGTGCAACTGGTTCTTGGTGAGATTGGCGCCGCAGATATTCCACAACTCTTGGTATTCAACAAATTGGATGCCCTCACGCCCGAAGTGCGTCCTAACGTGCGGCAAGATACCTATGAACTGGATGGGCGGCCTGTACCGCGGATTTTTGTCAGTGCCGGCCTTGGCGAAGGGGTGGCTGACTTGCGGCAGCTATTGGCAGACATGGTTCAGAAGTCACTTTCGTCAGGCATGCCCCCTGTGACGGCGGCTGAATTGAAGGGCGAGTGGGACTGATTGGGCACAATGCTGGTGTTCTATTGCTATTGAGAGTACGAGAATTCGCGCATGAACCTTCTTAACCGGGCCTCTCGCTGGGCCGTGCTGCCTGAGCGTATTCGGGGGATGTTCAATCTCAACGATCCTCGTTGGGGCCGTGGGGACGATAAGGGCGAGGGTGGACAGCGCCCTGATTCGGAGCGCCCTTCTCCGGATAACTCACAGCGTCCACGTGGACGTGACCAGAATCCTTCGGGACAGCCGCCGGACCTGGATGAGTTGTGGCGTGATCTGAACCGCAAGCTGGGTGGGTTGTTTGGCGGCGGCGGGTCGCGTGGTCCAGCTTCTGGTGGCGGCAATGGTGGTTTCCAGCCAGACATGAAGAACGCGGGGGTTGGCGTGGGATTGATCGCCGCCATAGCGGTGCTGATCTGGCTGGGCACTGGCTTTTTCATCGTGCAAGAAGGCCAGCAAGCGGTGATCACCCAGTTCGGCAAGTACAAGAGCACGGTCAACGCCGGCTTCAATTGGCGCCTGCCTTACCCCATTCAGCGCCATGAACTGGTATTCGTGACCCAGATCCGGTCCGCTGATGTGGGGCGGGATAGCGTCATCAAGAGCACGGGGCTGCGTGAGTCCGCCATGTTGACCGAAGACGAGAACATCGTCGAAATCAAGTTCGCAGTGCAATATCGTTTGAATGACGCGCGTGCGTGGCTGTTCGAGAGCCGCAATCCGGCCGAAGCCGTGGTTCAGGCGGCAGAGACGGCGGTGCGCGAAGTCGTGGGCAAAATGCGCATGGATACCGCCTTGGCGGAAGAGCGGGACCAGATTGCTCCGCGCGTGCGCAATCTGATGCAGACCATTCTGGACCGATACAAGGTCGGCGTGGAAGTCGTTGGCATCAACCTGCAGCAAGGGGGGGTGCGCCCTCCTGAGCAAGTACAGGCGGCTTTTGATGACGTGCTCAAGGCGGGCCAGGAGCGGGAGCGCGCTAAGAACGAAGCCCAGGCTTATGCCAATGATGTGGTTCCGCGTGCCACGGGTACGGCGTCCCGCTTGATCGAGGAGGCGGCAGCCTACAAGGCGCGCATCGTGGCGCAGGCGCAGGGTGACACACAGCGCTTCAGCGCCGTCCTTGCTGAATACCAGAAGGCGCCGCAGGTGACGCGAGACCGCATGTATCTGGAGAGCATGCAGCAAATTTACGGCAATGTGACCAAGGTACTGGTGGAGTCGCGGCAAGGATCCAACTTGCTGTACCTGCCGTTGGACAAGATCATGCAGAGCGTTTCACAGCAGACTTCGGCGGCTGCGGCGACCGATACGCCGCCAGCGACAGTCCCTCCTGCCGCGACCTCTCAATTTCCCGGCGATTCTCGGTTGCGTGATGCCAACCGTTCGCGCGAACGTGAGTCCCGATAGGAGAGCCGTGTGAACAGAATCGGATTTATCGCATCGACAGTTCTGTTGTTGCTGGCATTGCTCAGCTCGATGGTGTTCGTCGTCGACCAACGCCAGTTTGGCGTGGTGTACGCGTTGGGGCAGATCAAGGAAGTCATCACGGAACCAGGGTTGAATTTCAAGCTACCTCCACCTTTCCAAAACGTTCGCTACATCGACAAGCGTCTGCTCACGCTGGACAGTTCAGACACCGAGTCGATGCTGACAGCCGAGAAGCAGCGCGTGGTGATCGATTGGTATGTGCGCTGGCGCATTACCGACCCATCCGAGTACATCCGCAATGTGGGACTGGACGAGAACGCAGGTGCACTGCAGCTCAATCGGGTGGTCCGCAATGCATTTCAGGAAGAGGTCAACCGTCGCACCGTCAAGGAGCTGCTGTCGCTCAAGCGCGATGCGCTGATGTCCGACGTGAAACGGGAAGTGCTGGAAGCTGTGCGTGGCTCCAAGCCTTGGGGTGTCGATGTCGTGGACGTGCGCATCACGCGGGTCGACTACGTAGAAGCGATCACGGAGTCCGTCTATAGACGCATGGAAGCGGAACGCAAGCGCGTTGCGAATGAACTGCGCTCCACGGGCGCGGCGGAGGGGGAGAAGATTCGCGCAGACGCAGACCGGCAGCGCGAGATCACCATTGCCAATGCCTACCGTGACGCCCAGAAGATCAAGGGCGAGGGTGATGCGGAAGCTGCGCGTCTGTATGCGGAGGCATTCGGCCGTGATCCTCAATTTGCACAGTTCTACCGGAGCCTCGAAGCTTACAAGGCGAGCTTCAACCGCAAGGGCGATGTCATGGTGCTGGATCCGGCGAGCTCTGAATTTTTCAAGGTATTCAGAGGCGGGACGGGTAACGCATCTGCGGCCCCCCGCCGCTGATGAGCGACTGATGGCGGTGGTCGGCTTCCATGAACGGGTTCTGGATCGCGTTGGGTTGGGTGCTGGTCATCGAAGGGCTGCTGCCCTTCTTGTCACCTGGTGGTTGGCGCCGCATGTTCACGCAGCTTTTGCAATTGCGTGACGGCCAGATTCGCTTTTGCGCGCTGTTGGGGCTGATCGCTGGCGGCGCCATTCTGCTGCTCGCGTAGCCTGGCCGCTTTCGGTCCCGGGGTGGGGCTTATCCATGCCGGTAGAATCAACGTTTTAACAGCCTGCCCCATCCCATGTCTGCCTGGGTCCTGCCGGATCATATTGCCGATGTCTTGCCTTCCGAGGCGCGGCACATTGAAGAACTTCGCCGCGGACTGCTCGATACGGCACGCAGTTACGGTTATGAGTTGGTCATGCCTCCTTTGCTGGAGCATCTGGAATCACTGTTGACGGGCACTGGCGAGGCGCTGGACCTCCAAACGTTCAAATTGGTGGACCAACTCTCGGGTCGATCTCTCGGCTTGAGGGCCGATACGACCCAACAGGTCGCACGCATTGATGCGCACCTGCTCAACCGGCAGGGGGTGGCGCGTCTATGCTATTGCGGCCCAGTACTGCACACGCGTCCCGATCGTCCGCACGCCACCCGAGAGCCCTTGCAGTTTGGAGCCGAGATCTACGGTCATCCAGGTATCGAGGCGGATATCGAAGCAGTGTTGCTGTCGTTGGAGTGCTTGCGCAGTGCCCACGCACAGGAGGTGAGCGTAGATCTGGCCGACGTCCGTATCGTGCGCAGTCTGCTTGCAGGACTTCCTGTCGGTATGCATCAGCTCGCCCACGTCCACGGTGCGCTTGCTGCCAAAGATGCCAGCGAATTGGCGTCGTTGACGCGCGATTTCCCGTCTGCATCGCGGGAAGGGTTGTTGGCACTGTTGCAGCTGTATGGCGATGCAACAGTGCTGAATGAGGCCGAAAACTTGCTGAAGCCCTTTCCTGGTGCGCGCGAGGCGCTATCAGATTTGAGGGCGATTGCAGCACGAATGGACGGTGTGCGGGTCACATTTGATCTGGCAGATCTGCGGGGTTATGCCTATTACAGCGGCGCGCGTTTTGCGATTTATGCGCAGGGCGCCAGTGATGCGCTGGTGCGAGGCGGCCGCTATGACGAGGTCGGCGCGGTCTTCGGCCGTAACAGGCCAGCCGCAGGCTTTAGCTTGGACGTGAAGCAGCTGGTGGGTGTGGTGTCGGCTCCGTCATTGCGTGCGGCCATCCGGGCGCCCTGGGGCGATGGTGGTGCGCTCAGTGCTGCCATTGCTACGTTGCGTCGTCAGGGCGAAACCGTGGTGTGTGTGCTGCCGGGGCACGGCAGCGAAGTGGACGAATTCCACTGCGATCGGGAGCTTGTCCTGGTGGATGGCAACTGGGTCGTAAAGGCGATTTGAGTTTCTTCAGCATTTGAATCGGGTTTGACATGAAAGCAAACAAGGGTCGTAACGTTGTCGTGGTCGGCACCCAGTGGGGCGATGAAGGCAAAGGCAAACTGGTTGATTGGCTGACTGAGAGCGCCCAGGGGGTGGTGCGTTTTCAGGGCGGGCACAACGCTGGTCACACGTTGGTCATCAACGGCGTCAAGACGGCGCTGCACTTGATCCCCAGCGGGATCATGCGCCCGGGTGTCAAGTGCTACATCGGCAACGGCGTCGTTCTCTCGGCAGGCAAATTGTTTGAGGAGATCGAGGGGCTCGAAAAAGCGGGCGTCGAAGTGCGCTCGCGTCTGCGCGTCAGTGAAGCTTGTCCATTGATCCTGCCGTTCCATGCGGCGCTGGATGTGGCGCGTGAAGCGGCGCGTGAACACGGTGGCGCCGAGAAGATTGGTACCACGGGCCGTGGTATCGGACCGGCCTACGAGGACAAGGTCGCTCGCCGTGCCCTGCGGGTACAAGACCTCAAGTATCCAGAACGCTTTGCCGCCAAGCTGCGCGAATTGCTGGCGTTGCACAACCATGTCCTCAGCACCTTCTTGGGTTCGGCCAATTTTCAGTTTGGCGATGCACTCAAGCCCTACATCACGGGCGGGCAAGTGCAGTTTGAGCCGGTCTTTGAGGAGGCCATGCGGCATGCAGAGATGCTCAAGCCCATGATGGCAGATGTCTCGCGTGAACTGAACGAAGCGCATGCCGCGGGCGCAAATCTGCTGTTTGAGGGGGCCCAGGGCACGTTGCTCGATGTGGACCATGGCACCTATCCCTATGTCACGTCCAGTAACTGTGTGGCGGGTAATGCGGCAGCGGGGTCGGGCGTTGGCCCGGGGCATCTGCACTACATCTTGGGGATCACCAAGGCATATTGCACGCGTGTGGGGGGAGGGCCTTTCCCGACCGAGCTGGACTGGGAAACGCCTGGAACACCGGGTTATCACATGAGTACAGTGGGCGCCGAAAAAGGGGTGACGACAGGGCGCAGCCGTCGCTGCGGTTGGTTTGATGCCGCACTCCTCAAGCGTAGCGCGCAGGTCAATGGTCTTTCAGGGCTCTGCATCACCAAGCTGGATGTCCTGGACGGGTTGAGGGAACTGTCGCTGTGCGTGGGATACGAGTTGGACGGTGAGAGGATCGATCTTCTGCCAATGGGTGCAGAAGAAATCGCACGTTGCGTACCTATTTACGAGAATATTGCTGGTTGGACGGAATCCACCGTGGGCGTGACTCGCTATGAGGACCTGCCGCCCAATGCACGCCGCTATCTGGAACGTATTGAGCAAGTGACGGGGGTGCCTATCGCAATGATCTCGACCAGCCCAGACCGTGATCACACGATCTTGATGCGCCATCCCTACGCGGCGGACTGACGGCATAGTGGGGTAGTTGGAGTGTGTCACCCGCTGTTAAGGCGATTGTTGCTATCAATTCAGGAGTTAGTATGCTGACGGAAGACGGCAAGCATTTGTACGTAAGCTACGACGAGTATCACAACCTCATAGAGAAGCTTGCGCTAAAGGTGCATCAATCCGCATGGCAGTTCGATACGATCCTGTGTCTTGCACGTGGCGGCTTGCGACCTGGGGATATTCTGAGCCGTATCTTTGACAAGCCTTTGGCCATCATGTCCACGAGTTCTTATAGAGCAGAAGCTGGGACAGTCAAGGGACACTTGGACATCGCTCGCTTCATCACGACTCCCAAGGGGGAGATCGCTGGCCGCGTGCTACTCGTGGATGATCTGGCGGACTCGGGCCACACCTTGAATGCTGTGGTGGAAATGCTCAAGACCAACTATGCCCCTATCACGGAGCTACGTAGCGCGGTGATTTGGACGAAAGGGCTGTCGACTTTTACGCCTGACTATTCGGTGGAGTTCCTTCCCACCAACCCCTGGATACATCAGCCCTTTGAGGGCTATGACAGTCTGACGCCCGAAAAACTGCTTGAAAAGTGGCAATGGTGAGTTGTTGGACAAAAGTAGGGAATTTGTTGATATACTGCGAGGCTTGCTGCACTACAGAGCTGTTCTTCGGGAAGTGATGTGGATGT
>NZ_JBWZOR010000009.1:0-166133 GCF_056730635.1 Diaphorobacter sp. B2A2W2
GCCGCTCTGCATCCTTGCGGCCGAATAGCCAGAACAAGACGGGTGTGAGGAAGGTGTCGAGCAGCGTCGAGCTGATCAGGCCGGAGAAGATGACCACGGCTACCGGATGCAGCACCTCGGTACCAGGCTGCTCGGCCTCGAACAGCAGCGGCGCCAGCGCGAAAGCCGTGACCAGCGCAGTCATCAGCACCGGGCTCAACCGTTCGAGCGAGCCGCGCACGATCATCTTCTTGTCGAAGCTCTCGCCCTCGAAGCGCATCAGGTTGATGTAGTGACTGACCTTCAGGATGCCGTTGCGCACCGAGATGCCGGCCAGCGTGATGAAGCCGACGAGCGCGGCCACCGACAGGGGCTGGCCCGACAGCCACAACCCGATCACCGCGCCGACCAATGCCAGCGGGATGTTGACCATGATCAGTGCCGAAAGCGTGCTCGACTTGTAGCGGCTGTACAGCACCACGAACATCAGCACCAGCGACACGATGGACAGCAGGCCGACGAGGCGCGAGGCCTCCTCCTGCGCCTGGAACTGTCCGCCCAGCGTGATGAAGTACCCCTCGGGCAACTTGGTTTCAGCCACGACCTTGCGAATGTCCGCCACGATCTCCGACAGCGCACGGCCTGACGCATTGGCCGACAGCACGATGCGGCGCTTGCCATCGTCGCGGCTGATCTGGTTGGGGCCGTCGCCGTCCTCGATCGTCGCGATCTTTGACAGGGGTATGCGTCCCGTCGGCGTCTCGATCAGGATCTGGTTCAGCCCATCAATTGACCGCGCGGTCTCGGGTAGCTTCACCACCAGCGCAAAGCGCCGACCGCCCTCGACGATCTGCGTGATCTTCTCGCCCTCGACCAACGATTGCAGCGTGGTCAGTACCTGCGGTGCCGGCACGCCATACTGCGCGGCGGCGGCGTAGTCGATATGCACCTTGATCTGCGGCGCGAGCACCTGCTTTTCGATCTGCAGGTCGGCGATGCCGGGAATGGCCGCCAGCTGTTGCCGCAGGGCCTCAGCTTGCCCGCGCAACGCATCCAGGTCCTCGCCGAAGATCTTGATCGCGATCTGCGAGCGCACACCCGAGAGCATGTGATCGATGCGGTGCGAAATAGGTTGCCCGATCTCGATGGCAGCCGGCAGGTTGGACAGGCGCGCGCGAATGTCGGCCCGAACCTCGTCCATGCTTCGCGTCAGCTCGGCGGTCGATTTCAGGCCGACATCGAGTTCGCTCACATGCACGCCCTCGGCATGTTCGTCCAGTTCGGCGCGGCCACTACGCCGCCCGACGTGCGTGACCTCGGGCACCTGGCTCACCAGCACCTCGGCCTGGCGCGCCACCGCGGAGCTTTCGGATAGGGTGACGCCGGGGTTCAGTCGCAGGCCGATCAGCAGCGTGCCTTCGTTGAAGGGCGGCAGAAAGGTCGTCGGGAAGAAAGGCACCGCAGCCGTGGCCGCCACGACCGCGATACCCGCCGCGACGATCGCGGCTTTGGGCCGTTCCAGCACGGTCTCCAGGCCGTTGCGGTAGCGCGCCTTCAGCCAGGCGAGCACCTTGGTGTCGCCGTGGTCGAGGTTCTTCATACGTGGCAGCAGGAAGAAGCTCAGCACCGGCGTGATCGTCACCGACACCACCAGCGAGGCCAGCGTCGAGACGATGAAGGCGATGCCCAGCGGCACGAACAGCTTGCCTTCCAGCCCCGGCAGCGCGAACAGAGGGATGAAGACCAGCACGATGATCACCGTGGCATAGAGGATGGCCGAGCGCACTTCCATCGTCGCGCGGCTCACAACTTCGAGCGGGTGTAGCCGCTTGTCGGGGTGTTTCGCGCGGTCTTCCTTCAGCCGGCGCAGCACGTTCTCCACACCGACCACGGCATCGTCCACCAGCCCGCCGATCGCGATGGCCAGGCCACCGAGCGTCATCGTGTTGATCGATAGGCCGAAATAGCGGAAGACCAGGGCGGTGATGAAGATCGAAACGGGGATCGCGGTCAGCGCGATGACCGTCGGTCGCAGTGTGCCAAGGAAGAAGAACAGGATAGCCGCGACGAAGACCGACGCGCCGATCAGCTTGCCTTGAAGCGTGGTGATCGATGCTTCGATGAAGCTTGCCTGGCGAAAGGTAACGCGAGGCGCTTCCATGCCTGCGGGCAGCGAGGCCTTCAACCCGGTCAGCGCGTCCTCGATGGCGTTGGTCAGGGCGATCGTGTCGGCGGTGGGCTGCTTCTGGATGCCCAAAATCACGGCCGGCTTGCCCTCGAAGCCGGCATCGCCACGCTTGATGGCAGCGGCAAAGGTCACCTCGGCGATCTGGCGCAACAGGATGGGCTGACCCTGGCTGGCGGTGAGCGCAAGGTTCTTTAGATCATCCAGGCGTGAGGTGCGCCCGAGGTTGCGGATCAGGTACTCCCGGCCGTTCAACTCCAGAAATCCACCCGAGGTGTTGGCAGAAAAGCCCTTGAGCGCCGCTTCGAGCTGATCGTGCGTGATGCCGAGCTCGGCCATGCGGGCCGTGTTCGGCTGTACCTGGAACTGCCGTACCTCGCCGCCGATCGGGATCACCTGCGCCACGCCCGGCACCGACAGCAGTCGGGGACGCAGTACCCAGTCGGCGTACTCGCGCACCGCCATCGGGCTGATCTTCTGCGGATCGACGGGAATCGCGATCTGCATGATCTCGCCCATGACCGAGCTGATCGGACCCATGCGCGGCACGACGCCTTCGGCGAGGCCTTCCTCCATGGCCGACAGTCGCTCTGAGACGAGCTGCCGCGCGCGGAAGATGTCCGTGCTCCAGTTGAACGTGACGTAGAGGAAAGACAGGCCAGCCGACGAGGTCGAACGCACCGACTCGACGCCGGGCAGCCCGTTCATCGTCGTCTCCAGCGGGAAGGTGATGAGCTGCTCCACCTCCTCGGCGGCCATGCCGCCGGCCTCGGTCATGATCGTGACCGTGGGCTTGTTGAGGTCCGGGAACACGTCCACCGGCGTTTGGGACAGCGTGAAGGCGCCATAGGCCATCAGCACGACGCTGGCGATGATCACCAGCATCCGGTTGGCCAGGCTGTTGTCGAGAAGCCACTTGAACATGCGGACTCCTCAGCGCACCTGGTTGATCAGTGTGGCCCCCTGCGTGGCCACGCGGTCGCCGGCCTTCAGGCCCGACGTGATCGCCACGTTCACACCGTCCAGCGGCTCGGCCGTGACGGTGCGGGGCTCGAATCGCTCAGGCGCGGTCTTCACCCAGACAATGCTCTGATTCGCCGGGTTCTTCATCAGCGAGGCCAACGGCACGGCGATGCCTTTTACCTTGCTCTTGCTCTGCACGAAGACGCGCACCGGTTGGCCTACCGCCAGCGCCGACAGCGCGGCAGCTTCAGCGCGGAAGGCCAACGGCAATGCCTGTTCGCGCAGACTGTGCGCCGCACCGACGAAAGTCAACGGCACGCGCTCCTTGCCGACGGCGAGCGTGGCGCTACCGACATCCGAGCTGATCGCCGCATCGAAGGCGAGCGCCTCGATGCGCAGCCGCGCCGGATCGATGACTTCGAAGATGAGTTCGCGGGAATCGACTACTTGGCCCGCCACCGCGTTGGCGGAGGCAATCACGCCCGAGACGGGCGCAATCAGCACCTCGCGGGTCGCAAGTCCCCCACCCACAGCAGCGATGCGCTCGGTCAGGCTGCGTGCCTCGCTCTCGGCCGCCTCGATGTCCTTGCGCGGCACGGTGTCGGCCAGCTCCTGCAAGCGCGCGACGCGCTTGTCCGCCAGGCTCTTGGCTGCGCGCAGCTCGGCCAGTTGCGCGGCCTGGTTCGATCGCTCGATCGGCGCGGCCGAGGGCACGACATAGGCCAGCACTTCCCCTTTGCGCACCGCCTGTCCGGGATTTGGCAGACCTCGTGGCCCCGGT
Organism: Diaphorobacter sp. B2A2W2; assembly: GCF_056730635.1. NCBI lineage: Bacteria > Pseudomonadati > Pseudomonadota > Betaproteobacteria > Burkholderiales > Comamonadaceae > Diaphorobacter > Diaphorobacter sp. B2A2W2. Next base: position 3,909 of record NZ_JBWZOR010000009.1, read on the forward strand.
TCGATGCGGCCGGCATTCAGTGGCTGTACCTTGCCCCCTGCGTTGGGGTCCATCACCACCTTGCCATTCAGCTCGAACGAGCGCGGCAACTCGGCCTCTTCGGTGAGCAAGGTGCGCACGCCGAGTTGCCGCTGCGCGGGCTTGGGCAGAAACACGCTGCCATCAGGTAAGCGTTGTGGGCCATTGGCGTTCGGCGCGGCGGCTGCGTCGCCATGATCATGGCCTTCGCCGGCGAAAGCTGGAGTGGCTGCACCCAGCGACAGAGCGATGGCTATGGCAAGAAAAATGCGTTTCGAGGTCATGCGGCATCTCCAGCATGGCGTTGACGGGAGGACACCATGCGGCGGCCAATGGTGAACAGGGCCGCAAGCGCGGCCACTATGCCAATGGCCCAGGCCGCATAAGGTGTCCAAGGCTTGGAAGGCCCGGCAGCATCGGTATGCGCTTCTTCGTGGTGATCGAGTTCGCCGGCGAGCAAGTCCACCTCATTGCCTGCGGCGACCGTTGCGGTGATCGGCAGTACCCCAGGCCCAGGCTCAGCCGTCAGAACGACCTCGTAAACATCTTCGTGCTTCTCGGCCTTGAACTTTTCACCGGCAACTTCGAGTTCGATCTGGGCGTCTGTCACCGGGGTGTTGTCAGCGGTACGGTCAAGATAGAGGGTGATGTGCTTGCCGTTGAGCACGCCGACAAGTTCGAAGATGTCGGAGACGGCGATGAACCGTGGGAGCGCGGGGCCAGTAGTGGCCGGGGTCGCGTCGCCGTGGTCATGGCCTTCGCTAGCGCGCGCCAGCGGAGACAGGAGAAGGGCCGTGGCGATGCTGAGCACCGCCAGTAGGGGAGAAAGTTTCATGGTGAAGGTTCCAGATGGGATTCCAGATGGATGTGCTGCGTTATTAATAGCTGTTTACGATTGATGGATAAGCTCTGGGTGCCAATTTCACTCATATCCTGCCGTTCACTGCGGCAGCAGGCCCAGTGCCTGGCGCCATGTGGAAATCGCCGAGGCCAGCTCTATGCGGCTGCGCGCCGCCTGCCGTTCGGCCTCGGTGGCTTCGGCTTCGATGCGCAGCCGTGTCGGAAGATCGGTCTCGCCCAGGCGGAAGGATTTGTCGAAGAATCCGCGCGTCTCACGAGCCAAGGTGGCGCGGCGTTCCGCGGCTGCAAGCTGCGTGCGTGCCGCATTGACCCGGACCTCTGCGGCCTCCCTCTCCGACTGCAACCGCGCACGATCCAGCGCGAATTGGGCCTGTGCTTCCACAGCATCGGCCCGAGCAGCCGCCACGCGGCTGTCGTGGCGAGGGCCTGCGCCGAACGGAATTCGAATGCCCACCGTGATGGCTTGGTCGTAGCGCTCGCCGAATGCCCCACGTTCCCGCGTGGTGGACAGTGTCAACTCCGGGTTCGCCCGCGACTGCTTGGCGGCCAGGGCCGCGGTGCGCTCGGCCACGGCGGCACGGTCTTGCAACTCGTTGAGTGCAGGGTGTATTGGCATGTCTGACGAGGTGGGTTCAACCTCGGCAGGCGATGTACCCGTAGGCGCAGCGAGGGCAACACTGCCGGTCAGCGCCTTCAATTGCTGCTGCGCCGTCGTCGCTCCTGCCTCGGCCTGCGCCACGGCCGCTTCGGCTGCGGCCACAGCACCGTCGGCCTGGTGTTGGTCGGCCTGCGCCAGGTCGCCGGCCTTGGCGCGCCGCGCAACGTCGGTGGCGATGCGGCGAGCATTGTCCAGTTGCCCACGTGCGATGTCGGCGTCGATGCGCGTGCGTTCCCAATTCCACCAGGCCTCACGTACCGTGGCGGCGAGTCGCAGTCGCGCCGCTTCCACACGGCTCTCCACGGCCGCAGTCTGCGCATCTGCCAGTGCACCGCTGTTGCTTCGCTCACCTGGCAGCCACAGAGGGATGGCGATGCCGGCCTCTAGCTCACGGGCACCGTCGTTGCGCGTAAGCCGGTCCGTCTTGTTACTGATTTCGAGCGCGGGTGGCTCGGGCGTCCATGCCGCCGCCGCACGCCGCTGCGCTTGGACGGCATCACGGCGCATCAGCAGCGCCTGCGATTCGGGCTGCCGCGCCCAGGCTGCGTCGAAGACGTCCTTCAGGTTGGCTGGGAGCGCTTCCGGTTGGGCATATACGCCGGCGTTCACGCCGGCCAAGAAAGCGGCAAGTACGGCTTGCCGCAGACGGATTGATGTTTTTGTCTTCGGATACATCCGATGCTCCAGTGTTGAGGGGGATACACGGGAGACCGGCGAATAGCGACCATACGGCCGCGCCACATCTGAACGCCCACGTCAGCAGGCGTTCGGACGCGAACGGGAATCAGAAAAGGAAGACCCCGCCTCGCCGATCAGGCAAGGTGAGACCACTTGGGGCGCTCGGGTCTAAGGGAGTGGTACGCAGTACATGGCTCATCGTTGACCGCGATGGATGGACTGGGTATTTGTTCGAATCGCAGTGACTCGACACGGAGCAGCATGCCAGCGTATTGCCCGTGGCAGTGCCCGCAGTCATGACTCACGCCGAGCGTGGCATCGCTGCTGGAAACCGTCGTATCCGATTCATCGAGGAGCGTGGAAGCATGGCCGTGCGCAGCATGGTCATGGTGTCCGAGATGGCTCACCGCGGAGCCTAGCTTGTGCACGCAATAGCCAGCCACCGCCGCCCAGGTTGCCTGGGTAGGCAGTAGTACGAGCAGAAGTATGGCGAGCCAGCGGCGCATGGAGAAAGTGTAGCAGTAGCAATGTCAGTCCAGGAGCAACGATGAGGGGGTGTCTCTCCGGCCACCTCAATGCCCAGCGAGGTGCTGCTCGCTTTGATGAGGCGAGGCGGCATGGAAACAAACTCTGGCAGAGTGCGCGGGTGTCAGCAGTGTCAACCGCCGGAATACAGTTCCAGTCGCGCACGCTGTGCTTCCGGTGCTTCGCTACGCATCTCATCGACAACCTGCTGGCGCGTCTTCGGTGCTGCGGAACTCTTGATCGGCACCGACCGTCCACGCTGCATCAACGCGAGCGTACCGTCCTTGCGGGCTGCATCGACCTCGGCCATCAGCTGGGCGCGTGTCTTGGTGCTCTTGAAGTGATCGGAGTGATACGTAAAGCCTTGCTCCGTAGGCGCCGGATGCCAGAGCGAATCGGCCTGGGCCGTCATGGGCAGCGCCGTAGCCAGGACGATGGCCTTCAGGGCGATAAGATGGGTCAGTTTCATTGCATGGTCCTTTCCAGCGTGATTTGCAAAAAATCGATATGCCCGAAGGCATGAGCACAATGTAAGAACCGACACCGAACGGGAGTAGAACGTACAGATGACAATTTGGACGGGTTGCGAGCGACCGTGGAAGGAACGGCACGCATGAAGCTGCTAATCGTGGAAGACGAAGCCAAGCTCGCGGACTATCTTCGCAAGGGGCTCTCTGAAGAAGGCTACGCGATCGATGTGGCTGCCAACGGAATCGATGGCCTCCACATGGCCTCGCACGGCAGTTACGACCTGATCGTGCTCGACACCATGTTGCCGGGCATCGATGGCTTCGGCTTGCTGGCCGCGCTGCGGCAGAGCAAGCAGACGCCGGTGATCATGTTGACGGCCCGCCATCGCATCGAGGACCGCGTGCGCGGACTGAAGGCGGGAGCGGATGACTACCTCGTCAAGCCGTTCGCCTTTTCCGAGCTGGTGGCCCGCATCGAAGTGCTGCTGCGCCGCGTTGCTGGCACTGCGCCCGCACCCGATGCGCTGGTGCTGTGCCTGGGGGACTTGCAGGTGGACCTGGCGCGGCGGCGCGCTACTCGGGCCGGCCAGCGCATCGACCTGTCGGCAAAGGAGTTCCAACTGCTGACGCTACTCTTGCGCCGCAAGGGTGAGGTACTGTCGCGCACAGAGATCGCCGAGCAGGTGTGGGACGTGAACTTCGACTACGGCACGAACGTGATCGATGTTGCTGTGCGTCGGCTGCGGAACAAGCTCGACCTGCCCTTCGAGCGTCCGCTGCTGCACACAGTCCGTGGCATGGGCTACATGCTCGAAGATCGTCAGCCGTGAGACTGCGGCCTGCCGGATCACTAGGACGGCGGCTTGCCCGCTGGCTCGCCTTTCTTACGCTGGCCGGACTCGCCTTGATCTGCTTGGGCGTCTACACCGTCACCGCACTGAGTTTCAAGGAGCGGCAGATGGACACGCTGCGGCAGAAGCAGCTCCAAGTGAGCCATCTCATTGCCGAGGCGGGAGAGTTGGACAACGACACGCTTACGCACAAGCTCAATGACGCCATGGTCGGCCAGCAGGACGTGATGGTGATCCTGAGCGGTGCCGACGGCAGTGTTCTTTATGCCAGTTCAGCCGTTCCAATGGATCACCGCACGATCGACATGCGGTTCGAGGCCACGAACGGCACCACCTCCATCCAGGCGGTGCTGATCCTGGACGCCAGCGAGGACGATCGCGTGCTTGAGCGCTTAGCCCGCACGCTGGTCACGGCGGCGCTTGCTGGGACAGTGGTGATTGCCGTCGGTGGATTCACGCTGGTGCAAATCGGGCTGCGTCCAGTACACGATCTTTCGGCACAAATCCAAGCACTGGAGGCCGATACCCTGCACCAGCCTCTGGATGGCTCCGCTCAACCCGACGAACTGGTTCCGCTGGTGGCCCATGTCAATGAGTTGCTGAAGCGTCTGCACAAGGCCTATGAACAATTGGAAGCATTCAATGCCGATGTTGCCCATGAACTGTTCACGCCGTTAGCAACCTTGATGGGAGGCACCGAGATCGCTTTGCGCAAGGCACGCGACGCCGACGCGCTTCGGGATGTACTGGGTTCGCATCTCGAAGACCTCCAGCGCATGTCGATGATCGTGCAGGACATGCTCTTCCTGTCGCAGGCCGACCGCGGAGCCGAGGCCCGCCGCGAACACGTCGACAGCCTGGCCGATGTTGCGGGCGCGGTGGTGGACTTGCACGAGGCGGCCATCGAGGAAGCCGGTCTTCAAGTCCGTATCGACGGCGATGCCACATGCACGGCCGACGTGCGCCTGCTGCAGCGCGCGCTATCCAACCTGATCGGCAACGCAACCCGGCACGCGCATCAGCGCAGCACCATCTTGGTGCAGATCGACCGGCTGGACGACGAGGTGGCCCTACGGGTGGTGAACCAAGGTCACACCATTCCGACTGAACATCTACCCTACCTGTTCCACCGCTTCTACCGGGCGGATGCAGCGCGGTCGAACGCCGCCCGCAATCACGGACTGGGCTTGGCCATCGTGGCCGCCATCGCTCGCATGCACGGAGGGCGGACCGTGGCGGAATCAAACGGTGGCGTCACGTCCATCGGACTCACGGTGCCTGACCCTTTCAAGCCTTCTGCACCGCACCCAGAAGCCGCAACCCGTTGAGCACAACCAGCAGGCTGGCTCCCATATCGGCGAAGACGGCCATCCACATCGTTGCTCCGCCAAAAAGGGCAAGCACGAGGAAGACGGCCTTGATACCAAGCGCCAGCGTGATGTTCTGCCACAACACCGCGTGCGTCGATCGCGAGAGCTTCACTGTCTCGGCAATGCGTCGCAGGTCGTCGTTCATCACGACCACGTCGGCTGCTTCCATTGCTGTGTCGGTTCCGGCCGCACCCATCGCCACGCCGATGTCGGCCTGGGCCAGCGCGGGCGCGTCGTTGATGCCGTCGCCGGTCATCGCGGTCGGCCCCAGGTCTCGCTGCAAGGCCCTGATGGCTTCCAGCTTGTCCTCGGGCAGTAGATTGCCGCGTGCCTGCTCGATGCCGGCTTCGTGTGCTACAGCCGTGGCCGTGGCTTGGTTGTCGCCTGTCAGCATGACGGGAGTGATGCCCAGCGCTTGCAGCGATGCGACCGCCTCACGAGACGAAGGCTTGATGGTGTCAGCGACGGCAAACAACGCGATGACCCGCTCCGGACTGGCCAACAGCGTGACGGTTCGGCCTGCCTCTTCGTGCTGCTTCAGCCGTTCCTCCAGCGCCGGTGAGCACTGTCCGCGCTCTTCGATCAAACGGTGGTTGCCGAGCACATAGCTCACGCCGCTGACCTCTGCTTGTGCACCGCGCCCCGCCAGCGCCGTGAAATTCTTCGCTTCGACGCCATTCGGCTTCAGTCCGGCCGCGATCGCGCGCGAGACTGGATGGTCGGAATGGCTGGCCAACACCACGGCGACGTGTTCCGCGTCCGCCGACTCCGTCTGCGAATCGACGACGGCCCAGTCCACCAGCCTCGGCTTGCCCTCGGTGATCGTGCCGGTCTTGTCCAGCGCAATCGCCTTGAGCTTGCGCGCCTCTTCAAGGTAAATACCTCCTTTGATGAGAATGCCGCGGCGGGCGGCTGCCGCGAGCCCACTGACAATAGTCACCGGTGTCGAGATCACCAACGCACACGGACAGGCAATGACCAGCAGCACGAGCGCCTTGTAGATGGCCTGCATCCAGGTCCAGTCCAGCAGCCATGGTCCGAGCAACGCGACCGCCAGCGCGAGCACGAAGATGGCTGGCGTATAGACAGCCGCGAACCGGTCGACGAAGCCCTGCGTAGGCGCGCGCGTCGATTGCGCTACTTCGACAGCGTGGATGATGCGCGCAAGCGTTGATTCCGATGCGAGGGCCGTGACTTCGAACTCGAAAGTGCCCGACTCGTTGATCGTGCCTGCAAAGACGGTATCGCCAGCCGTCTTGTCGACAGGAATACTCTCGCCGGTGACAGGGGCCTGGTTAATGCTCGTCTGACCGGAGCGCACCACACCATCCATTGGCACGCGCTCACCGGGTTTCACGCGCAGCACTGCACTGACGGCGATCTCGGCCACCGGCAGGGTAGTCCAACTGCCATCGACTTGCCTCACCGATGCCTGCTCAGGCGCCATCTCCAACAGGCCCTTGATCGCATTGCGCGCGCGATCGACTGCCCGCGCCTCGATCGCCTCAGCGATGGCATACAGCGCCATCACCATCGCAGCCTCGGGCCACTGGCCGATCGCAAACGCGCCTGTCACCGCGACAGTCATCAGCGCATTGATGTTCAGGCGACCATGCCGCAGGGCCGTCAGTCCCTTCTTGTAGACATCAAAGCCGGCTAGCCAGATCGCTACCGCCGCCACGGCGAGGCCAGCGGCGCGCCAGATTGCGGTCTCCGGTGCGAAATACCCGATCAACTCGGCAGCGATGGCCATGATCAGCGCGGCAGCCAGCTTGGGCAATTGGCCTCGGACGCCTTCGTGATCGTGGCCGCCTTCCTCCGAATGCACCTGTCCTGCGCCTGCCGCAACGACCGGCTGGGGGTCAAACCCCACCTTGCGAATGGCCTCCAGCGCTGGCGCAATGGACGGTTCGTCAGCATCGACGGTCAGCATCCGCTGGCCGAGTTGAAAGCGCAGCCCACGGATACCTGGAACTCCGTCGAGAGCTCGGCGGATTTCCGACTCTTCCGCCGCGCAATCCATCGTGGCGATACGAAAACTGCGGCCGCGCGTGGCGGTCGGAACACGGGAAATAGGTGCCGTGTCGATGGAGCAGGCGCCGCAGCAATCGTTGCTGCGAGCGTCCGCATAATCTTGGTCAGTGTGAGTGTTTTTCATGGACGATCCTTTAACCTTTCCCATATTGCAAACCCTGTAGTCGGTGTAGAGTCAAGCCCATACTGCCTTGAAGACAGGCGGAAAGGGGCTGCTGATGAAGATTGGAATCTTGGCCGAAGCCACGGGAACGCCCGTTGAAACCATCCGCTTCTACGAGCGCGAAGGTCTGCTGCCGCCTCCGGCGCGTGCCGAAAACAACTACCGTATGTACTTGCCGGTCCATGTCGAGCGGCTGGCATTTGTCCGGCAGTGCCGCAACCTCGACATGACCCTCGACGAAATCCGCGCGCTGCTCGCGCTGCGGGAATCACCCGCGCAGGATTGTGGCGACATCAACACGTTGCTCGACGAACACATCGGCCACGTCGCGCAGCGCATCCGGGAACTTCGCGCGCTTGAGGCAGACCTCAAGGCGTTGCGCGCGCGCTGCATCGCACCGCATGCGGTCACCGAATGCGGCATCCTCAGTGGCCTCGACACCGCGGCTGCGGCGGGGCCGGAGCTAGCTAGGCGACGTCATGTGCATGGCGCGCACTGAGGGGTACAGCGGCGCATAGACTGTCGCCATCTGGGCCAGTCATCGCGGTTCGGCCAAGGGCTAGAGTCGGTTGCAGCACATCTGCTTGACATTGCGTTGACTTCAGGGTTTGAAATGGCACCGTCAAAACTCGACGTTGATTTTGTCAAGCCATGCCCGGCATACCGGCCTCACTGCTGCGGCTGGATGCAATGCGCGCAGCGCCTACCAGTCCCAGGGCCAGCCCTACGGAAACCAGTGTCATCATGACATCGAATGTCGCCACCCGGTGCGCGATCAACGGTTCCAGCGCGGTCTGTTGGCGCTGGAAGTGATCCACTTGGCGCGCGTACCCTTCGCAGTTTGCCGGGTCACCCAATGCCAATGGGAAGCGCAGAACTTCATCCAACGGAATGCGCCTATAGGCCAATAGCCGTGGAAAGCACCGGCGCCGACATCGATGCCAAGACCCTGCCCCGGCTGTTCAACCGCTTCTACCGCGCCGATGCTTCCAGGGCCCATCCGGATTCCGACGGCTCCGGGCTGGGTGTGCCCATCACGCGGGCCATCGCCGAGGCCCATGCCGGCCAGGTCACGGCGACCTCGGGCCAGGGGGCGAACCTGCTTCGCTCTGGTGTTTCCGCATCGCGTTGCCAAGCCCCGAAGCTGACAACAATGTCATCGGGTTGTCTGGGTTCTGTTGGGTAGGGGTTTCTACCATGAACACATCTCCTCAACGCCCGCCCAAGGCATTAGAGATGCAAGTTTCATCCAACCTCGTCAGGAGCTTTGACCATGACCCAACAACGCCTCTCCCTCTCCTCCATGATCGCCGCCGCGGCCGCAGTGGCCGCCCTGGGCCTTCCGGGGATGGCTTCGGCCGCATACGAGCACCCTGCCAACAACGAAACCGGAGTCATCGTTCACCCGGAGCACTTCAAGAGCGAGAAGACACGAGCACAGGTGATTGCAGAAACCAAGGCTGCCATGCAACAAGGCCGCCTTTCCTACGGTGAAAGTAATTACCCGATCGGCACGCCCACACCCGATGCAGGCTCTGGCAAGACGCGAGCACAGGTGATTGCGGAAACCAAGGCTGCCATGCAGCAAGGCCGCCTTTCCTACGGTGAAAGTAATTACCCGATCGGCACACCCACACCCGACGCAGGCTCTGGCAAGACGCGAGCACAGGTGATCAACGAATTGCAGAACGAATCGCCTGCCGAACGCAATGCTCGCCTGCGTTTCTACTCCCGGGGTTGATGGCCCCCCAGTTGGGATTGCAGTGGACTGCGTTGAATCCATTTTATGGGATCGTTGGGGTCGGCCTGACTAGCCTCGGGACAGCCCAGGCCGCCGCCCAATTTCCCATGAAACCCCACCGCTGCGCACCGTCGCGGCGATCTGCCGCCCCAGCCGCTGTTCAATCACCGACCGCCACGGCACCAAGCTAAATCCCATGCCGTCATCGAGTACGGCGTAGCGTCCGCTGGCGAGCATGACCGAGCGCCGGTAGATGCCGGCCACACGCTGCCCGTCTGCCGTGGGGCGGTGCGCCAGGCCGGTTTCGGCGGCAATGTCCTGGGCAACCTGCGCCAGTTCCCGGTTGCGCAACGTGCCCAGCAGGTTGCGTGCCAGGATCACCCGCTGCCCCCGCCGCTCGGCCAGCCCCTGTTCGGCCAGGAAGTCGGCGCGTTGCTGCATCGCCTGCTTGGCCTCGCCGCCAAAGCCCAGGTCGCCTAGGCCCTTGCCGCCGCCGATCAGTTGCTGGTCGAGCCAGGTGGCGCCGATCACGCGGGCCTGCCGCTCGATGGGTATGTGCGATTTCAGCTCCACGGCCACGCCGCCCAGGCGCTGCGCGTCGTACTGGCGGCCACGCTCGGGCAGGTCGTCCGGCACCTTCCATAGCCCCTCGGCCACGCGCTCCACGATGCCCGCTCGGCGCAGGGCTTCCAGGCGCCGGACGTGGACCGCCACGACTTCGTGCGGGTCGCGGTCGGGCGTGGCCTGACCTTGCGCGATGGCGAAGTGATGATCGGTGCGGTACAGGCCATCGCCCGCCAGCGCGGCGATGTTCTTGTCGGCCGCGCGCACGTCGGCCGATCCCTTCACCTCCACCACGGCGCCGGTGGGATAGTTCGCCAGCTCGTCGCGGGCATTGAGTGCGACGTAGTGGGCCTTGCCGTCCACGCCGTCGATCACCAGATAGCCGCGGTCGCGCAGCTCGTCGGCCAGCCCCTTCGCGGCCACGCGGCCGAGGATGGTTCGGCCGTCGTCGCCTGGCTCGAACACCGCCAGCTCGCGCGGCTCGCCGCGCATGGCCCGCCGCATGGTGCGGATGATGTCGCCGCGTTCGCCCAGGGCGCGTAAGGTCTTTTCAGCATCGGCATGGACGGCCCAGGTTCCGGGCTGCATCTCGTCGGCCAGGCCCAGGCGCTGCAAGCGCTGCAGGCGACCGATCAGCAGCAGGCGCTGGCGTTGCAGCCGGGGTTCGTTGAAGCGTTCGATCTGCACGCGGCCATCGTCGTCAGCCTCGCGTTCCAGGGTACGGTCGAGACTCGTCCACCGTTCCTGTTCTACCTCGCGCTGCAAGGTTTGCTGGATCTCCAGCTCGGTGCGCGGCCCCAGCCATTCGGTCGCTAGCTCGGCGGCCCGATGGCGGAAGCCATCGGCGATGTAGTCGCCCGCGATGATGAGGTCTTTGCTTGTGTCGTCGCGCCCGCGCACGACGATGTGCGTGTGTGGGTTGTCGGTATTCCAGTGGTTGACGGCCACCCAATCGAGGCTCGTGCCAAGGTCGGCTTCCATGCGGCCCATCAGGTGCCGGGTGTAGGTGCGCAGGTCTTCCAGCTCGGCGCCATCCTCGGGCGAGAGGATGAAGCGGAAATGGTGCCGGTCGTCCTGGCAGCGTTCTTTGAACGCATCGAGGTCGGCTTCGTCGGTCTGCGACCCGTAGGCCCGGCCCGGCTCGCCATCGCGGCCCACGCCGTCGCGCTCGATGTAGCGCAGGTGCTTGGCGAGCGACTGCGGGCTGGCCTGGCGTTGATTGACCAGCAGCGTCTTGATGGTCACGCGCCGCGACATGGGCGTCAGCTTTGCGCCCGCGAAGCGCGCGGCCGTGTGGCCGCGCCCCAGGCGCGAGCCGGGCCGCTGGCCGGTTCCGGCACCCTTGCCGGCTCCTCCGGGACGGCGCACCGAAGACTTGCCGCTGCTGGCCTTGCCGGTCTGCTTGAGCACCTTGGAGACGAAGCCTTGGCCCCGATTCTTCGGGGCGCTGGGGCGGATGCGGAAATCATCGTCGCGGCGGTCGGTCATGGCCGCGCTCCCTGCAAGCCCCGGCGTGTCCGGTCGTGCGAAGCACGCGGACATGCCTGCATTGGTGCGGGCCACGCGCCCCACGCGGCACGGCGGCGAAGCCGCCCCGTGCCGCGCCACCCCCACGTGCAGACTGGCTTTGCGGGCGGCCAGGTGTTGCCCCCTTTTGTCTTGCCTTCCGCCTTTGCCCTTCGCTGTCGCTCCGGGTGTCGGCGGTCCGGCGGCGCTGTGCTGCTTGCAGCTAGCGCGCCGGCGAGCGCGCCAATGGCCGCAGGCCGGGCGCGTTCGAGGCAAGACGCCTGCACATTGGACGGCTGCGCCGGATGTTGCGCGAAGCGCGGCGCGGATGCGTTCGCGCTGCACGCGCGACGACATGGCAACAGCATCCAGAACGACATGCCAGATGGCACGATGAGATGCACGGTGACGTGCAGCGAATCGGCGGCCATCATGAGCGTGTCTCCAGCCAGACCGGATGCGCGACGCCGATCAGGACGGATGCGCTGACCGGCCCGAAATAGCGGCTGTCGAACGATGCCGGATTGGTCACGCTCAATAGGAACAGCTCGCCCTCGGCCAGCGGGCGGCAATGCGGCCAGGATGGCAGCGGCCGGCCCAGCCGATCAGCAGGCAGCGCGGCGGCCGTAGGCACGCCGTCGATGCGTACCTGACCGGCGACGATGCAGACGTGTTGCGGCGCGACCGCGCCCACACGTTTGAGCAGCGGAACGTGTGCCGGCAGGTAGCCGCGCTGCGCAGCGAGCGCGGCAGCGTCGGCAGGCAATAGGGTCAAGACGATGCTGCCCACGGACAAGGAACGTGGCAGCGAGGTGGCCCGATGGTCGAGCGGCTTCACGCGATACCAGCCGACCGGCACGCTGTCGGACGGGTTGTAGATCAGGCGCGGCAGCGGCTGCACGAACGCCGCCCAGGCCAGCGCAGCGAGGCCGCAGGCGGACAGGCCAGCCAGCACGATGCGAGCGCGCAGGCGCGAGCGAGGATGCGGCGCGGCTTCGGGCGTGCGTGCGACAGTGGAATGGACCGTCATGGCAGCGCCCTCCCGGTCAGCCAAGCGGCGTGCCGCTCGGCGGTGTATTCGGGCAGCGGCAGACGGGCCGCCAGACGGTTGCCCAGCGTGCGCCAGTACGCGGGCGAAACGTCGATGGCGGCGATGCCCTGCGCGCCGATGCCGTCGATGCGTTCGAGCACGGCACGCACCGCGTTCTCGCCTTCGGCGTGCAGCAGCAGGCGTGCGCCGGGCCGCACGCCGGGGATGCGCTGCACGTCGTCCAGCGGCGTGCCAGCCTGCATCACCATGAGCTGCCAGCGGATCGTTCCGTAGTCGTTGGCCTGCCAGCGAATGCGGCAGAACATCGCGCCCGGCAGGAACACCGCGCAGCGCCGCCAGCGGTCGAGCCGCAGCATGCGTGCCGGTTCGCCGAAGCGCAGGTAGAGCTTGAACTGCGGTTCGATGTAGGCCAGCGAAACGCGCGTCAGCGGCACGCTGCCGACGAGGCCAGCGAGTACCGAAGGCGCGCGCAGCGGCGCAGCCGTGGCCGCGTGCGCCGCAGGTAAAGCGGATGCGTTCATGGCATCTTCTCCGGGGGAAACTCCCGCTCCAGCAGGCCGCGCAGCAAGTCGGCCACGGTCACGCCCTGCGTGAAGGCCGACACCTTGATACGCGCCCGCAGCGCGGGCGTGATGTCGAGGGTCAGGCGGGCTGTGTAGAGGTCGCCCTTGTTCAGCGCATCGGCATCGCCCTGGCGAATCCACGCCTCGGCGTGTGGATTCGTGGGCGGACGCGCGCCAATGCCGACGCGCTTGGCGCGTGGTGACGGTTGCGCTGTCATGTCGGCCACCGCATCAGTTCATCCACCAGGGCGGTGATTTCGCGTGCGGCGGCGCTGTCAGGTGCCGTTTCGCGGGCGAGTCGGCCAGCGGCCACGCTGTCGGCGAACACAATGCGCTGATGCACTTCCGCGCGCAGCGCAGGTAGCGGCTGGTCGGCGAGCGCCTGGCGTGCCTCGCGCCCGATCACGGTGGTGCTGACGCGCCGATTGATGACAAAGGCCGCGCGCAGCGCAGGCCGAAAGACTTGCGCCTCTCGGATCAGCGCCACCATCTCGGCGCTGGCCCACAGGTCATAGGGGCTGGGCTGCACCGGGATCAGCACGCGCTCGGCCGCCAGCAGCGCGGAACGCGCCAAGGCGGCGATGCGCGGCGGCCCGTCGATGACGACGTGATCGGCCCGACTGGCGAGTTCTGGCGCTTCCTGATGCAGCGTTTCGCGTGCCAGGCCCACGGCGCTGAACAGCCGTGGCAAGCCTTGCTGACTTCTGCGCTGCGCCCAGTCGAGCGATGAACCCTGCGGGTCGGCATCCAGCAGGATGACGTGCTGGCCACGCATTGCCAGTTCGCCGGCGATGTGTGTGGCGAGCGTGGTCTTGCCGACGCCGCCCTTCTGGTTGAGCAGAGCGACGATCATGGCGTGGCCCTCCATGCTGGAAAGCCTTGCTTTGATCGGTCTGCAAAACCTGTCGGCTGGTGGCTGGTATTACCTGCCGTTTCTGGCCGCGTGGTGGTTGTCCACCGCAGCGGCGTTGCCCTACTAAAAGTTAGAGAAATTAAGTTAGGGAAGTTAGAGGGCGCGCAAACCCAATGCTGGCGCGGGTTTGCGGCCGATCGGCACGCCTGATAGCACGATAGTCCCACGCCTGATAGCACGATACCCCGCACGCCTGATAGCACGACACCATTCACAGGCTCTCCCGGAGTTATCCCCGTGCCGTATGCGGCACTGGCCGGAACGTCAGCAGCTCCATGCCGTTGTCCGGCATCCGCTCGATGCCCAGGACGTAGCCGGGCAGCGACTGCCGCGCGACCAGGGCGCGCAGGTCGCAGGCGAAGTCGTAGGGCTTGGCGGTGCTGCCGGATTTCTGGTGCAGGTAGCGGAAGTCGAACTGCCAGCCGTATGCCTGCTTGCCGCCGTGCTTGCGGACGAGCCGGTACAGCCACCGCTCGATGCCGCCGGTCAGCCGGAAGTACGCCGGGTCGATGGTCAGCACCAGGGCGGCGTCGAGCACGCCGGCATAGAACCAGTCCGGCAGGATCAGTTCGATGCCCAGCGGCGTGCCGCTGGCATCGGCCAGTTCCTTCCATTCGTTGATCCACGAAAACCGATGCAGACGCCGCCCGGTTGTCTCGCGGATGGACGTGGCCACCGTGGTCGATTGCAGCCGGTCGAGTGCGGCCTTGAGGCGCTGGTAGTCGCGCAGCGACTTGCCGCGCCCGATGAAGCGCAGGATCTCGTAGGGCGTCGCGCGCATCAGCCGCGACGGGCGCAGGCCCGCGTCCTTCGCTTCCACGATCTGCGAGGCCGCCCAAATGAGGATGTCCGCATCCCAAATCGTGGCGATGCCGTGCTCGGCGGTGCCTTCCACGCGGATCGTCACGTTGCCCGCGCGGAAGTCGATGGGTTTGACCCGCTTGGACTTGGCGAGCGAGAAGAAGGGATAGGCCATCAAGTCCTGACTGTCGCGCGGCGCCATGTCGCCCGGCAAGGCGCGGAACAGGTCGAGCTGTTCGCGCTCTTGCAACGGCCGCTGCCGGGACGGCAGCGCAGGGCTGGACATGGCGATGGCCTGCCGCGCGCCGCCGATCAGCGCGCACGGCTGTCGGCCGAGTGGTGCTCGGCGTACTCGGGATCGGAAGTCGTCTCGAAGCTGCGGTCGGCGGCCCAGGCATCGAGGTCGGCCACGGCGTACATGACGCGCCGGCCGAACTTGCGAAAGCGCGGACCACCACCGATCACGCGCTGCTTTTCCAGCGTGCGCGGCGACAGGCGCAGGTATTCGGCCGCTTCGTCGTTGGTGAGATAGCGTTGGGGCTGCGCGGCAGCGGTCGAGACAGTGGCGGCAGGCCGCAAGGGAGCGGGACGCATGGTGTGAACCTCCATCGGTTGAAAGCGCCCGGCCACACAGCGCGACCGGATGGAGGCAGTCTCAGAAAACGCGGCCCTTCTACTCAGGGTCGTTTTGCGTCCACATCAAAACGACCCTTCTCAAGCGGCGGAAGCTGTGCTAGGTGGCGATAGCCGCCGCGCATCAGCGCATCGCCGCGCCGCACCAGGCGGCGCACCTTCGAGCGCAGGCCGCCGTCGCTGTACCAATCGGCCACAGCGTCGGCACCGAACAGTCCTTCGCCCACATCGCGCAAGGACGCGCCCGCGAGGGTCGCGTCGAGCGCCTGCAAGGTGTGCAGTTCCAGCAGCGCGGAAGGTGTTGGCCTGGGCGTGGTGGCAGCGAAGGTCGCGCCGCGTGCATGACCGCGCACAGGCGCGGCAGTGCCGCTCCGTTGGGCATAGGCCACGGCCATGCCGTCTTCCAGGCCGGGCGCCAGCGCAAAGCGCAGGCAATGGCCTGGGCTGCGCGCGATCAGCGCCAGCTTCTTGCCGTCGTGGAACAGTTGCTTGTGGCCGGGGATGCGCCAGAACGCGAAGGCGGTGGCATCCTGCGGCGGATCAGCGTCGGGGTAGAGCTGCACCACGGCGGCATGACCAGGCAGCCAGGCCGGATGCGCGTCACGCGCATCCAGCATCGGATCTTCCAGCAGGCGCAAGCCCCAGCGATGCGCTGCTTCAGGCCGGCCATGACGGCGCAGCCAGTCGAGCCGGTAGTCGGGATGCCTGCGCAGGTACTCCCAAGCGAGCGCGAGCGCATCCAGCCAAAAGACATACAGGTATGCGGCAGTCGGATACCAATGCGCGAGGTGATGAGGATTGACCATGACGTCTCCTCCTGCGAACAGGACTCGCCGCCACGGAAGAACTACGCGCTACATCGCCCTCGTCGGAACGTCATGGGTTACAAAGGCGGATGGGGCTGTCAAGACCGATTGGCTCCGATGTGTTGCGGTATTCGTCTCAATGCTGCGGCGGCAGCGCCCCGACCGGGGACACTGCACAAGCCAGCCTGCCGCGACCCGCGCCAAGCATCCTGTCTATTTGGGTCAGACTGGTGGGGCTACGCCGCAAGAATCCCGATTGAGACTTACCCGGTATGACACCAGACTGAAAAAGTCACAGTAAGCCGTATTCAGTCCGGGATCGCTCCGTCGCGCTCGGCCAGCCGGGTGTATTCCGACAGCGTGCGCGTGGGGCGGAAATAGAGGTCGCGCATCACGGGCTGCTGGCGCGGCCCGACGATGCCGGCCAGCTCGGACAGCTTGACGGTTCCCTGCGCCGGCATCCCGATTCCCAGGTCGATGAGTCCCCAGGCGGTGTCGCCATCGGCGGGATCGAGTGCGGCCAGCAGCCAGGTCACATGCGCGTCCGGCGTGAACAGCCGCACCACGGGCACCGGGTCGATGGCCCGGCCAGCGGCGCGGGCCTCGCCGTTGGCGAGCAGTTGCGCGCGTTCCGGGGCGGTGGTGAGCGGCTGCGGCATGGTCGGCAATCCCACAAATCCAATGGTGCACGAACGCGGTTCCACGTCGAAGCGCAGAACCGCGAAACCGGATTTGCGCCTTCGTGCGCAAGCACGGATGCGGTTCCGTGGCTCTACAGGAACCCGCCGATACGGATTTCCGTAAAAGCACAGGCATTGAATGAGCACTATAGATTGTAGCTCTATAGGATGCAATGGGGTGTCATCTTGGTATTTGTGGGGAACCCAAGGTGGCAACAACTTACTCGCTGGCGAAGGCATTGAAGACGGTCAGGAAGGCGCGCGGCTTGAGCCAGGAAGCGTTCTCTGACGTGTCTAGCCGCACCTACATGAGTACCCTGGAGCGCGACCTGAAAAGCCCGACCTTGCACAAGCTGGCCGAACTGTGCGAAGTGAATGAAGATCCACCCGCTCACGTTGCTGACCTTGGCGTACTCCGGCGACAGCGAACAGAAAGCCGATCACCTTTTAATGTTAGTTCGACAGGAACTCAAAGAATTGGCTGTGGATGATTCCGGCCAAAGATAGGTTTCTTCAAGGGACTTAAAAACAAACTCCGCACACCATGCCTAAGACTCAACTAAAAAAGCTAACAATCGAGAAATTCCGCGCATTGAACGATGTGGCGGTTGAGTTCGGCGATTACATCACTGTTGTTTGCGGGAAAAATGGCACATCAAAGTCCTCGATACTGGGCATAGCTGCGCAAATTTTTAGCTTTGAAAAAGATTACGTCAAGGATGAGTCCCTTGCATTCCGGCAGATTGCAGGAGGGATGTTCAAGTCTCAATACAGTGACCATTTCAGGATATCCGAAAAGTTTGATGTCCCCGGCTCCATGTCCGTGAACATTGATTTGCTTGATGGATATACAAATCAGGCTGCGACCGCCAAACTTGAGCTGATGAAAAGAGGGAAGTCACCCAGGCCTGTGGTTAGGAATAATAGTACAGCGGCCGGAAGCAGCAACACGAGCAGGAATTTTACTCATCCGGTGATTTTTCTTAGCTTGAAGCGTCTTTACCCTATCGCGGCCAGAGACTACAAGCTAGGCGACTTTGATTATCTAGAGCAACACAAGAAAGATTTCATTGCGCTAACGAACGAACTTCTCAATCGCAACGCATCGCTTGCAACAGGGACTGATGGAACAATCAGTTCTGCGGTGGCGCACGGGGAGAACTACGACCAAGACTCTGTTTCGGCGGGTGAGGACAATGCAGGCCAGATCATATTGGCCTTGATGTCTTTCAGAAAGCTGAAGGAAGATTATGCTGACTATAAAGGCGGTTTGCTTTTAATCGACGAGGCTGATGCTGGGCTATTTCCGACTGCACAAGTAAATCTACTGAAGATGCTTGATCGCGAGTGCAAGAACTTGGATCTTCAAGTTGTCATGACTTCGCATTCGCCAGTTCTGATTGAGTATGCATATGAGCAAAGTCGCCAGTTCAGAAGAAAGTACAAGACCATTTATTTGAGCAACACCTATGGCAATGTCCAGGTGATGCAAGACTGGTCATGGGCGCAGATTAGTGCAGACATCAACACAAAGACCATCGATACATCGTCTGGAGTTTCACTGCCTCGCATCAATATCTATTTCGAAGATAAAGAGGCTGAAGACTTTTTTGCAACTTTGCTGTACAGGCAGCCAATAAAGAAGTTCACAAACCCGATGTCGGAAGTGTCACTCGGATGCTCCAACTATCTTCAGTTGATCCAGAAGAAAATCCCTGAGTTCTCGGAAAGAAGCATCGTCTGTCTGGATGCAGATCAAGGCTCTCAAGTTACAGGGAAGAGCTATAAGACAGTGACTCTCTTGCCCGGGCATCTCCCGCCTGACCAACTTGTATTCGAGCACTTGTACAATCTCCCTGCCGCACATCCGTTTTGGAAAAATGACTTGCAGTTCACAAGAGATGTTTTCACCAATGCAGCTCGCGAGGTTTTGAACGAGTTTTCAATCAACGGGGATTCTGTTGAGGTGAAGGAGCGGGTGGCTGCATACACTGGAACCAAGAAGCCGAGAGAGGTTTTTAAGCGTTTTTATAAGAGTGTCGAATTTCAGAAATTGCTCACCTCTGGAGCCAAGCCCTACAATCCTTGGAAGCATTGGGCAGATAACAATCCAGTGCTTATTAACGAATTCTTGGAAAATTTCAAGACGGCTGTTCACGGTGTGATGAGCATAGGGTATGCTGTGGACGTCACCAAGTTGGCCGCCTTGGAAGTTAAGCCAAGAAAGGTATAACGATGTTCTCAAACAGACTGTATAGCCCTCTGCGCTACCCTGGCGGGAAGGCGCCATTTGCTCCATTCATTGCAAAAATAATGGAAACGAATGGTGTCACGGGAGGGCATTACTTGGAGCCATACGCTGGCGGGGCAGGCGTTGCACTTGATCTACTCTTTCATGGGCACGCAAGTCATATCCATATCAACGATGCTGATCCTGCCGTATACGCTTTTTGGGTTGCTGTAACAAAGCATTCAACTGAGCTTCTTGATTTACTCGAATCCACCCCTATTACCATTGAAGAATGGTTTAGATGGCGAACCATTTTGCGCGAAGATTGCGTTGCCAGCCTAGTCGAGAAAGGATTTGCGACTTTATTCATGAATCGGACGAATCGATCTGGAATTCTCAAGGCAGGCGTCATTGGCGGAAAGAGTCAGAACGGGAACTACAAGCTGGATGCTAGATTTAAGAAGGACGTTGTTGCTTCACGCATTCGTGAAATCGCCCGGCGACAGAGTGACATATCGGTGTATCGTGAAGATTCATTGCGCCTTCTGAATCGCTGCTCGGATTTTCTGCCAAAACAATCTCTGATATACCTCGACCCCCCATACTACGTTAAGGGAAAGGGGTTGTATCGAAATTACTACGAGCATGATGACCACGCGGCCATTGCCAAAGTCATTCAACAGAAGAAGTTCAAATGGCCTTGGGTTGTTTCTTATGACAACGCGGAAGAAATTTGTGCCATGTATCGCATGAGCCAATCGTTGAGCTATGGTCTGAACTACACCGCACAAAGACGATATGTTGGTAATGAGGTAATGTTCTTCAGTCAGAACTTGACAGTGCCTGATGAAGCCATTCCTCAAACTAGGGCCGTGAGCTAAAAACGCCCCGCCGCAATGGGCGGGGCGCTGCGGCGGTCACGCCGCTTGGGGCTTGCTGCGCGACCAGATCAGGTCGTGCGTGCCGTCCTCGCCTTCAATCAGGCGGGCATAGACCGGAGCCGGGAACGAAGGGTCATCGAGGGTCACGGACAGGTAGTCCCGCCCGGCCTCGCTGGTCTTCTTCCACGCCGCGCCGATATCGTGGCTGGCGGCCTGAACGCGGAAGTCCGGGGCTTTCTCGCTGTCCCCCTTGTCGTTGGGAACCAGCTTGACCTTGACGTTGAGCGTCAGGGTGCGAAGCGTGCCGGTGAAGCCGTCTTTGTCTGCGGTGAAGGTGCCGATGTTGGCCATGATGATTTCTCCTTTCGGTTGAACAAGGTTCGCGCCCATCGCGTCCTTGTTGTGATCCGGCCGGCGGGGGACGGGCTGGCTGCACCGCTTGCGGTCGAAACGCAGTGGAGAGCCGGGAGGCGAAAAGAATTTGCTGCGCGAGGAAGCCGCGCAGCGGCGGGGAAATTGTTTTCGCCGGACGGTTGCAGCCATGAAGCCCGAGGCGCAGCCGCGCCCCCGCCAGGATTCATAACGAGACAAGGACGCCTTGGGCCGAACCGCTCCGAAAGGAGATGGGGCCAACTCGGCATCCCCGCCCGAAGGCTTCTCCGGCTCGCCCGCTGACGCGGGCCAGGTCAGCCCCGCAACGACAGGCGAGAACGCCTCCGCCACATCTTGCGGTGCCGGTCTTGAGGCGTGGCGTGGAAGTTCCATAGCGATGCCGGGCGGGTTGTCCGTGAACCGTCCATCGTGACGTGATGGGCAGGAACCGCCAGCGTTGAGGACGGCACGCACCTGCACAACCTGCCGCAGCAAGCGCCAGCGTGGTCGCCAGCGCTCCGTTCATCGCGGCGGGGCGCTGGCCGGGCCGATCCGGCGCAGCCGGTTTGGCCGCATCGAGAGGCGCCAAGCTGCGCGCGGCGGGGATAGCCCGCAGGGCTTTCCCTTGGAGGCAAGCGCAGCGCCGCAGGCGCGAAGGCGTGAGGGATTGAAGCCGAATGGCCGTGACAGCGAAGTCGGCACGGGGCGCAGCCCGAAAGCCCGGCGGCGCAGTGCGCCGACACGCCCAGGCAGTTCCAGATTTCCAAACAGGAAACGCGGACATGCCTCTGATGAAATGGGCGCGGCCTACGCTGCGGGGTATGCACGCGGCAAGCCGAAAACTGCTGGTGATTCCTGCGCACCGCGGGCGCTTCGGCTTGCAGGTCCATGCGGGCCTGGTATTGCCGGGCGGGAAGCCCGGTCACGTCAACGCCGCCGCCTGAACTGTGGTGATGGCGACGGCGTTCCGATTCGGCTGTGCGCTTGGAACACCGGGCGCGGCCACTGCCGCGCCCGGATTTTGCGTCCACCGCGTCCAGGTCGGAACGGCCTGGACGCGGTGCTGAACGCGATTATTACTTCGTCTCGATGAGCCACCACACGGCACGCGGCAAGGCGTGGCCCGTGATGGGATGAATGTCGGTGAGGTCGGCGCAAGCCGACCAGCCCGAGGGCGGGCGGTAGCCGCGCACGTCGCCTGCGCCGTGCCAGCGGCGGGCGCGTGCCTTGCCGGGGGCGTAGATCGCCGCCATGCGCGGGCGGCTGTTGGTGATGTGGGTCATGGGGCCTCTCCTTCCAGCGAAGCGCCCCGGTCGAGGCCGGGGCGCTTGCCTTCGGCGCGGGTCAAGCGGCCAGCGCCTCGGCGGGTTCATCCGCCCTTGCTTCGGCATCCTCCGGTGCGTCCTGCTCCGGGCCTGCCTCCTGCGCGCTTTCCCGTACTGCCTGCTGCGGGCCTTCGGCCTTGAAGATGGCGGGCATCCAGCCCGTACCATCGGCCAGCCGCTCGGCTTCGCTGGCAATGTCGGCCTTCTTGCGTTTCGCCAGTCGGGTGACGGATTCCGGTGCAAATGCGCCCACGGCATCCAGAATCACGGCCTTGGAAACGTGCTTGAAGTAGCCTTCTGCGGTCGGCTTCCACCATGCGGCCATGTCGAGGCCCACGGCCTGCGCCAGTTCCTCGCCGGGCTGGTATGGCGTGGCGCGGGGCGTTACCACGTCCACCGTGGAAGCCACGCACACGGCCAGCAGCCGCACCAGTTCGTCTTGCGACTTCGCCAGCAGCGCGGCGAACAGTTCGGCGCTGTCCTGCGGCAAGGCTTCGCCCGCCAACTCTTGCAGTTCGCGCAGCGCCACGGCGGCGGGCGATTCCGGCCAGTCCGGGGCCCTGCCTTCTAGCCGGTCTTGCGCCGTGAGGCGCACGCCCAGCGGCAGGCCGTCGCCGTAGGCGTCGGGTTGCAAGACGCTCTGCACCATGCCATGCACCAGCGCGGCCAGCGCGACGTGCGGATGCCGCGCGACTTCGATTTGCAGCGCCGCCGTGCGGTGGGCGCTCAACCGCTGCGCCAGCCGGTCGGACAGGCTCGCGGCCTTGGGCGCGTCGTCGGCGTCCTCGTGCTCGTCGTTGGCGGCTTCGCCTTCGGCACTGCCGAAACCGCGCCGCAGCTTTTCCAGCGTGCGCAGCGCCTTGGCCTCGGCTTCGCGCAGCAGGCCGCGATGAATGACGGCCTCGCCGTTGCGGTCGATGGTGACGATGGCACCGGCCACCTCGCGCACCTCGGGGGCGTAGCCTTGCAAGGCGTCCTCCGCGTCTTGCAGTTCCCCGACCACCTGATCGCGCCGCTGTTCCAGCTTCTCGGCCTTGGCCTCGTCCTCGCTGCTTTCACCTTGGTAGGCCTCTTCCAGTTCGGCGTCGATCTTTTCGAGGCGGGTTTCCAGCGAGGCGATGCGGCGGGCCTCGCGGGTGGTCGGCTCGCGGCGGTGGCGCGGGGCGTTTTGGAACGCCTGCCGTTCCTCATAGGCCAGATGCGGCACGGCCTCCACCCATGCCCAGCCCTCGGCGCGCACGTCCTCGGTCAGCGTTGCCAGCTTGTCGCGCACCAGCGTTTCCAGCACTGCGGTATCGGTGAGGTAGGTTCCGGCATCGCCTTCGGCGAACAGGTCGCGGCGGACGCCGCCGCCTGCCTGCCGGTAGGTGTCCAGCCCGACGAAGCGCACCAGCGCGTGCGTGGCGTCGATTTCACGCTCGGTCAGGCGCTCGCGCAGCTTGGACGGGCTGCGCTGCCATTCCGGCGCACCATAGAACGCGGCTTCCTGCGCGGCGTGGTCATCGGTGATGGTCAAGGCCATCAACTGTTCCAGCGTCACGCCACCGGCCCGGTAGTCGGCCATCAGGCGCGGCGAGACGTTCGCCAGCTTCAAGCGGCGCTGCACCACCAGCGGGGACACGCCGAAGTCGGCGGCAATGTCTTCGACGGGCCGGCCTTCCTTGACCAGCGCGGCGAAGGCCGCGAACTGGTCGGCGGGGTGCATGTTCTCGCGCTGCACGTTCTCCGCGAGGCTGACGGTACGGGCGGAAGCATCGGCCACCAGCAGGCACGGCACTTCGTAGTCGGCGGGGATGCGCTTCTTCTTCGCCAGCAGCTTCAAGGCGGTCAGGCGGCGGTCGCCTGCGACGACTTCGTATTGCTCGCCATCGGCGGCGAGGATGACAATCAGGTTTTGCAGCAGGCCGATGCGGGCAATGCTCGCGGCCAGTTCGGGGATGGACAGGCGCGGCATCTTGCGGGCGTTGCGCTTGGAGCGGCGCGGCAGCAACTGCGAGAGCGGAACCAGAATCAGGTTCTTGGACGGGTCGGCCATTTCCAGCGGGGCGGCGGCTTCGATGGCGACGGCTTCGGTTTTGAGTACGGCGTTCATGGTGATAACTCCTTGCGGTTAGGGATGCAGCAGCGAGAGAAGCGGCAAGGGCTGCTGCCTGCCCCTGCCGCGTGGGGATTCAGGCTTTCAACTGGCGCAGGCCATCGGCCAGCAGCCACAGGGCGCGATTGAGGCGCACGCTTTGGTCGATGCCCTGCACGGGCCGGGTGGTCTGGCGGCGGCCATTCGCGGCGCGGGCGGACAGGCCGCCTTTGGTCAAGTTCTCCTGCGTGCGGTTGAACACGCTCCACAGGTCGCGGCGGTCGTCGTCGTGGCGGCGCGGCATCAGGATTTGCGATTCCGTGATGGGCGCGGGCTTGTCCTCGTCGTACTTCAACGCCAGCGCAGCGCGGGCGAACACTTCCGATTCCCCGGCGTCCAGCGTGATGGCGCGCATGGCATCGCGGGATTCATGCGCCCGGTCGAAGCCGTGCAGGACTTCGTAAGCGCCTTCGATCACATGCGCCGCCACGTCGCCCTTGTGCGGCACGCGCACGTCGGCCACGGTGTCGCCGCAGACAAGGCCATTGCTGCAAACGAAGCGGAACATCCCGGCCAGCATCTGATAGCTGCTGGTGCCGTCATGGGAGTTCAGCAGGATGATTTCGTTGGCCTCGCGGCCGTTGATCTGGCTGGAGTGGCGCAGCCGGATCATGTGCTTGGTGTAGTCGCGGCGGTCGTCGTTGCGCACGCGGGTTTGCGTCACCATGAAAGGCTCGAAGCCTTCCCCGCGCAGTTCTTGCAGCACGGTCGCGGTGGGGATGTAGCTGTACCGCTCGGAGCGGCTTTCGTGCGGCGCGTCCGCGAAGATGGACGGGGCCACGGCCCGGATTTGGTCGTCGGACAAGGGACGTTCCGAACGCAGCACCGGGGAACGGGAAGCGAAGCGGGATGCGAGTTGCATGGCATTTCTCCTGACAAAGAAAAAAGGGTTTGCTGTTCACCGCACACCGGATTCCTAGATTCGGAAGCCCAGCCTTTCGGCTGTTCGGTGCGGTCGGCACGAGGAACCCGGTTGGCCCTGTTGCCACCGTCTTTCCTGAGTTCATCGCCCGCGACGGTCAGGAGCGCGCGGACGGGGGTCGTCAAGGAGGCAAGCGCAGGGTTGGTGCGGCCCGCAGCGAAGCGAGGACACGGCCCTGCGCGCCTTGACGGCACACGGCCGCGGGCTACAGTCGCGGACAAGGTGATGGAGTCAGGGAAGACGGCTGGACAAGGCAACGGCCTTCCCCACACGCCGACCGCACGGCAAGCGAAGCGCGCAGGCCCGGATCTAGGAATCCGGGCCTGAGGCGTCAGCCGAGCGGAGCGAGGGAACGATGGAAGCCCGGAAGGGGCGAGACGCCGCAGGCGGCTCGATGCGCAGCGCGCACGACAGCGCGACCGGCCATGTTTCTTGGCCGGGGACGCACAGCATTCAATGCTCGATGCACAAGCTCATGCGTCAGTCATGGGGAAACAGGTTCGACAACGACTGCTGTGGTCTGGCCGATCCGGCGCAGCCGGTTCGGCGGTCTTTGAGGGGCGCCAAGCACCGCGCGGCGGGGATAGCCCGCAGGGCTTTCCCTGGAGGCAAGCGAAGCGCGCAGCGCCCCACAAGGGGCGCGTAGGCATCACGCCGAGTCGTCAGGGCGCAGGCTGGATTCCGATACCGGCATCCACGGCGATGACGAGTCCAGCAGGTAGCGCGCACCACGCGCGTACAGACCCGACAGCCCGGTGGGCTGGTAGAACCCGGTGACGCGGCGCCGGAACTGCGCGCCAAACTCGTTGGTGTAGATCACCGCGTCGCCGATCTTGAAGCGCAGGGGCTGGCCGTTCTCCGGCGCGAACGGCTTGAGCGCATCGTGCTGCGCAGTGATTTCGATGATGTAGTCGTGATGGCTGCTCATGGCATTGATCTCCTGCGAAGGTTGGAAAAGCGCAAGGAGCGCCTTGCGGCGCTCCGAGGGCCGGCTCAGACAGCGATCCGCCCGGCCAGCCGCGCATCGCGCGCGTAGGCGCTCAACCGCTTCTCGGCGCGGAAAGACAGGTCGCGCTCGATCGGCAGGCCCAGCCCGCCGCGCACCGTCGCCAGCTCGCCCAGGCTGACCCAGGCGATTTCTGGCGCACCCAGGCCCAGGTCACAAAGACCAAAGGCGTGGTCGTGGTCATCGGGATCAATCTCGGTCAGCAGCCAGGTCGCGCCGGCGTCCGGCGTAAACAGCTTGACCACGGGTGCCGGATCGAAGTCCGGGTTCTCCAAGGATTCGCGGCCGTTGGCCAGCAGCACGATGCGCTGCTCGTCAGTGATGAGTGCGTTGTTCACGGTGAACTCCTGAAAGGATGCCGGGCGGTATTGCCCGACCCTTCCGGGGCACGGCGCAGCGCAAGCAGTCAGGGGTCAACGACGGCCGCCAGGACGCAAGCGCCATCGGCGCGCAGCCCTTGACGGCGAGAACGCCGTGGCACGATGAAGGGAACAGCAAGACCGCCTCTCTCGCACCTCCACGCACCCCGGTTTTCGGCAAGTGCGCAGCACGCGCAGGCCCGCGAGGGCCGGAGTCGCGCGGCCGGGCGCAGCAAAAAAAGGGGGCCGAAGCCCCCAAGGGTCAAAGCAGGCCGCGCTCGGCGAATGACGTGGTACGGCTTCCCGCGACGATGACGTGATCCAGCGTGCGAACGTCCACCAGCGCCAGCCCCTGCCGAAGCTGCGCGGTCATCGCCTTGTCGGCCGCGCTCGGCTCGGGGTTCCCACTCGGATGGTTGTGCGAAACGATGACCGCCGCCGCATTGAGCCGCAGCGCCAGCTTCACCACCTCGCGCGGATGCACCTCGGCCGCGTCGATCGTGCCGTGGAACATCTCCACGTAGTCGATCAGCCGATGGCGCGTGTCGAGGAACAGCACCGCGAAGACTTCGTGCTCGAAGCCGGCCAGCTTGGCGCGCAGGTAGTCCTTGACCACAACTGGCGAAGTGAACTCGGCGCCGCGCTGCATCTTCTGTTCGATGACCTGGCGCGCGGCTTCCAGAATCTGGTCGGCGTCCGCCGGCCGATAGCGCCCACGGCCATCGCGCACCATCAGCGGAGTATCGAGAGAGAGGGAAAGTTGCGACATGATCGTGCTCCGGTTGCTCGGGCGGAATTGCCCGGAACCGGCGCCAGCACGGCGCAGCGCAAGCAGTCAGGGGTCGCAGACGGCCGCCAGGACGCAAGCGCGCATGGCGCGCGCCGCCCTTGACGGCGAGAACGCCGTGATACGGTGAAGGGAACAGCAAGACCGCCCACACCCGCCCACTGCACACAGTCGGCTTTTGGGGCAAGCGGAGCGCGCAGGCCCGAGAGGGCCGGAGGCGTCAGGGGTCAAAGCCGAATGGCCGCGATTCGGCACGAAGCGCGGGGCGCAGCCCGCGAACCCGACGGCGGCACGCCGGGACGCCCGGCTATTGCGGCAGCTTCTTGAGCTGCTTCGCCGCACGCGACTCCAGCAGTCGCCGCGTGGTTTCCAGCTCCTTCTGCAACAGTTCGGCATCCGGCAGCACGGTACGGTAGTTCGCCGCCATCACCTTCGTCGGCAAGCCCTCCAAGGCATACCGCGCCAGCGCGTGGCCCTTGTCGGCGCAGAGGATCAAACCCACGGGCGGGTTTTCGTCGGGATACGCCCAATGCTCCTTGGCGTAGTTGCAATACATGTGCATCTGGCCCACGTCCGCATGGGTCAGGCTGCCCAGCTTCAAGTCGATGATGACCAGGCAGCGCAGCCGCCGGTGGAAGAACAGCAGATCCACCCGATACCACGTCTGGTCGATGCGCAAGCGCCGCTGCCGACCGACGAAGGTGAACCCTTCGCCCAGCTCCAGCAGAAAATCCTCCAGCCGCTGGATCAGGGCTGCTTCCAGATCGGATTCCGAATACTCGTCCTTGAGGTTCAGGAACTCCAGCACATACGGGTCTTTGATCGCATCGTCCGGCCTGACGGCATCCTCCGGCCTAGGCGCAGCGCCCTTGACCAGCATCGCCGCCTTGTCCTTCGACAAAGCGGTGCGCTCGTAGAACTGGCTGCCGATCTGCCGGTCAAGCTGGCGCACGCTCCAGCCGCCGCGCAGCGCCTCGGCCTCGTAGAAGCGGCGGGCGTGCTCGTCCTTGACCGACAGCAGCCGCACGTAGGCCGACCACGGCAGCGTGAACACCTGCGCCAGCTCGCCCAAGGCCAATTTCCGAGACACTGTCTCGGATTTCTCGGCGGGCAGCCCGTCGCCCGATTTCCGAGACAGTGCCTCGGAAATCACCGGCCGGGGATAGGCGGCGAAGAACCGCCGCATGTTCTCCAGGTTGTCCGGGCTGAACCCGCGCCCGAAGCGCGCGGTCAGGTCGGCGGACAGCCGGGCAATCAACTGTTCGCCGTACCCTGCGCGCCGTTTGCCCTGTTGCTCGGCCTCCACGATGCGGCGACCAATCTCCCAATAGCTGGCCGTCATCAGCGCATTGACGCTGCGCGCCGCCGCCTGGCGGGCGGCATCGAGCAGTTCCACGATGCCGCCGTGGATGCCGGCGTAGCCGGCAGGCACGGCAGCGCCTTTTACTGCTTTGGGCGTCCGGGCGCTCATGCCGTGGCCTCCTGGGGCTGGCGTTGCCGCGCCTTCGTGATGGTCTGGCGCCGGGTCGCCACCAGCTCGGCCGCCTGGCGCACAGGATCGTCCTCGGTGTGGACATAGCGCATGAACATCGCCACGGTCTTGTGCGCTGTCAGCGCCATGCCGACCTTGAGCGGCACGCCCGAATTGGCAATGTCCGTCGCCGAGCGGTGGCGGATGCCGTGGGTGCCGACCTTCGGCACACCGGCACGGTCAAGGATGCGCCGCCACGCCTGATAGTAGGAGTGGGGGCTTAGCGGCTTCTTGTGATCGAGGATCGCAGGGCAAACGTAGGGCGAATCGCCATAGTGGGGGGCGCTCTCCAACAGGCGGCGAGCCTCGGCGCTCAGGGGCTTGGACATATCGCCGGTCTTGCTGTCCGGCCAGACCACCCGGCCGTTGGGCAGGTCGAGCCAATCCCATTGCAACAGCAGGATTTCCGACATGCGCGCCGCGAACTCGAATTGCAGCCGGACGGCCAGCAGGTGGATGGGATGTTCTAAGCCCTCGGCCTCGGCCTTCTCCAGATAGGCGAACAGCTTGGTCATCTGGTCGTCGGTAATGAGCCGGGTCGAACCCTTTTCCGGGTACTTGGGCACATGGCGGCAGGGATTGGAGCCATCGGGCCGGTAGCCCCACAGTTCGGCCAGGTTGAACATCTTTCGGACGAGCGACAGCACGCGGTTGGCCTGGGTGGGCGACTTCTCCATGCGCTTCATCAGCGCAGTGATGTCGTTGCGCGTGACCTCATGAACCTTCTTGCTGCCGAAGGCCGGGATGACGAAGCTGTCAATCTGGTACTGGTAGCCGGCCTGCGTGCTGGGCTTGTTGTGCGGCTTGGAGTGGTCGTCCATGAACCGGCCGCACAGCTCCTTGACCGTCGGCGCCTTGCGGGCTTCGGCCTTGTCGAGTCCGGGATCGCCCCCGCGCCGGACTTCGGCCAGCCAGTCTTGCGCCAGCGATCGGGCCTGTTCGACCGTCAGTTCGCCGAACTGGCCGATTGCCGGCTTGCGCCGCACGCCGGAGTTCGTGCGGTACTGAACCATGAATACCTTGCGGCCGGTTGGTGTAACCTTGCACAAGAAGCCCGGAACGAGCGTATCCCGGAGTTCCATGTCGCAGGTTTGCGCCTGCGCCGTGTCAACGACGGACTTGGTGAGTTTGATCTTTGCCATGAGGTGCTCCTGAAAGGCCCCGATTCCAGGGGCCGGCTAGGAGCCAGGCGGAGGAGAACCGGGGCGGTTTGCATCGCGCACCGGGATATGATCGAAGGCATTGGTCTGGCGGAAAACCTGCTACAGCAAGCCACATCCAAGTCCAGCGTTAGCCCGGTGCGGATGCCATGCTCTGGCTTAAAATCCGCCGCTTCCTGAGAAGGGGCGTGCCGGTTCGACCCCGGCTCGGGGCACCATCTGGATTCGCTATGTCACATTACAACGCTCCCTTTGAAATCCACGTCCATGGTCAAGTGCAATTGCGTGCTGATGTGGACTTCAGTCAGCTTCAGGAAGCACTCAAGCCATTGTGGAAGTACGCTGGTGCGCGTTCTCTCGCGGATGGAGCTTCGAGCGCCTATGAGGAGGAGCCGGGCATACAGTTCGATGCCAAGGAGCACATCCTGCAGATGTGCTGGACAGTGCGTGGCGACGAAGACTTCCGCCAGTCTCTGGATGAAATGTGCATGAGTCTCAATGAATTGGCTGAGCAGGGCGCAGCCATCGAGGTGACGTTCTACGATGCCGAGTTCGATGAGGATGAGGCACCCGAGGACGAAGAGGCGCGTGATGATTTCGTGATGCTGTTTGTGGGGCCCACTCCCGCCGCCATCATGCAAGTACAACGTGACCTTCTTGTGCAAGATGTGGTCAATCTGATGGAGCGGCACTTCGACGGCTCGGAGCTCGGTGGCGTTGTCTCAGAGATTGACAAGCTCTTCTCTCAACGTTTTGATGCGCTGGTGAGTTCGCTTGAAATTGGTAAACCGCCACGAGGTCCGGGTGGCAGCGGGCATGGCGGCGGACGCCGGCCGCGTCACCTTCACTGACGTGCTCGACAAATCTTTGTGTCGAACACCATGGCGTGAGCTGCAGTGCTCCCCTCGCACGGTATAGAAGAGGCTTTCGACGCGTGCCCACAATAGCGTCATGACCACAACCTATTCGGATGAGCTTCTGGCACAGGTGGCGGCGCTGCCACCTTTGCCCGGGGTGTACCGCTACTTCGATGCACAGAATGTCTTGCTATATGTCGGCAAGGCGCGCAACCTGAAAAAGCGGGTCAGCAGCTACTTCAGCAAGCAGCACGGAGGCACGCGCATTGGCCATATGGTGGGCAGAATTGCGCGGCTGGAAACGACGGTGGTGCGCTCCGAGGCTGAGGCGCTCCTGCTGGAAAATAATCTCATCAAGTCCCTGGGGCCGAAGTACAACATTCTTTTTCGGGACGACAAGAGCTACCCTTATCTCAAGATCACCGGTGTCTCGGCAAAGGACGGTACGGGGGATGCTCCGGGACAGTGCTACCCGCGCATGGCGTATTACCGGGGGGCAGTGGATAAACGTCACCGATACTTCGGTCCTTACCCTGGCGCATGGGCCGTCAAAGAAAGCATTCAGCTACTGCAGAAGGTTTTTCGGTTGCGTACTTGTGAAGACACGGTGTTTGCGAATCGCACGCGTCCCTGCTTGCTGTACCAGATCAAACGCTGCTCCGCTCCGTGTGTGGGTTTGATTTCCCCAACGGCCTATGCCGCAGATGTCCGCAGTGCGGAGGCGCTGCTGCTGGGTGAAACCCAGGAACTGCTTCAAACGCTGGAACAGCGCATGCTCGCGTACGCCGAGAAGCTGGAGTTTGAACAGGCGGCCGAGGTCCGCAACCAGATCACGGCACTCGCACGTGTGTTGCACCAACAAGCGGTGGAGACGGCATCGGACAAGGACGTGGACATACTCGCCGTTAAAGTGGCTGGCGGCCGTGCCTGCGTCAACCTGGCGATGGTGCGCGGTGGCCGGCACCTTGGCGACAGGCCTTACTTTCCGGTTCACGTAGAGGAAGCGACAGGCGTCTTCCAACTGGAAACGCGCGAGGATGCTCCGGATAACCTAATGGTAGAGGAGGCTGGCGGACTCGAGCAGTCGGTGCCGGCGCAGATCCTTGCTGCGTTCATTGCGCAGCACTACCTGGGGGTACCGTTGCCACCGACACTGATTACGAGCGAGCCAGTCGACCCCGCATTGGTTTGGGTACTGGCACAGCAGACGGGGGTGCGAGCGACAGTCGTCCACCAGCCGCGCGAACAACGGCGAATCTGGCTGGAAATGGCGGAGCAGAACGCACAGATTCAGTTGGCACGGTTGCTGGCGGAGGAGGGTTCCCAGCGGGCGCGCACGCGTGCCCTGGCGGAAGCGCTGGATCTGGAGGCAGAGAGCTTGGATGACCTCACCATCGAGTGTTTCGACATTTCGCACACTGCAGGGGAGGCGACCCTGGCTTCCTGCGTGGTTTTTCATCACCACAAAATGCAAAGTGGCGAGTACCGCCGTTTCAAAATCGAGGGCATTACCCCGGGCGATGACTATGCAGCTATGCGTCAGGTACTCATGCGTCGCTACAGCAAGGTTGCCGAAGCACAGCGCGAGGCAGGGGGAGCGGAGGTGACAAATGCCCCGCGCTTGCCGGACCTGGTGCTGGTGGACGGTGGCAAGGGGCAAGTAAGCATGGCGCGCGATGTGTTCCAGGAACTGGGCCTGGATATCTCACGCATCGTTGGTGTCGAAAAGGGGGAGGGCCGCAAGGTGGGGCTGGAAGAACTGGTCTTTGCGGATGGACGCGATAAAGTCTATCTGGGGCGAGACTCGGCTGCGCTGATGCTCGTGGCGCAGATCCGTGACGAGGCCCACCGCTTCGCCATCACCGGAATGCGCGCCGCTCGTGCAAAAGTACGCGTAGGCGGCAGCCGATTGGAAGATATACCCGGTGTGGGGCCTAAAAAACGGGCAAGGCTGCTTCAGCGCTTTGGGGGCGTGCGCGGCGTGGCAGATGCCAGCGTGGACGACCTCGCCACGGTCGAGGGCATATCTCACGACTTGGCAGAAGAGATCTATCGCGCGCTGCGCTGACCCGGTTGACGGCCCGGGGCATTGCCGCGCGTGCCACAATTGGCACCCATGTTTTTCACTATTCCCACCATCATGACTTGGACGCGCATTGTCGCGATACCCTTGATCGTGGGAGTGTTCTATGCGCCGCTGGACCCTGCGATGCGCAACCTCATCGCCACGGTGATGTTCATCGTTTTTGCGGCCACCGATTGGCTCGATGGGTTTCTTGCACGCAAGCTCAACCAGACCTCCGCGTTCGGGGCGTTTCTGGATCCCGTGGCTGACAAGTTCTTGGTATGTGCGTCGCTATTGGTACTCGTGCATATGCAACGTGCCGATGTGTTCGTGGCACTCATCATCATCGGCCGCGAAATCGCTATCAGTGCCTTGCGGGAATGGATGGCGCAGATCGGGGCGAGCAAGAGTGTGGCCGTGCACATGATCGGCAAGCTCAAGACCACGGTGCAGATGATTGCCATTCCTTTCCTGTTGTATGACGGGCAGTTGTTTGGCGTCATTGACACGGGTGTGTGGGGTACCTGGCTGATCTGGGTCGCCGCAGTGCTGACGGTGTGGTCTATGGTTTATTACCTGCAAAAAGCACTGCCAGAAATTCGAGCGAGAGTCCGTTAAGTTTCTTGCTACTGCTGGGAGAGCCTTGTGTCAAAAGGGTTCATTGCTATATATGACATAGCAAGGCAATCCGCGCCCACATGGAGAAGGCTGGTGGCGGCAACTCGGCACCGCAGGGCGAAAGTGCTTGTCAATACGGAATGCGCCTAGCGCGCAAGGTCGAAACAAAAGCGGTGCTCGAATCCGGGACGGGGATCAAATACGACTAGAATTCGCTCCCATGCTGTCGCCCACGCGGTACGTCTTATTGACACCCTACAGTGCGATGGCTTTAATCTGACACAGCAATTTCTGACGCTGCTTCAGTTCCCTCCGCCTCTGCCTTTCGGACCGCTTCCGTTGCAGGGGGCGCGGAGGCCAGATTTGCATAAAGACATTCATCCACTCTTTTCCCGAGAGGCTTCTTGTGAATAAAACCGAATTGATTGAGCACATCGCCAACAACGCTGATATCTCCAAGGCTGCAGCTGCGCGCGCACTGGAGTCCACGATCGAAGCGGTTAAGAAGACTCTCAAGAAGGGCGGCACGGTGTCGCTCGTCGGTTTCGGCACATTCGCCGTCGGCAAGCGCGCTGCGCGCACTGGTCGTAATCCCCGCACGGGCGCTACGATTAAAATCAAGGCTGCTAAAGTTCCAAAGTTCCGTCCAGGCAAAGCACTGAAAGATGCTTTGAACTGATTGTGAAATATGGGGGGTGCTTAGCTCAGTTGGTAGAGCGGCGCCCTTACAAGGCGTAGGTCAGCGGTTCGACCCCGTTAGCACCCACCACCCCATTCAAAGGCGAACGCAAGTTCGCCTTTTCTTTTGCAGCTGTTGAAAGATTGACCATGTTCGAATCCATCCGCAAGCACTCCAAGATCGTCATGTTCTTGTTGTTCTTGCTGATCATCCCGTCGTTCATCCTCGTGGGTATCGACAGCAACTATTTCAGCGGAGGAAGCCCGGTGGTAGCGCGGGTCGATGGCAAGGACATCACCCAAGCCGACTGGGACAACGCTCACCGTATGGAGAGCGATCGAATCCGCGCTCAGTCGCCAGGTATCGATGCCAAGCTGCTGGATTCACCGCAGGCACGCTATGCCACGTTGGAGCGGCTGGTGCGTGACCGCGTGCTGCAAGTCGCGGCGCAGGACATGCACATGCTGACCAGCGATGCGCGGTTGGCACGCGAACTGCAGAGCATTCCGCAGATAGCGGCGTTGAAGCGAGCTGACGGCACGCTGGATGCCGAAGCCTATCGCGCTCTGGCTGGTGCGCAGGGACTCACCCCTGAGGGGCTTGAAGCACGCATTCGCCAAGACTTGTCGGTCAACCAGGTCATGGGCGGTGTCATGGGTTCGGCGTTCAGCGGCCCGGCGGAAGCACGTTTGGCACTTGATGCACTGTTCCAGCGCCGTGAAATCCAGATCGCCCGTTTCAATGCTTCGGCGTTTGTGTCAAAGGTCGTGGTGACGGATGCCGACCTGGAGGCCTATTACACCGCCCATCCTGCGAAATTTCAGCAGGCTGAACAAGCGTCGGTGGAGTATGTGGTGCTTGACCTTGATGCCGTGAAAGCGGGAATCACGCTCAGCGAAGATGACCTGCGCACCTATTACAAGGAAAACATGAATCGCCTCGCGGGCAAGGAGGAGCGCCGGGCAAGTCACATACTGATCAACGCCAACAAAGACGCCCCTGCGGATGCGCGCACCCAGGCCAAGGCCAAGGCGGAGGAACTGCTCGCGCAGGTACGCAAAGCGCCGGGCAGCTTCGCGGAGATTGCCAAAAAGGAATCGCAGGACCCGGGCTCAGCACCGTCCGGCGGTGACCTCGGTTTTTTTGGCCGGGGAGCCATGGTCAAACCCTTTGAAGACGCCGTTTTTTCCATGAAGAAGGGGGAGATCAGCGACGTAGTGGAAACCGATTTCGGCTTCCACATCATCCTGCTTTCCGATATCAAGACTCCGCGCCAGCCCAGTTTCGAGGAGCTGCGCCCCTCGCTCGAGGCAGAACTCAAGCAGCAGCAGGCCCAACGCAAGTTCGCAGAAGTGGCCGAGGCGTTTGCCAATGGTGTGTATGAACAGGCGGACAGCCTGCAGCCCGTTGCCGACAAGCTCAAGCTCAAGATCCAGACGGCCGAGGGGGTTACCCGTACTCCGGCTGCCGGCGGCGCGGGGCCGCTTGCCAACGCACGCTTCCTGGAGGCGCTGTTCCAGTCGGACTCGCTGCAGAACAAGCGCAATACCGAGGCCATCGAGATCGGTACAAGTGTGCTGGCAGCCGGCCGCGTTACGGCATACCAGCCAGCCATGACGCTGCCGCTGGACAAGGCGCGCGACCAGGTGCGCGCGATCTATATCGCCGAGAAGTCCGCTGAACTTGCGCGGCAGGAAGGCCAAGCCAAACTGACCGCTTGGAAGGCCGCGCCGGATGCAGCCTCCGGGTTGACTGCTGCGTTGACGGTATCGCGGGACCGGCTGCAGGATCAGCCTCGTTCAGTGGTGGATGCCGCCTTGCGTGCCAATGTGGACCAACTCCCGGCCTGGACAGGTGTGGACCTTGGTGCGCAGGGCTATGCCGTGGTGAAAATCAACCGCGTCGTTCCCCGGGACGGTGTGAACGACGCTCGTGCGCGTATGGAGCGAGAGCAATACTTGCAATCGTGGGCGTCGGCCGAGGCGCTAGCGTATTACGATTTGCTCAAGCAGCGTTTCAAGGTCCAGATCAAGGCCCCCCGACCGGTGGCACAGGCAGAGCTACAAAACTAAGCCGGTTACCTCAGAGGGTAGATTTATCAGGCTATAATTCAAGGCTACGGTGGCTGTAGCTCAGTTGGTAGAGTCCAGGATTGTGATTCCTGTCGTCGTGGGTTCGAGTCCCATCAGCCACCCCAAATAACGAAGGCCCCCGCAGCGCAAGCTGCGGGGGCCTTTTGCATTCAACAAGGTTGGTGTGACCGGTGCCTGACTGAAGAGGCACTCCCGAACAGCAGACTGATCGTGCCGGAAGCCGTTCGCCTGCATACGGTTTTGTCCGACGGAGTGCCAAGTGCAAAGGCACTACAACCAGGACAAAGGATGCCCCATGCCAGCAACCCCCGCCCCTCAACCGGTCCCGCCCGTCCCGCCGAATCCCGGCGAGGTGCCGCCGCGACCTATTCCCATTGATCCGCCCGACAATACGCCGCCCATCGAACTGCCCGGTGACCCTATGCAAGAACCAAGCTAGTGGAGCCTGCAGGTGGTTTAACCCGGCAAGTTGGCTGGTATTTCCTCGTCGGGCTGCCGCGGTGGCGAGGCCGTTGGTGGGGCCGGTGGCAGATCACCGGGCGGGCGCGGTAAATCGTCTGGCACAGTGTGCAGCGGGTGTTCTTTCGGGTCCTGGGGAGTCATGGCGTGAGTCCTGGGAACGGGGCGGGGTACCAAAGGTTGCTCTGCACAGTCGCACCGCACACTATCCTCCCGCCCCTTGAGGCAGATAAGCTGGCATGCGTTGGTGCGGCTCGCGAGGCTTCTTGAGCGGTGTCACACGAGGAATGGGCCCCGCAGGGTCGAGGATCAACCGCGAAGGTATGCCCGCAGTTGCGGGAGCCAGCTCGGCTTCCAGCCGTGCAATGCGCTGCCGGTACATCCGTGCCAGTGCAGCATGGTGTTCGGCAGCGTTTTCGTGTTCGAATGCCGCCATTCGCGCCTCATTCAGGCTGGTCTCGAGACGGTGGGCATACATGGCAGCGGGATCAAAGAGGCGCTTGAGCATGGTTTTCTCCTGTGAGGGGGTAGCAAGACCATAGAGCGCGCTACGCGCTGTAGAGTGTCGGACGGCGTCCCGCATTTCCGCCCGACAGTGGCACCTCGGCCGCAGAAAGATGTCTTCGCAGGATGCCGAGGCACAGCCGAAGTGAGGTGGCCTGCCCGGAGGGACTCGAACCCCCGACCTATTGCTTAGAAGGCAATTGCTCTATCCGGTTGAGCTACGGGCAGATGATGCAGGTATGCGGTGCGAGCGGTGATGTGCGCGCTCGGAGTGCAGGATCATACAGGCGCCCGGAGCGCTCCCGCACCAGCCTGCGCAGCCCATGAAATAGAAGACGGCATGCGGGTGCTGTGTATGATGCCAAATATGCCTTTAGCGCTTATCCAGCAAGCGCAAGCAGCTATCATTTAAAGAGTGGCCGCAGTCTGGCGTGCTCTTCAGTCCATCTCCTCAAACACCAGCGATGGAGGTGCCATGACCCGTGCCACATCGCCGAGCTGGCCGATGACATGGTTGGCGAAATAGCTGTTCTGCGTATCGGGCTCCAGCGCTGCCACGGCCAGATTGGCCAATGGCTGGTTGAGAGACACGTAGTAGCTGCCTCCCGGCACGTCGATGGCGCTGCGCATGGGGGTCACGGTGGCGCGGATGATCGGGCGGGCGCCAGGGATGGCTCCGCGCACGTCCTCTCGCTCGGAGCTCTCCCGGCTGGTTTCCTCATAGATGTCGGCCAGTACGGAGCCCGCCTCGGCGACGTGCATCACCTGGATGCCCAGCAGCTTCAGGCGCTCCACTGCATCCGTTGCGCCGCTTGCCAACCAATAGCCGCAGGGACGGTGGCGTTTTTTGACCGGCTTGAGTTGCAGCGAGGAATTCCAATCCACGCGCAGGGTCCGGTCTGCGCCGGTCTGTGGGTCCAGCATGACCAGGTCGCGCTGGCCAGGGGTTTGCGTGGCTTCCACCACGATCTCGCCGCGGCATGCCTGGGAGGCAATGTCCCGCGCTTCATAGGAGCGCACCTGCTCCAAGTCGGCGGCGCGGTCCACGGTGCTGCGCAGCGCACTGGTGAGGGCCGTCACCTGCGAGTGCACGCGCCGCTGGATGTGGGTGCGGCCAATGCCCACGCCGCGCGTTTCCACGAGCATGCTGACGGCGTTCTTCAGACCATTCACGTTGCGGCCGGTATCGGGTTGCGTCCCTCCCATGGACAGGCGAAGGTCTTCGGCGCGGGTCGAGGTGGTGTAGTACCACTCCTGGCTCAGGCCTTCCGCTTCCAGGGCCCTGATCATGGGGTGGTGGAACCATTCCAGAGCTGCCTTGGTCATGAATTCCGGCAGGTTAGCCGTCGTTGCGTGCTGCAGCAGCACGTCGTAGCGTTGGATGGCATGGAATTTCTCGAGGAACCGTCCGGTGACGGTGTATTCATGCGCATCGAAAATGGCGATCGGGCGATAGTTGCGCACCAGTTTGGCGAGTGCCTGGGCCTCCGGAGTCTGCAAAAGCAGGTGGTCCCGGTTCATGTCGATGCCGTTGGACGTGGCTCGCGTGCCGGCCTCGGCTCCGTCGGGATTCGCGCGGGGAACGACGATCACGTTGATGCGCTCTAGCATGGGCTCCAGCAGACCCTGTGCCAGTTCGCGCGCCAGTACGAGCAATGCCTCGCTGCCGGCGGGTTCGTCGCCATGTTGCTGCCCAAGCAGCAGCACCGTGGGGCGGCGGCTGGCGTCCAGCGCGGCCACGTCGGTGCCAGCCGCGCGGGTCAGCACCAGGCCGTGCAAGGGTGTGCCGCGCTGCGATACCCCCAGGTCCAGCATTTGCACACGGGTCGTGCCGCGCTGCGCCGTGGCCAGATTACGCAGCCATTGGGTGAGTTCGGCGTTGGTGGTGAAAGCCTGGCGCCCCTCGGCGAGCCCCGGCGTTTCGTACCGCACGGAAGGCGCGGGAAAGCGTGCCGCGACAGCCGCGCTGTAGGGGAGCGCGGTGGAGGCCGGCTCGGTGGCCGGGGCGACGGGCGTTACCGTGACTGGGCTGGGCACGACTTCGCCACGCTGCACTGTTCCCAGCGGCGGCGGTACGGCGCGGGACGTTTGCGGACCAGTGGGCGCGGGGGGGGAGGACTGCGCGGGCCACGGAGGCAGGGGCGTGCTGGAGCAGGCGGACAGCAGGAATGCGCCCAGCAGCGCGGTAGCGCGGTGCCGTGCAGCGATTGCGGCGATTGGCAGCGCGTAAGTGTGGGAGAGCAGATTCTTCGGCGTCATGGTGGGCGTGGCGGAAGTGGTGCTGGGGCGGATGTTACCCGGCAGCTTTGATGTCCTGCGCGTGCGGCGGGGTGGTTGGCCCAGGGGCCATGGAAAAAAGCCCGGCTGTGCCGGGCTTTCTGTTGTCGTGAAGGTCTCAGCGGCCGAAGCCGCCGCCGCGTGGGCCGCGGCCACCACCGCCGCCGCCGTTGCCACGGCCGAAGCCGCCCCGACGCCCGCGGTCCGCCATGCTGTCCACGCTGGTGCGCATGGGGTCCGGCTGGCTGGCACGGCCGCTGCCATGGCGTGGGCCGATGCCAATGTTGCCGAGCTGCGTGCCCAGGTGAGCGTTCTCGCTGCGAGGCTGGCTGTCGTCGAAACGGCGATTTCCGCCATTACCGCCGCCATTGCCTGCACCCGCGGGACCGCCGCGGCGGCGGCCACCGGCCGTGTTCTGCGGACGTTGCTGATCACGTGGACCGGCAGGACGGCCCGCATTGCCTGCGTTGCCGCCGCGGCCCCCGCTGCCGTTCTGACCCCCGGCGCGCTGCTGGCCTTCGCCCTGGCCACCGCCTTGGCGCGAACCGCGCTGGCCGCCAGTGGCCGCCTTGTTGGTGCGGATGCGCTCCATCATCTCCTGGCGTGCCGCCTTGGCCGCCGCCTGCATGACTTCGCGGCTGGGCGGCTTGCCCGCGCCGCCCCAGATGGTCTGGCGGCCCATGGCGATGGGTTCGGCCTTCTCTCCCTCGTCCGGGCCAAAGCCGTCGATCACCTGCACGGGGATTTCCTGCTTGGTGAAGCGCTCGATCTCCATCATGAAACCTTCCTCGTCCATGCAGACGAGGCTCACGGCATGGCCCTCGCGGCCGGCGCGGCCCGTGCGGCCGATGCGGTGCACGTAGTCCTCGGGCACGTTGGGGATTTCGTAGTTCACGACGTGCGGCAGGTCGTCGATGTCGATGCCGCGTGCCGCGATGTCGGTAGCCACCAGGGCGCGGATCTGGCCCGTCTTGAAGCCCTCCAGCGCCTGGGTGCGGGCGCTCTGGCTCTTGTTGCCATGCAGCGCCATGGCCGAAACGCCGTTCTTGGTCAGGTACTCGGCCACGTTGTTGGCGCCGAACTTGGTGCGCGTGAACACCAGCACCTGGCTCCAGTCGTGTTCCTGGATGATGTGCAGCAGCACCTGCTTCTTCTTGCCACGCCCCACGGGGTGGATCACCTGGCTGATGCGTTGCACCGTGGTATTGCGCGGGGTGACCTGGATGCTCTGCGGGTTCTTGAGCAGTGAGTTGGCCAGTTCACGGATGTCGTCGCTGAACGTGGCCGAGAACAGCAGGCTTTGCTTGGACTGGGGCAGCAGCGCCAGCACCTTCTTCACGTCTTGGATGAAGCCCATGTCGAGCATGCGGTCGGCTTCGTCCAGCACCAGGATCTCGACGGTGGACAGGTCCATGAAGCCTTGCTGCTGCAGGTCCAGCAGGCGGCCAGGGGTGGCCACCAGCACGTCCACGCCGCGCTTGATGCGTTCGATCTGCGGGTTCATACCGACGCCGCCGAAGATCACGGTGGAGTTCAGATCCAGGTATTTGCCGTAGCCGCGCACGGATTCTTCGACCTGCGCTGCCAGCTCCCGCGTGGGCGTGAGCACCAGGGCGCGCACACCCTTGCCGCCAAACTGGCTGCGTGGGGCTTGGCCTTCGGCCAGGCGGTGCAGCATGGGCAGCGTGAACGCGGCGGTCTTGCCGGTGCCGGTCTGTGCGCCGGCGAGAAGGTCGTGTCCAGCGAGGACGGCCGGGATGGCCTGGGCCTGGATAGGGGTCGGGTTGTCGTAGCCTTGTTCTTGCACGGCCCGCAAAATGGCCGGCGCCAGCTTCAGTTCTTCAAATGTCATGTAATTGGATGCGCCCATCCGGGGCGCTGGGTATCGGCCTGTCGCAGGCGACTTTACGGGCCGCCGAGCCAGTTTGTTAGGCAGATGATTGCAAGGGTGGGAGCCCGGAAAATTCTTCCTTCGTCCCCAGCTTGTCTAGGCTGATGCCGTGGGCAACTGGAGCCCAAGACGGGGTCTATTGTCGCATGCGCCGATAATCCGCGTTTGTGCGCAAAAAATTTTGGCGCCTTCTTCTGCCCGTTTCCTGAATAAATCCATGGCCCAATACGTTTTCTCGATGAACCACGTCACCAAGACCGTGCCGCCCAAGCGGCAGATCTTGAAGGACATTTCCCTTAGCTTCTTTCCGGGCGCCAAGATCGGCGTGCTGGGCCTGAACGGCTCCGGCAAGTCCTCTCTGCTCAAGATCATGGCGGGCGTGGACAAGGAATTCGAAGGCGAGGCACTGCCCATGCCCGGGCTGTCGATCGGCTACCTGCCCCAGGAGCCCCAACTCAATCCCGAGCACACCGTGCGCCAGGCCGTGGAAGAAGCCATGGCCGAGGTGAACAACGCCAAAGCCCGCCTGGAAGAGGTATACGCTGCCTACGCGGAAGAGAATGCCGACTTTGACGCGCTGGCCAAAGAACAGGGTGAATTGGAGGCCATCATCGCCGCGGCCGGTACCGATTCCGAACACCAGTTGGAAATTGCGGCCGACGCGCTGCGTCTGCCGGCGTGGGATGCGGTGATCGGCAAGCTATCGGGTGGCGAAAAGCGTCGCGTGGCCCTGTGCAAGCTGCTGCTGTCCAAGCCCGACATGCTGCTGCTGGACGAACCCACCAACCACTTGGACGCCGAATCCGTGGACTGGCTGGAGCAATTCCTGCACCGCTTCAGCGGTACCGTGGTGGCGATCACCCACGACCGCTACTTCCTGGACAACGCCGCTGAGTGGATTCTGGAACTGGACCGAGGCCACGGCATCCCCTACAAGGGCAACTACTCTGACTGGCTGATCCAGAAGGGCAACCGTCTGGAAGCCGAGCAAAAAGGCGAGGAGGCTCGCGCCAAGGCTTTGAAGAAGGAACTGGAGTGGGTGCGCCAGAACGCCAAGGGCCGCCAGGCCAAGTCCAAAGCGCGTATTGCCCGCTTCGAAGAGCTGAGCGATTACGAATACCAGCGCCGCAACGAAACGCAGGAGATCTTCATTCCTGTAGCGGATCGCCTGGGCTCTAAG
This sequence comes from Diaphorobacter sp. B2A2W2, assembly GCF_056730635.1. Classification (NCBI taxonomy): domain Bacteria; kingdom Pseudomonadati; phylum Pseudomonadota; class Betaproteobacteria; order Burkholderiales; family Comamonadaceae; genus Diaphorobacter; species Diaphorobacter sp. B2A2W2. The sequence goes on from NZ_JBWZOR010000009.1 coordinate 46,125, forward strand.
GTCATCGAATTCAAGAATGTCTCCAAGGCCTTTGGTGACCGCCTGCTGATCGACAACCTGAGCATGAACATCCCTGCCGGCGCCATCGTCGGCATCATCGGCCCGAACGGTGCCGGCAAGTCGACCCTGTTCAAGCTGATCGCGGGCAAGGAGCAACCTGATTCCGGTACCGTGGAAATCGGCCAGACCGTGAAGATGGCCTTTGTCGATCAGCACCGCGACGCACTGGCCGATGACAAGACCGTGTGGGAGGACATCTCCGGCGGGCTGGACATCATCAATGTGGGCAAGTTCCAAATGGCATCGCGCGCCTATGCCGGGCGCTTCAACTTCAACGGCCAGGACCAGCAGAAGAAGGTGGGCAACCTGTCCGGGGGCGAGCGCGGCCGCCTGCACCTGGCCAAGACGCTGATCCAGGGCGGAAACGTGCTGCTGCTGGACGAACCGTCCAACGACCTGGACGTGGAAACCCTGCGTGCACTGGAAGACGCGCTGCTGGAATACGCTGGTACCGTGCTGGTCATCAGCCACGATCGTTGGTTCCTCGACCGTATCGCGACGCACATTTTGGCTGCCGAGGGCGACAGCCAATGGGTATTCTTTGACGGTAATTACCAAGAATACGAAGCTGATAAGAAAAAACGATTGGGTGAAGAGGGTGCGAAACCGAAGCGTATGCGCTACAAGGCCCTCAAATAAGCACTTACAGGTAGTAGCATCGGGCGGACCGCCGCCCATTCTTCGTCCGTCTCCACCATGTCCCTTTCCGCGTCCCGCGCCCGTACGGTTTTTCGCGCCTGCGTTGTCAACGCCGTCAGGGACAGCGAGGCCCTGATGGAGGCGCTGGTGACTGGTACGCGCGAAGCGCTCACGGCGCAGGAATCCTCCACCCGCGACCTTCACAAGCGCACCCAGATCAGCGATGCCTTGCGCCTGCTCAAGCAGCACGAGGCGTCGTTGCCCAAGGCCTACCCCATGGCCTTGCTGGAGATTTTTGCCGAAGGCCCCTCGGCCGCGAAGACGAGGGCCGGGCAGCCCGGCGGAATGGACCTGGGCGAGCTCGCCCTCATGGACGATGCCGACGTGCTGGTCCAGGTGGAGCTGTCGCGGGCGCAGCAGATCGCCGCTCTGGCGACAGAGGCAACGCTGGCGGAACTCAACACGCTCGTCAGTTCGGCGCAGGGCCTGCACAGCGTGCAACCCGAAAGCAACCCTTTCCGCCCCGAGAACTACATCCGCGCGCTGCAGCAAGTGGTGAGCGATACCGGTGTAAGCGGGGAAGTGCGGCAGCTGTGGATGAGCCAGATGCGCGAACTGCTGGGCATGCAACTGGTAAGCGCCTATAAGCGCGCCGCCCAGAGCCTGCGCGAGCATGGCGTCGAGCCCGTGGGCTACGCGGTGGCGGGAGCCCCTGGTGTGCGCAGCGGGCATGGCGGTGGATATGCCCACAGTTCCCAGATGGGCGTGGGCTACGCGCCGCCCTCGGCCTATGGTGCGCCGGCCAGCGAATATGGTGCCGCGAGCGCCTATGGCCAAGGTTACGGGGCAGGCTGGGGAGGCGCCTCGGGCAACGTGGCCTTGGCGCCGCAGGCCGAAGAAGCGCTGCTGACCGTGGGTATCCTGCGCCAGATGCTGGCCGGTGGTGGTGACCCTTTCGCCTACGATGCACGCGGCGGCTATACGGCAGCTACTCCGGCCAACGCGTACGTCACGCCGGCCGCGGCGGAAGCAATGGAAGACATTGCGCAGCTGGAACGCATCGTGGGCCGTCTGTCGGGGGGGGCCGCGGTCCCGGTGACGGGCTGGAACGGCACCTCTGCACATGCGCCGGTGGCGGCATCCCCCACGCGGACGGCGCATGAGGTCGTGAGCCGCATGATGGACAACATTGCGCAGGATTCGCGGCTGCTGCCCCCCATGCAGCGTGCCGTGCAAAGCCTGGAGCCCGCGCTGAAGGAGTTGGTGCAGCACGACACGCGGTTCTTCACGGATGAGCAGCACCCCGCCCGGCGCCTGCTGGACGAGTTGACCCAGCGCAGCCTGGCATTCAACGCCGAGGATGGGCCCGCCTTCAGCCGCTTCATGCGGCTGGTGAACGAAGCCGTAGGCCACCTGGCTTCCATCGAGATCCGGGATGCCGCACCGTTCGCCCAAGTGCTCAAGGCGCTGGAAAAGGCCTGGACCGCGCAGGAGCGTCGACAGCTTGAGCGCCATGAAGCGCAGCAGCGCGAACTGCTCCAGCGGGAGCAGCGGGAATTGCTGGCCGAGAAGATTGCCGCCGACTTCCGCCGCCTGCCCGATGCGGACAAGGTACCGGCCGACCTGCTGGCCTTCGTGACCGGCCCGTGGGCGGACGTGGTGGCGCAGGCGCAAAGCAGCCAGCCCCAGGAAACCGGCGGGGACCCCGGAGGCTATTTGGCGTTGGTGCCGCTGCTGCTGTGCTGCGCGCAGCCCGAGCAGTTGCGCTCGGACCCGGAGCGCCTGGGCCAGGCCATTGCCGACATGGTGCCGGTGTTGGTGCGTGGGCTGGAGAGCATTGACCACCCGATCGAGCGTATTGCCGAAGTGACGCAGCGCTTGGCGCAGCTTCAGGGTGAAGCGCTGAACTACGCAGCGGCGAGCGTCTTCGGCGACACGCCGGCGGAAGAGGTCAGCCCTGAAACCCGCGCTGACGATGTGCTGTCCTCCGATACGGCCGCCGCGGCGGACCCGTCGGTGGCCGGAGCAGTGGCTCAGCCCGCATTGCGCATCGGCCAGTGGGTGGAAATCATCACCAACCAGCGTGCGGTACGAACCCAGCTCACCTGGTGCAGCCCGCACAACACGCTGTTTTTGTTCACCGGAGCCGACGCGAGCACGCAGTCCATGACGCGGCGCATGATCGACAAACTGTCCTCCGACGGGGCATTCCGCCTGATTTCCGACCAGCCGGTGGTGGACCGCGCTTTGCGCGCCGTGCGCACCAAGCCGGCCAAGCTGCGCTAGGGCGCTCCGCCGGTCGCGGGGACTGCCGTTCAGCCTGCCGCGCGTGGCAGGCGCCGGCGCACTAGTTGGATGTGGTTGCGCAGGGCGTAGAGCTCGTCGGCATAGGACAGTGGCACGCTCACTTTTTCCACCTGCGCCTCCATGCGGTCCAGCCGTTCGCGCAGCGCGTCGGGGGTGGCCTCTCCTCGTTCCATGTCGTCTTCGATGTCGCGCAGATGCCCATACCAGCGGAACACGCGCGAGCGCACGCGGAACTGGTACAGCGGCGGCACCACGCGCGACAGCGGCAGCATGATGGCAATCAAGATACCCAGTACCAGCCACATGCGCTCGACGAGGTTGGCGATCCAGAATGGCAGATAGCGCTGCATCAGCGGCGCCGGCTCGTTGATGGCGCGTTCGCCCTCCTTGGCAATGGGCAGTTCCGCGTGCCGGGTGCTGGGGAATTCGCGCGCACGGTTGAACCAGCCCGCATTGCCATGGATGCCCTGCGCGCTCTGGGCAAATAACTGCAGCAGGGCGGGGTGGGTGCCTTCACGCGCCAGCAGGGATGTGGTGGATGCCACCAGCCGTACGTCGCGCGGAGGTACGTTGGCCGCCAGGTCCACCACGCCGCGTGGCAGCACTACTGGCGTGAGGAACGGAAAACGGCGGCTGTAGGCCTCGTTCTGCGGGAAGTGCATGAGCTGCACGCCGGGCGTTTGCAGCAGCATCTGCACCATCAATGACTCGGGGGCGGAGGCAAACACCAGGGCGTCCAACCGCCCCGCCAGGAACGCCACCGTGGCGGGCGTCTGCTCCAGACGGGTGAGCGTCAGGGCATCCAGCGGAATGTGGTTGGCGTCCAGCAGGCGCTCCATGAGCGTTGGTACACCGCTGCCGGGCGAGCCGACGTTCACGCGCAGCCCGCGCAGCTGATGCAGCCCCTCCAGCCGGGCCGATCGGTGGATGCGGCGCGCCACATCGCCGCGGTAGAACAGCCAGATGGGCTCCACAAAGAGGCTGCCCAGCGAGACCAGCTCATCACTGTCCTCGGGACGCAACTCACCCGTGCCACCTTGCACGAAGGCGAGGTCGGCGTGGCCATCGCGCAGCAGCTGCAGGTTGGATGACGAACCATCGCTGGGCAGCAAGACCACGTTGATCCCGCTTGCCGCCAGTGCGTCGCGATAGCGCTGGCCGAAGGCCTCGTAGGCGCTCTGCGCGGGGCCGGTGGCCAGCGTCACCGTGCGCGGCGGCGTGGGGTTGAGCCACCAATAGGCCAGGAGCACCAGGCCCGCGCCCAGTAGCGCCAGCGGCCCGGCAGACACCAACAGGTCGCGCAGCGACAGCAGCGCCGTGCGCAGGCGGCGTGACATCTGTCCCATGGCTAGCTCCCGGCAGCCAGATCGGCATGGCACGGAAGTGCCAGGCCCTCGGCCGTGCGCAGGGTGCGCGCGGCGAGCACGGCGCGCACGGTGGCGCGGGCCACCGCCTCGGCCGCCATCGTGGCCAACACCATCATGCCGGGGTGGTGCGGCACGTGGCCCGTCGACAGCGTGAACAGCGTGTCTCCGTCGCTCATGGTGTGCACGGGGTTGATGCTGCGGGCCAGGCCGTCATGGCCGGCAACGGCCAGTCGCTGAGCCTGAACCTTGGTCAGCCGCGCGTCGGTGGCGATCACGCCGATCGTGGTGTTGCTGCCGGCCAGCAGGGGATGAGGGGGCTCGCCGCGCAGCAGCGCGTGCCGTGTATCGCGCAGCGTCAGCCCGTCGGCAGCGCGGGCGCCCGCCAGTGGGCGCCCGGTGTCCGGGTCGACCACGTCGCCCACGGCGTTGCAGGCAATGAGCGCACCCACCGTGACGCCCGCGACGGTGACCGAGGCTGTGCCCACGCCGCCCTTCATGGCGTGCTGCAGGCCGAACATCTTGCCCACCACGGCGCCAGCGCCGGCGCCTACGTTGCCCTCGGCTGGCGGCTCGCGTGTGGCGGCAGCGCAGGCCGCATAGCCGGCCGCCGCATCGGGTCGCACTTTCATGTCGCCCACGTGCAGGTCGAACAGCACGGCCGCTGGCACCAATGGCAGGCGGCCCACGCCCACGTCCAGCCCTACGCCGTGCTCCTCCAGCCAGCGCACGGCCCCCGTGGCGGCCTCCAGCCCCCAGGCGCTGCCACCCGCCAGCATGATGGCGTGCACCTGCTCCACCAGGTTGCCCGGGGCCAGCAGGTCGGTCTCGCGCGTGCCGGGGGCAGCGCCGCGCACATCCACGCCTGCCACGGCACCCTCGCGCGCAATCACCACGCTGCAGCCGGTGGGGCGGCGTGGGTCGGTGAAGTGGCCGACCTCGATGCCGGCAACGTCGGTGATGGCGCCGCAGGCGCTGTGCAGGGAGCAAGCTTGCATGGGCGCCGATTATGGTGCCGCGCCGGCACCTGTCCCCGCGTCTTGCGGGGTGCTCTCAAAGCCGGGTGCGGCGCAGCCGCAGGGCATTCGTGATCACCGAGGCCGAGCTCAGGCTCATGGCCAGCGCCGCGATCATCGGCGACAGCAGCCAGCCCGTGAACGGGTAAAGCAGGCCGGCGGCCAGCGGCACGCCGAGCGCGTTGTAGACGAAGGCAAAGCCCAGGTTTTGGCGCATGTTGGCCACCGTGGCCTGCGACAGTGCGCGCGCCGTGGCGATGCCGCGCAGGTCGCCCTTGACCAGGGTGAGCTGGGCGCTGTTCATGGCCACGTCCGTCCCGGTTCCCATGGCGATGCCCACGTCGGCGCGCGCCAGTGCCGGCGCGTCGTTGATGCCGTCGCCGGCCATGGCCACGGTGCGTCCCTCGGCCTGCAGGCGTTCGACCAGGGCCAGCTTATCGGCGGGCAATACCTCGCCGTGCACCTCGTCGATGCCCAGGCGCCGTCCCACGGCACCTGCCGTGGTCAGCCCGTCGCCGGTGGCCATGATGATGCGCAGGCCGGCCGCATGCAGGGCGGCCAGCGCGTCGGGCGTGCTGGCCTTGATGGGGTCGGAGACAGCCAGCAGGCCCGCCAGTTGCCCATCCACGGCCAGGAACATCACACTGGCGCCTTCGCCGCGCAATGCCTCGGCGGTCTGCGCCAGCGGTCCCGTATTCACGTTGGACTGCTGCATCAGCACCGTGTTACCCAGCGCCAAGGTGCGGCCCGCGATCCGGCCGCGCACGCCGATGCCCGAGGCCGAGTCGAACTGCTCGGCCGCGTCCAGCGCCAGCCCCTGCTGGCGTGCCGCAGCGACGATGGCCGCCGCTAGCGGATGCTCGCTGCCCTGGTCCAGGCTGGCGGCCAGGCGCAGCACCTCTGCCTCGCCCCAGCCGGGCGCGGCCACGGTGCGCTCAAAGCGCGGCCGGCCCTCGGTCAGGGTGCCGGTCTTGTCCACGATCAACGTGTCCACGCGGCACATATGCTCGATGGCGGCCGCATCGCGGAACAGCACGCCCTGCGTGGCGCCGCGCCCCGTGGCCACCATGATGGACATCGGCGTAGCCAGGCCCAGCGCGCAGGGGCAGGCGATGATGAGAACCGCCACAGCGTTGATCAGGCCGTAGACCCACCTGGGCTCGGGCCCGAACAGTCCCCAGCCCAGCAGCGTGAGCACCGACACGCCGACCACGGCCAATACGAACCAGCCCGCAACGCGGTCGGCCATGCGCTGCATGGGCGCGCGCGACCGCTGGGCCTGCGCCACCAGTTGCACGATCTGCGACAGCATCGTGGCCGCACCCACGAGTTCGGAGCGCATGACCAGCGCCCCGCTGGTGTTGAGCGTGGCGCCGATCAGCTTGTCGCCCGTGCGCTTGCCCACTGGCAGCGGCTCGCCCGTGAGCATGGACTCGTCCACGGCGCTGCCGCCTTCGACGACCACGCCGTCCACCGGCACCTTCTCGCCGGGGCGCACGCGCAGCAGGTCGCCCACATGCACGTGGGCTAGCGGCACGTCCTCCTCGCTGCCGTTGGCTGCGATGCGGCGCGCAGTCTTGGGCGCCAGGCCCAGTAGCGACTGGATGGCGGCCGAGGTCTGTGATCGCGCCTTGAGCTCCAGCATCTGGCCCAGCAACGTCAGCGAAATGATGACCGCGGCCGCCTCGAAGTACACGCCCACGCGGCCCATGGACTGGAACGAGGCCGGGAACACGCCCGGCGCCACGGTGGCTACCACGCTGTAGAGGAAGGCCGCGCCCGTGCCCAGACTGATCAGAGTCCACATGTTGGGGCTGCGCTGCACCACGGATTGCCAGCCGCGCACGAAGAACGGTGCGCCGGCCCACAGCACGATGGGCAGCGTCAGCACCAGCTCCACCCCGCTTTGCGTGGCCATGCCGACCCAACCCAGCCGGTGCCCGGCCATGGCCAGCGTGGTGACGACCATGGTGAGCGGCAGCGTCCACCAGAAGCGGCGCGAGAAGTCGCGCAGTTCGGGGTTGTCATCGGCTGCGTCCAGGCTGGGCAGTACCGGCTCCAGCGCCATGCCGCACTTGGGGCAGTGGCCGGGGCCGCTCTGTCGCACCTCCGGGTGCATGGGGCAGGTATAGACCGTGTCGGCGGTTGGTGGGGCGGGTGGAGCGGCCGATGGCCGGGGCACTTGGGGGCTGTGGTGCCGGTGCTGCCCGTGTGGGGCAGCTGCGGGCGGCGTGCTGTGGGAATGCATGGGGGCTCCTTGGTGCGACAAGGGGCCGGGCAACTGCCGCCCGGTCCGTGGGGCGTCAGCGCAATGGTTCGATAAGGGTGACGACGAATACGCCCTTCACCCGTTCGGCCCGAAAGCGCACCTTGTCGCCGGGCTTGAAGGTGGCCGCCTGTGCCGGGTCGCGCAACGTGAACACCATGGTCATGGGCGGCATGGCAAGGTTCTTGAGCTCGCCGTGGCGCAGCGTGATCTTGCCGCTGCGTGCATCCGAACGCGTGACTTCACCCTCGCTGAGATCCTGCGTGCTGTCGCCGGACGCGGCGGGCGTTTCGGTGTGATGGGCGTCGTGGTCCGAGCCCTGGGCATGTGCCCAGCTGCCGGGCAGGCCCAGCAGTGCCAGAGCGGCCACGGATGCGAGGGCAATGCGCGGCGCGCGCGCAGGCAGGGTGTGCGATGGCATGGCGTGGCCTTTCATGGTGTGCATCAACGGTAGCTGGTGAATACGCGCGTGGAGACGTCGCTGTTCATCAGGTTCTTGGTGACCAGCAGCACGTCGTACGGGTCCTTGCGGCCGTTGTACTCGGGCCCGTCCATGCCGGGGCTGCCCACCGGCATGCCCGGGACGGTGAGGCCCAGGGCCTTGGGTTTGTCCTTGAGCAGCTTGCGCACGTCGGCAGCGGGCACATGGCCTTCGAGCAGGTAGCCGCCCACCAGCGCGGTGTGGCATGAGCCCAGGCGCGTGGGCAGGCCGAGCTTGGCGCGTACGGCGGCGTTGCCCGTTTCGTGCACGGTGACCGTGAAGCCGTTGGCCTGCATGTGGCTCACCCAATCCTTGCAGCAGCCGCAGTTGGGGTCTTTCCAGACCTCCACGGCAGTCTGCGGGGCGGCGGCACGGGCCAGGGCGGGCAGGGTAGCGCCGGCCAAGCCGGCGGCGAGGGCCGTCATCCATTGGCGGCGGGTGGGTTGCGTGATTCGCATGGTGGACTCCTGATGATGCGGATGGTGGTGTTGTTCAGGGCGTGACGGTGAAGGTGCCGCGCATGCCTGCTTCGTAGTGGCCGGGGATCAGGCAGGCGAAGTCGAAGCGGCCGGGCCGGTTGAAGTGCCAGACCAGGTCTTCCTTGGCGCGCGGGGCCACGTGGGCCATGTGGGGTTCGGCATGCTCCATGTCGGGGTACTGGCGCATCATGGCCGCATGCTGGTCCAGCGTGCCCTGTGTGCCCAGCACCACCTCATGCATGACCTGGCCCTTGTTCTCCACGCGCAGGCGCACGGTCTCGCCTTGCTTGACGGTGAAGTGCGAGGGGGTAAAGCGCATGTCGTCTGTCATGCGCAAGGTAATGGTGCGCTTTGCGCCCTTGGCCTCTCCCGCAATCCCCCATTCCTGCTGCTGCGGGGCGACGGCAGGGTGGCTGTTGTGCATGTTCTCATGGCTAAAACTGGCTGTAGCGCCCGCCAGTAAAGAGCAAGCAGCTATGAATTTGATAGATTTCATGGGTTTCTCCGAGGGTTTCAATGGTGTTCGTGGTCGGCGCCCGGCTTGCGCACGCTGGGGGCGCCGGGGACCCGGCCGGGCGGGGTCTGGCGCGGGGCTGTGGCGTCCAAGGGCGCGCCGGCCCATTCGTGCGCCACCGTGCCCGCCGGGTGCTGGTACCAGCCCGGGTCGCGCCAGTCCTGGGCGGCCAGGCCCTGGCGGACCTTCAGGGTCGTGAACATGCCGCCCATCTCCAGCGGGCCGAAGGGGCCGGTGCCGGTCATCATGGGATAGGTGTTGTCGGGCAGCGGCATTTCCATCGCGCCCATGTCGGCCATGCCGCGCTCGCCCATGACCATGTAGTCGGGAATGATCTTCTGGATCTTCCCGACCAGGCCGCGATGGTCCACGCCGATCATGGTGGGCACGCCGTGGCCCATGGCGCCCATGGTGTGGTGGCTCTTGTGGCAATGCAGCGCCCAGTCGCCGGGCTCGTCGGCGATGAACTCCAGCTGCCGCATCTGGCCCACGGCCACGTCGGTGGTCACCTCGGGCCAGCGCGCGGCCTTCGGGGTCGGCCCGCCGTCGGTGCCCGTGATCTCGAACTCATGCCCATGGATGTGGATGGGGTGGTTGGTCATGGTCAGATTGCCCACGCGGATGCGCACGCGGTCGCCCTGTCGCGCCACCAGCGGGTCGATGGCGGGGAACACCCGGCTGTTGAAGGTCCAGATGTTGAAGTCGGTCATGGTGTTGACCTTGGGCGTGAGGCTGCCCGGCTCCACGTCGTAGGCGCTGAGCAGGAAGGCGTAGTCGCGTTGCACCTCCGCGATCAGGGGGTGGCGCGCCTTCGGGTGCGTGATCCACAGGCCCATCATGCCCATGGCCAGCTGCACCATTTCGTCCGCATGCGGGTGGTACATGAAGGTGCCGGGGCGGCGCGCCGTGAACTCGTACACGAAGGTCTTGCCCGCGGGGATGTGCGGTTGGGTAAGCCCGGCCACGCCGTCCATGCCGCTCGGCAAGCGCTGGCCGTGCCAGTGCACGCTGGTGTGCTCGGGCAGGCGGTTGGTGACGAAGATGCGCACGCGGTCGCCTTCCACCACCTCGATGGTCGGGCCCGGGCTCTGGCCGTTGTAGCCCCACATGTTGACCATGAAGCCGGGCGCCACCTCGCGCACTACCGGCTCGGCCACCAGGTGGAATTCTTTGACGCCGGCGTTCATGCGCCATGGCAGCGTCCAGCCGTTGAGCGTGACCACGGGCTGGTAGGGCCGGCCGCTGGACGGGGTTAGCGGCGCGGCCGTGTCGGCAGAGGATTGCGAGGGCGCCTCGGGCAGTGCGGCCAAGGCCACGCGGCTCACCGATGCGGCGGAGGCGGCGACCACGGCCGTGGCGGCGCCGGAGAAGAAATGGCGGCGCTGCATGTCAGTGGCCTTCCGAAGGGGCGTTGGGGGTGGTGGGAGCGGACGGCAGGTCGGCGGGCGCGCCGGGCGATGTGCCCGTGAGAGCCAGTTGCAGGTCGGTCTGGGCGAGCCAGAAGTCGCGCTGCGCCTCGGTGGCGGCAGCCACGGCCTGGCTGGCGCGGCGCGCCTCGGCCAGCAGCTCCCACACGCTGATGAACATGCCGTTGTAGCGCAGCACGGCCTCGTCCTGCATGAAGCGCGCCAGCGGTAGCGCCTCGGCCTGCTGCTGGTGCGCCAGGTCCCAGGCGGTGCGGTAGCGCAGCCAGTGGCTGCGTGCCTCGCTGCGCGCGCGGATGGCGGCATCCTGCAGTTGTGCGGCGCTGTGCTGCAACTCGGCCCGCGCGCGGCCCGTGGCGGCGCCGCCCCAGTCGAACAGCGGCAGAGGCAGCTCTACCTCCCAGCCGCGTGTGGTCTCGCGGTGGCCGGAGGCGCGCTCGGTGGCCGTGTTGCGGCTGTAGCTCAGGCCGATGTCGCCGAACACGGATCCAACACCGGCCCAGCCGCTGCGGTCGGCGGTGGTGTCCAGGTCGCGGCGCAGCGCGCGCAGGTCCAGCCGCTCGCGCAGGGCCGTGGCTTCGGCGTCGTCGCCGCTGCGCAGTGCATCCGCCGCGGGCAAGGCGGGTAGCGCATCCGGCAGCGTGAAGTCGGCCTGCGCGCCCCACAGCCCCATCAGCCGCGCCAGTTGCTCGCGCTCCAGCGCGGCATTCAGCCGCGCGCGGGCCAGCTGTGCTGCCGCGTCCTGTGTGATGGCGATTTCGCGTGCCTGCTGCAGCCGGCTGAAGTTGCCCACGCGCGCCATGCGCCGCGCCAGCTCGCCACCGGCCTCGGCCGCCTCGTGCATGCGTTCGCGCGCGGCCAGCACCTGCCGGGCGGCCACGGCGCGCAGCCAGGCGCGGCGTGTGTCCGCGGCCAGGCGCAGCACGTCCTGTGCAGCGGCCAGCGTGGCCTGCTCCATCTGCCAGCCTTGCCAACGCGTGCGCCAGGGCAGGGTGATCACGTTGACCAGGCTGAAGCCGAGCTGGCGCTCGATCTCGCGTTCATGCCCGCTGGTGAATCGCCCCAGCGTCAGCGTGGGGTTGAACAGGGTCAGCGCCTGTGCGCGCTGCGCATCCTGCGCGGCCAGATTGGCCAGGCGGGCCTGTAGCGCGGGGCTGTTCAAGAGCGCCACGCGCACGGCGGTGTCCGCATCCACGGGAAGGCGCAGCCATTCGGTGATCTGGGCCTGCGCGTCGCTGCGGCTTTGCGCATCGGGCGCTGGCAGCTGCGCACCGTCGGGCAGGCGGGGCTGGACATGGCTTTGCACGTCGCCGCGCAGCCCATCGGGGGCGACACTGGCGCAGCCGGCCAACACCAGTGCAGCGGCCAGCGCAGCCAGGGCGAGCGGAGGGCGCCTCATGGCCGGCCTCCGTGGTGGTGTTTCGGGGTGGGCATGCCAGGGCTGGGCGGCGCGGCGCGTGCCTGCTCGGCTTCCCAACGCACGATGTCGGAGTGGCCACCGGGAAAGGCGCCCACGGCGGTGTTGGCGGCCTTCCAGCCGATGTCGGCCTCGGCCACGTCGCCGCTGGGGGGCAGGGGCTGGTGGCGCAAGGGCAGACTGGGGGCCTGTGCCGAGTCGGCGGTGGTGGTCTGCGATGGGGCGGCAGGAACATTGTCAACCTGCGCCCAGGTCGGCGGTGCGATGCCGGCCAGTGCCGCCAGGGCCATCATGGCCGCAGGGCTGGTGGGGTGCGCGAAGCGCATGGGAGTCTCCCGTCAAACATGACACAACCGCGTCCGCGACACTCGGCTGCGGCCCCGTCGAGGGACATGCAGCCGATTGCGGACGCACTTCGGGCGTCAGTGCTCAGGAGATGGGTGGCTTGATGGCTTGCGCAGCCGTGGCGCTGGCAAAGTGGGTGCCAGGGTGCGGTTGCAACCTGCTGTCGTGCTGTCCATGGAAGGCGGGCGCCCAGACCGGCGCGTAGAAGGCCGAATGGCAGGCGCCGCAGGCCGAACAGCCGGCGGGGTGTTCCGCGTGGACCGCCCCGCCGGTATCGCAGCAGTGCGGCTGTGCTGATGCGCTGGCATGGTCGCCGTCATGACCACCGTGGTCATGCGTGTCGCTTGCCAAAGCGTGGTGGGTAGCGGCTGCCGCGATGGTGGGCTGCGTGGGCGTGGCCGGTGCAACGCCCATGGCCATGGCGTCGCCCAGCAGGCCCCGCAGGACCAGCAGCAGACCCAGGATCATGGCAACGGCGTGGCGCATGCAGCGAATGATACCGGCGCGGTGCAGGAAGTTCCCACCAGAGCGAGCGCCGGGCGATGGCCCGGCCGCGTGCCGTCAGACCGCCATGTAGCGTCCTGGCCGGTGGTTCATGGCCAGCACCAGGTTGAGCGCCACCGCGCCGATGACCGACCACAGCACGCGCAGCGGCTCCACTGTGACCAGCGCCGCCAGCACGATGCAGCAGTCCACGGCCATCTGCACCTTGCCGGCGCGCCAGCCGAAGCGGTCCTGCAGGTACAGCGCCATGATGCCCACGCCCCCCAGGCTGCAGCGGTGGCGGAACAGCACCAAAAAGCCCATACCCATGATCAGCCCGCCGGTGATGGCCGCATACAGCGGCTGCAGTTCGCTGATCTGCAGGAACTGCGACTGCAGCTCCGACAGCACCGACAGCAGCGCCACGGCCGCGAAGGTCTTGAGCGTGAAGGCCAGGCCCAGCTTGCGCAGCGCCAGCCAGTAGAACGGCAGGTTGAGCGCGAAGAACAGCTTGCCGAAGCCGATGCCCGTGGCGTAGTGCAGCACGAAGGCCAGCCCCGCCATGCCGCCGGTGAGCAGCCCGGCGCTGGCGAGGAAGGCCACGCCCACGGAGATCAGCGTCACGCCCACGCCAATCGCCACGGCGTCTTCGGTGCGGGTGTGCGGGACCATGGCGGGAGCGGCGTTGGCGGTGGTGGTGGACATGGGCGGGATCGGCAGTCGCCGTGGTGACCGGCGGGGGCGCGATTGCACCACGGCATCGGTCGGTGTGTCTTGCGCTGGGTCAAATTCCCGTGTCTGGGTGGTGTGATGCTCCTAAAAGGTGAGCTGTTTACGCTTGTCAGGCGGGCGTTAGGGGTCGATTTGACTCATCTCTGGCGCACCCGGCGTGCCGGGGGGCTGGGTGGCCTGCATGGCTTCGGTGATGCATGCGCGCACGGCCACGCTGGGCACCATGGGCCGCAGCGCGGGCACGCTGGCACGGCCGATGTTGCCCTGCGGCAGCCGGCGCACCAGGTGGCCCACCAGCGTGAGGCCCAGCCGCGCCCATTGGCCCCGAGCCTCCGACGCGTCGCCCAACTGGCGCGCAAAGCGCAGCATTTGCCAGTGCGCGCGCCAGTGCAGGCCGAGGCGGTTCTGGCCCACCACATGGGCGGCCTCCAGGTAGCGCCAACGCTGTTCGGTGGGCGCATCCACGCTGGTGCGCCAGCGCTGCAGCAGGTAGTCGTAGGCGGCGCGCTGGCGGCTTTGTGGTGATTGGGGCATGGTCATGCGGCCTCCTTCGCCGCGATAGAGGCACCGCGGCGCAGGCGCAGCCCGTTGGCCACCACCAGCAGGCTCACGCCCATGTCGGCTGCCACGGCCATCCACATGCTGGCCATGCCCAGCAGCGCCAGGGTGAAGAACGCGGCCTTGATGCCCAGCGCCAGGGTGATGTTCTGCCACAGCACGGCGTGTGCGCGGCGTGCCAGCCGCACGGTGTCGGGAATGCGGCGCAGGTCGTCGTTCATGAGTACTACGTCGGCCGTCTCCATGGCCATGCCGGTGCTGTGTGCGCCGCCCATGGCGAAGCCCACGTCGGCCTGGGCCAGCGCGGGCGCATCGTTGATGCCGTCGCCCGCCATGGCGGTGGGGCCGCGCGTGCGCTGCAGCGCGGCCAGGGTGTCGAGCTTGTCCTGCGGCAGCAGGCCGCCGAGCGCGTCCTGCGCGTCGGTAATGCCCGCCTCGGCCGCGATGGCCTGTGCGGTGGCCGGGTTGTCGCCGCTCAACACCACCGGGTGCACGCCCAGCGCGCGCAGTTCGGCGATGGCCTGGCGCGCGTGGCCGCGCAGCGGGTCGGCCACGGCGAACAGCGCGCGCACGGCTTGCGCGTCGGCCAGCAAGGTGACGGTGCGGCCCTGCTGCTCCTGTTGGGCCAGGGCGTCTTCGAGCGCAGCGTCGGCCAGGCCTTGTTCGCGCATCAGGCGCAGGTTGCCCAGCCACCAGCGCTGGCCGCCCACCTCGGCCTGCACGCCGCGACCGGGCAGGGCCTGCAGGTTCTGCACACCGTTGTGGGGGGCCGCGGGCAGGCCGGCGGCGATGGCGCGCGAGACGGGGTGCTCAGACCGGCTGGCCAGCTGCCAAGCCACATCTGCCACGGCGTCGGCATCGGCGCCGTTCAGGGCACGCCACTGCACCAGGGCGGGGCTGCCGGTGGTCAGCGTGCCGGTCTTGTCCAGCGCCACCACGCGCAGGCCGCGCGCGGCCTCCAGCGCGCTGCCGCCCTTGATGAGGATGCCGCGCCGCGCGGCGGCCGTGAGCGCGCTGACCACCGTGACCGGCGTGGAGATGACCAGCGCGCAGGGGCAGGCGATGACCAGCAGCGCCAGCGCCTGGTAGGTGGACTGCGTCCAGGTCCAGCCCATCAGCGGGGGGGCCAGCAGCGCCAGCAGCACGGCCAGTGCGAACACGACGGGCGTGTAGATGGCGGCAAAGCGGTCCACGAAGCGCTGGATGGGGGCCTTGCTGGCCTGCGCCTGCTCCACCGCGCGCACGATGCGCGCAATCAGCGTGTCGCCGGGCGGGGTGTTCACCTGCATCAGCAGCTCGCCCTGCTGGTTCACGCTGCCCGCGTACAGCGGGTCGCCGGCGGCCTTGTCGGCCAGTTGGCTCTCGCCGGTGATGGGGGCCTGGTTCACGCTGCTGCTGCCGTGGGTGACGGTGCCGTCCAGCGGCACATGCGCGCCCGGGGCGATGCGCACAGTGGCACCCAGCGGCACCTGGTCCACGGGCAGGCTCAGGGAGCTGCCATTCGGCTGCAGCACGTCGGCCGTGGCGGGCGCCAGTTGCAGCAGCTGGCGTATGGCATGGCGCGCGCGGTCCATGGCGCCGTCCTCGATGCGCTCGGCCGCCACGTACAGCGCCATGACCATCGCTGCCTCGGGCCACTGGCCGATGAGGAAGGCGCCCGTCACCGCCACGGCCATGAGCGCGTGGATGCCCAGGCGCAGGCGCGCAAGGTCTTTGAGGCCCACCCGGTACACGCCCAGGCCCGACAGTGCAATCGCCACCACGGCCAGGGCCATGCCGGCGTAGTCCTGCTGCATCCAGTGCGCCGCCTCGGCGCCCGTGGCCAGGGCCAGCGCCGCGGCGATGCGCGGCCAACCGGGCAGGGTGCCGTGGTCGTGGCCGTCGCCCGCCGATGTGCTGCAGGCGCAACCGCTGCATGCGGATGCAGGCAAAGGAGGCAGGTTTGCCGCGCCCGGGCCATGGGAATGGGACGCGGAATGGGAGGAATGGCTTTGGCTCATGCCATGATTGGAAACCTTGAAGCCACTCCAAGGTCAAGCCATGCTGCGACAAAGCCCCCGCCACCGTATCGGTGATGCCGCCCGGCTCTCGGGCGTGCCACCTGCCAACATCCGCTATTACGAAAAGGAAGGCCTGCTGCCCGCGCAGACCCGCGCGGACAACCGCTACCGCCTCTACAGCGACGAGGAGGTCCACCGCATGCGCTTCGTGCGGCTGTGCCGCGCCATGGACATGTCGCTGCAGGAGGTGCGCGGCCTGCTGGCATTGGACGCCTGCAGTACCACCGACGGCCATGCCGCCTGCGTCACGCTGGACGAGCACCTGGCGCACGTGCGCACGCGCATGGCCGAGCTGGCGACGCTGGAGCAGGAACTGCTGTCGCTGCGCAGCCGTTGCGACGGCACGGGGGGGCAGTGCCACGTGATCGAGGCTTTGCACGCACGCGCCGATGCCGATCCCGTGCCGCCCGCAGGGCCGGCGGCCCGCAGGCATGTATGAGGCCCATGGCACAGGTTGCTATGGTGTTAATAGCTGCTAGCGCTTGCTGCATAAGCGCTAGCGGCTAATTTGTTACTTATCGAATGCAGCCTTCGCCTATGATCCGCGCATGAACGCCAGCCTGCACCCTTCCATCGTGCCCCGGCGCCTGTGGGCCCAGGCGCGGCGTTGGGCCGTGGCGTGGTGGCGCATCATCTACCTGGGCGCAGTGGTCATGGTGCTGATGCTCTCGCCGTCCAGCTACGGCCGCGCCACGCGCTGGCGGCTGGCGCGCCACATGTACCAGGACACCGCGCCCATCCTGCTGGGCTTCACGGTGCTGGCGGCGCTCATCAGTCTGGTCATCACGCGCATCGTGGTCGTCACGGCGCTCAGCTACGGCCTGTCGCGCTATGCGCTGGAGATGGTGATCCGCGTACTGGTGCTGGAGCTGATTCCGCTGACCGCCGCGCTGTTCGTGGCGATGCGCGCCACCATCCCCAACGGCACGCAGCTGGCGCTGATGCGCCAGTCGGGCCACCTCCAGGCTCTGCGCCAACGCGGCGCCGACCCCGTGCGCATGGAGCTGCTGCCGCGGGTGGTGGCCGGCGTGTATGCCAGCATCACGCTGGCGGCGCTGTCGTGCGTAGTGGCGCTGGTCATGGCCTACCTGGGCGTGTACGGGCTCAACACGGCGGGGCTGCCGGTGTACACGCGCATGTTCGGCCATGTGTTCGCGCCGCAGATCACGCTGGTGTTCGTGCTCAAGACCGTGTTCTTCAGCCTGGCCGTGGCGCTGATTCCCATGGCTTCGGGGCTCTACGAGAGCGGCGACGCACGCCAGGCCCAGCAGCCCGACTCGGAGCTGGGCGGCTTGGCGCGCATGTTCGCCGTGCTGCTGCTCATCGAGGTGATCTCGCTGATGGGCAATTACTACTGATTTCATGGCCACGCGATGACCGATCCGCAACGTCCCCAACCCCCGCTGTCCGAACCGCCGGCGAACGCGCCGGTCGAGCTGCTGCGGCCCGTGGCCCATCTGGAGCGCAAGGCCGCGGCGCTGCTGCTGTTCACGCTGGTGCTCGTGCTGGGTGCTGGCCTGTACCTGCTGTACGCGCGCGGCGCGTTCGAGCCCACGCAGCGGCTGGTGCTCACGGCCGAAGATTCCGAGGGCGTGGTCGTGGGCATGGACATGACGTTCTCGGGCTTTCCCATCGGCCGGGTGCGGCGCATCGAACTGGCCGAGACCGGCAACGTGCGCATCCTCATCGACGTGGCCCAGCGCGACGCGCACTGGCTGCGCACCTCCAGCGTGTTCACCCTGGTCAGCGGACTGGTGGGCGGCACCACCATCAAGGCCTACAGCGGCATGCTGGCCGACCCGCCGCTGGAGGACGGCGCCGAGCGACCCGTGCTGCGCGGCGACGCCACGGCGGAGATTCCCCAGCTCATGTCATCGGCACGCCAGCTGCTGGACAACCTGAACGCCATGACCGGCGCAGAGTCCGCCCTGGGCGGCGCCATGGCCCAGGTGCGCACGCTCACCGAGCGGCTCAACGCGCCTGGCGGCGCCCTGGGCGTGCTCATGGGCAACGAGGCGGACGCGAAGAAGATCCTCACCACGCTGGAGCGCACCAACCAGTTGCTCGCTCGCATCGATGGCATGGCCGCCAAGGCGGACAGGCAGGTCTTCGGTGCACAGGGCGACCCCGGCCTGGTGCCCGAGGTACGCGCCGCCGTGGTGCAGCTCAACGGTTTGCTGGCCGACGCGCGCCAGAGCCTCACCAAGGTGGACGCCGTGCTGGCCGAGGCCCAGGCCGTGGGCGCCAACGCGCGAGAGGCCACGACCGACCTGGGCGCATTGCGCGCCGAGGTGGAAGGCAGCCTGCGCAAGGTAGACGCGCTGGTGAACGAGATCAACCGCAAGTGGCCCTTTGCCCGCGAAACGGAGCTGAAACTGCCATGACCTCCCTGCAGCTTCTCTTGTGCCGGGGCTTGGCACCCGCGCTGGCCGTGGTGCTGTCGGCCTGCGCCGGCAAGGCGCCGGTGCCCGACTGGCAGATGAATGCCCACGGCGCGGCCGAGCGGGCGACCGAGGCCTACCTGTCCGGCAACACCCGCGTGGCCGACCAGGAATGGACCCGTGCACGCGCCGAGGTGGCACGCACCGGCCGGCCCGAGTTGCTGGCGCGGGTGGAGCTGATGCGCTGCGCCGCGCAGGTCGCCAGCCTGCAACTGCAGCCCTGCACGGCTTTCGAGCCGCTGCGCGCCGATGCGGCGCCGCCGGAGCGGGCCTATGCCGACTACCTGGCAGGCCGCGCCAAGGCCGCGCAGGCGGCGCTGCTGCCCGAGGCACAACGCGCCGCAGCAGCCAGCCCCCAGTCCATTGCCGGGATTGCCGACCCCTTGGCGCGCCTGGTGGCAGCGGGTGCGGCCGTGCGCGCCGGGCGCGCTACGCCGGAAGTCATGGTGGTGGCCACCGACACCGCCTCGGCGCAGGGCTGGCGCCGCCCGTTGATGGCCTGGCTGCTGCTGCGCGCCGAACGGGCGGGTGCGGCGGGCGATACCGCGTTGGAGGCCGCGCTGCGGCGGCGCGTCGCTGTGGTGGAAAGCGGCGGCGCACCCGCCAGCGCCGTGCCCTGAAGCCCGGCCCGGGCGGCCCGCAAAAAAGCCGCCCGAAGGCGGCTGGAGGGGAGGAGTGAGAGGGAGCTCAGTCGAAGACGCCAGCGGGAACGAGTTGCTCCAGCTGGCTGTGCACCTGCGAGTCGGCCACCTGGGTCGTCTGGTGGGGCACCAGGGTCATGACGCTGGCCGCGAAGGCCAGGACCACGGTGACCACAAAGGCCGCGTAGGCGCGCGATCCGGGGCGGAAATGGCGTTTCATGGCAGTACCTCAGGTGGGTGGAACACACGGTATGCATGCATACCAAGACATGGAGCGATTAAAGCGCTTCAGTCCGCATACCGTCTGTAAGACAAGGTAGATATGCGCAGCTTGGAAACCACCGTTACCGTTGGATGCAATCCCTCCGGCGGCTGGGCCGCGCGGCGCGCTGCGTGGTCAGCCTGCGTTCAGGGAGTGTGCGAGCGCTCCCGCGGTGAGGGAGCGCCCGGCGGGCCAGCGGTCGGCGGCAACGCCGTGCTCCCAGCAGGCGCGGCCCGCCGCCGCAAATGCCGCACCGGCCTGTGCAGGCTCCGCGGCCAGGCGCGCTCCCACCAGGCCGGCCAGCACGTCACCGGTGCCGCCCGTGGCCAGGCGTGCGTTGCCCGTGGGGTTGACGAGGGGCGTGCGCCCCGGTGCGGCAATCACGCTGCCCGAGCCCTTGAGCAGCACGGTGCAGCCGTACTGATCGGCCAGCGTGCGCGCGGCGGCCAGGCGGTCGGCCTGCACGGCGGCCGTGGTGCCGGCCAGCAGCCGCGCGGCCTCCAGGGGGTGCGGAGTCAGCACGGTGGGGCGGCCCTGCCGGCCACGCTCGCGCAGCAGATGCTGCAGATGGGGGTCGGCGGCCACGGCGTTCAGCGCGTCTGCGTCCAGCACCAGGCGTGCCGATTGCTGCAGGACGTCTGGCAGCACGGCCGCCACGGCCGCGCCGCCGCCGCAGCCGCAGACCACGGTGGCGTGGTCCAGCGCCAGCGCGTCACAACGGCGCAGCATCAGTTCAGGCTGCTGCGGCAGGGCGGGGAGTGCGCCGGCGTCCAGCAGCGCCACCATCACGCGGCCCGCGCCGGCGTGCAACGCCGCGCTGGCGGCTAAAAGGGCTGCACCGGTCATGCCCATGCCGCGCGCCTGCAGGCCTTCGCCGCCGATGACGGCCACGTCGCCGTAGCTGCCCTTGTGGCTGGCATGGGCGCGCACGGCCGGGGCGGGGGGGCCGGTGAGCCAGGCGCAAGGGGTTTCGGTTGATGCCGGCACGCCCAGGTCATCAAACCACACGCTGCCCGCTGCGTCGCGGCCCTGGCCGGTGAACAGGCCTGGCTTGAGCGTGAGCAGGCTCAGCGTGTGGCGCGCCGCCGTGGCACCTGGATGGGCCGGCGCCAGCCCCGGGATGTACTGGCCTGATTCCGCTACCAGGCCGGAGGGCAGGTCCACACACAGCGTGGGTGCCGCGCAGGCGTGCATGCGGGCCAGCCATTGCAGCAGCCGCGCGTCGGGCCTGCGGGGGCGCGGATCGGCGCTCAGGCCGATGCCCAGCAGCGCATCCACGCACAGGTCCTGCGGACCGAGGGAGGGCGGCTCAGCCGCGAACGGCACGCCGGCCTCTTGTGCGCGCTGCCAGGACTGGCGCGCGTCGGCAGGCGCCGTTTCGGGCGTTCCCAGCCAGGTCACCACGACCGGGTGGCCCCCGCGGTGCAGCAGCAGGGCGGCCTCCAGCCCATCGCCGCCGTTGTTGCCGCCGCCGCAGGCGAACCAGAAGGTGCGCGCATGCGGAGCCAGCGCGAGCGCCAACCGGGCCGTGGCCTGGCCGGCGCGCTGCATCAGCGTGTGGGGCGCGAGGGCAGCGGCGGCGCAGGCCTCCAGGCAGCGCGTGGCCGCGGTGTCGAACAGGGGATGGGGCCGGTCAGGTGCGATGCGCTGCATGCCCGGCATTGTGGCGCCGGGTGGGGGCCGTGCAAAGCGCGCTAGAAGCGCTGCGGCGCAAAGGGCTGCAGGTCAATCGCGGGGGTGCGCTGGGCGATCAGGTCCGCCAGGGCGCGGGCACTGCCACAGGCCTGGGCCCAGCCGCAAGCGCCGTGGCCGGTGTTGATCCACAGGCCGGACACACCGCTCGCGCCGATGGCGGGGGCGCCATCGGTCAGCGTGGGGCGCGCGCCGCGCCAGACCTGCACTTGCGGGGACGAGGTGAGCGCGCCGCCCGGGAACCAGCCCGACAGCGCGAGGTAGAGCGTCTGCAGCGTGGGCGCGTGGTGGCTGCCGTTGCTGTGCCCGATCTCGGCGCCGCCGGACACACGCACGCGCTGACCCTGGCGGGTGATGGTGATGCGGTGCAGCGGATCGATCACCGAGCCCTGGGGTGCATGGCTGTCCTCGCGCACCGGCGCGCTGACGGTGTAGCCATGGACGGCCTCCAGGGGCAGGTGGCGCCCCAGCGGGCGCAGCAGCGCGGCGCTGGCCACGCCGGCGCACAGCACCACGGCGTCGGCCTGGCGCGGGGCGGCTTCGCCTACGACGTGGACGCCGGGCGGCGATGCGCTGAGAGAGCGGACATGCGCGCCGAACACGAACTGTGCGCCGCGCTCCTGCGCCGCGTGGCGCAGGATCTGCGCAAACAGCCGGCAGTTGCCGGACTCGCCATCCGGTACATGCACGGCGCCCGCCAGCGGCACGTCGGTGGACAGGCCGGGCTCGATGAGCCGCGCGGTGTCGGCATCCACATCGCGCAGGCCCACGCCTGCGTCGCGCAGCACCTTCAGCGCGGGCTGCAGGCGCTCCACATCTTCGGGGCGGCGCAGCAGCACCAGAGTGCCGCGGCTGGTTTCCAGGTCCACGACCCATTGGTGGATGAGTTCGCGCGTGCGTGCCAGGCTGTAGCGGCCCAGACCTTCCAGCGCGGCCAGCCGCGCCGTCGTCTCGGGCCGGCGACCCGCCTGGGACCAGCGCCAGCGCCAGCGCCGGCCTGCCATGCCGGCGCCGCGTACCAGGCGCAGCGTGGCATCGCGGCTCCAAGGCCAGCGGCCGAGCGGCCCGCCCAGGCCCGGCGCCGCCCACGGCATGAGTAGCGAGGGCGCCAGCAGGCCGGAGCTGCCGAAGCTCGCCTCCTCTGCCGCGGCGCCGCGCTGCTCGACCACGGTGACCTGATGGCCGTCCGCGGCCAGTTCATAAGCAGTGGCCGCGCCGACGATGCCGGCGCCCACGATGATGATGTGCATGAAAATTGAAGCGAAATATGCCTCTAGCGCCCGTAGGATAAGCGCTAGTAGCTATTGTTTTTGTAGTTCTTGTTCGATCAGCAGGCCGATGTTCAGCACCGGGTCATCGCGCAGTGCGCCGTGCCACACCATCAGGCCCACGGGCAGTTCGCCCGCTTCGTGGCAGGGCAGGGACAGGGCGCAGCCGTCCAGCATGTTGACCACGCTGGTGTTGCGCAGCAGCAATCCGTTGACGCGAAAGAACTCCGCGTCGCGCTCGCTGCCCGGCGCGACCGATGCGATGGGGGGCGCCACGATGGGCACGGTGGGCGAGAGCAGGGCGTCGAAGTCGGCCATGGCGGTCTGCATGCGTGCGATCCAGGCGCGCCGCGCGTGCAGCAGATCGATGTAGTCGGCCGCGGACATGCCAGCGCCGCGCTCGATGCGGTTCTTCACGCGCGGATCGTAGGCGTTGCCGTGCCGTGCCAGCAGCGTGCGGTGCCAGGCGTAGCTTTCGGCGGCGGAAAAACCGCCGGTGGCGTTCACATCGGCCAACTGGGCGCTTTCTGGCAGGGCAATCTCGGTGATCTGCGCGCCGGCCGCGCGCAGGCGTGACAGTGTGCGGTCGAAGGCGCGTGCCACGGTGGCGTCCAGTCCGTCCAGGAACAGTGTGGCGGGTACGGCCAGCCGCCAGGCCGACAGCGGTGCGGGGCTGCGCGTGACGCGCCGTGCCGCCAGGATCTCGTGCGCCACCACGGCATCGCGTACCGTGCGGGTGAGTGCGCAGGCCGTGTCCAGCGTGGTGGACAAGGGGACAGCGCCTTCTGTGGGCACGAGGCGCGCGGTGTTCTTGAAACCCACGATGCCGTTCAGCGCGGCCGGGATACGGATCGAGCCGCCCGTATCGGAGCCCAGGCCAATGAAGGCCGCGCCCGTGGCCACCGACACCCCGGCGCCCGACGACGAGCCCCCGCACACCCGCGCAGGGCAGGGCAGCGCGCCGTGGCGGGCGTCAAATGCGGCGGGCGTGCCGAAGTGCGGATTCACACCCACGCCGGAGAAGGCGAACTCCACCATGTGCGTGCGGCCGATGAACGCTGCGCCCGCGCGGCGCAGGCGCGCCACGGCCGGGCTGTCGGCCGGCGCGGGTGGCGCATCCCGCAACACGGTGGAGCCTGCGGCGGTGGTCATGCCCTGGATGTCGAACAGGTCCTTGACCGAGACGGCAAGGCCCGCCAGCGGCAGACGCTCCACGCCGGGCACGGCGGCTGCTGCGCGGGCCTGGTCGTAGCTGGTCTGGCGGAACACATGGGCGCAGGTGGGCCCTTCGGCGGCGGCGATGCAGCGCTCGATTTCATCGCGTGCGCTGCTGTGCCCGGCAGCTACGTGGCTGCGGGTAGAGACGAGGTCAGCCAACATGGGGATATGCTAGAATCTTTGGGTTTTGCTGAGAGCTGCGCCGCCGCCGTGCTGCCAGGCACTATGCAGAACTTAATCGCAAACCAGCCCTCTCAAGGTGTTGCCCTCTGCCCTCTCGTGGGACTGCAAGTTCCACGCAAGAGCGATTCAGTGGGCAAGTATTGAGGCTGGATTTTAGACCCAACCTTCGGAGAAACCTCATGTCCGTCACCATGCGTGAAATGCTGGAAGCCGGTGTCCACTTTGGCCACCAAACGCGCTTCTGGAACCCCAAGATGGCCCCCTTCATCTTCGGCCATCGCAACAAGATTCACATCATCAACCTGGAAAAGTCGCTGCCGATGTTCCAGGAGGCGCAGAAGTTCGCCAAGCAGTTGGCTGCCAACCGCGGCACGATCCTGATGGTCGGCACCAAGCGCCAGGCCCGCGAACTGGTGGCCGAGCAGGCCCAGCGCGCTGGCGTGCCCTATGTCGACCAGCGCTGGCTGGGCGGCATGCTGACCAACTTCAAGACCGTCAAGACCTCCATCAAGCGCCTGAAGGACATGAAGGCACAGCAGGAAGCCGGCCTGGAGTCCATGAGCAAGAAGGAGCAGCTGATGTTCTCGCGCGAGCTGGAAAAGCTCGAGAAGGACATCGGGGGCATTCAGGACATGGCTGCGCTGCCCGACGCCATCTTCGTGATCGACGTGGGCTACCACAAGATCGCCGTGTCCGAAGCCAAGAAGCTGGGCATCCCGCTGATCGGCGTGGTGGACTCCAACCACTCGCCCGAGGGTATCGACTATGTGATCCCCGGTAACGACGACTCGGCCAAGGCTGTGGCTCTGTACGCTCGCGGCATCGCCGACGCTATCCTTGACGGCCGTGCCAACGCCGTGACGGAAGTGGCCAAGGCTGTGGCTGCCGAAGGCTCCGACGAATTCGTGGAAGTGGACGAGAACGCCGCCTAAGTCAAGGGCTGCGCGATGCGTCGCAAAAAAAGCGGGGCCCCTGGTGAGCCCCCTTTTTTTTAGCTTCTGATCCTGTAACGAACTGAACTCAAAAACTGGAGAAACACGATGGCTGCAATTACCGCAAGCATGGTTGCCGAACTGCGTGGCAAGACCGATGCCCCCATGATGGAATGCAAGAAGGCCCTGACCGAGGCCGACGGCGACATGGCCAAGGCCGAAGAGCTGCTGCGCGTCAAGCTGGGCACCAAGGCCGGCAAGGCTGCTTCCCGCGTGACGGCCGAAGGCGTGGTGGCATCGTTCATCAACGGCAACGTGGGTGCGCTGATCGAAGTGAACAGCGAAACCGACTTCGTGTCCAAGAACGACAGCTTCATCGCCATGGCCAACGCCGCCGCCAAGCTGGTCGCGGAACACAACCCCGCCGACATCGAAGCCCTGGGCCAATTGGCCTATGAGCAGGACGGCTTCGGCCCCACCCTGGAAGATGTGCGCAAGGGCCTGATCGGCAAGATCGGCGAGAACATGTCTTTCCGTCGTTTCAAGCGTTTCAGCGGCTCCAACCTGGCCGCCTACCTGCACGGCTCGCGCATCGGCGTGGTGGTGGAGTTCGACGGCGATGCCGTGGCCGCCAAGGACGTGGCCATGCATGTGGCAGCCATGAAGCCCGTGGCGCTGACCAGCGCCGACGTGCCTGCCGACCTGATCGCCAAGGAGCGTGCCGTGGCCGAGGGCAAGGCCGCCGAGTCCGGCAAGCCGGCCGATATCGCCGCCAAGATGGTCGAAGGCTCGGTGCAGAAGTACCTCAAGGAAGTCTCGCTGGCCGACCAGGTCTTCGTGAAGGCCGCCGATGGCAAGCAGACCGTGGCCCAGATGCTCAAGGCCGCCAACACCACGGTGAAGGGCTTCACCCTGTACGTGGTGGGCGAGGGCATCGAGAAGAAGGTGGACGATTTCGCCGCCGAGGTGGCTGCGCAAGTCGCTGCCGCCAAGTCGGGCGCCTGATAGCGCCTGCCGCCCACGCCCTTCATCCCCCCAGTCCAGCCTTACGGAGAATTGCCCATGACCCTCGCCACGCCAGCCCACAAGCGCATCCTGCTCAAGTTGTCTGGTGAGGCGCTGATGGGCGATGACGCATTCGGCATCAACCGTGCCACGATCGTGCGCATGGTCGAGGAGATCGCCGAGGTCACCCGCCTGGGCGTGCAAGTGGCGGTGGTGATCGGCGGGGGCAACATCTTCCGCGGTGTGGCGGGTGGGTCCGTGGGCATGGACCGCGCCACGGCCGACTACATGGGCATGCTGGCCACCGTGATGAACGCGCTGGCCCTGGCGGACGCCATGGACAAGCAGGGGCTGACGGCCCGCGTGATGTCCGCCATCGGCATCGAGCAGGTGGTGGAGCCCTACGTGCGTCCCAAGGCGCTGCAGTACCTCGAAGAGGGCAAAGTGGTGGTGTTCGCCGCCGGAACCGGCAACCCCTTCTTCACCACCGACACGGCCGCCGCGCTGCGCGGCGCCGAGATCGGCGCCGAGGTGGTGCTTAAGGCGACCAAGGTCGACGGCGTGTACACGGCCGATCCGATGAAGGACCCGTCGGCCACCCGCTATGCCAAGCTCACGTTCGACGAGGCCATGAGCCGCAACCTGGGCATCCTGGACGCGACGGCCTTTGCCCTGTGCCGCGACCAGAAGCTGCCGATCCGCGTGTTCTCCATCGTGAAACATGGCGCGCTGAAGCGCGTGGTGATGGGCGAAGACGAAGGCACGTTGGTGTACGCTTGATGGCTTTGCCGCGCCTGGCCTGATTGCCCGCTTGCAGAGGAACCACACATGACGATTGCCGACATCAAGAAGACGACCGAGGCGAAGATGGACCAGTCCATCGCCGCCTTCAAGAACAACCTGGCCAAGATCCGCACCGGCCGCGCCAACCCGCAGCTGCTCGACACGATCCATGTTGAGTACTACGGATCCATGGTGCCGTTGTCCCAGGTGGCCAACGTGGCCTTGCTCGACGCGCGCACCATCAGTGTGCAGCCCTGGGAAAAGAACATGGGTGCCAAGATCGAGAAGGCGATCCGTGAAAGCGATCTGGGGCTGAACCCGGCCTCCATGGGCGACCTGATCCGCGTGCCCATGCCGCCGATGAGTGAAGAGCGCCGCAAGGAGATGACCAAGCTGGCGCGCAGCGAAGGCGAGGGCGCCAAGGTGGCCATCCGCAACCTGCGCCGCGATGCCAATGAGGGCGTCAAGAAGCTGGTCAAGGACAAGCTCGCCTCCGAGGACGACCAAAAGCGCGCCGAGGCCGATGTGCAGAAAACCACCGACAAGCACATTGCAGAGATCGATGCCTTGGTGGCGGCCAAGGAGCAGGAAATCATGGCGATCTGATCCGGTTTTGCGGATCGATCCTGGATTCATGCCCACCGTGCAGGGAGCCATTCCCCACCACATTGCCATCGTCATGGATGGCAACGGCCGCTGGGCGACGCGCCGCTTCCTGCCGCGCCTGGCGGGGCATCGGCAGGGCGTGGAATCGCTGCGGCGCTGCGTGCATGCCTGCGTCCAACGCGGCGTGGGCGTGCTTACCGTGTTCGCGTTTTCCTCCGAGAACTGGAACCGTCCGGCGGACGAGGTGTCCGGTCTCATGGATCTGCTTGCCAAGGCGCTGACACGTGAGGTGCCACAACTGGCCCGGGATGGCGTGCAGGTGCACTTCGTGGGGGAAAAATCGGGCATTTCGGCGCAGGTGCGCGAAGGGCTTCAGCGTGCCGAGGCGGCCACCGCAGGCAATCAGCGCCTGGTGCTCAATGTCTGCTTCAACTACGGCGGCCGCTGGGACATCACGCAGGCCGCAGCTGCGCTTGCAGCGCGGGGCGAGCCCATCACCGAGGCCAGCCTGCATGCCGCCATGGGCATGGCCCATGTGCCCGATCCGGATCTGCTGATCCGAACCGGTGGCGAGCGGCGCATCAGCAACTTCCTGCTGTGGCAGGCCGCCTATACCGAACTGTATTTCAGTGACCGCCTGTGGCCAGATTTCGACGAGGCCGCACTGGATGAAGCCATCGCGGACTTCGCGGCGCGCGAGCGCCGCTTTGGCCAAACCTCCGACCAGGTACAAGCGCAGCAGCCCGGTTCGCTGCGTGCCTGATTCCGTCCACCGCACATCGCTGAAGGGGGCCTGGATGCTCAAGCAACGTGTCATCACCGCGTTGGTCCTGCTGGCCATTCTGTTGCCGGCATTGTTCTATCCCTCGTTCGTGCCCTTTGCCGTGGTGACGCTGGTCATGATGGCTGCGGCGGCGTGGGAATGGGGTCGGCTCAACGGCCTCGGCGGCGGCGCCAGCATCGGCCTGGGGGCGGCGTGTGTAGTGCTGTGCGGCCTCGGGTGGGCCGCGGGCTGGCTGCACCAGCCGCTGCCCTGGCTGTGGCTGGTGGGCGGCGCTGCCTGGGTGCTGGGCGGGGCCGCCTTGCTGCGCGTGGGCGTGGCCGGCTGGCCGCAGCTGCCGCGCGGGCTGCGCGTGGCCGGGGGCGTGCTGGCGCTGTGGATGGCCTGGCTGGCCGTGGCCCAGGCGCGCGTGGTGGGGGTCAATTTCCTTCTGTCGGTTCTGACCCTGGTGTGGGCGGCCGATATCTTTGCCTACTTTGCCGGCCGCGCTTTTGGCCTGCGCTTCACGCGCA
Source organism: Diaphorobacter sp. B2A2W2 (assembly GCF_056730635.1). Taxonomy (NCBI): domain Bacteria; kingdom Pseudomonadati; phylum Pseudomonadota; class Betaproteobacteria; order Burkholderiales; family Comamonadaceae; genus Diaphorobacter; species Diaphorobacter sp. B2A2W2. The sequence goes on from NZ_JBWZOR010000009.1 coordinate 74,594, forward strand.
ACAAGCTGGCTCCCTCTATCAGCCCCGGCAAGAGCTGGGAAGGGGTGTGGGGTGGCATGCTGGGTGTGCTGGTGCTGGCAGCGGCCTGGACCGCGGCCGATGGGGCCTGGCAGGCCAGCGTGCCCAGCCTGTACTCACGCCTGGCAGCCCAGGGCGTATGGCTGCTGGTCGTTGGCGCATTGTTCATGGCCGCCATGAGCGTGGTAGGCGACCTGGTGGAGTCGCTCATTAAGCGCAGCGCCGGTGTCAAGGACAGCAGCGGCCTGCTGCCCGGCCACGGCGGCGTACTGGACCGCATCGATGCGCTGCTGCCCACGCTGCCCCTGGCCATGATGCTTTCTCATTTCGCATCCGCATGAAACAACGTCTCACGGTGCTGGGTTCCACGGGATCCATCGGCACCAGCACCCTCGACGTGGTGGCACGCCACCCCGATCGCTACGAAGTCTTTGCGCTGAGCGCGGCCACGCAGGTGGACCTGATGCTGGCGCAGTGCGCGCAGTTCCGTCCGCGCTATGCGGTGATGGCCAGCAGTGCGCATGCGCGCCAGCTGGCAGACAAACTGCAGCAGAGCGGCTTGCCCACCGAGGTGCTGCAAACACCCGATGCGCTGCAAGCCATTGCCTCCCACGAAGAGGTGGACGCGGTCATGGCGGCCATCGTGGGCGCGGCGGGCCTGGCGCCGTGCCTGGCGGCCGCGCGTGCGGGCAAGCGCCTGCTGCTGGCCAACAAGGAGGCGCTGGTCGTCGGGGGCGAGGTGTTCATGGCCGCGGTGCGCGAAGGCGGCGCCACGCTGCTGCCCATCGACAGCGAGCATTCCGCCATCTTCCAGAGCCTGCCCGAAGACCCCGCCACCTGGCCGCGGCGCGTGGACCACGTGCTGCTCACCGCGTCGGGCGGGCCGTTTCGCACGCGCGACCCGGCCACGCTGCGCGACGTGACGCCGGCGCAGGCCTGCGCGCATCCCAACTTCTCGATGGGCCGCAAGATTTCCATCGACTCGGCCACGATGATGAACAAGGCGCTGGAGGTGATCGAGGCGCGCTGGCTGTTCAACCTGGCGCCCGAGCAGATCAAGGTGGTCATCCACCCGCAGCAGATCATCCACTCCATGGTGCAGTTCGTGGACGCGTCCATCATTGCCCAGTTGGGCACGCCCGATATGCGCGTGCCCATCGCCTGTGGCCTGGCCTGGCCCGAGCGGGTGGAAAGCGGCGCGGCACCCCTGGATTTCACGCAACTGGCGGCGCTGACCTTCGAAGAAGCGGATGCCACGCGCTTTCCTGGCCTGCACCTGTCCTGGCAGGCGTTGCGCGCGGCGCCCGGCACCACGGCCGTGCTCAATGCCGCCAACGAGGTGGCAGTGGCGGCTTTCCTGGAGCAGCGCATACGTTTCGACCAGATCCATGCGCTCAACCTTGCAACTTTGGAAGCCGTCGAACCGTCCAACCCGGACTCGCTGGACGCACTGCTGGCGCTGGATGCGCGCACGCGTGCGCGGTCCGCGGAGCTGATGGCGCGCCTGTGAGGGATGCTCTTAAAAGGTGAGCGTTTTGCGCTTGTCATACAAGGGTTACAGGTGACTTTTATATTCAAACCATTGCTGGATAAGCGCAAGGCGCTCTGATTTTTGTAGGAAACCCCAGGCATGCTGCTGACTGTCGTTGCCTTCATCGTCGCGTTGGGCGTGCTGATCGCCGTGCACGAGTACGGCCATTACCGCGTAGCGGTGGCCTGCGGTGTCAAGGTCCTCCGCTTCTCGGTCGGCTTTGGCAAGCCTTTGCTGCGTTGGCAGCCCAAGGGCTCACCCACGGAATTCGTCATCGGCGCCTTTCCGCTGGGAGGGTACGTGCGCATGCTGGACGAGCGCGAAGCGCCCGTCGAGCCGCATGAACGCCACCTGGCCTTCAATACCCAGCCCCTGCGTTCGCGCGCCGCCATCGTTGCCGCGGGGCCGCTGGCCAATCTACTGCTGGCGGTGTTGTTGTACGCCGCCGTCAACTGGAGCGGCGTGGACGAGCCCAAGGCCTACCTGGCCAGCCCTGTAGCGGGGTCGGTGGCCGAGCAGGCGGGCCTGCGCGGCGGCGAACTGGTGGTGTCGGCCGGGCTGGGTGAGGGCGATTTCGAGCCCGTGCGCTCGTTCGAAGATCTGCGCTGGATGCTCACGCGTGGCGCGCTGGACGGGGAGAACGTGCGGCTGCTGCTGCAGCCAGAGCGCGGAACGACGCCGCGCGAGGTGCTGTTGCGCATAGATCAGCTGGACGTGCGCGAGGCCGATGTGCAGCTGTATCGCCGCATCGGCATCACCGCGCCCTGGACGCGTCCCGTGTTGGGCGAGGTCGTGCCAGGCGGCGCGGCTGCGCGTGCGGGGCTGCGCGCTGGCGATGTGGTTCTGCGCCTGGGCAGTGCGGCGGTGGTGGATGGCGTGCAACTGCGCGAGCTGATACGCGCGTCCGTGCAGGCGGGCCAGCCGCTCACGCAGGTCTGGCGCATCGAGCGCGACGGTCAGCCGCGCGACCTGGAAGTCACGCCCGAAGTGGCGCAGGAGGCGGGCGGCGCCGTGGGACGCGTCGGCGCCTATGTGGGCGCGCCGCCCGAGATGGTGAACGTGCATTACGGCCCCTTGGAAGGGCTCTGGAAAGGCACGGTGCGCACATGGGAGGTGTCGGTCCTCACGCTGCGCATGATGGGCCGCATGGTGATCGGTGAGGCTTCGCTCAAGAACCTCAGCGGGCCGCTGACCATCGCCGATTACGCAGGCCGTTCCGCCAGCATGGGGCTGACCCAGTACCTCAGCTTCCTCGCACTCATCAGCGTGAGCCTGGGAGTGCTGAACCTGCTTCCGCTGCCCGTATTGGATGGTGGGCACCTGATGTATTATCTTTGGGAGGGGGTGACGGGACGGGGCGTGTCCGAAGCCTGGATGGAGCGGCTGCAGCGCACAGGCGTCGCGGTGCTTCTCCTCATGATGTCCATCGCCCTGTTCAACGACCTCACCCGGCTTTTTGGCTAACCTTTTCGCCGCCGTTGCGCTGCACTGTCGGCTCCAGCTTCATCCATGAGAAAACATATCAATCGCCTGGGCGTGCGTACGGCATCCGCCCTCGCAGCCATGGTTTTTGCCTCCCAAGCCGCATGGGCGCTGGCGCCGTTCAAGGTGCAGGACATCCGTGTGGAAGGCCTGCAACGTGTGGAGCCGGGCACCATCTTCGCGTCGTTGCCGCTGCGCGTGGGTGACGAGTACAACGACGACAAGGGTGCAGCAGCCATCCGCGCTCTGTTTGCCCTTGGCCTGTTCAAGGACGTGCGCCTGGAGGCTTCCGGCAACGTGCTGGTGGTGGTGGTGGAAGAGCGCCCGACCATCGCCGACGTGGATTTCGCCGGCACTAAGGAGTTCGACAAGGACACCCTCAAGAAGGCCATGCGCGACGTGGGTTTGACCGAGGGGCGCCCCTTCGACAAGGCCCTGGCCGACCGCGCCGAGCAGGAGCTCAAACGCCAGTACATCAACCGCAGCCTGTACGGCGCGGAGGTGGTGACCACCGTCACGCCGATCGAGCGCAACCGCGTCAACCTCACCTTCACCGTCACCGAGGGCGAGCCCGCCAAGATCAAGGAAATCCGCATCGTCGGCAACAAGGCCTTCAGCGAATCCACGCTCAAGGGGCTGTTCGACCAGGACACGGGCGGCTGGATGAGCTGGTACACCAAATCCAACCGCTATTCGCGCGCCAAGCTCAATGCAGACCTGGAGACGCTGCGCTCGTACTATCTGGCGCGCGGCTTCCTGGAGTTCCGCATCGAGTCCACGCAGGTGGCAATCTCGCCGGACAAGCAGGACATCTCGATCACCGTCAACGTGAACGAAGGCCAGAGCTATGTGGTTTCAGGAGTGAAGTTGGAAGGCAACTACCTGGACCGCGATGACGAGTTCAAGTCGCTCATCACCATCCGCCCTGGCGAGCCCTACAACGCCGACAAGGTGGCCGAAACCACCAAGGCTTTCACTGACCACTTCGGGAACTTCGGCTTCGCCTTCGCGCGTGTGGAGGCCGTGCCCGAGATCGACCGCGAGAACAACCGCGTGGCCCTGGTGCTGCGTGCAGAGCCCTCGCGCCGCGCCTATGTGCGCCGGATCAACGTGAGCGGCAACAACCGCACCCGCGACGAAGTCATCCGCCGCGAATTCCGCCAGTTTGAAGCCTCCTGGTACGACGGCGACAAGATCAAGCTGTCGCGCGACCGCGTGGACCGCCTGGGCTATTTCACTGAGGTGAATGTGGAAACCCAGGAGGTGCCGGGCGCGCCCGACCAGGTGGACCTGGTGGTGAACGTGGCCGAGAAGCCTACGGGATCGCTGCAACTGGGGGCGGGCTTTTCCAGCGCCGAGAAGGTATCGGTGTCGTTTGCCATCAAGCAAGAGAACGTCTTCGGTTCGGGCAACTACCTTGGCGTGGACGTCAACACCAGCAAATACCGTCGCACGCTGGTGTTCTCCACCACCGATCCATACTTCACGCAGGATGGCATCTCCCGTACCTTCGACGTGTACTACCGCACGGCCAAGCCCTATGAAGACCAGGGCGGCAACTATGAGCTGGTCACCGCGGGCACCAGTGTGCGCTTGGGCGTACCCTTCAGCGAGACCGACACCGTGTTCTTCGGGGGGGGAGTGGAGCAGACGCGCATCAAGGCCGGTACCAATATCCCCGCCGCCTACCTCGCCTATGCGCAGCAGTTTGGTGAAACCAGCCTATCAGTGCCGCTCACCATTGGCTGGTCGCGCGATGACCGTGACAGTGCGTTGGCACCGAACTCCGGGCGGTACCAGCGCCTGAACTCCGAATGGTCCGTGGCCGGCGATGCGCGCTATGTGCGAGCCAACTACCAATACCAGCAGTACATTCCCTTGAACAAGCAGTTCACCATCGCCTTCAACGGCGAGTTGGGCTTAGGCAAGGGCATGAATGGCCGTCCCTTCCCGGTGTTCAAGAATTTCTACTCCGGCGGCCTGGGCTCGGTGCGCGGCTTCGACCAGGGCACACTGGGTCCGCGGGACGTGACCGGTGCGTCGCTGGGCGGCCCCAAGAAGATCACGCTGAATGCCGAGCTCATCGCGCCGTTCCCCGGCGCCGGCAACGACCGCACGCTGCGCTGGTTCACTTTCGTGGACGCGGGCAACGTGTACGGCGAGGATGAGAGCTGGGAGCTGGGCGACATGCGCGTCTCGGCTGGTCTGGGCCTGAGCTGGATTTCCCCGCTGGGCCCGCTACGTATCGCCATCGCGCAACCGGTGCGCAAGTTCGCCGGCGATAAAATCCAGAAACTGCAATTCCAGATCGGAACGTCTTTCTAATGAAATCCCTTTCCCGCCACATTCCCCTGGTCGTCCTGTTGGGCTCCCTGGCTGCCGCCGTGCCTGCACAGGCACAGGAGTTCAGGGCCGGCTTTGTGAATACCGACCGCATCTTCCGCGAAGCCAACACCGCCAAGGCGGCGCAGGCCAAGCTGGAGCAGGAGTTCTCCCGCCGGGAGAAAGAACTGGTGGACATGGGCAATTCGCTCAAGTCCGCCACCGAGAAGTTCGAGCGTGAGGCGCCCACGATGGCCGAGAGCCAGCGCACTGCACGGCAACGCCAGTTGGTGGACCAGGACCGCGAATTCCAGCGCAAGCGCCGCGAATTCCAGGAGGACCTGGGCGCGCGCAAGAACGAGGAACTGGGCCAGGTGCTCGAGCGCGCGAACCGCGTCGTCAAGCAGGTGGCCGAGCAGGAGAAGTACGACGTGATCCTGCAGGAGGCCGTCTACATCAATCCCAAGCACGACATCACCGACAAGGTGATTAAGGCGATGAACGCTGCCAACGGCGGCAAGTAAAGCACCGGCACGGGACAGTAGCGCGTGAGCTTGCGACTCGGGCAGATCGTCGATGCACTTGGGGGCAGCCTGGAAGGAGGGGAGAGGGATACCGAAATCCTCCGCATCGCCCCGCTGGAATCCTCCGGCCCGGGCGACCTGTCCTTCCTGAGCAATCCGCGCTACCAGTCACAACTGGCCGCCTCCCAGGCGGCCTGTGTCATTGTGGCCCCCGCGATGCGCAATGCAGCCTTGGAGCGCGGCGCTTGCATCGTTGTGGAGCAGCCCTACACGTACTTTGCACACGTGACGCAGCTGTGGGTGCGCGCGCATGGCCAAGGTGCGCCTGCGGGCATCCACCCGAGCGCCGTAGTCGATCCGCAAGCCCAGGTGGCCTCGACAGCCTCGATCGGTCCCCTGTGCGTGGTCGAGCGCGGCGCAGTGATTGGAGCGCACACGGTGCTCAAGTCGCGGGTGACGGTCGGCGAGCGTTGCACGGTTGGCGAGCGCTGCATCCTGCACCCTGGCGTGGTCATCGGGGCCGACGGCTTCGGCTTTGCGCAGCAGCGCGGCGAATGGATCAAGATTGAGCAACTGGGCGCGGTGCGCATCGGCAACGATGTGGAGATCGGTGCGAACACCTGCATTGACCGCGGAGCGCTCGACGACACGGTCATCGAAGACGGCGTCAAGCTCGACAACCTGATCCAGATTGCGCACAACGTGCACATTGGCCGCCACACCGCCATGGCGGGCTGTTCCGCGGTGGCGGGCAGTACCCGCATCGGCGCACACTGCACGATTGCAGGGGCCGCGTCCATCGTGGGGCACCTGCAGTTGGCGGACAATGTGCACATCTCCACCAACACGGTGGTGACGCACTCGATCACGCAACCGGGGCAGTACACCGGGGTGTTTCCCATGGACGACAATGCGAAGTGGGAAAAGAACGCGGCCACGCTGCGGCAGTTGTACCGGCTGCGTGAACGCATCAAGGCTCTCGAACAAACACGAAAAGACGGCTAGGCCGCTCACAGAAAAATGATGGATATCCACCAAATTCTCAAACTCCTGCCCCACCGCTATCCGTTCCTGCTGGTGGATCGGGTGAATGAGCTCGAACGCGGCAAGCGCATCCTGGCCATCAAGAACGTGACCATCAACGAGCCGTTTTTCACGGGGCACTTCCCCGCACGCCCGGTGATGCCGGGGGTGTTGATTCTCGAAGCACTCGCGCAGGCGGCGGGCTTGCTGTCGTTCGACATGATGGGTGAGGCGCCGGGCGACGACAAGGTCTTTTACTTCGTCGGTATCGATGGTGCGCGCTTCAAGCGCCCCGTGGAGCCAGGCGATCAGCTCATCCTCGACGTGGAACTGGACCGCATCAAGGGCGGCATCTACAAGTTCAAGGGCGTCGCGCGCGTGGGCGACAGCGTCGCGTGCGAGGCCGAGATCATGTGCACCATGCGCACGGTGGCCTGACAGGCCGAGGATTTCGCTTGGCGCCCAACATCCATTCCACGGCCCTCGTTGATGCGGCCGCGCAGTTGGACCCTACTGTTACGGTGGGGCCGTATGCGGTTATCGGCCCCCACGTGCAAATCGGCGCGCGCACGTCGATTGGCGCGCACTGCGTGATCGAGGGCCATACGCGCATTGGCGAAGACAACCGCATCTTCCAGTTCAGTTCGCTGGGAGCAGCTCCGCAGGACAAGAAATACGCGGGAGAGCCCACGCGTTTGGAGATCGGCCACCGCAACACGATCCGCGAGTTCTGCACCTTCAACGTCGGCACCGTGCAGGACCGGGGCGTCACCACCATCGGGGACGACAACTGGATCATGGCCTATGTGCACATCGCGCACGACTGCGTGGTGGGCAACCAGACCATCCTGGCCAACAACGCCACGCTGGCCGGACATGTGCAGGTGGGTGACCAGGCCATCATCGGCGGCTTGACCGGCGTGCACCAGTTTTCACGCATCGGCGCCCACGTCATGGCGGGCTTTGCCAGCCGCATCTCGCAAGATGTTCCGCCCTTCATGATGGTGGACGGCAATCCGCTGGCCGTGCGCGGGCTGAACCTGGAAGGGCTGCGCCGGAGGGGTTTTTCCGCGCAGCGCATGGCGGGCATCAAGCAGGCCTACCGCCTGCTGTACCGCCAGGGCCTCACGCTGGAGGCCGCGCTGTCGGCCATGGCCGACGTGCCGCATTCGCATCCCGAGGCGGAAGGCGATATCGCCCTGCTGCGTGATTTCGTGATCGCGTCGCAGCGCGGTATCGCGCGCTGAGACGCCACTGGCGCCATGGTGGCTGAGTCTCCCCGCGTCGCAATGGTGGCTGGCGAAACCTCCGGCGACCTGCTGGCCGGCCTGCTACTGGACGGCCTGCGTGCGCGGTGGCCCGCCGTGGCCAGTATGGGCATCGGCGGGCCGCGCATGCAGGAGCGGGGCTTTCAGGCCTGGTGGCCCAGCGAACGGCTGGCCGTGCACGGCTACAGCGTCGAGCTGGTGCGGCGCCTGCTGGGCATTCTGCGGATCCGCCGGCAGCTGCGTGCCAGATTGCTGGCGGACAAGCCCGACGTCTTCATCGGCGTGGATGCGCCCGATTTCAACCTGGGATTGGAGGCGGATCTGCGTGCCGCGGGCATAAAGACGGTGCACTTCGTCTGCCCTTCGATCTGGGCGTGGCGCGCCGATCGGGTCGAGAAGATTCGTGCCAGCGCGGACCATGTCCTGTGCATCTTTCCGTTTGAACCGGAACTGCTCGCGCGCCAGGGCGTCGCCGCCACCTATGTCGGCCACCCATTGGCCAGTGTCATCCCCCGGGTGCCCGACAAGGCGGCTGCGCGCGCACAGCTGGGCCTGGCGGTACACGATGAAGTGCTGGCCATCCTGCCGGGCAGTCGCTCGGCAGAGGTGGCCTACATTGCCAAGCCGTTCTTTCAGGCTGCAGCGCTTATCAAAAAAGCGCGACCAGCTATAAAAATAGTAGTACCCGCGGTGCCGGCCCTGAGGGCTCGTATCGAGCAGATCGCGCGCGAATGCGGGGTGCTGGATGCGCTGACCATCGTCACGGGCCAATCGCACTCGGTGCTCGCGGCCTGCGACGTGACGCTGATTGCCAGTGGCACCGCCACGCTGGAGGCCGCACTGTTCAAGCGGCCGATGGTCATCTCCTACCACATGCATCCGATCAGTTGGCGCCTCATGCGCCGCAAGCAGTTGCAGCCCTGGGTGGGCTTGCCCAACATCCTGTGCAGGGAGTTCGTGGTGCCCGAGCTGTTGCAGGACGCCGCCACGCCCGACGCACTGGCCACCGCGGTCCAGGACTGGCTGGACGCGCGGTTGCAGGATCCGGCCCGTATCCAACGGCTGGAACAGCGCTTCACGGCATTGCACGACGATCTGCAGCGCGATACCCCGCGACTGGCTGCCCATGCGATCCAGAACCTCCTTGCTTGAACAGGCCGCCCTGGACTGGCATCCGCCCGGCCTCGTCGCCGGCGTGGATGAGGCCGGGCGTGGGCCGTTGGCCGGCCCCGTGGTGGCGGCTGCGGTGATCCTGGACGACCTGCAGCCCATCGCTGGCCTGGCCGACTCCAAGGTGCTTACGGCCGCACGGCGCGAGAAGCTCTACGACGAGATCCGCGCTAAGGCGCTGTGCTGCAGCATTGCGGAAGCATCGGTGGAGGAGATCGATCAACACAACATCCTGCAAGCCACGATGCTGGCCATGCGCCGTGCGGTGCTGGGGCTGCGGCTGAAGCCGGTGCGGGTGTTGGTGGATGGCAATCGCTTGCCGCCGCTGGACGTTCCAGCGGAGGCCATCGTCAAGGGCGATGCGCTGGTCGCATCGATCTCAGCCGCCTCCATCCTTGCCAAGGTCACGCGCGACCGCTGGTGCGCGCAATTGCACCAGCAATACCCGGTGTATGGCTTTGCCGGCCATAAGGGCTACGGCACGGCAGAGCACCTGGCCGCGCTGGAAGTGCATGGGGCCTGTCCCCAGCACCGGCGCTCGTTCGCGCCGGTGGCGCGCGCCTTGCAGGCGCCCGTCGCCGCCTGAGTCAGATCGCTATCCCCCTTTGCGTTTCCTATGCACGCCACGCCTGCTTTCATCCAATCGCGCGACAACGCACTGCTCAAGGAGTTGCGCCGCCTGTCGCAGGACAGTTCCGCATACCGCAAGCAGGGCCGTGTGTGGCTGGAGGGAGATCATCTGTGCAGCGCTGCGCTGGCGCGTGGACAAAAGCCAGCGGTAGCGGTGTTCTCGGAGTCATTTTGGCCCCAAGCGCCTGCTGAATATGCGCGAGCGGCTATAAAAAATGTAGTGATCGCTGATGCGCTCTGGAGTGACATCAGCGCTCTGGAGTCTCCGGCGCCCATGGGGTTTGTGTTGCCGCTGCCTGAAGCGGAGGGGTTGGACGGCAGGATGCCGACTGTCGTGCTCGACCGCCTGCAGGATGCGGGTAACGTGGGCTCCATCCTGCGCAGCGCATCGGCATTCGGGTTCACGCAAGTGGCGGCGCTGAAAGGCACCGCTGCGCTCTGGAGTGGCAAGGTGCTGCGCGCGGGCATGGGCGCCCATTTCGCCTTGCGGCTGGTCGAGGGGTTGGCGCCCGCAGACATCGACCGGCTGGAGGTCCCGTTGCTGGCAACCAGCTCGCACGAGGGCGACTTCCTCCATCGCGCAGCCTTGCCCTGGCCGTGTGGCTGGATCATGGGCCACGAAGGGCAGGGCGTCTCGCCCGCCCTGCAGCAGCGTGCGAGGCGCCACATCCGCATTGCGCAGCCCGGGGGCGAGGAGTCGCTCAACGTGGGGGCCGCCGCGGCCATCTGCCTCCATGCCAGCGCTGCGGCGCGCGACTCGGCTGGCTGAGGCGTTCACGGCCCTGGCCGCACGTCCGCCGGCGGTAGGGCGAATCGGTGGGAGAGCCTACTCAGTGCCCGCGAGACAGGGCACATTGATGTCGCGCGCGAACAGCCGGCAATTGATCGAGTGGCTTGCTTCCACGCCGGCGTTGCGGTTGCGTTGGAATGCCGCCAGCTTGTTCTCTTCGTAGCGCGGATGGGGCGGCGCGCCTTCGGGGCGGTCCAGGCTCTCGGCCCACACGGACGCATGGCACAGGCTCTTGCCTTCGCAGGCATTGGCCGCGGCGCGCTGCACATAGGCGCGGTTGCCCGCCTTGTCGGTCGGCACCATCACATACACATGATGGCCATACCGGCCGATCACGGCATCTTGGGCCAGGGCATGTGGGGCGCTCAGTGTGAGCAATAGTCCCAGCAGGGCGAAAGTGGGTCGCTTCATGATTCTCCTCCGGTAATGTTTATTGTGTGGCTCGCTGCGCCAGCAGTGAATCTCGGGCCTGCAGGGGCGTTACAAACAAAAAAGCCGCTGAAAAATCAGCGGCTTTTGCTTGTCTTTGGTGCCCAGGAGAGGACTCGAACCTCCACGATGTTACTCGCTAGTACCTGAAACTAGTGCGTCTACCAATTCCGCCACCTGGGCATTTCAGGGAAGCTCAGATTATAGGAGCCTTTTTGTTCGCTTGAACGGCATTTCCAAAAATTTTATGTGTCCCTCGCGCTGCTCCAACACGCCCACATTGTTGAGACGCGGGTAACAAAAAAGGCCACTTCAAATGAAGCGGCCTTTGCTGTCAGAACCCTGGCGGGTTCTCGTTAAACTTGGTGCCCAGGAGAGGACTCGAACCTCCACGATGTTACTCGCTAGTACCTGAAACTAGTGCGTCTACCAATTCCGCCACCTGGGCATTTCAGGAAAGTCATAGATTGTATATCAAAAAAAATCACTCTGAATCATCCGTCGCCAAAGTTTCACTGGACGAGATCGAAGGCACCGTCCAGGGACACCGCGACGGGCATGGCTTCGTCCTGCGCGATGACGGCCAGCCTGACATCTACCTTCCTGCCAATGAGATGCGGGCGGTATTGCACAAGGACCGGGTGCGCGTGCGCATCGCGCGCCAGGACCGGCGCGGCCGGCCTGAAGGCCGCGTGGTTGAGATTCTGGAGCGCCCGCCCCAACCCATCATCGGTCGCCTTCTTCAGGAGAGCGGTGTCTGGCTGGTCGCCCCTGAGGACAAACGGTACGGCCAGGACGTGCTGATTCCCAAGGGTGCCACGGGGGCTGCTGCGACGGGACAGGTCGTGGTGGTGGAACTGACCGAGCCGCCGGCTTTGTTTGGGCAACCCGTGGGGCGGGTGGTCGAAGTGCTGGGGGAGGTAGACGACCCCGGGATGGAGGTGGAAATTGCCGTGCGCAAATACGGGGTTCCGCACGAATTCTCCGAAGCGTGCCTTGACCAGGCGAAGGCGCTGCCGGACAAGGTGCGCGCTCAGGACAAGCGTCGACGCGTGGATCTGACAGATGTCCCCCTGGTCACCATCGATGGTGAAGACGCGCGCGACTTCGACGACGCGGTGTATTGCGAGCCCGCCAAGATCGGGCGCGCCAAGGGGTGGCGCCTGCTCGTGGCCATCGCGGACGTGAGCCACTATGTGGAGACGGGCAATGCCATCGATATTGACGCCTACGACCGGGCGACCAGCGTTTATTTCCCGCGGCGCGTTATCCCCATGCTGCCGGAGAAGCTCTCCAACGGGCTGTGCTCGCTGAACCCCCATGTCGAGCGCCTGTGCATGGTGTGCGACATGATGGTTACCGCCAAGGGTGAAATTCACGCCTATCAGTTCTATCCTGCGGTCATGCTCAGCCACGCGCGGCTTACCTATACCGAGGTGGCTGCGGTGCTGGCCAATACGCGCGGCCCGGAAGCGCTGAAGCATCAAGAGCGCGTGGGCAACCTGCTCAACCTCTACGAGGTCTACCGCGCATTGCTGGCCGCGCGGCAGGCGCGCGGCGCCGTGGACTTCGAGACGACCGAGACGCAAATCGTCTGTGATGACAATGGCCGTATCGAGAAAATTGTCCCGCGTGTACGCACCGAGGCGCACCGCCTGATTGAGGAGGCGATGCTCGCCGCCAACGTCTGCAGCGCCGATTTCATCGGTCATGCCGGCCGGGCGGGGCTGTATCGCGTTCATGAGGGGCCTACGCCGGAGAAGCAAGAGATCCTGCGTGCATATCTCAAAGCCATGGGTGTTGGCATGTCGATCGGGGACGATCCGCGGCCGGCAGAATTCCAGGCGATTGCCGAGGCCACCAAGGACCGGGTGGATGAGCAGCAGATCCACACCATGCTGCTGCGTTCGATGCAGCAGGCGATCTACACGCCTGTCAACAGCGGTCACTTCGGTTTGGCATTCGAAGCCTATACACACTTCACCAGTCCTATTCGCCGCTACCCGGATCTGCTGGTGCATCGCGTGATCAAGTCCATCTTGAGCGGCACCAAATATGTGCTGCCCGCGCTGCCGACGCCGGGGGAGGCTCAGTTCAAGCTGGCCAAGCGTCTGGCTTCCAAGGGCGGGGAATCCTCTGCACGCCCTTCCAAGACGGGTGGCGTTATCAGCGTCCGGGAGACGCAGGCGTGGGAGGCCGCGGGACTGCACTGCAGTGCGAACGAACGCCGTGCGGACGAGGCCAGTCGTGACGTGGAAGCATGGCTCAAGTGCCAGTACATGCGTGAGCATCTGGGTGAGGAGTACAGCGGTGTCGTCAGCGCGGTGACGAGCTTCGGCATCTTCGTGACGCTTGATGCCCTCTATGTGGAAGGGCTGGTGCACATCACGGAACTGGGTGGGGAGTACTTTAAGTTCGATGAGGCGCGGCAAGAACTGCGGGGGGAGCGCACGGGTATCCGCTATGCGATTGGTGCACGCGTGCGTGTTCAGGTCAGCCGCGTCGACCTCGATGGCCGCAAGATCGACTTCCGGCTGGTGCACGAAGCCGGCGAAGGTTTCTCCACCAAAGGCCCCAAGTCCAGGGATGGCGCGAAACGCGGTTCCTCGGCAGCGGCCTTGGATGGTCGATCCGCCTCGGTGCCCACGGCCCGGGAAAGCAGAGAGGAGGGGAGCCGGCGACGCCCGCATAAGCAGGCCTTGGCCGGCAAAAAAGCGGCAGGTGGCAAGAACCCTTCTAAGGGCCGCAAATCCCGCGGTTGAGTAGATTGATGGGTAAGAAGGACAGGAGACAAGCGTCGCATATGGTTAAAGCATCGAAGGTGGCCATCGTTACGGGGGCTGGGTCAGGGATTGGCAAGGCGGCGGCTTTGGCGCTGCTGCGCGATGGATGGAGCGTTGTTCTCGCTGGGCGGCGTGAGTCGCTATTGCAGGATGTCGCGGGCGAATCAGAGGGTGGGGTGCGTGCGCTCGCCGTTCCCACCGATGTGTCCGACCCCGCTGCGGTGCGCACGCTGTTTGACCGGGCTGTGCTTCAGTTCGGGCGCGTGGATCTGCTGTTTAACAATGCGGGCGTGAGTGCTCCCGCTGTGCCGATGGAGGATCTGGCGGTGGAGCAGTGGCGGCAGGTGGTCGACGTCAACCTCAATGGCATGTTCTTTTGCATGCAGAACGCTTTTCGGGTCATGAAGACGCAGTCGCCACGGGGGGGGCGCATCATCAATAACGGCTCGATTTCAGCGCACGCCCCGCGGCCCAACTCCATCGCCTACACCGCCACCAAGCATGCGGTGATGGGCCTGACAAAGACAGCGGCTCTCGATGGGCGCAAGTACGATATTGCGGTGGGACAAATCGATGTCGGGAACGCCCAGACCGAGCTGGCCCAGCGCATGACGCAGGGCGTGCAACAGGCCAATGGCCAGATTGCGGCGGAACCTCTGATGGACGTGGACATCGTGGGGCAGTCCGTGCTTTACATGGCCAATCTTCCGCTGGAGGCCAATGTGTTGTTCCATACCGTCATGGCGACCAAAATGCCTTTTGTCGGGCGTGGCTGAGAAATTCATACGCCCCTTGCTGCGCGCGGCAGGGGCGCTGTGCATGCTGCTCGCTGCCTCGGTGGCCGCCGCGCCGGCCGTGGATATGGCGCCGCGTGTGCAGGCCTGCACCGCGTGCCATGGCAAGCAGGGGCGTGCCACTCCTGACGGTTATTTCCCTCGCATCGCGGGAAAACCGGCGGGATATCTGCACAACCAACTGCTCAATTTCCGTGATGGCCGGCGCAGCTATCCGCAGATGGCGTACTTGCTGCAGCATCTGACGGACGACTATCTACGGGAGATGGCGGACTACTTCGCAAGACTGGACCTGCCCTATGCGCCACCGGTAGCTGCAGCTGTATCAGCAGCCACACTGGCGCAGGGAGAGAGGCTTGTGCGGTGGGGGGATGCGAGCCGCCAATTGCCGGCCTGCGTGCAGTGCCATGGCGATGCTCTGGCGGGCGTCGCGCCTTTCATTCCAGGGTTGCTGGGACTGTCTCGCGATTATGTGAGCGCCCAGTTGGGGGCCTGGCAGACCGGTCTGCGGCGCGCCCATGCGCCAGATTGCATGGCGCGCATCGCCGGCAAACTGACCGCTGACGATGTAAGTTCCATCGCGGCGTGGCTGTCCTCCCGTCCTGTTCCCTCAAGGTTCACACCGGCGCCGGCATTCAACGCGCCGCTGCCAATACCTTGTGGCGGCATGGGTTCTCCGCCGTTGCAGGCTGGCGCGGAGCAGGTGCAATGAGTGCTTGGCGCAAAAGGCTTGCGACGGCGGGGCTTTCCGTGGCGCTGGTTGCGGGAGGGATCTGGGTATTGAACCGGGTGGATGAGGCTCCGCTGCCGCACGCCGAACGCGTGACCACCACGGCCTCTCTCGACATTGCCAGAGGCCGGTACTTGGCACGTGCTGGTAACTGCCTCGCCTGCCACACCCGACAAGGAGGCGTGGCATTCGCAGGGGGCCGTGGGATAGAGACGCCTTTTGGCGTGATTTACGCCCCCAACCTGACACCCGACCGGGAAACGGGTATCGGAGCGTGGTCTGCATCGGAATTCTGGCGTGCCCTGCACAATGGCCGTTCGCGCGATGGCAGGCTGCTTTCGCCGGCCTTTCCTTATCCCAGCTATACGCGCATCACCCGTGAAGACTCGGATGCCATCTTTGCCTTCTTGCAAAGCTTGCCGCCGGTGGTGCAACCCAGCGTGCCGTCGCGCATGCGCTTCCCGTTCAATACCCAAGCGGCATTGGCAGTGTGGCGAGCGTTGTATTTTCGGCCTGGTGTATTCGAGCCCGTACCGTCCCGCTCTGCGGAATGGAATCGAGGCGCCTATCTCGTGCAGGGGCTCGGGCACTGTGCTGCATGCCATTCGCCGCGCAACGCGATGGGGGCGGTATCTACAGACGGGCGTTTGAGCGGGGGGATGGCGGCAGGCTGGTACGCCCCAGCGCTCAACACCTCGAATGAAGGAGGTGTGGCGGAATGGCCCAGGCAGGATGTGGTCATGCTCCTGGGGGCGGGGCGCTCACCCCGGGCCGCGGTATCCGGCCCCATGGCGGAGGTGGTCTACCACAGCCTTCAGTATTTGAGCGATGCCGATCTGCAAGCGATGGCGGACTATCTGCAAGCGCTGCCGCCAACGGACAAGGTCGCCGCGCCTCGGCGGCCCCCTTCACCTGCGTCGATGCAGCGTGGGCGGGCCACGTACGAGCGTCAATGCGTGCAGTGCCATGGAGGCGAGGGCCAGGGCGATCCTGAGGCCTTTCCTCCGCTGGCAGGCAACCGGGCGGTGATGCTGGAAAATCCTGTCAATCTGGTGCATATGGTGCTGCGGGGCGGGTATCTGCCAGCCACCGGCGGTAATCCGCAACCCCATGGCATGCCGCCATTCCTGCAGCGTTTGAGTGACGCAGAAGTGGCGGATGTGCTTTCATATATTCGCAACGCCTGGGGTAATGCGGCTTCCAGGGTCGATACGATCGATGTCCATCGGGCCCGTGAGGGGCGTGATTCTTAAGGAACTTCTCATGGGCTCCGAAGCCTTTTTGCCGGATGCTGCTTCACATGCCAGCGCAACGCCGCAGTGGTGGGTTGTGTGCCTGTGCGCACAATGGTGCGGTGTATGCCGTGAATACCGTCAAGCCTTCGAGCAAACTGCGCGCGCTTGGCCGCAAATGCGCTTTGAATGGGTGGATGTGGAGGATGAGGAAGAAGTGGTCGGCGACCTGGATGTAGAGACTTTTCCTACAGTCTTGATTGCCGATGGGAGGGCTGCACGGTTTCTGGGGCCCCTATTGCCTCAGGCCACAGTGTTGGGACGCATGCTTCAAAGCTTGCAGCAGGCTTCCCAAGTAGCCACGATGGACAGCGCTGCGCAGGACCTTTTTGAAAGAATACGGTCAAGCCGCCAGGGTTGATTCCCGCCCGAATGCAAGATACGTGCCTTTGATCTTTGCAGGTGGCTCACATATTGGCTACAATACTGGCTTCACGACCAAAACGGGCGGGTACTTACCGCCCTTTTTTTTTGGGCGTTTGATTTTGGTTTTTGCAGCCTTGCCGGCCCCGGCGGGGCCATCACTTGGAATTGGATAGAGCGCACGCACGTGGCATTGCAGCAAATCGTTGAACAAACCGTGGCCGGGCTGGGCTATGACCTGGTGGAGATTGAGCGCTCCGCCGGAGGGTTGCTGCGCATTACCATCGACCTGGTTTGGGTGCCGCCCACGGATGAGGTGTCCGCTGCCGTAGGCGTCGAGCAATTCATTACCGTAGAGGATTGTGAAAAGGTCACCCGTCAGTTGCAGTTCGCGCTGGAGGTGGAAGGGGTGGACTACACGCGGTTGGAAGTCTCATCTCCTGGGATCGACCGCTTGTTGCGCAACGAGGCGGACTTCAAGCGTTTCGAGGGCGAGGTGATCGACATCACCCTCAAGCAGCCCATGGGCGCTGCGGCGGGAGGGCAAGTGCATGCCAACCGCAAGAAATTCCGGGGAGCACTCGAGCGTGCCGATTCGGGCGGTTGGCAGATTGTCTGGAGCGATGAGCCGCCCGTGAAGCCGGGGCAGCGCATCAGCAAGAAGCGCGTGCCAGCGCCTTTGCAGGCCCTTGGTTTCACTTTGGATGAGTTGCGCGAGGCGCGGCTTGCGCCGATCGTGGATTTCAAAGGACGAGGGACCAAGCCTGGGGAGCCGGGCTGAAGGTTGCATAACCGGACTGTCCTCTGAGCGGGCAGTTCGTCAGGAATTGAGAAACAGGAGAGCCGTCGCATGAATCGCGAGTTGTTGATGTTGGTAGAAGCCATTTCGCGCGAAAAGAACGTGGAGCGCGATGTGGTCCTGGGCGCTGTGGAGTCTGCTCTGGCACAGGCCACGAAGAAGCTCTACCAGGGTGAAGTGGACATCCGCGTGTCGATTGATCGCGACAGCGGCGAATACGAGACTTTCCGTCGTTGGCTGGTGGTGCCCGACGATGCCGGATTGCAGAACCCCGACGCCGAAGAGCTGCTGATGGATGCCCGCGAACGGGTGGCCGATATCGAGGTGGGGGAGTACATCGAAGAAGCCGTCGAGTCGGTACCGATCGGCCGCATCGGGGCCATGGCGGCCAAGCAGGTGATCCTGCAGAAGATCCGCGATGCCGAACGCGAGATGCTGCTCAACGATTTCATGTCACGCGGCGAGAAAATTTTCACCGGCACGGTGAAACGCATGGACAAGGGCGACATCATCGTCGAGAGCGGCCGGGTGGAAGGGCGCCTGCGTCGCGGCGAGATGATCCCGAAGGAAAACCTGCGCAATGGGGATCGTGTGCGCGCCATGATCATGGAGGTGGACCTCACGCTGCGCGGAGCGCCCATCATCCTCTCGCGCTCCGCGCCGGAGTTCATGATCGAGTTGTTCCGCAACGAGGTACCCGAGATCGAGCAGGGCCTGCTGGAGATCAAAAGCTGTGCACGTGACCCCGGCAGCCGCGCGAAGATCGCTGTGCTCAGCCATGACAAGCGCGTGGACCCCATCGGCACCTGCGTTGGCGTGCGCGGAACGCGTGTGAATGCCGTGACCAACGAACTGGCGGGGGAGCGCGTGGACATCGTGCTGTGGTCCGACGACCCCGCGCAGTTCGTGATCGGCGCGCTTGCTCCGGCCAACGTGACTTCCATCGTGGTCGACGAAGAGAAGCACGCCATGGACGTCGTGGTGGATGAGGAAAACCTCGCCATCGCCATCGGGCGCGGCGGCCAGAACGTGCGCCTGGCGTCCGACCTCACGGGCTGGAAGATCAACATCATGGATGCGGCCGAATCCGCGCAGAAGCAGGCCAATGAAACCGATGCTGCGCGTCGCCTGTTCATGGAGAAGCTGGATGTGGATGAGGAGATCGCCAACATCCTGATCGAGGAGGGCTTTGCCAGCCTCGAGGAAGTGGCCTATGTGCCGCTGCAGGAGATGCTGGAGATCGAGAGCTTCGACGAGGACACGGTGAACGAGCTGCGCGCACGCGCTAAGGATGCGCTGCTCACCATGGAAATCGTTCGTGAAGAAAGCGTGGAAAGCGTATCGCAAGACCTGCGTGACCTCGAAGGTCTAACGCCCGAACTGATCGCCAAGTTGGCGGAAGGCGGCGTGCATACGCGTGACGACCTGGCCGATTTGGCCATTGACGAACTGACCGAGCTGACCGGCCAGTCTGCCGAAGATGCGACCGCCTTGATCATGAAGGCGCGCGAGCACTGGTTCACGGGGCAAGAGTAAGGGTCAGGGAGGTTCGAACACAATATGTCGAGTAACACTGTTGCTGAGTTCGCTGCAGAGCTCAAGAAATCGCCTGAAACCTTGCTGGACCAACTGAAGTCCGCCGGTGTGGTCAAGGCGTCGCCGTCGGACGTTCTAAACGAAGCCGACAAGCAAAAGCTGCTGGCCCACCTGCAGGCCAGTCATGGCACTGCTGGGGGTGACCGCAAAAAGATCACCCTGGTCAAGAAGTCCACCAGCGAGATCAAGCAGGCCGACGCTTCTGGCAAGGCACGCACGATCCAGGTCGAAGTGCGTAAGAAGCGTACTTTCATCAAGCGTGACGACAGTGTCGACGCGCCTTCCGATGCGGCTGAATCCGCTCCTTCGGCGGAGGATCTCGAGCTCGTGCGCCGCGAGGAAGAGGCGCGCCGTCAGGCAGAGCTGATTCGCCGCCAGGAGGAAGAGTTGGCCTTGACACGCCGCGAGCGTGAAGAGCGCGAGCGCCGCGAGCGCGAAGCCGAAGAACGCGCTGCCGCCTATGCCGCCCAGCAGGCGGAAAAGAAGGCGCAGGAGTCTGCGGAGCGTGCCGAGGCGCAGCGCGAAGCTGCCGTGGAGGCCGAAGAACGTGCGAAGGCACAGGCCGATGCCCGGGCAAAGGCCGATGAAGAATCCAAGGCACGTGCGGCGGAAGAAACCGCACGTGCGGCCGACCTTGACGAGCGCCGCCGCAAGGCGCTTGCCGAGGCCGAGGCCATTCGCGCAATGATGGCTGCCCCCAAGAAGGTGCTCGTGGCGAAGAAACCCGAGGAACCCAAGCCTGCCGCCAAGGCGGGAGCTTCCGGGGATGCCAAGAAGGGTACGCTGCACAAACCCGCCACCGGTTCCGGCACGGGCGCGCGCACCGCTGCGCCATCGGCGCCAGGCGGGGCGGGCAAGGAGGTCAAGTCGGCCAAGCTGTCGTCCAGCTGGGCCAACGACACGACCAAGAAGAAGGAAATCAAGACCCGCGGCGACAGCAGTGGCGGCGTGGGGCGCAACAACTGGCGTGGCGGCCCCCGCGGCCGCCGCGGCAATGACCGCGACGACCAGCGCCAGCAGCAGGCAGCCACAGAGTTCCGCGTGCTCGAGGTCTATGTGCCCGAGACCATCACCGTGGCCGAGTTGGCGCACAAGATGGCCATCAAGGCTTCCGAAGTGATCAAGTCGCTCATGAAGATGGGCCAGATGGTCACCATCAACCAGCCGCTGGACCAGGACACCGCCATGATCGTGGTGGAGGAAATGGGCCACACCGCGAAGGTGGCCGCTCTGGATGATCCGGAAGCCTTCACCGCCGAGGAAGTGTCCAGCCAGGATGCCGAACAACTGTCCCGCGCCCCCGTGGTGACGGTGATGGGCCACGTGGACCACGGCAAGACCTCGCTGCTGGACTACATCCGGCGCAGCAAGGTAGCCTCTGGCGAAGCTGGCGGCATTACCCAGCACATCGGCGCCTACCATGTGGAGACGCCACGCGGCATCGTCACGTTCCTGGACACGCCGGGCCACGAGGCCTTCACGGCCATGCGTGCGCGCGGCGCCCAGGCCACCGATATCGTGATTCTGGTGTGTGCGGCAGACGACGGCGTGATGCCCCAGACCAAGGAAGCCATCAAGCACGCGAAGGCGGCTGGTGTTCCCATCGTGGTGGCGCTTACCAAGGCAGACAAGCCCGAGGCCAACATCGAGCGCGTCAAGCAGGAACTGGTGGGCGAGCAGGTGGTGCCTGAGGAATACGGCGGCGATTCGCCGTTCGTGGCCGTGTCGTCCAAGACGGGCATGGGCATCGATGCTCTGCTGGAGCAGGTGCTGCTCCAGGCCGAGGTGCTGGAACTCAAGGCTCCCGTCGATGCGGCTGCCAAGGGTATCGTCATCGAGGCCCAACTGGACAAGGGCCGCGGGTCCGTGGCCACCGTGCTGGTGCAGTCCGGTACGCTCAAGGTGGGCGATGTGGTGCTGGCAGGCCAGACTTTCGGCCGCGTGCGCGCCATGCTGGACGAAGACGGCAAGCAGACCAAGGAAGCGGGCCCGTCCATCCCGGTGGAGATCCAAGGCCTGAACGAAGTGCCCCAGGCGGGCGACGACTTCATGGTGCTGCAGGACGAACGCCGCGCCCGCGAGATCGCGACGTACCGCGCTGGCAAGTTCCGCAACACCAAGCTGGCCAAGCAGCAAGCTGCCAAGCTGGAGAACATGTTTGCCGAGATGGGGGCGGGCGAGGTACAGACCCTGCCGCTGATCATCAAGGCGGACGTGCAGGGCTCCCAGGAGGCGCTGGCGGCTTCGCTGCTCAAGCTCTCCACCGAAGAGATCCGCGTGCAGATCGTGTACTCCGGTGTGGGCGGCATCAGCGAGTCGGACGTCAACCTGGCGATCGCCTCCAAGGCCATCGTCATTGGCTTCAACGTGCGCGCCGATGCGCAGGCCCGCAAGACGGCCGAAGGCAACGACGTGGACATCCGCTACTACAACATCATCTACGACGCCGTGGATGAAGTGAAGGCAGCGATGTCCGGCATGCTGGCGCCCGAACAGCGCGAGGAAGCCATCGGCACGGCCGAGATCCGTACCGTGTTCGTGGCCTCCAAGATCGGTACCGTGGCGGGTTCGTACATCACGTCGGGCCAGGTCACGCGCAACTGCAAGTTCCGCCTGCTGCGCGACAACATCGTCATCTACACGGGCGATGTGGAATCGGTGCGCCGCATGAAGGACGACGTCAAGGAAGTCAAGGAAGGCTTCGAGTGCGGTATCAAGCTCAAGAACTACAACGACATCAAGGAAGGTGATCAGCTGGAGTTCTTCGAGATCAAGGAAATCGCACGCACGCTGTAAGGTCTGCACGACATGGCTGCCAAGAAATCATCTTCCCCCAACCGCGGCTTCAAGGTCGCGGATCAGATCCAGCGCGACCTCACCGAGCTGATCCGCGATCTCAAGGATCCGCGGATCGGCATGGTGACGCTGCAAGGGGTCGAGGTGACGCCGGACTATGCGCACGCCAAGGTGTTCTTCAGTGTGCTCATCGGTGATGGTGAGGCCTCCGAGGAGGCCTTGAACCAGGCGGCAGGCTTTCTACGTAACGGCCTGTTCAAGCGCCTGCACATCCACACCGTGCCCACGCTGCACTTCGTGTACGACCGCACCACCGAGAAGGCGGCTGACATGAATGCGCTGATCGCGCGCGCGGTGGCCTCTCGTTCCAAAGACGACGACGCAGCATGACCGAACGCGCTCCCCGCATCCGGGTGCAGCGGCGCCCGGTGCACGGAGTGCTGCTGCTCGACAAACCCCTGGGCCTGTCCAGCAATGACGCCTTGCAGAAGGTGAAGTGGCTGCTACGCGCCGAGAAGGCTGGCCACACGGGCACGCTGGACCCGCTGGCCAGTGGCGTGCTGCCGCTGTGCTTTGGTGCCGCCACCAAGTTCAGCCAGTTGCAGCTGGAAGCGCCCAAGGCCTATGAAGCCGTCGCACTGTTGGGTACCACCACAAGCACTGGTGACGCCGAGGGTCAGGTGCTGGCGCAGTGCGCGGTCGATCCGGCCATGCTCACGCCCGAGCGGTTGGCGGCGGTACAGGCGCAGTTCACCGGCCCCATCCGCCAGGTGCCGCCCATGCACAGCGCGCTCAAGAAAGACGGCAAGGCGCTGTACGAGTACGCGCGTGCCGGCATTGCCGTGGAGCGCGAGGCGCGTGATGTCACGATCCATGCATTGAAACTGGCGCTAACGCATACGGAGCAAGCGCAACCAGCTATTAAAATAGTAGTAACCTGCAGCAAAGGTACCTACATCCGCACCTTGGGCGAAGACATCGGCCAGGCGCTGGGCTGCGGCGCGCATCTCACGTTCCTGCGCCGTACCGACACGGGCGGTATCGGCGTGGAGCGTTGCGTGACACTGGAGGCGTTGCAGGCCATGGACGAGGATGCGCGCATGGCCTGCGTGCACCCGGTGGAGACCTTGCTGGCGCAGCACACGGTTGTCACGCTGGACGATGACAATGCCGGGCGTTTCCTCTCGGGCATGCGCCGGCGCGGCCCCTGGCCCGACGCGCCCGCCGTGGCCGTGTTCGGGGCGTGCCCGCGCGTGCTGCTGGGGGTCGGGCATGTGCGGGGAGGAGAGCTGATTCCAGACCGGCTGCTCAGCCCCCTTGAAATTCAACAGATTCTGGAGAGCTCGCCGCGGGCTGAACGCGGCACATTGGAAGCAACTACGCTATGAGCAAACAAATCCGCAACATCGCCATCATCGCCCACGTCGACCATGGCAAGACCACGATGGTGGACCAACTGCTGCGCCAGTCCGGCACCTTCGCCGAGCACGAGAAGGTCGTGGACACCGTGATGGACAGCAACGCCATCGAGCGCGAGCGCGGCATCACCATCCTGGCGAAGAACTGCGCCGTGAGCTGGAACGGCACGCACATCAACATCCTGGACACGCCTGGCCACGCGGACTTCGGCGGCGAGGTGGAGCGTGCCCTGTCGATGGTGGACGGTGTGGTGCTGCTGATCGATGCGCAGGAGGGCCCCATGCCCCAGACGCGCTTCGTGACCAAGAAGGCGCTGGCGCTGGGCCTCAAGCCCATCGTGGTGGTCAACAAGGTGGACAAGCCCGGCGCGCGCCCCGACTACGTGGTGAACGCCGCTTTCGACCTGTTCGACAAGCTGGGCGCCACCGACGAGCAACTGGACTTCCCCGTGGTCTACGCCTCGGGCATCAACGGCTGGAGCGCGCTGGAACAGGGCAACCCCGGTGAGCAGTGGGGCCCCGACATGTCGGCGCTGTTTGAGACCATCCTCAAGCATGTGCCGTCCGTGAAGGGCGACGCCACGGCGCCGCTGCAGATGCAGGTTTCGGCGCTGGACTATTCCACGTTCGTCGGCCGTATCGGTGTGGGCCGTATCACTCAGGGTACGCTCAAGGCCGGGCAGGATGTGCTGGTCATGGCAGGGCCGGATGGCGCCAGCTACAAGGGCCGCGTGAACCAGATCCACCAGTTCCAAGGCCTGGACCGCGTGCAGGTGACCGAAGCCGGCCCCAGCGAGATCGTGCTCATCAACGGCATCGAGAACGTGGGTATCGGCGAGACCCTCACCGACCCCGCCAACCCCCAGCCGCTGCCCATGCTGAAGATCGACGAGCCCACGCTGACGATGAACTTCTGCGTGAACACCTCGCCGCTGGCGGGCCGTGAAGGCAAGTTCGTGACCAGCCGCCAGATCTGGGACCGTCTGCAGAAGGAGCTGCGTTCCAACGTGGCCCTGCGCGTCAAGGAAACCGACGAGGACGGCATCTTCGAGGTGTCCGGCCGCGGCGAACTGCACCTGACCATCCTGCTGGAAGAAATGCGCCGTGAAGGCTACGAGCTGGCCGTCTCCAAGCCGCGTGTGGTGTACCGCGACATCGACGGCGAGCGCTGCGAGCCTATCGAACTGGTGACCGCTGATATCGAGGAAGGCCACCAAGGCGGTGTGATGCAGGCCCTCGGCGAGCGCAAGGGTGAACTGGTGAACATGGAGCCCGACGGCCGTGGCCGCGTGCGCCTGGAGTACCGCATCCCGGCCCGTGGCCTGATCGGTTTCACCAACGAGTTCCTGAACCTGACGCGCGGCTCGGGCCTCATCAGCAACATCTTCGACAGCTATGAGCCGCATAAGGGCGACATTGGCGGCCGCAAGAACGGCGTGCTGATTTCCATGGACGATGGTGAAATTTTTACCTACGCCCTGGGCAAGCTCGACGACCGTGGCCGCATGTTCGTGAAGGCAGGCGACCCGGTGTACGAAGGCATGATCGTCGGCGTGCACAACCGCGACAACGACCTGGTGGTGAACGCCACGCGTACCAAGCAGCTCACCAACTTCCGCGTGAGCGGCAAGGAAGACGCGATCAAGATCACGCCCCCGATCGACCTTACGCTGGAGTACGGTGTGGAGTTCATCGAGGACGATGAACTGGTGGAGATCACGCCCAAGAGCATTCGCCTGCGCAAGCGCCACCTCAAGGAGCACGAGCGCAAGCGCGCCAGCCGCGAAGGCGCGTGATCGGCAAGGCCTGTTCTGCCTGAACCGGCTTGGCTGCGGCAGCCAAGGCGCTGCGAGCCGACGAAGGGTGAGCCCATCCGCAAGGAGGGTTCGCCCTTCGCGCATCTGAGGCAGCGCGGTATGGCGCCAGCCGCTACCATGCGGGGCTCACGGCATGCGTGGGTAGCACATGCCGACGACACAAGAAATCCACAGGGAGGAGACAGCGATGACCGCGAATGCCTTGCCCGGCCACGCGCGGGCGGTCTGGCTGATGGTGGCCGTCACCTTCATGTGGTCCATCGCGGGCGTCGTCACGCGCCATCTGGACCAGGCGCGCAGCTTTGAAGTGACCTTCTGGCGCAGCTTTTTCATGCTGCTGTCGCTGTGCGTGATCCTGCCGGTGCTGCAGGGCAGGGCGTTGCTGGCCAATCTGCGGCGCGGGGGGCGGGCGGTGTGGATCTCTGGAGTGTGCTGGAGCGTGATGTTCACGGCCTTCATGATCGCCATATTGCTCATCCCCGTGGCCAGCGTATTGGTCACCATGGCCATCGGACCGCTGCTCACGGCATTGCTGGCGCGCGCCTTCATTGGCCACCACATCGCGCCGCGCACCTGGTGCGCGATTGCATTGGCGGGCGCAGGCATCGGGTGGATGTATGGCTCGGGCATCTCCGGCCTGTCCGTGGTGGGCGTGCTTGTTGCCTTGTGCGTGCCGGTCGCGGCGGCCGTGAACTGGGTGGTGGTGCAGCACTCGCAGCGCCAGGGCCATGCGGTGGACCTGGTGCCCGCGGTGCTGGTGGGCGCTGCGCTGTCGGCCCTCGCGACGCTGCCGCTCGCCTGGCCGTTCCAGGCCACGGCGCGTGATTTGTCCCTTCTGGCCCTGCTGGGTCTGGTCCAATTGGCGATCCCCTGCGTGCTGGTGGTGTACTGCGCGCGCGTGCTCAAGGCGCCTGAGATTGCGCTGCTGGGCCTGCTGGAAGTGATCTTTGGCATTCTGCTGGCCTGGGTGGGCGCTGGAGAGCGCCCAGCCCCGGCCGTGCTGATGGGAGGCGCGCTGGTGATCGGCGCGCTCGTTTTCAATGAACTGCTTGGATGGAAGGAACAACAATGACGGAGATGACGGCGGAAGTCGTGACCGAGGTGCGCGGCCAGGTGGGCTGCATCACGCTGAACCGCCCGAAGGCGCTGAATGCCTTGTCGCTGGGCATGGTGCGCGACCTGATGGCGGCGCTGCTGGCCTGGCAGCATGACGACAAGGTATTGGCCGTGGCGATCCGCGGCAACGGCCGCGAAGGGCCCTTCGGCGCCTTCTGCGCGGGCGGCGACATCCGCTTCTTGCACGCCGCGGGCAGCACGGGCAATCCGCAACTGGAGGACTTCTTCACCGAGGAATACGCCCTCAACCACCTGATCCACACCTTCGGCAAGCCCTACATCGCCTTCATGGACGGCATCGTCATGGGGGGCGGCATGGGCATCAGCCAGGGCGGCACGCTGCGCATCGTGACCGAGCGCACCAAGATGGCCATGCCGGAGACGGCGATCGGCCTGTTCCCCGATGTGGGCGGCGGCTACTTCCTCTCGCGCTGCCCTGGCCGCGTGGGCGAGTGGCTGGCACTGACGGGCGACGCCATCGGCGCAGCCGATGCCATTGACTTCGGCCTGGCGGACGGCTTCCTGCCGGCGGACCAGCAAGCGGCGGTGTGGGACGGTCTGGCGTTGCAGACGTTTGCCGACGGCGCTGCCGTGCAGCAGTGGGTTGCATCAAAATTTGTAGCTGCTGGCGCTTGCGCTGTAAGCGCTAGAGGCCAAATTGATCACTACTTCGCGTTGGATGATGCGGCGGCCATCGTGGCTGCGCTGGAGCAGTCTGACGACGAGTGGGCACGCGCCACGGCTGCCACGTTGCGCAAGCGCTCTCCACTGATGCTGCATGTCGTGCTGGAGCAGGTCCGCCGTGCGCGCAGCATGGGTCTGGCCGACGACTTGCGCATGGAACGCGACATGGTGCGGCATTGCTTCTACCTGCGTCCCGGCCAGAGCGAGACGGTGGAGGGCATTCGCGCCCTGGCGGTGGACAAGGACCACAGCCCGCGCTGGAGCCCCGCGCGCGTGGAGGATGTGGAGCCGGCGCTGGTGCAATCGTTCTTCAAGAGCCCTTGGCCGGCGCACGCGCACCCGCTGGCGGCGCTGCGCTGATCTGCTGGTACACCGCCGTGGCCAGCGCCTGCAGCGTGGGCCGCGGCAGTTCGCCGCTGAGGGCGTAGCCAAAACCCTGGTCCACCCAGTAGAAACTGGACACGGTCCCTTCGTCGTGGAACTGGAACGCGGTGGTCGGTGCCGCCGCAGCCTGTAGGCCGTCGAGTGCGCCCAGGTACAGCGTGATTCGCGCGCCCGCGGCGTTCTGGTACATGAATTGCGCGCGCGCCCCGCTGCCGCCGGGCAGCAGGCGCCCGCCCATCAATTCGAACCCCTCGGCCTGCAGCCGCGGCACGGTGAGCGGGCGCGCCAGCCGCTTGGACAGCCACTGCACCAGGTGGTCCTGCTGCGCGGCCGCCACTTCCACAGGATGGCGCTGTTCGGGTTGGTAGACCGCGTGCGCCACGGCAGCCTGCTGCACGAACCGTTGCGGGGGGGCCGTGGCCAGTGTGGTTTGTTTGCCGTCCGTCGCATGCAGGCTCCAGCCTAGCCCGAACGCCAGCACCCAGCCCGCGGCAAAGCCGCCCCAACGGGCCCAGTGCTGTTGCGTGTCGTGTGCGTCTTGCAGGCGCTCTGCCGCCTGTACCAGCACATTGGGCACAGGCTGCCGCAACCAGTCAGCGTGCAGGGTCTGCAGCTGCGCACGCTGTTGCGCCCACGCTTCGGCACGCTGCCTCTGCGAGGAGTCCATGCGGGAGTGCAGCGACTCTGCCTGGGCGCGCGGCAGCCGGTCGTCCGCCAAAGCATGCAGATGCGTCTCGTCCGAAGGGCTGAAAGGGTCGGGCTTCATGGCGGGCTCACTACGGGCGGAAAGGGCGCTTCATTTCATGCGGCGCAAGGCAGTCGGGGTGGATGACGGCTGGGCGTGGACTGAGGGCTCCATCAATTCGCGCATGCGTGCGCGAGCGCGGGACAACCGCGACATCACCGTGCCTTCCGGTATACCCAGCACACGCGCCACGTCGGCATAGGCCATGTCTTCCAGTGTCACCAGGAGCAGCACGGCCCGTTGATCGGCGGGCAGGCGTTGCAGGCAGCGGTCCAGGTCCATGGCTGTTTCGTGGGAGGCGTCAGGCGCGTCCGCGATGGCCGCCAGGGCATCCACATCCATCGCCTGCACGGGCACCAGGCCGCGGCGCTGGTTGAGGTACAGGTTGTGCATCAGCGTGAAAAGCCAGGCGCGGAGATTGCTGCCACCGCGCCACAGCAGCCACTTGCGGCAGGCGCGCTCCAGCGTGTCCTGCACCAGATCGTCGGCTGCCCATGCGTCGCCGGTGAGCGCGCGCGCATAGCGGCGCAACCCCGGCAGTTGCTCCACGATCTGGACGCGGTTCATGGACGCATTGTGGGGCTCATGGCTTGGCGGTGCGCCACAGGTTGTTCACGCCGTCCCCCGTCTTGTCGCCGGGCTTGCCGTCCTTGATCCAGTAGTACAGCGGCTTGCCCTTGTAGGCCACCTGCTTGCTGCCGTCGGCGCGCTGGATCAGACTGTAGCCTTCACCCGCGGGGGCGCTGGTGGCGGTCAGGGGTGGCCAGTTGGTGGCGCAGGCGCCGTTGCAGGCCGACTGGCCATCGCCCGCTACGTCCTTGTCGAAGGTGTAGAGCGTCATGCCGTTCGGGCCGACGAGCACGCCGTCCTGGGTGCTGACTTGCGCGGGCGCGAGGGAATAACAGCCGGCGAGTGCCAGCGCGGCGAGCAGGGAACTGAGCTTGGTCATGGTGTTCTCCGGAAGGGTGCCGGCCACAGGAATTGTGGCCGGACGCTGGCATGAACACCGGGGGCGGTGCGTTTATTCCACCCTCCGCCAAAAAAAGATCAGCGGTGGCGGCTCTTCATGACGCGTTCCACCTCGCGCTTGCCTTCGCGCTCCTTGATGGTGTCGCGCTTGTCGTGCTCGGCCTTGCCCTTGGCCAAGGCAATCTCGCACTTGGCGCGGCCGTCTTTCCAGTGGAGATTCAGCGGCACCAGGGTGTAGCCTTTTTGCTCGACCTTGCCGATCAGGCGCCGGATCTCGTCCTTGTGCATCAGCAGCTTCTTGATGCGCGCCGCGTCGGGGCTGACGTGCGTGGACGCGGTCTTGAGCGGGTTGATCTGGCAGCCGATGAGAAACAGTTCGCCATCTTTGATGATCACGTAGCCGTCGGTAAGCTGCACCTTGCCCTCGCGCAGTGCCTTGACCTCCCAGCCGTGCAGCACCAGCCCCGCCTCGTAGCGCTCTTCAAAGAAATAGTTGTATGCCGCCTTCTTGTTGTCGGCGATGCGGGACGATGTGTCAGGTTTCTTGGCCATGGTGAATAGATGCGGCGCAAACCGGGAGATCAAGGGTCTCCCTACAATTGTTGTCGTCTCGCACCATCGATTCTAGGCCGGCTGTGCCACCAGGCCCATCCAGCCTTCGCCTGCATGAAAACTGTCAACAAGTCCGTCCTCATCTGGTACAGCCCCGAAGAAATGTTCGCCCTCGTGACGGACGTGGCCAAGTATCCGCAGTTCCTGCCGTGGTGCGACCACGCCACCGTCCTGGAAACCCATGCAAATGGCATGAAGGCGGAAGTGGGCATTGCGTTGGGCGGCATACGCAAGTCGTTTGTCACGCGCAATACGCATGAGCCCGGGCGCCGCGTCAAGATGGAGCTGGTGGAGGGCCCCTTTTCACAGCTCGACGGCGACTGGCACTTTCATCCTGTGGGGGACGGTACGCAGCGCGCATGCAAGGTCGAACTCCAGCTGAGCTACGGCTTTGACAACCGGGCATTGGCGGCGTTGGTCGGCCCCGTGTTTGACCGCATCGCCGCCACGTTCATCGATGCCTTCATCAAACGGGCCGAGCAGGTTTATGGCTGAAACCTTGCCCCCGCCGGGGCGGCTGCGCATCGCGGTGGCCATCTCGCGGCAACCGGGCGATGTGCACGAGTGGGTGCTACTGCTTCCGGCCGGTGCTACGGTGGCCGATGCTCTGTGCGCCTGCGGACTGGATGCGCAGGCTGAGGGGCTTGTCTGGGGCATTTGGGGCAGGGAAGGCAGACTGGACGACCTGCTGCACGATGGTGACCGCGTGGAAGGTTGCCGCCCCTTGCGGGTTGACCCGAAGCTGGCGCGCCGCCAGCGCTTTGCGCGCCAGGGCGCTCGTGCGGCGGGATTGTTCGCCAAACGCCGGCCGGGGGCCAAGTCCGGTTATTGAGAGTGCTTCCCAGCATGCGCTGAAAACAAAACGGCCGCCTCATCCATGCGGAAGGGCGGCCGGTGGCGCGTTTATGGGGTAGCTGCTACTTGCAGTCGGAAGCGATGGTCGCTTCCGCTCGGCGTAATTCTGCTGCGCGGGTTGCGTCGTCCATGAAACCCCGCTCCCCCTTGGCATTGACATTGCTCACCAACTGGCCGGGCGCCAATTGCTCCTTTGCGCGTTTGGCGCGCGCGCAGTTGTCGGCACGGGCCTTGGCCACGCGGTCCTCCTCAGCCTTCTTCTTGGCGGCTTCGGCGGCGTCAGCCTTGGCCTTGTTCTCCTCCAGCTGCTTGTCCTTGCCGCTGGCAGGCGCTGCGGCTTCGGATGCGGGAGCCGACGCTGGCGATGCGGGCGCTGCCATCGCGGTACGCGGCAGGGCGCGCTGCGGTTGCTTGAGAATGCTCTTGTCAGGAATGTCCTGTGGCGGTGGGCGGTCGCTGAACACCTTGCGCCCATCCTTGTCCACCCATTGCCATTGGGCCGATGCGCCCATGGCCCAGGAGCAGCCCAGCGCCAGCAGAAGAAGCTTGTGCGGTTTCATGCGGGCGAGTGTAGCGGTGAGCGGCTGCACCCACCAAGGGGCGTTCACGCGGGGTGTGTGCGATTTGTCGCGCGGCGGGTACAATCCTTTTTTTGGAGCTTTCACATGCGCCTTCTTGGAAAAGCGCTCACCTTCGACGATGTGTTGTTGGTGCCGGCGTACTCCCAGGTCCTGCCCAAGGACACCTCCCTCGTCACGCGCTTTACGCGCAACATCACCCTGAACCTCCCCCTCGTGTCCGCCGCCATGGACACCGTGACCGAAGCGCGTCTGGCCATCGCCATTGCGCAAGAAGGGGGGATTGGCGTCATCCACAAGAACATGACGGCCGAGCAGCAGGCGGCCGAGGTGTCAAAGGTCAAGCGGCATGAGTCCGGCGTGGTGCACGATCCCGTGGTCATCACACCCGAACACACGGTGCTGCAGGTGCTGGAACTGTCCGAGAACCTGGGCATCTCGGGCTTCCCGGTCTGTGATGGTGGCAAGGTGGTGGGCATCGTCACCAGCCGCGACGTGCGCTTCGAGACGCGCTACGACGTCAAGGTGCGTGAGATCATGACGCCGCGCGAAAAGCTGATCACCGTCAACGAAAAAGACGGCACCACCCCGGCGCAGGCCAAGGCACTGCTCAACCGCCACAAGCTGGAGCGCCTGCTGGTGGTGAACGACGCCTTTGAGCTCAAGGGTCTCATCACGGTCAAGGACATCAACAAGCAGACCACGTTCCCCAACGCCGCGCGCGATGCGGCAGGCCGCCTGCGCGTGGCCGCTGCCGTGGGCGTCGGCGCGGGCACCGAAGAGCGCGTGGCGTTGCTGGTCAAGGCCGGTGTGGATGCCATCGTGGTGGATACAGCCCATGGCCACAGCAAAGGCGTGATCGACCGCGTGCGCTGGGTCAAACAGAACTACCCGCAGGTGGACGTGATCGGCGGCAACATCGCCACCGGCGCTGCCGCGCTGGCCCTGGCCGAGGCAGGCGCCGATGCGGTCAAGGTGGGCATCGGTCCCGGCTCCATCTGCACCACACGCATCGTGGCTGGCGTGGGTGTGCCCCAGATCATGGCCATCGACAGCGTCGCCACCGCGCTTCAGGGCACAGGTGTGCCGCTGATCGCCGATGGCGGCATCCGCTTCTCGGGGGATATTGCCAAGGCGCTGGCCGCGGGCGCGTCGACCATCATGATGGGCGGCATGTTCGCTGGCACCGAAGAAGCGCCGGGCGAAGTCATCCTGTACCAGGGCCGCTCCTACAAAAGCTACCGTGGCATGGGCTCGATCGGCGCCATGCAGCAGGGCTCGGCCGACCGCTACTTCCAGGAAGCCACCACGGGCAATCCCAACGCTGACAAGCTGGTGCCCGAAGGCATCGAAGGCCGCGTGCCCTACAAGGGCTCCATGGTGTCCATCGTGTTCCAGATGGCCGGCGGCGTGCGTGCGGCCATGGGCTACTGTGGTTGCGCAACCATCGAAGAGATGAACAACAAGGCCGAATTCGTAGAGATCACGGCGGCTGGCATCCGCGAGTCGCATGTACACGACGTGCAGATCACCAAGGAAGCCCCCAACTACCGGGCGGACTGAGTTTTCGCCATTCCGCAGGCCCGAACCCGTCTCCAGGTGTTCGGGCCTTTTGTCTTTTACCGACCCTGTCGCTCTCCATGCAACACGACAAGATCCTCATCCTCGACTTCGGCTCCCAGGTCACCCAACTCATCGCGCGCCGCGTGCGCGAGACGCATGTCTACTGCGAGGTCCACCCCTGCGACGTGAGCAGCGACTGGGTGCGCCAGTTCGCAGCAGACGGCAAGCTCAAGGGTGTGATCCTGTCGGGCAGCCACGCCAGCGTCTACGAAGTGGACGACCGCGCCCCTGACGCCGTGTTCGAGTTGGGCGTGCCCGTGTTGGGTATCTGCTACGGTATGCAGACCATGGCCGCGCAACTGGGCGGCAAGGTCGAGGGCTCGCACAGCCGCGAGTTCGGCTATGCCGAAGTCCGCGCCCATGGCCATACCGCGCTGCTCAAGGGCATCGAGGATTTCTCCACACCCGAGGGCCACGGCATGCTGAAGGTGTGGATGAGCCACGGCGACAAGGTCACCGAGCTGCCTCCCGGTTTCAAGCTGATGTGCTCCACCGGC
Source organism: Diaphorobacter sp. B2A2W2 (assembly GCF_056730635.1). NCBI lineage: Bacteria > Pseudomonadati > Pseudomonadota > Betaproteobacteria > Burkholderiales > Comamonadaceae > Diaphorobacter > Diaphorobacter sp. B2A2W2. The sequence continues at coordinate 108,232 of NZ_JBWZOR010000009.1, forward strand.
AGCTGCCCCATTGCCGGCATGGCGGACGAAACGCGGCGCTTCTACGCCGTGCAATTCCACCCCGAGGTCACGCACACCGTGCAGGGCGCCGCGCTGCTCAACCGCTTCGTGCGTGAGATCTGTGGCGCCCAGGCGGACTGGGTCATGCGCGACCACATCGAGGAAGCCGTGCAGAAGATCCGCGAGCACGTGGGCGACGAGGAAGTGATCCTGGGCCTGTCTGGCGGTGTGGATTCGTCGGTGGCTGCGGCCCTGATCCACCGTGCGATTGGCGACCAGCTTACCTGCGTGTTCGTGGACCACGGCCTGCTGCGCCTCAACGAAGGCGATATGGTCATGGACATGTTCGCAGGCAAGCTGCACGCGAAGGTGGTGCGCGTGGATGCCTCGGACCTGTTCCTGGGTGAGCTGGCCGGTGTGTCCGAGCCCGAGCAAAAGCGCAAGATCATCGGCCGCCTCTTCGTGGACGTGTTCAAGGCCGAAGCCGAAAAGCTCAAGGCCAGCGGCCAGGGCCACAAGGGCGCGACCTTCCTGGCGCAAGGCACCATCTACCCCGACGTGATCGAGTCCGGCGGTGCCAAGAGCAAGAAGGCCGTCACCATCAAGAGCCACCACAACGTGGGCGGGCTGCCCGAGCAACTCGGCCTCAAACTGCTGGAGCCGCTGCGCGACCTGTTCAAGGACGAGGTGCGTGAGCTCGGCGTGGCCCTGGGATTGCCGCGCGAAATGGTCTACCGCCATCCGTTCCCTGGCCCGGGCCTGGGCGTGCGCATTCTGGGCGAGGTGAAGAAGGAATATGCCGACCTGCTGCGCCGCGCCGATGCCATCTTCATCGAAGAGCTGCGCAACTTCACCGACGAAGCCACGGGCAAGACCTGGTACGACCTCACCAGCCAGGCCTTCACCGTGTTCCTGCCCGTCAAGAGCGTGGGCGTGATGGGCGATGGCCGCACCTACGACTATGTGGTGGCACTGCGCGCGGTGCAGACCAGCGACTTCATGACAGCCGACTGGGCGGAGTTGCCCTACGCGCTGTTGAAGAAGGTCTCCAGCCGCATCATCAATGAGGTGCGCGGCATCAACCGCGTGACCTACGACGTGTCGAGCAAGCCGCCTGCCACCATCGAGTGGGAATGAGTCAAGATCGTCCCAAGGTGTTTCGGAACATCCCAGGAAAACCCGATTTTGCTGTGGGGACAAGGACTTAGCGTCCCACGGCGTCCCATCGAATCCCAGTGCGTCCCAGGCGTTCTGACGGTTGACCTGACGGTATCCGGCCGCCTAAGCTGGCAGGCCTGCAGTGATACCGTCAGACCCCATGACGGTATTTCGGTCCTGCGACAAGCAACGGATCGGAGATCTCATGGACACCTTGATGGAACGGGCGCGGGTCGGGCTGGTGAGCGCGAGAACACGCCACGGATTGACGGAAGCCAAACTGCGAGAACTGCTGCCGGGTGAGCGGGCCTACAAGGTCAGCGACGGAGGCAACGGTCTGTACGTCGTCGTCTCGCCCAGTGGCAGCAGGTCCTTCCGGTACGACTACCGATTGAGCGGCCGACGCGAGACGCTGACCATCGGGCGCCATGAACCGGTTGCCCGCCATGCCCAGCGATCTCACCTGTCCTACGGCATGGACGTGACGCTGGAGGAAGCGCGCCTGCTGCTGGCTCGGGCGCGTGTCGATGTCAGTTCCGGGCGATCACCCGCCCGGGCAAAGGTCGAGCAGCGCAGCGAAGTCGCCGACGCCATGAGCTTCGGGCGCTGGACGACCCGGTATTTTGAATTCAAGTCCGACGCCAAGAGCGGTGCCGAACGCCTGGCCGACAGCACCCTGGCTTTGCGGCGTTCGATCTACGAGCGCATCCTGGCTTGCCCGTTCGGGAAGCTCAATCTTGATGAAATCAAGCCAGTGGCGCTGGGTGAGTTGCTTGACCGCGTCAAGAAGGAGCGAGGCCCAGGTCCGGCCGTACACGCCAGGGAATTGGTGTTGCAGGTCTACCGGTTTGCCAATGGCAAAGGCGTCGATATCGCCAATCCGGCAGAAGCACTTGCACGCAAGGCCTACGCCACGTTTGTCCCGCGCGAGCGCAACCTGAACCGGCATGAAATCAAGACCTTGCTCGATGGCCTGGAGATGACCGGCACCGCGCCGACACTTCGGCTGGCCGTCAGGTTCTTGCTGCTGACGGGTGTGCGAAAAGGTGAGTTCATCGGTGCGACCTGGGCGGAAGTGGACTGGGAACGGGCACAGTGGCTGATCCCAGCCGAGAGGATGAAGGCAGGCAAGCCACACACGGTGTACCTGGCAGAGCAGGCCCTGGACATCCTGACGACGCTTCGAACCTGTTTCCCGTCGAGCAGCTTTCTCCATCCGAGCCGCTACGACTCTGCCGAGCCAATCAGCCAGGCCACGTTGAACCGGACGATCGCCGCTGCGGTGGACCGGATCAACAAGGATCGAACACCCAGTCAGGAGCTGTTTCTGCCAGTCTCCGTGCACGACCTGCGCCGAACGTTCTCGTCACGCCTCAACGACGCGCTCTTCCCGGAGGCATTGGTGGAGGCCTGCCTGGCCCACCAGAAAAAGGACCAGGTCGCTGCCGCCTACAACCATGCTCGATTGTCCGGGCCTCGACGGGTCCTCATGCAAGTATGGGCGGACATGATGGACTGCTGGATGCGTGGTGAATCCGCACGGGATGTGATCATCATGGGTAAGACGAAGATCGATGCGGCAGCGCACGACGCAGAAGGCATGAACCTGTAGGTGGGAGCAACATCCGACTTTGCGCCTCGTGGCGGCTGGGTTGGACACGCCTTTGCCTCGAAAGCGTCACGAGATTTTCACTGTTGTTGTGGATGCTCAAGGGATTGTTCAACCCTTCAGAGACCATTGTGAAATCACAGACAACACGTCCCAGCGATCTCTTCAACGACGAGAACTCCAACACCAGCGCCAACCCGCACTTTGAAGAGGTGCTGGGCAACCGCCTGAGCCGCCGCAGCCTGTTCCGTGGCGCTGGCCTGACCGCCACCGCGCTGGGCGCCACCGCCGTGACCGGCTGCGCCACCACCGGCAGCGGCGGCAGCGTCGCGTCGGTGGACCGCCTGGGCTTCAAGCCTGTGGCCAAGAGCCTGGCCGACACCGTGGTGGTGCCCGAGGGCTACACCGCCCAGGTGATCTACGCCCTGGGTGACCCGCTGGCCGCCGGTGTGCCGGCCTACAAGAACGACGGCACCGACGCGCAGTTCGAACAACGTGCTGGCGACCACCACGACGGCATGGAATGGTTCGGCCTGGATGCCTCGGGCAAGCCGTCCAATAGCTTCAACAGCCGCGGCATCCTGGGCGTGAACCACGAAGCCACCACCGACGAAAAACTCGCCTCCTTCTTCATTCACGCCAATGGCGGCGCTTCGACCCTGCCCCGCCCCGCGGCTGAAGTGGACAAGGAACTGGCGATCCATGGCCTGTCGTTCGTGGAAGTGCAAACCAGCGGCAAGCAGTGGGCCTACAAGGCCGCTTCCCCCTTCAACCGCCGCATCACCGCCATGACCACCGCGGCCATCCACGGCCCGGCCCGTGGCAGCGAGCACCTGGTCACCAAGTTCAGTCCCGACGCGACCCTGTGCCGCGGCACGCTGAACAACTGCGGCACCGGCAAGACGCCCTGGGGCAGCTTCGTCAGCGGTGAAGAGAACTGGTACGGCTATTTCTCCCGCGATGCCAAGGACGACGATGCCCGCAAGAAGGACAAGCAGGTCCAGGGTCTGGTGCGCTATGGCCGCAAGGCGGGCGCGGCCAGCCGCCACGGCTGGGAAAGCGCGGGTCCTCAGGACCAGTACGTGCGCTGGAACAACAGCGTGCTCGGCGCCAGTGCCAAGGACGACTACCGCAACGAGATGAACACCTTCGGCTATGTGGTCGAGGTGGACGCCTACGACACCGCCGCCCCGATGCGCAAGCGCACCGGCCTGGGCCGTTTCGCCCACGAGAGCGTGGCGTTTGCCAAGCCGGTGGCGGGCCAGCCCATCGTCTGCTACATGGGCGATGACGCGCGCAACGAATACATCTACAAGTTCGTGTCCGCGGCCAAGTGGGATCCGAAGGATGCGCAGCCGGCCAACCGCCTGGCCGCTGGCGACAAGTACCTGGACAAAGGCACCTTGTTCGCCGCCCGCTTCAAGGACGACGGATCTGGCGAGTGGCTGGAACTGTCGATGGACAACCCGAAGATCGCCAACAGCTCCTACTTCGAGTTCAAGAGCGATGCCGACATCGCTGTCTTCACCCGTCTGGCGGCCGATGTCGCTGGCGCCACCAAGATGGACCGCCCCGAGTGGGGTGGCGTGCACCCGCGCACCGGCGAGTTCTACAGCACGCTGACCAACAACAGCAGCCGCACGGCCGACAAGATCGACGCTGCCAACCCCCGTGTCTACACCGACATGAAGGGCAGCAAGGAGCAGAAGGGCAACGTCAACGGCCACATTGTTCGCATGGCCGACGCATCGCCCACCAGCACCGCCTTCAAATGGGACATCTACGTGTTCGGCGCGGAAGCCGGTGCCGACAAGTCCAAAGTCAACCTGTCGAACCTGACGGACGAGAACGACATGTCCTCGCCCGACGGCCTGGTGTTCAGCCCGGCCACCGGCATCTGCTGGATCCAGACCGACGATGGCGCCTACACCGACCAGACCAACTGCATGATGCTGGCCGCCATCCCCGGCAGGCTCGGCGACGGCGGTGCGCGCACGGTGAAACAGGGCGACAGGGAAGTCACCACCTATGTCGGCAAGACACCCACCCCTACGACGCTGGCGCGTTTCCTGGTCGGCCCCAAGGGTTGCGAGATCACCGGCTGGTGCGAGACGCCCGATGGCCGCGCGGTGTTCATCAACATCCAGCACCCCGGCGAGAACACCGCGATGGCCGATGTGAACAACCCGGACAAATACGAGAGCCAGTGGCCCTCCAACGCCGGCTACGGCGCCGGCAAGCGCCCGCGCTCGGCCACCATCGTCATCACCAAAAACGATGGCGGTTTGATCGGCGCATAGAGTTGGTTTGCGTGGGTTGAAGCCCGCTTCGGCGGGCTTTTTTTGTTGAACATGGGCAAGAAGTTTTGCCTTCAACCACCGATGTAGCTCATTTCTGGCTTTGGCATGGCGGCCATGTGGGGCGCCCCTGCCCATCGTGCTCGCTGCTGCGAATAGCGATCTGAGCGTTCACGCCAGACAGAGGCGATGGCCCTGGCGAGTTGTTCGTCGTCTGCCGTGGTCGCTCCCCTAAGGACGTGGCGCAGATCGAAGCCCTGTCTTGCGAAGAGGCAGGTGAACAGGCGTCCTTCAGTAGACAGCCTGGCACGGTTGCAGTCTCCACAGAACGCCTGGGTCACGCTGCTGATGACGCCGATCTCGCCCAGAGAGGGAAGGTGTTGACCGTTGGGCCCTGCATAACCCCAGCGCTGTGCGGTTTCGCCCGCCACGCTCGCCGGCAGGCGCACCAGCGGCATGCGCTCGGCGATGGTGCGAACGACTTCTTCGCTGGGCAGCACAGCGTCCAAGTTCCAGCCGTTGGTGGAACCCACATCCATGAATTCGATGAAACGCAGCGCCACGCCAGTGCCCTGGAAAAAGCGCGCCATGGCAAGCACTTCGTGGTCATTGACGCCGCGCTTGACCACCATGTTGACCTTGATGTTGGTCATGCCGGCGACTTGTGCTGCCTCGATGCCTTCCAGCACCTTGGCGACCGGAAAATCCACATCGTTCATGCGCTTGAACACCCGGTCGTCCAGCGCGTCGAGACTGACGGTGATGCGATTCAGGCCTGCCGCCTTGAGCGCCCTGGCCTTGCGGGCCAGCAGAGAACCGTTGGTGGTCATCGTCAGGTCGATCGCCTCGCCGTCAGTTGTGCGCAGTTCTGCCAGTTGGACCAACAGTGCTTCCAGGTTTTTGCGCAGCAGCGGTTCACCGCCAGTCAGACGGATCTTCCTGACGCCCAGAGCGACGAACTGGCGCGCCACGCGGGTGATCTCTTCGAAGCTGAGCAGCGACGAATGCGGGAGGTATGGGTAGTCGCTGCCAAACACCTCTTTGGGCATGCAGTAGGCGCAGCGGAAGTTGCAGCGGTCGGTCACGCTGATGCGCAGATCGCGCAAGGGCCTTTGAAGGCGGTCACGGATGTCGGTGGTCGGCAGCGGTTCCGGGAACGCATGCGCCAACTGCCGTTCGAGGAACTGGCGATGGTCCATCAAGGGGATCACTCGCGCCAGCAGTGGCTCACCCATGGCGTAGCTCCGTTGACGAAACCGAAGGCCCCTGGGTCTGCAACAGTGTGGAGGTCACAGCGTGCTCACAAAGCTATTCACCTCGGGGTGCAGGCGCTGGGCCTTGCGTTTGGAGACGGTGCCAATATTGAGAAAGCAGACCGCTTCTTCACCGGCATGGAGACCAAACAGCTGGCGCATGCGGGCGGACTGCATCGCCTGCCCGCTGGTGAGGCTGCTGCCGAAACCCTGGCCATGGGCCATCAACAGCATGTTCTGCACGGCCGCGCCCACCGACACCATGCGCTCCAGCGCGGGAATGGGCGGTTCGCAGTTGCCCAGTCGGGCCACCACGAGCATCAGCAACGGAGCGCGGTGCGCTTTCTCGCGGGCGGTCTCGATCTGTTCCAGCGTGGCTCCGGGGTCGCGGTCCACCAGCGCCAGCGCAAAGACTTCGGCCAGCAGGGCTCGTTTGCCCGCCGGCACGATGACAAACCGCCAGGGTCGGACCAGTCCGTGGTCGGGCGCGGAAGCCGCGCTGCGAAAGATCTGGTCCAGCTGGGCATCGTTCGGGCCGGGCGCCTCCAGGCGCTTGGGCGAAATGTTCTGGCGGGACGTGATCCAGGCTTCGGCCAGGTGGTCGATGGTTGAATCGCGCTCCAGTGGCGTGGACGGCAGGTTTACGTCCGGCCAGGTGATGGGCATGAGTGGGGAAGCACGCAAGGTGGTCTCCTGTCTTGTATGCAAGCAAAAAAGGGTGGCCGGAGCCACCCTTTCCTCAGTCGCTCAAGCGAACCGGCGGTCCTTGAACGAGATCGACTTCTTGTAGTCGTCCACGCTGCCCACGCGCTTGATGCCGCCCCAGGTGCCCTTGTAGTAGGGCACCACGTTGCGGTCCACCCAGGAAGTCACCACATCTCCAGCCACGCCCTTGATGTAACCAAAGAGCATGAAGGTCTGGCCCGCCTTGATCGCCTTGAGCGGGTAGGCCATGGCGTAGGTGCTACCGAAGTCGTTGTAGATCTCGACCACATCGCCCGCAACCACGCCCAGCGCCTTGGCATCGTCCGGGTTCATCTCGATGTAGGCCATCGGGTAGCGGTCGCGCACGAAGCTGTTGTACTGGTCGTGGTAGGCGGTCTGCCAGACTTCGTTGGCGCGGCCCTGGTTGATCCAGAACTTGTACTTGGCCTTTTGGTCCGCGACCATCTTGGGTAGGCCGTTCCATGGCGCCGGTTTGAAATGGGCTTTGCCGTCTTTGGTGCTGAACTTGCCATCGGCATATTCCATCTCCGTGCCGATTAGCTTGCCATCCTTGACTTCCTTGATGGGCAGCTGCACGCCGTTGTTGCCAGCCTTGCGCAGGAGCTCGTAGGTGGCTAGGTAGCCGGTGTCACCGCCCTGGCTGTCGATGGGTTCCACGCCGGGGCGACCGGCGCGACGGAAGCCATCGTTGAAGGCGTCTTCTTCGGTCTTCCAGTTGAAGCCGTCGAAGCGCTTGGCCATGTCGGCCTTGCCTTCCTTCTGGTACATCGCCTTCAAGGTGTTGGCGATGTCGGCGGCGATCAGGCAGTCGGGTTTGGCCGAGCCGGGCGGGTCCATGAACTTCTCGGACAGGCGCATGCGGCGCTCGCCGTTCATGGAGGTCAGGTTCATTTCACCCGGGTGGGTCGCCGGGAACAGCAGGTGCGCGTCGTCGGCCAGTTGGGTGGGGTAGAGGTTCATGGCCGCCACGAACATGCCACCCTGGTACCTGCAGGCGTTGTAGATCACGTCCACCAGTTGTTCGACACTGGCGCCGCGCGCCCGCGAGATCGCCTCGTCCACGATCTTGGCGCGCTTGCTCAGCACCAGGCGGTGCTGTTCGGCGTTCAGCGTGGTCTGGTAGGGGTTGGTGCCCCACAGGGTGTACATCAGGCCCTTGCCGGCGATGACTTCCTGGTCCAGGTAGATCTTGCTGTTGCCCGGGTAGGGCGGGCGGGTGTAGCCCTCCTGGTGGCCACCGAGGCGGCACACGCCGGTGCCACGGCGCCCGACGTTTTCTGTTGCCAGCACCAGGCTCACCAGCGCACTCTGGATGACGTAGTTGTCGTTGCCCCAGATGATGCCCTTCTCGTAGGGGTGGAAGGTGCGCGGGCGGTGGCCGCTGGCCTTGGGTTTGTAGGCCCATTCCGCAGCCTGTTTGATCTGGGCCACGGTCAGGCCGGTGGCCTTGGCGCCGTCTTCCAGGCTCATGCGGTTGGTCTTGACCGCGTCGTCGTAGCCGCTGGTGTGTTTGGCGATGAAGTCCTTGGCCGTCCAGCCTTGCTGCACGACGTAGGTGAACAGCGTGTTGAACAGCGCCGTGTCGGTGCCGGGCTGGATGTCCAAGTGCAGCACATTCTCCTTGCCGGCCACCTGCTCACAGATCGCCACCGTGGCCGAGCGGCGCGGGTCCACGATGATGATCTTGGCTGCGGCCGCCGTTTCGCCCGGGAACCACTTCTTCTTTTTGTCCACCGTGGAGCCGGACAGGTTGGCCACCCAGTGGTTCAGGAAGTAGTTGGTCTGCGTTTCGTAGGGGTTGGCACCGGTGCACAGGATGCAGTCGGCCAGTTGGGCGTCTTCGTAGCTGTTGTTCAGCTCGCCCACGCCCATGTCGCGTGTGGCGTGGCACTCGGAGTTGTAGGCCGGGCGGTTGTGGATGCGCACCATCTGGGTTTTCAGCGCGCTGAACATCAGCTTGCCGGTGCCCCAGGTGTTCTCGAATCCGCCGCCAGCGCCGCCGTGGTCGAAGCAGTCGTAGAACAGGCCGTCAGGGCCATCGTTGTCCAGAATCTTCTTGGTCAGGCCGGCGTAGATCGCCAGGGCCTGCTCCCAGCTGGTGTCGAGCCACTGGTCGCCGCGCTTGATGCGCGGGTGCTTCAGGCGTTCCCGGCCGATGCCGTCGTGCGTGTACATGTAGCTGGCCATCTTGCCGCCGCGCGTGCTGGAGAGGCCGCTGTTCACGACACATTCCTTGTCGGGAACGATCATGATGTTCCACTTCTTGCCGCCCTTGTCGGTGATGGTGTTGGTCATCGCCCGGGTCAGGGTGGTGGCAAACGGCGGCAGCTGGGTGCGGAAGTCCAAGCCCAGCGCATTCTGGTCAGGCGCGCGGCCACCTTCGGTGTTGTGGTCCCACTTGTAGGCGTGGTAGCCACATCCGACGATGCAGAAGTGGCAGGTCATGTTGGTCTTTTGCGCGTCCTTCGGGGGCAGCGCGATGCGGTCGTTGATCTGGGTGGTCATGCTGCGCTCCTTACAGGATGTTGGACTGGCGGCCGTAGATCAGGCCGTCGACACCGACGGCGTGCACGCTGTCGGTTTTGGCGTCGTACTCCAGCAGGATGCGAGGCAGGTCTTCGGTGGCCTGACCGGTGACCATCTGACCGCCGTTCTCGGGATCGAAGATGGAGAAGTGGCAACCGCACTTGAAGGTCTTGGTTCCGGGTTCGTAGCCGACCGGGCAGCCCATGTGGGTGCAGAACGAGCTGTAGGCCACGATGTCGCCGTTGGGGCCGACGCCACCGGGCACGGGCGAGCCCATGCGTATGGCCAGGCAGGCCGAGCTGTCATCGGGGTAGGCAAAACTCACCGCTTGGTTCAGCGGCATGCCTTTGGCCGCTCCAACGGCTTTCTTGGGGTAGGGCAGCGTGGTGCCGCTGGCCGCCGCCGGGGTGGCGGCGTTGGCGTTGCGGATGGGAATGATGGTGGCGCCCGCTGCAGCAGCCGCGGCGCCGCCCGATTTCAGAAAAAAGCGGCGGCCGATCTTGATGTCTTCCATTTTGTCTCCTGGTTTGAACAAAGGCGATGTCACACAGCAATGGCTGTGCCAGGAGTTGATCTGTTTAAAAACAAGGACTTGCGCTCCTAGGGTTTGTTCGCTGTGAACTTTTCGTAACCATGATGAAAATCAAAGTTACGAAAACGTAACGCAGGATTGCCCGTGAACCGAAGACGCTATCTGGCCGCTGGAGCCTGCGGCGCCGTTGCCGCGGCTGTGTCCTTCCCTGGCTGGGGAGCGGACCGGCTGCGCATCGGTTTGACCCCGGTGATCCTGGCGGACCAGGTGGCCTTTCTTTCCCGCTGGAGCCGGTATCTGAGCGCACGCATCGGTGCGGACGTGGAGTTCGTGGCGCGGGAGTCGTACCAGTCTGTGCTCGACCTGCTGTTCTCCGATCAGGTGGACGCGGCCTGGATCTGCGGCTACCCATACATCCGCTTTGAGGCAGACCTGAGCTTGCTGGCCGTGCCCTTGTACACGGGGCAGCCGGTGTACCAGGCCTACCTCATCCGGTCCAAGGCGACTTCATCTGCGCCCTTGATCAACGGCTGGAGCGACCTCAGGCAGCGGGTGCTCGCGTACTCCGACCCCTTGTCCAATTCCGGGTGGTTGGTTGCGCAAGCCCAGCTCGCGAAAGCGGGCGTGATGTCGCGCGATCTCAAGCGCGCCTTCTTCGCGCACAGCCACCGCAACGTGGCCGAAGCGGTGGCTGCCGGGCTGGCCCATGCGGGGTCGATCGATGGCTATGTGTGGGAAACCATGCGGTCACAAAAAATGCCCGCCGTCGCGAAGACCGAGGTGGTCTGGAAATCGGACGCTTTCGGTTTTCCGCCGCTGGTGACCCGCCGCCGATCTCCCTCAGCGACCACCGAACGGCTCCGGCAGGCGCTGCTGGGCATGGCCGACGACAAGGCGGGCCAGGACCTGCTGGCCTCACTGAACCTGTCGGGTTTCACGGCGGGCACCCACACCCTTTTTGAATCGATCCGGCGCCAGGCCTTGCTGGTCCCGGGCAGCGGCGTGGTGGGCTGATGCTCAGGCGTTTGCCTTACCGGGTGCAGATCCCCTTGGGTCTGTCGTTGGCCGTGCTGATCGCGGCTCTGCTCGTGACCTCGGTCACCGCACGGGTGTCGGCCCAGAACGCCCGGCAAGTGACACTCTCTCTGCTCGACCGGGCCGTGGTGCTGCTCATCGCGCAGGTCCGCCCCATGCTGGTGGCGGACGACACCTGGCGGGTTTTTTCGCTGCTGCGGGACACCGCAGAACTGATTCCCGGCGCCGCTGAAGGGCATGCACGACTGGCCATTTTGGATACCGAAGGCAGGGTCTTTGCCGCGTCGGCCCCCGCCCAGCTGGAGACAGGCCGCCCGCTGCTCGGCGAGACCAGGCACGGCCAGGCCCTGCCGATGCCCTCGGAAATCGACACGAAGCAGCGGGTGGAGCAGAGCGACGGATCGGTGCTGTTGTTGGACCCGATCCGCAGCGAAGACGGTCAAACCCTGGGCTTCGTGCTGATGGAAGTGGACGCGGCGGTGTTCGTCCCAGACTGGGCATCGCTGGCCCAGACCGCTCTGATCGGTATTGCTCTTGCTGTGGCCTTGCTGGTGCCCATGGGCTGGTGGGTCGGGCAGCGCATGACGAAACCCGTCGAGCGACTGGTCACTTTGATCGAACGCATCGGCCGGGAAGACCCCGGCCTGTTGCGTACCCAGGTGCCCAAGACCTCCGACCCGGAACTGGCTCGCATTGGCGAGGCCATTGCCCAGCTCATGCGGGAGCTGGAGCGAAACAAATGGGCCGAAGAGCGGGCGCTGTCGGCCGAGCGCCTGGCTGCCGTGGGCCGCATGACAGCGGCAGTGGCCCATGAGATCAACAATCCGCTGGCGGGCCTGCTGACGGCGACGCAGACTTTGCGCCTGCATGGTGGCTCCAGCGAGATCCGCGCCCGCACCATCGACCTCATTGATCGCGGGCTGCAGCAGATTCGCACCACGGTCGCGGCCCTGTTGCCGCAGGCCCGCATGGACGACCGCCCGCTGGAGCCCGGTGACCTTGACGACATCCTGACCCTGGTGCAAGGCACCGCGGCCAAGTTGCAGGTGGACATTGCCACAAGTGTTGACGTCGATACCGCGTTGCGCGTGCCATCAGCCCCCCTGCGGCAGGTGATGCTCAACCTGCTGCTCAACGCTCTCAAGGCGGCCGGGGAACATGGGTCGATCCAGGCAGAACTCAAGGCCGACGAGGTGGAGATGGTTTTCAGCGTCACCAACAGTGGCGCCCCCTTGAGCGAAGAGCGCTTTCGCAGCACCTTGGCGGCGGAAAGCGGGCGCGATCCCAGGGGCTTCGGGCTCTGGGTCTGCCAGGAACTGGCCAGCCACCTTCGCGGCCAGTTTCGCCTTGACGCTGCCGAGACCGGCCAGACCCGGCTGGTTTTTCAAGTGCCCAACAGAGAGGCCCCGGAGAAAATCACATGAACACGGTTCTGGTTATCGAAGACGACGCGATCATGGGCGAGTCGCTGGTCCAGCGATTCGAGCTGGAGGGACTGCGCGTGCATTGGTGTCGTCGGCTGGCCGAGGCCCGAGAGCTTGTGGAGCGACATCCGTCGGCCATCGTGAGCGACGTGCGCCTGCCAGATGGGTTGGCCACCGAATGGTTTGTGGATCTGCCCGCCAGCCTTCGGGCCTTGCCCTGGTTTTTCCTGACCGGGTATGGCAGCGTCAACGACGCGGTCACAGCAGTGCGAGCGGGCGCCCGGGAGTACCTGACCAAGCCCTTTGACATCGAAAACCTGGTGGCCATGGTGCACGCGGCGGTGTCGGTGGCGCCGGTCGCAGAAGACACTGCGGTGTTGGGCATTTCGCCCGCCATGCGACGCGTCGAGGCCATGGTGCACAAAGTGGCGAGCCAGCGTGTGTCCACCTTGCTCACGGGCGAATCCGGGGTAGGCAAAGAGGTCGCCGCCCAGCTGATCCACAAGCTGGACCCGCGCTCTGGGAGGGGTGAGTTTGTGGCGGTCAACTGCGCGGCCATCCCCGAAACCATGATGGAGGCCGAGTTTTTTGGCTACGAGAAGGGGGCGTTCTCGGGCGCCATGCGGGCACACAAAGGCTATCTGGAGCGCGCCAACGGCGGGACCCTGTTCCTCGATGAGGTGGGGGAGTTGCCAGCCAGCATGCAAGCCAAGCTGCTGCGGGCCTTGCAGGAGAAGTGCTTCTTCCGGCTCGGCGCCGAGCGCACCACACAAAGCGACTTTCGCATTCTTGCGGCGACGAACCGCGATCTGTACGCCGACATGAGCGCGGGCAAGTTCCGCGAAGACCTCTTCTACCGTCTGGCGGTCATCAAGATCGCCTTACCGCCCCTACGGGAGCGCCCCGAAGACATCCGCTGGCTGACCGAGCGGCTGCTGGCGTCGCTGGTGCTGGAGCAGGGGCGACCGCTGGCAATGTCCGAAACCTTTTTGCGTGACATCATGGGACGCGAATGGCGCGGCAATGTCCGTGAGCTGCGCTCTTATCTGGAGCAAGCCCTGGTGATGAGCGACGGGGGCTTGCTCGACACGCCCCTGGCGCTGGAGAGCGCGAACGCACCGCAGAACGGCGCCAACACAGAGCCCATTGAGCCACTGCAGATCATTCTCGAAGGTGTGGAGCGCACGCACATCCGCAAAGCGCTGTCGCACTGCGAAGGAAGCGTCGGGAAGACCGCCGAGGTGCTGGGCATCAGCCGCAAGACCTTGTGGGAGAAAATGAAAAAGCTCTCGATCACGGCCTGAAGTCCGTGTTCTGCCCACCGTTCGAGCCCAACCGCTTTGGCTCAGCCCTGCTGATTTCACAATGAACACCCTGTTGTCTGTCTGGTCCCGCCACGAAGTCGAGTTGCGCCGCTGGCTGCTGTCGCGCGCGCCAGTGAAGAGTGATGTGGACGACTTGCTGCAGGACGTGTTTCTCAAGACCCTCAAACAAGGGGACCGTTTCGATGCCATTGAGCAGCCGCGAGCCTGGCTGTTTGAAATCACCCGCAACACCCTCACCGATCGCCTGCGCGTATCGCGCGAAAGCTTGCCTTTACCCGAGGGGTTGGACGAGCTTCCAGCACCTGTCGAGCAGACCGACCCGGTGGACACGCTGGCCGAAGCCTGCCTGCCTCGGGTCCTGTCTGAACTGGACCCGCAGGACCGCGAGGCCATCGAGCTATGCGACCTGCAAGGCATGGAGCAGGGGGACTTTGCCCGGCTCAAGAACCTGAGCCTGCCCGCGGCGAAATCCCGTGTGCAGCGTGCCCGCAAACGCATGCGCGAACGCATGACCACGGCCTGCCAGGTGTCGTTTGACGACGTCGGGCGCGTGGACGATTTTGTGCCTCGTGCGCCGCTGGCTGAGGGTAGCGCGAAACCCTGCAGCAAGTCCCAGACCGGCGATCCAGGCTGATCTGACAAGACGCAGGTTTTTTTTCACGCCCGCCTGCATCTTTTGAGAGGCTGCCCCGTCTTCTGGGGCATGAGCACCCTCACATCCAAGTTATATCGTTGGCCGCAGCAGCAGCCCGTGGTCTTCCTCGCCCTCGCGTCCGCCGTTTGGTGGGGCCTGTACCAGTCGCTGATGCCAGCCTCTGAAGCCCTGGTGGCCTCGCTGCCGGTGGATCGTCAAAGCCATCTGGGCGGTGCGCTGCAGTTCTTCATCTACGACACCCCCAAGGTGCTGATGCTGCTCACTGGCGTGGTGTTCGTCATGGGCATGGTCAACAGCTACTTCACGCCCGAGCGAACACGCGCGCTGCTGGCCGGGCGCACCGAAGGCGCGGCCAACGTGATGGCCGCTTCGCTCGGTATCGTCACCCCGTTCTGCTCCTGCTCGGCGGTGCCGCTGTTCATCGGTTTCGTGCAGGCGGGCGTGCCGCTGGGCGTCACTTTTTCGTTCCTGATCTCCGCGCCCATGGTCAACGAGGTGGCGCTGGCGCTGCTGTTCGGCATGTTCGGCTGGAAGATCGCGGCGCTCTATCTGGGCCTGGGCCTGTCGGTGGCCATCGTGGCGGGTTGGATCATCGGCCGGCTGAAGATGGAAGCGTATCTGGAGGACTGGGTACGAGACATGCCGAAGATGTCAGCCGGCTATGAGGCGGCTGGCACGACGCTGGCCGACCGGGTCCAGGCGGGTTTTGCCTCGGTGCGCGAGATCGTGGGCAAGGTCTGGCCTTACATCCTGGCCGGCATCGCCATCGGCGCCGGCATCCACGGCTGGGTGCCGCAGGACTTCATGGCCAGCTTCATGGGCAAGGACGCCTGGTGGTCGGTGCCGCTGGCGGTGCTGATCGGCGTGCCCATGTACACCAACGCGGCCGGCGTGATCCCCATCGTGCAGGCGCTGCTGGCCAAGGGCGCTGCACTGGGCACGGTGCTGGCCTTCATGATGAGCGTGATCGCGCTCTCGCTGCCCGAAATGGTCATCCTGCGCAAGGTGCTGAAGGTCCGGCTCATCGCCACCTTCGTGGGCTTGGTCGCCACCGGCATCCTGATCGTGGGCTTTGTGTTCAACGCGGTGCTGTGACCGCACCCTGTGCCCGACGGGCGATACAACAACAAACGGGACACATGACAAACACCCTATCCAAAACCGTTTGGCGGCCAATCCTGCTGGGCGCCCTGGCGGCGCTCGCGCCCCTGTGGGCCAGTGCGCAAACCGCTGAGTCGGTGTTCAAGACCGTGAAGGTGGGCGAACGCGCCTACGCGCTGGTGGGAGAGCTGACGCAACGCTCGCCCAGCAACCTGGGCAACAACATGACCGGCGGTTTCATTGTGGCCGACGACGGCGTGGTGGTCATCGATTCGGGCGGCTCCAAGGCCGGGGCTGAGGTCATCGTGCAGGCCGTGCGCACGGTGACGGACAAGCCCATCCGCTGGGTGGTCAACTCCGGTGGGCAGGACCACCGCTGGCTGGGCAACGAACACTTCCAGAAAGTGGTGGGTGCGCGGGTGATCGCGTCCGACGCGGGCAAGCAGGACCAGCAGGCGCGCAGCTTCCAGCAGATGGACATGGCGCGGCGCAACGTGGGGGAGCGCTTTGTCGGCACCGTGGCGGCCTACCCCGACGAGACCTTTGCCCGCCGCTACCGGCTGCCGGTCAAGGGTGTGCAGATCGAACTGATCGACGTGGGTGGTGCCCACACACCGGCCGACCTCATCGTCTGGCTGCCGCAAGAGCGCATCGCCTTTGCTGGCGACATCGTGTTCCACGAGCGCCTGCTGGGCATCCAGCCTGGCCTGGGTCTGAAGTGGATCGCGGCGCTGAAGCTGCTGCGCGACGACCTGAAGCCGCTGACCGTGGTGCCCGGCCACGGGCGACCGGGGCCGCCGGACCAGGTGATTCCCGACAGCCTGGGCTACCTGGAAATGCTGCGCGACGGCGCCAAGAAGTCGCTGAAAGCCGGTGCCTTCGACCCGGTGGAAGCCGCGTCGGCCATCGACCAGTCGGGCTTTTCCTACCTGGTGAACTACGAGGACGCCCGTTTTCGAAGTTCCAACGCCATCCGCATGTCGGAAGAAGTGTTTAAGCAGCAGCCCTGAGCCCGAATTTGCCAGGTTATTCCGTTCCATCAACAACCTCTGGAGACTTCCATGACCGTCAACCGCGCCGTCAGCATTTTTGCGGGCTTCATGATCATGGCCAGCCTGGCGCTGGCCCACTTCACCGGCCAGATCAACCTCGGCCAGATGAGCTGGCTCTGGCTCACCGCCTTCGTCGGTGCCAACCTGTTCCAGATGGGCTTCACAGGGTTTTGCCCTGCGGCCAACATCATGAAGATGTTGGG
Source organism: Diaphorobacter sp. B2A2W2 (assembly GCF_056730635.1). Taxonomy (NCBI): domain Bacteria; kingdom Pseudomonadati; phylum Pseudomonadota; class Betaproteobacteria; order Burkholderiales; family Comamonadaceae; genus Diaphorobacter; species Diaphorobacter sp. B2A2W2. Next base: position 125,128 of record NZ_JBWZOR010000009.1, read on the forward strand.
CCTCAAGGATGCCGTGGGCGCCTGCGGCACAGACAGCAAAGCCGGCAAGTGCTGCTGAACCAGGGCCTGCACATGATGAAGTTGACGCCAAAGCGCTGGCTGCTGGCTGGCCTTGCGACTGCGCTCACATTCTCTGCCCAGGCTGTGGAGGTGGTCTTCAAACCCGTGGCACCTAATGTCTATGCCTACGTGGGTGACACCGAAGGCCGCACCTACGAGAACGAGGCGATCAACGCCAACCTGGGCCTGGTGGTCACACCCGCAGGCGCGCTGCTGATCGACAGCGGTGCGAGCTTCCAGGGGGCGAAACAGATTGCGGAAGCCGTGAAGAAGGTGACACCGTTGCCCATCAAGTGGGTCATGAACACCGGCGGGCAGGACCACCGCTGGCTGGGCAACGGCTACTTCAAGGCCCAGGGCGCAGAGATCATGGCCCACGCCAATGCCGAGGCCGACATGAAGGCCCGCGGCCCCGAGCACCTGAAAGCCAACGCGCCGGTGCTGAAAGAAAAGATGGACGGCACCGAACCCGTGCTGCCCACCCGCTGGCTGAAGGATGCCGACACGATGCTAGACCTGGGCGGTGTGGCCGTTCAACTGGTGCACCGGGGCGGTGGCCACACACCGGGCGACACCATGGTCTGGCTGCCGCAGAGCGGCGTCGTTTTCAGCGGCGACGTGGTTTACGTGGACCGCATCCTGGGCTTGCACGCGGTGAGCAAAACCAGGAACTGGGTCAAGACCTTCGAAGCGCTTGAAGCGCTGAACCCGAAGGTGGTGGTGCCCGGCCACGGCAACGTGACCACGCTCGCCCAGGCGCAGAAAGACACCGGCGCACTGCTCAAGGCGCTGCGCGCCCACATGGGCAAGGAGGTGGAGGCGGGCACCGACATCGGCGCGGCCGTCAAGAGCTTCGACGCGGTGCCGTTCAAGCACCTCAAACACGTGGATGTCTGGCTGCCCCAGCTGGCCAACCGCACCTATCTCGAAATGGAACAGGAGTAAATCATGGACATCAAGGTACTGGGCACGGGTTGTGCCAACTGCAAGAACACCATCGCGCTGATCGACCAGGTCGCGAAGGCCAAGGGCGTTGAAGTGAATTTGGAGAAGGTCGAAGAGCTGCGCGACATCATGGGCTACGGCGTCATGAGCACGCCCGGCGTGGTGATCAATGGCAAGGTCGTGCACGCCGGTGGCGTGCCCAGCCGCGAGAAGATCGAACAGTGGCTGGCCGCCTGAAACTTCAAGGAGAACACCATGCTGGAAGAAGCAAAACAGGTTTGCCCCACCACCACACGCCGCCTAGTGGGCGAGGGCGCTTTGCTGGTGGACGTGCGCGAGCGCGCCGAGGTGGCTCGTACGGCCTTTGACGTGCCGGCCATCGTGAACATCCCGCTCTCCGAGCTGGAACAGCGCTGGGGCGAACTGCCCAAGGACCGTGAGCTGGTCCTGGTGTGTGAGGTTGGTGCACGCAGCCTCAAAGCTACTTACTTTCTCCAGTACCACGGCTACACCCGGGTGAGCAACATGGAAGATGGTCTGCTGAAGTGGATGCGCAAGGGGTTCCCGGTGGTCGGCGACCGCTACGAGGCGCCAGCAGCGGCCGAGGCCTCGTCTTGTTGTGGTGGCAGCGCGGCCCCCGAGCCGGCAGCCATCGCCTGTTGTGGCGGCGAGGCTGCGGCTCCGAGCGCTTCGGCAGCGGGTTGCTGCGGCACAGGGACCGACACTACGTCCAAAGCGGGCTGCTGCTGAACATGGCTCTGAAGCAGGTCCGATGGTGGGGCTCGGCCGGGCTGTTGCTGGCCATGCTTGCCGGGATCATGCTGTACCAGCAGCGAGCACAGGAAGCGGCAGCGCCGATGGTGAGCGCAGCCACCGACCCGGTGGCGCTCGCGCTGGCGGCGGGCAAACCGGCGGTAATCGAATTCGGCGCCAACGCCTGTGTCACCTGTCGCGAGATGAAGCCGGTGCTCGCGGCGCTGGCGCAGTCCCACGGCGACCGCATCACTGTGGCCGACGTGGACATCCTCAAAGAGCGCGACTACATCAACCGCTACCAGATCCGCCTCATGCCCACCCAGGTGTTCTTCGATGCCCAAGGCCGTGAGACCGGGCGGAACATGGGCAAGATCAGCGCCGAGGACATCCTGGCGCGCCTGGGTGTGCCGCAAACGCCATGACGGGCGAAGATGGCCTGATCGCCGCATTTCTGGGCGGCCTTTTGACCTCGGCCTCTCCCTGTGTGCTGGCGGCGGTGCCGGTGGCGGTGGGTTTTGTCGGCGGTCAGGCGCAAAGCCCGCGACGGGCCTGGGCGCTTTCAGTCGCCTTTGTCGTGGGCATGAACCTGGCCTTGCTGGTCATGGGCTTGCTGGCGGCCCGCCTGGGGTTCCTGATGGGTGCTTTGCCCGGCCCCTGGCTGGTGGTCGTGGGCGGTCTGGTGCTGGGCGCTGGCGTGTGGCTCTCGCGCACCTCGGCGTCGAGCTGTGGGTTCAACCTGCCCATGGGCATGCAAGAAAAGCTGGCGGGCTCGGGCTACTGGGGTGCGTTGGTGCTGGGCGGGCTGATCGGCACCGTCATGAGCCCCTGCGCCACACCCGTATTGGCTGCGGCGCTCGCCATGGCCGGATCTGGCGCTTTGCTGGGCGCTTCTATGGTGTGGGGCGGCGCGTTGTTGCTGGCCTATGGACTGGGCCACAGCGTGCTGATCCTGCTGGCGGGCGCCATGCCGTCGGTCGCTACCTCCATGGTGGCGCGTTTTTCTCGATGGTCCCGCTGGCTCCCAGGGCGGCGCAGTTTCGCTGTGGTGATGGCCTTGGCCGGCGCCTGGTGGATGGCCCTCGGTCTGGGCTTGCCGCTGCTCTCCAGCTGAAGCCACAACGCCCGTTCTGGCGCTGGCGTCAGAACGAGCGGTGAGTCACGGCATCACTAGGCCGGGCGCGCCAAGGCATCGAAAACCGGCTCCGCGTCACCGATGATTTTGGTCGCCATGGCAAGGCGCACGATGTGCACGGTTTCGATCACCTTGTTGGCGGCAATACCCTGCTGGGCGATCTTGTTGGCCATGGCTTTCACGCAGGCCGGGCTGGTGCCCGCGAGCGCAGCCGCCAGGTAGATCAGGGTCCGGGTGTCTTCATCCAGCGCCGGGTTGTCGGTTGGCATGGCAAAGGCCTTGGAGCGCACATGCTCCTGAATCAGCGCCGGATCAACCGGTACCGATTTTTCGATGGCGGCGGGCACCTGCCCCATGCCCTTGCGCATCATGTCAAGAATGTCGTTTGCGTTCATGCTTTTCTCGTGTGGGATTGAGTGACGGTCGCTAAAGAAGACGCAGGGGCCGTTCAAAAGATGCAGGGCTTACTGCCGCCAGCGAGCTCAGCTGTACAGCTTGTCGGTGAAAGCATTGCCCGGTCTGTGCGTCGGCCAACAGAACACATCGCAACACGATGCAATGATTTGGCCTGCATCTTTTCGGGGCTGTCGCCGTCTTCTGTGTATGAACAAAGAACTTGGGCTGATCTGCACCACCAACGCCTGTGCGGACGCTATGTCAGGCGCTGTGTTGCTCGACGTTCGTGAAATAACCGAAGCCCACGCGCTGGCCTTTGATGTGCCTGAGTGGATCCACCTGCCTTTCGGCGAGTTGACCCTGCGCTGGCCCGAGCTGCCATCCGATCGCGATATTCGGGTTGTTTGCAGCAATGGCAATAAGAGTGCCCAAGCGGCCCAGTTTCTGCAGGACAAGGGGATGTCGCGTGTCAAACCTGTGCGCGGCGGCATCCTTCTGTGGATGCAAAAGGGGTGTCCTGTAAAAGGGCGGCGCTTTGAAGCACTGTCGCTATCTGATTCACCCTCGACATAGCTCTTTTAAGCTGGCATGACATGACCGAAACCTCGACCAAATTGAGCTTTCACGTGAGCTCGCGCCGCGTGGATGCGCACGGCAGCATCTCGCGATGCAAGAGTGCCGAGATACTGCTGGACACCGACATGGCTGGCAACCCGCTGGCCTTCAACCCTGCAGAGTTGCTGCTGGCCGCGCTGTCCGCCTGCATGATCAAGGGCATCGAGCGCGTGGTGCCCATCCTCAAGTTTGAGCTGCGCGGCGTGCAGGTGATCGTGGACGGTGTGCGCCAGGACGTGCCGCCCAAAATGGAGAGCATCCGCTATCAGATCATCGTGGATACCGACGAAACGGACCGCCGCATCGATCTGCTGCACGACAACGTCAAGAAGTACGGCACGGTGTTCAACACGGTGACGCTGGGGACCGACTTGGCTGGCGTGATGCGTCGGGCGGACTGACTGTCTGTTTGCTGTTAACTGGAGGTCGCGATGTGCATGGGTTATGGATGGGATATCAAGGCTTGGGTTTGTGAGCGAGAACGTCAGGATGCCAACGGCATGCTGGAGGCCTGGGGACAGGTGCTGAGTGAGGCGTCGGATGCGCTGCCGGAAGGCGCTTCGTATCTGCCTTGCGTTGCCCGTGCCGGGCGGGACTACCTGCAAGATGTGTTCATCAACTTTGAAGGAGAAACGGCATGAGCAAGATTGAAACGGTGCTGTGTCACCCGGTGCGCACCGCCATCGGCACCTACGGCGGCAGCCTCAAGGATGTGCCCGCACCCGACCTGGGCGGCTGTGTGATTCGCGAAACGCTCAAGCGCTCCGAGTTGCAGGCCGATCAGGTGCAGACCCTGGTGATGGGCAACGTGATCCAGGCAGGGGTGAAAATGAACCCGGCCCGGCAGGCCGGCATGGCGGGGGGCTTGCCGGTGGAAGTGCCGGCGCTGACCGTCAACCGGGTGTGCGGTTCGGGCGCGCAGGGCGTCGTGAGCGCGGCGCTGGAGATCGCTGCGGGCATGATCGATTGCGCCATTGCCGGCGGCATGGAGAACATGGACCGCGCACCGTATCTGCTACCGCAAGGGCGCTGGGGAGCGCGCATGGGCGATGTCACGATGTTCGACAGCATGCTCTGCGACGGGCTGAACGACGCCTTCAGCGGCCAGCATTCCGGATGGCACACCGAAGACCTGGTATTGCGCAACCACATCTCGCGCGATGACCAGGACCTCTGGGCACTGCGCTCGCAGCAGCGGTTCGCCGCCGCGCAAGCCGCCGGCAAGTTCGATGCCGAGATCGCCACCGTGGAGGTGCCTGGCGGCAAAGGTCCCACGCTGTTTGCCAAAGATGAACACAACCGGCCCGAGACCACGGCCGCATCCCTGGCCAGACTCAAACCCGCCTTCCGCAAGGACGGCACCATCACCGCCGGCAGCGCTCCGGGCCTGAACTCGGGCGCTGCGGCCATGGTGGTGGCCGAGCGCCGCTGGGCCGAGCAACACGGCCTCAAACCCATGGCACGTCTGGCGTCCTATGGTGTGGGGGCGGTGGAACCAGGTCTGTTCGGGCTGGGGCCTGTGCCTGCCGTTCGACAGGCGCTGGCGCGAGCGGGCTGGTCAGTGAGCGATGTGGATCGGGTGGAGATCAACGAGGCCTTTGCTGCCATCACGCTGGCCTGTCTGCGCGAGTTGGGTTTTGCCGAGGACGTCGTGAACGTGGAAGGCGGCGCCATCGCCCACGGGCACCCGATCGGCGCCAGTGGCGCGGTACTGGCGACGCGGCTGATGCATTCCATGCAGCGCGACGGCCTCCAGCGCGGCATCGTCACGCTGTGCATCGGTGGCGGGCAGGGCATTGCCCTGGCCCTGGAAATGATCTGAGAGGTCCCGGAGATCGCCATGGAATCCGCCATTCACCGCTTCAGCGAATTGGTTGCCCAGCTGGGCTTGCCGAACGGCTCAGCAGCCATCCGTCAATTTCTGACCGACCACACGCCGCTGCCCAATGGCGTCAGCCTGCCCGATGCGCCGTTCTGGTCGCCGTCGCAGGCCAGCTTCTTGCGAGAAGCCCTGCTACAGGATTCAGACTGGGCCGAACTGGTCGATCAACTGAGTGAAGCCCTTCGCGGGCAGGAAAGCCAAAGCTAAATGAGTGCCGGACACGACCACAGCCACGCCCCCGCCAACTTCAACAAGGCCTTTGCCATCGGCATCGGTCTGAACTTGGCCTTTGTCTGCATCGAGGCCTTCTACGGATGGAAAATCAACTCACTGGCCTTGCTGGCCGATGCCGGGCACAACCTGAGCGACGTGGCCGGGCTGGTGCTGGCATGGGCTGGCGCGCTGGCGGGCAAGTTGCAGCCCAATGCCCGTCACACCTATGGCTGGAAGCGCGGCAGCATCCTGGCGGCTTTTGCCAACGCACTCCTGCTGCTGGTGGCCATGGGCGCTCTGGTCTGGGAGGCCGTGGGGCGCCTGATGTCGCCCGACCCGCTGGTCGGCAATCAAGGTGTGACGATCATGGTGGTGGCGGGTGTGGGCATCGTGGTCAACACCGTGACGGCTTTGCTGTTCATGCGCGGACGAGAGAACGATCTGAATATCCGGGGCGCTTTTCTGCACATGGCGGCCGACGCGCTGGTGTCGGCCGGCGTCGTGGTGGCGGGTGCGCTCACCTTGTGGATGGGCTGGGTCTGGCTCGACCCGGTGGTCAGCCTGCTGATTGCTGCCGTGATTCTCGTGGGCACCTGGAACCTCTTCCGGCAGTCCTTGCACCTGTTGTTCGATGGCGTGCCGGACAGTGTGGACCCTCAGGCGGTGCACGACTACCTGGCGGGTCTGCCGGGTGTCAGCCGGGTGCATGACCTGCACATCTGGGCCATGGACACCTCGCAGGTGGCCATGACTGCCCATCTGGTGATGCCCGACAGCCACCCGGACGACGCATTCCTGAAGGCGGCCACCGATGGCTTGCATGACCGTTTCGAGATCACCCATGTGACGTTGCAGGGGATGCAGGTGCCGTTCACCGAACCCTGCGGATCGTGGGCCGCAGAGGTTTCCCGCGGTGGCCCGGTGCCGGCCCCTGCGCACGACCACGATCACGACCACAGTCACGCGGCTGGTCATGCGCACTGACAACCTGCCAGCTCCACCCTCATGTCCCATCCCACAGTAACCACTACCGTTCCCACCTGTCCGATCGTCCAGCCCACCGACGAGGCGCGTGAGCGTGCAGAGGAGCTGGACGGCCTGCTGCACGCACAGGCCGCGAAACTCTGGGGCGGTCTGTCGCCCATCACGCTGGCGCTGGCCGCCACCGACTGGGCGCTGCACCTGGCCACCCAGCCCGCGCAGGCGTCGCGCCTGGCCAGCGAGGCGCTGGGCATGGCCACCCATGCTGCCCTGGCCGCTGCCACACAGAGCCACTTGCCGCGCGACGCCAGCGAGCGGCCCGACGACCAGCGCTTCCAGGCAGATGCCTGGCAGACCTGGCCGTACGCTTGGATCGTGCGCAACTACCTCGACGCCGAGCGCTGGTGGCGCGACGCCACCCAGCTGCGCGGCATGACATCACACCACCGCGACGTCGTCGCCATGTTTGCGCGCCAGTGGCTGGACATGCTGTCACCGGCCAATGCAGGCTTGGCCAACCCCGAGGTGCTGGCACGCACGCTGGGGCGTCGCGGGGACAACCTGGTGGCGGGCTGGGCGCACGCCTTGGACGACTGGCGCCGCCGACAGGGTCTGGCGCAGATGTTCGACCACGGCCAGCGCTTCAAGCCAGGCGAAGACGTGGCGGTGAGCCCCGGCCGCGTCGTGCACCGCAACCACCTGGTGGAGCTGATCCAGTACAGCCCGACGACGCCCGCCGTGCACGCAGAGCCAGTGTTCATCGTGCCGAGCTGGATCATGAAGTACTACATCCTGGATCTTTCACCGCACGACTCGATGGTGCGCTGGCTGGTGAGCCAGGGGCACACCGTGTTCATGCTCTCCTGGCGCAACCCGGACGAGAGCGACGCGCTGCTGGACATGGACGACTATCTGCAGCTCGGCGTGTTCGCCGCGTTAGCGACCATCGGGCAGCGCTTGCCCGGCGAGGCGGTGCATGCCGTGGGGTATTGCCTGGGTGGCACGCTGCTGGCCATCGCTGCGGCAGCGCTCGCGCGGCCCGGGCAGGTGGGCGGCGCAGAAGCGCTGCCGCCGATCGCTTCCTTGAGCTTCCTGGCCGCAGAGACCGACTTCAGCGAGCCCGGCGAAATGGGAGTGCTGATCGACGAGAGCCAGGTCGCGTTGCTGGAGGACATGATGGCCGAGCGCGGCTACCTCACCGGCCGGCAGATGGCCGGGAGCTTCCAGTTCCTGCACTCGCGCGAGTTGATCTGGTCGGCCACGCTGCGCGAACTCTGGATGGGTGAGCCGCTGCGGCCGAACGACCTGATGGCCTGGAACGCCGACACCACGCACATGCCCGCGGCGATGCACAGCCAGTATCTGCGGCGCCTGTACCTGCACAACGAACTGGCCGAGTCGCGCTACTGCGTGGAAGGCCGACCGGTGTCGCTGGACGATGTCCACCAGCCGATGTTCGTGGTGGGCACCGAAAAGGACCACGTGGCGCCCTGGCACTCGGTCTACAAGCTGCACCAGCTGACGGACGCCGAAATCACCTTCGTGCTGACCAGCGGCGGTCACAACGCCGGCATCGTCAGCGAACCCTGCCACGCAGGCCGACGCTGGCGGGAGGCGGTGCGCCGCCCGGGTGATCCGTGGCTGTCGCCGGAAGAATGGGAAGTCGCGGCCGGGTCACACGAGGGCTCCTGGTGGACCGCCTGGGACAGCTGGCTCAAGGCCAAAGGCAGCGGCCGCGACGTACTGGCGCGTCAGCTGACACCGCGCGATGGCCTTTGTGCCGCGCCGGGAACCTACGTGCATCAGCGATACGAAGATTGAGGGTGTAAGGGTGAGGGAGTCGGCCGCGTGGACATCGCCTGCAAATCACGCCGCACCTTAGATGATGGTGGAGGGCACCGGAATCATCAAAGCACCATCACTTACTGACCTGCCTCAACGCCATGGAAGCATGCGGGTTTAGCATGGACTCATCGGGCAACATGTTTCCGTCTTTCGTGTGGCGTCTGGCAGATCTCTGATTCCAGGCTGCACAACGGTTTTTTACCGGCTTGGCAGGCGAAACGCGAGCCCACCTCAGGAGCAATGCGATGAGATTCAGGCTTTGGATGGTTGCAGAGACCGTGAACCGGTCTGGTCGTCGGTCTGTGGGCATGGATGTCCGAAGGTGGCGAACTGCCGCAGACGTCTTTGATGTTCCTTTGATCCGGAACGTGCCATGACCGAGCAGGGCTTGGTCGTTTCGGCTCCGGGAATGACACGTACGCTGGACGCCAACGAGGCTGTGGCCAGTGTGGCCTACCGCGCCAGCGAGGTGATCGCGATCTACCCCATCACCCCCGCCTCGGCGATGGGTGAACTGGCTGACGCCTGGTCGGCCGATCACCGGCTGAACCTGTCGGGGTCCGTGCCGAAGGTGGTCGAGATGCAGTCCGAAGGCGGGGCGGCCGGTGCGGTGCACGGCGCGCTGCAGGCGGGCGCACTGGTCACGACTTTCACCGCGTCGCAAGGGCTGCTGCTGATGCTGCCCGACCTGTACAAGATCGCCGGGGAGCTGACGTCGTTCTGCATGCATGTGGCGGCGCGCAGCGTTGCCACCCATGCGCTGTCCATCTTTGGCGACCACTCCGACGTGATGGCCGCGCGCGGCACCGGGTTCGTGCTGCTGGCCTCGGGTTCCGCGCAGGAGGCGCAGGACATGGCGGCGGTGGGACATGCGGTCACCCTGAAGGCCCGGATCCCGGTGCTGCATTTTTTCGACGGTTTCCGGACCTCGCACGAGATCGGTACCGTGTCCGTGCTCGACGATGAGACCCTGCGCGCCCTGATGCTGGCAGATGGCATCGCGGCGCACCGGCAGCGGGCGCTGGACCCGGAGCGTCCCGTCATCCGGGGAACGTCGCAGAACCCAGACACGTTCTTCCAGGGGCGCGAAGCCGTCGAGCCGTTCTATGCGGCTTTCCCGGATGCACTGGAGGCGACGTTCTCGCAGTTCGCGGCGCTGACGGGTCGCCAGTACCACTTGTTCGACTACGTGGGGGATCCAGCGGCGGAGCGGGTCATCGTGTTGATGGGGTCGGGTGCCGAGTGCGCACACGAAGTGGTCGAGCATCTGGTTGCTCAGGGCGAACGCGTCGGCGCGGTCAAGGTGCGGCTGTTCCGTCCGTTCTCGGTGGAGCATTTGCTGCAGGCCTTGCCAACCACCGTGCAGGCCATTGCCGTGCTGGACCGGACCAAGGAGCCCGGGTCGTCGGGCGAGCCCTTGCTGCAGGAAGTGACCATGGGGTTGGTGCAGGCGGTGGCCGACGGGCGCCGCACCGCATTGCCCCGGATCAGCGGGGGCCGCTACGGCCTGGCGGGCAAGGAGTTCACGCCCGCCATGGTCAAGGCGGTGTTCGACGCCCTGGCGCTGCCACGTTCTCCGGCCCGTTTCACCGTGGGCATCCGGGACGACGTGTCCGGTTCATCGTTGGCATGGGACTCGGCGTTCGACCGCGAGCTGGAGGCTCCCGACGTGACGCGCGCGGTGTTTTTCGGCCTCGGCTCGGACGGCACGGTGTCGGCCAACAAGGCCAGCATCAAGCTCATCGGTGAACAGGCGGGCTTGTTTGCCCAGGGCTATTTCGAGCTGGATTCGCGCAAGGCCGGATCGACCACGGTGTCCCATCTGCGCTTCGGCCCCCGGCCGATCCGATCGACCTACCGCATCACCCAGGCGCAGTTTGTGGCCATCCACGCACCGGAGTTTCTGGAGCGGCGCGATGTGCTGAACATCGCCTCGCCGGGTGCGACCGTGCTGCTCAACACCGAGGTGCCCGCTGCGCGTGTGTGGGACACGCTCCCGAGCGAGGTCCAGCAGCAGCTGATCCAGCGCCGCTGTCGCCTGTACGCCATCGATGGCTACGCCCAGGCCGAACGCGCCGGGTTGGGCCGGCGGATCAACACGGTGATGCAACTGTGCTTCTTCGCTTTGTCGAAGGTGCTGCCCATGGACGAGGCGATGGTGCACCTGCGCCGTTCGCTGGAAGAGCACTGGGGGCGGCGAGGTCCCGAGGTGGTGCGGCGCAACCTGTTGGCGCTGGAAGGCACGCTGGAGGCCCTGACCGAGATCGCCGTGCCAGAGCATGCCACGGCCACACGCGTCCGTCCGCCAGCCGTCCCAGACCAGGCTGCTGACTTCGTTCAGCGAGTGACCCGCCTGCTGCTGGAGGGCCGGGGCGACGAACTGCCCGTGAGCGCGTTTCCGCCCGATGGCACCTGGCCCAGTGGCACAAGCCGCTGGGAAAAGCGTGCGATCGCGCTGGACATTCCCATCTGGCAACCCGACCTGTGTGTGCAGTGCAACCGGTGCGTGACGATCTGCCCGCACGCGGCGATCCGCGCCAAGGTGTACGACCCCGCAGCCCTGGCCGACGCGCCGCCAGGTTTTCCATCGCTCATGGAGGCGTTCGAGCCTTCGCTGGAGGGATTGGCCTACACGGTGCAGGTGGCACCCGAAGACTGCACGGGTTGCGGGCTCTGCGTCGAGGTCTGCCCGGCCAAGGACCGGCACGACACCCGCCGCAAGGCCCTGGTGTCCCAGCCGCTGCTTGAACACCGTGCCGTGCAACGCGAGGCATTCGACTACTTCGAACAGATCCCGCTGGCCGAGCTGCGGCATCTGCCGCTGGAGCCGCGCAACGTCGCCTTTCGCCAGCCCTTGTTCGAGTTCTCAGGGGCCTGCGCGGGTTGTGGCGAGACGCCGTACCTGCGCTTGTTGACCCAGCTCTTCGGTGAGCGGCTGTTGGTGGCCAACGCCACCGGTTGCTCGTCGATCTACGGTGGCAACCTGCCGACCACGCCATGGACCGTCAACGCACAAGGTCGGGGACCGGCCTGGTCGAACTCGCTGTTCGAGGACAACGCCGAGTTCGGCCTGGGCATGCGCCTGGCGCTGGATGCGGCCACAGATCGCGCCCGCGCGTTGCTGGAATCGCTTGCCCCTCGGCTCCCCGCGGAACTCTTGGCCGGCCTGCTCCAGGCGCCGGAACGTGAGGGCACCGGTGAGGCCTGGGCCCAGGCCCAGCGTCAGCGGGTCAGCGAACTGGAGCGCCTGCTGGCGCAGGATGCCTCGCCTGAAGCCAACGCACTGCGTGACGCGGCACCGGCCCTGTTGCCGCGCAGCGTCTGGATCGTCGGCGGTGATGGCTGGGCCTACGACATCGGCTACGGCGGCCTGGACCACGTGCTGGCTTCGCACCACAAGGTCAATGTCCTGGTGCTGGACACCGAGGTCTATTCCAACACCGGCGGGCAGCAGTCCAAGGCCACGCCGCTGGGCGCATCGGCCAAGTTCGCCATCGCGGGCAAGGCGGTACGCAAGAAAGACCTGGGCCTGCTCGCCATGGGCTATGGCCATGTGTATGTGGCGCAGATCGGCATGCAGTCACACCCCGAGCAGGCTGTGCGGGCCATGCTGGAAGCCGAGCGCCATCCGGGTCCATCGCTGTTGATCGCACACAGTCCCTGCATCGCCCATGGCTACGACCTGGTGCAGTCACCGCATCAGCAACGGCGAACGGTGGACAGCGGTCTGTGGCCGCTGTACCGCTTCGACCCGCAGCGCGTCGATCAAGGCGAAACCCCGCTGGTGCTGGACTCGGGTGCACCGACGCTCGACGTGGCCGATGCCATGGCGGCAGAAGGGCGCTTCCGCATGGTTGAGTTGCGTGACCCAGATCGCTACCGCCAGCTGTTGCAGGCCGCCCGCGACGCGGTGCGGCAGCGCCAAGCCTTGTACGAACAGTTGTCCCACATCCATTTGCCGCCCGAACACCATGGCTGACCTCACCACCTCCTGGATGGGCCTGCGGCTCAAAAGCCCGCTGGTCTTGGCCGCTTCGCCCCTGGCCCTCGATCCCCAAGCCGCGGCACAGGCGGTGGCAGCCGGGGCTGGCGCCATCGTCATGCCCTCGCTGTTTGAGGAGCAACTGAGCGAAGAGCAGATGAAGGCCCATCGGTTCCTCGACAACCACGCCGACATGAACGCCGAGGCCAGCCATTTCTTGCCGGACACGGCGGTCTTTGGCCAAGGTGCTGAACACCACCTGGCGCAGATGCGGGCATTGAAACGGGGGGTGAATGTGCCCCTGATCGCGTCACTGAACGGAACCACGCCCGGCGGCTGGACCCTCTACGCCCGGCAACTGGCCGATGCAGGTGCCGATGCGCTGGAACTCAATCTCTACGACGTCGTCACCCAGACCGCCGAAACCGGCGCCGAGGTGGAGGCAAGACAGCTGGCGGTGGTGGCCGCAGTCGTGGCTGCCGTGTCCATTCCGGTGGTCGTCAAGCTGACGCCGTTTTATGCGTCCTTACCCGCCTTCGTTCAACGTCTGGAGCAGGTGGGCGCCAGGGGCGTGACCCTGTTCAACCGCTTCTACGAACCGAGCATCGATCTCGACGACCTGTCCGTGCACCGCAGCCTTGCTTCGTCCACAGCGGCTGAGCTGCCGCTGCGCCTGCACGCGCTGGCCGTGCTTTCAGGTGCATCCAAGCTGGATCTGACCTGCTCCGGTGGCGTGCATACCGGTGAAGACATGGCCCGTGCCGTCCTGTGTGGTGCCCACGTGGTTCAGGTGGCTTCGGTCCTGCTGGAGCATGGCCCCGGTCATGTGGCGCCGCTGCTGGCCGCTTTCAACGCCTGGCTGGACACCAAGGGCTACACCACGAGCGAAGGCGCCCGCGCTGTCCTGAGCCTGGACCGCGTGCCCGATCCGTCGGTCTGGACCCGTTTGAACTACATCCGAACGCTGCAGACACTTCCCCATCCCACGTCTTGGAGACACCCCCGATGAACACCCCCACCGCAGCCGAGAAGAAAAGCACCTGGCATGGCATCCCGAGAGACGAAATCCCATGGAAGCCGACGGTTGATGCCGAGGCTTGCATCGGCTGCCAGCTCTGTTACGTAACCTGCGGTCGAGGTGTCTACGAGATGCACGACAACGCCGCCGTGGCCGTTGCGCCCATGGAATGTGCGGTCGGTTGCTCGACCTGTGGGAACGTGTGCCCCACATCGGCGATCTCGTTTCCCACCCTGGACGGGGTGTGGAAACTCGAACGCGAGAAGCAGATTTTCCGGACGGTGAAAAAGGAAGCGCTGAAAAAGCACGAGCGCGAAGACGCGCTCAAGGCCCGACAGCAGGCGCAAGAGGCGCTCGCCCATGTGGTGACGCGCGCCAAGGTGGAGGTCGCCGGCGAGTTCGGCGACAAGCAGTTCCTGGTTCGACTGGAAGAACTGATCGAGGGCCAGCCGTTTGATGTCGTGAACCTCAGGCTTGAAGTGCCGACAGTGAAAGGCGCCCGCCAAAAAGCGCCGTCTTTCATGAGCTTTGAAGTGACATCAGAAGAGCAAGCCGACATCACGCCTTTTCTCGACAGGGTCAAGGCCTTGGTGCACGGGGTCGGGCTGGTGCTGGTGTCGGCCAATCCGGTTTCTTAGGGAGGGTCTTGCACAGAACCCGCCCCGGCGGGAGTTGACGCATCCGAATTCAAACGGTCGCGCTTTCCGGCTGAGGAAATCCGTTTCAAAGCCGATTTCGACTCTATTTTTTGCTGTCGCCCGCCAGCACAATGGTGACATGAAAACCTTCCTGCTTTTTGTCGCCACCGCACTGGCTGAAATCCTCGGCTGTTACTTGCCCTACCTGTGGCTCAAGCAGGACCGCTCGGCCTGGCTGCTGGTTCCCGCCGCCATGAGCCTGATGTTGTTTGTGTGGCTGTTGACCTTTCACGACACCGCAGCAGGGCGCGTCTATGCTGCATACGGCGGGGTCTATGTTGCCGTGGCGTTGGTGTGGCTATGGGCTGTCGAACATGTGCGACCCACGGTTTGGGACGTGGCTGGCGTGGTCGTGGCACTGGCGGGCATGACCATCATTGCGTTCCAGCCACGCTGACAAATCAGCGCTTGAGTGTCAGCACGAGAACGCCCCCCGCAATCATCGCAATGCCGGCCCATTCCCTCAGGGCGGGTCGCTCGCCCAGAAACACCACGGCGAACAACACCACCAGCACCAGGCTGAACTTGTCCACCGGCGCAACCTTGGAGGCTTCCCCAATCTTCAGCGCCCTGAAGTAGCAGACCCAGGACGCCCCCGTGGCCAGCCCGGACAGGCCCAGAAACAGCCAGGTCTTTGGCGGCAGCGCCAGCGGGTTGGTCCATTTACCCGTCCACACCACGAACATCGAGAGCACGACGATGATGATCACAGTGCGGATCAGCGTGGCAAGGTCGGAGTCCACGCCCTGTATCCCGATTTTGGCGAAGATGGCGGTCAGCGCCGCGAACACGGCGGACAGCACGGCCCAGTAGAACCATCCGGTGGATGCGGTCATTTGGGGACTCCTATTCTGCGGCGGTCATGCCGTATTCGATCGGCGTCTTGACATAGAACACGCTGACCTTTTCATCGCGCAAGCGCTGAAAGAAGCGCTCGGCGTCCGTTTCACTGACCGCCATCGTGACTTCAATGGGCTGGTCAGCCAGATCGAAAAAATGGGCCGAGTGCAGGCGGCCATCGTGCCCCACCCCCTCCGTCGCGGCGATCAGGGTGACGCCATTGATACCCAAAACGCGCGCCTGCTCGACCAGCCATTCGGCCAGGGGTTTCCAGCCGTGCCGACGGTCCTGTTGGGTGAAAAAAGTCAACTGGTAGCCTTGCATGACGTTCTCCTTTCACAGCGGTTTGAAGATCGTGACGGTGGCCAGACCCAGCAGCGTCATCAGCAGTGAGCCCACGACGTGGGCCGATATGGCGGCACCCGCCCAGAGCATGCGCCCTTATTGAATCAGCGCGGTGACCTCCTCCGAAAAGGTCGAGAAGGTGGTCAGGCCGCCCAGAAAGCCGGTGATGACGAGAAGTCGCCATTCGACGGGGAGGGCCACATGTTGCCCAAAGAACGCCAGCGCCACGCCCATGAGGTAGCCGCCCAACAGGTTGGCCAGCCAGGTCCCGGGCGGAATGAGCGGGAACAGCGCATTGAAGGCCGACCCCAGACCCCACCGCAGCACGGCGCCGAGCGAGGCGCCAATCGACACGGCCAGAATGGAGCGGATCATGGCTTGCACCCCATCCGTTCAAAGCGCCAATTCGCAGCGGAACAGCACCGCCTGAACGTGGCGCAATTCATCGGCGTGTTCGCGCAGGAAATGCCGCAGCCTATCCTCTGCATCGATCAGTTCCATGCACAGCGGATGATGGGCTGGCGTCGCTTCGATGTGCTGGTGGCTGAGCTTCTTGCCGGGCAGGTAGCCCGCGTGCACGCTGTGCACCAGCACCTGGTGGATGCCGGCGCGGCGGGCGGCACTCAGCAGGTGATGGCTCAAGACCGGAGCGGACAGGCGATGCCAGAAACGGGTGGGTCTGGCGCGGGCGGATTGCGGAAAGTACAGGCGCAAGGCGGTCATGTTCTGCATGGAGTGGCCTCAAGGTTCTTTGGATTCGGTGTCGGTCCGTTGCAACTGCGCCTTCCGGTAGGCGGGCAGCTCACCCAGCTTGATGCCCTCGGGGGCATGGTGGTGTTTTGCGTGACCGACGCGCTGCGAGCGGTAGATGCCAGTGTGGCCAGAGAACAGGTAACTCACCACGCAGGCAACGGCCGCATAGACCCCAATCTCGGCACCAAACAGTTCCATGGCCATCAGGGTCGAAGCAATTGGTGTGTTTGCAGCGCCGGCAAAAACGGCTACGAAGCCGATGCCGGCGAGCAAGGCCACGGGCATGTTCAGCAACGGCGCCAGCGCATTGCCCAGGGTCGCGCCGATGTAGAACAGGGGCGTGACCTCGCCACCTTTGAAGCCCGTACCCAGTGAGGCAATCGTGAACGCCATCTTGCCCACGAAGTCGTAGGGGGCCAGAGGCTGCTCGAACGCTTGGACAATGGTCGGAATGCCCAAGCCGATGTAACGGTCGGCACCGAGGAACCATGCGGCTGCAGCGACCACTACCCCCCCAAGGAAAGGTCTCAGCGGCGCATATGAAATGTGCTTCTTGACCCAGGCACTCAGGGCGTGGGTGGTATCGGCAAAGACCTTGCCCGTGAGCCCGAAGATGGCGCCTGCGATCAGCATCACGGTCAACGGCCAGGCGGCGATGGCGGGAATCGCCGGGACGGCGTAGTGGGTGTGATGTACACCCCAGAGCAGACCGACCTGGTCGGCCACGATGGCCGCCACCAGACAAGGGAAAAGTGCGTCGTAGCGCAAGCGACCGATCGCCAGCACCTCCAGGCCAAATATGGCCCCGGCCAATGGCGTTCCGAACACCGAGGCAAAGCCCGCGCTGATGCCGGCCATCAGGATGATGCGGCGGTCTTCGTGTTTGAGCTTGAACACATGGGTGAACTGGTCGGCCAGTGCGCCCCCCATCTGCACGGCAGTTCCCTCGCGGCCCACGGAAGCGCCGAACAGGTGAGAGATGACCGTGCCACCCAGCACCAGCGGCGCCATGCGCAGCGGAATGACTTTCTTGGGGTCATGGATTTCATCGATCAGCAGGTTGTTGCCTGCTTCGACATGTTGACCGAATCGCAGGTACATCCAGCCGACCGCGAATCCGGCCAATGGCAGCAACCCGATCAGCCAACGATGTGCGTTTCGTGTGTTGGTCGCCCACTCCAGCCCGAAAAGGAAGAGAGCCGAAGCGGACCCGGCCAACGCCGCAACCCCGCTGGAAAGCACCAGCCATTTGCCCAGGTAGGGCAGCAGATTGAGAAGTTCGTGGCGTCCAGAAGATTTCATGCACATCCTGTTGTCTGTGTAGCGAAGGCACAAACCCGGACGTGTGGCGGTACAGAGGATGAACGCCTACGGCACCCCACGCCGGGAATGTCAGTAGGCATCATCAGCCTTTTCAGGCGGTTCAAGGAGGAATGCCATCTCCTGATTTGCATTCTACCGGGCCACTCATCGCGGGGGGAAAAGTTCAGGTCTTGGTCGGCATCACATGCACCCAGTCGCAGTCAAGGCGAACGGGCAGTGACTGGCCGACCGCCAACTGCTGACGCTGGGGGCCGGAACGGATCAACCGCAATACCGCCCCACCCAGGGCGTCCACAGTGGTCGTGGCCAGCGTGGTTTCGCCCAGGTTGCGAACCTCGATCACAGTGGTCAGGAGTTCCACGAAGTCCTGTCGGGCATCTTGGGTTCCTGTGGTGATCTCATGTCCTACATGCAGTCCGTCGCCCTGTATGACCCAGGTCACAGCTTGACCTGCCGCGATCCGGCCCTTGTCCCGTACCCGTAGCCGAACGCCAGTCGGATGGCCTTCCGGCGACAACCACTCCAGCCAGCCGCTGCGTTGCGGTGGATCGATGGCTGCCTGTGGTCCCAGCCACCGCCCCGTGAAGCGGTTCTGGATACCGACGAGGTCGGCCACGCGCGCGTTCCGGGGTGATCGGTAGATATGGGCCGGGGTGCCTTGCTGCATCACCAAGCCAGCGTCCATCACCACCAGGCTGTCGGCCAGATGCCGGGCCTCGACCAGATCATGGGTGACCAGCACGATGGGGATGTGCAGTTCCTCCCGCAGGTCGGCCAGCAGATCGTAGAGTCCCTGGCGGTTCATCTGATCGACAGCTGAGAATGGCTCGTCCAGCAGCAGCAGACGCGGCTCTCGCGCCAAGGCTCTGGCGACTGCCACGCGCTGCTGTTGCCCTCCGGAGAGGCTGCCAGGCTTGCGGGCCTGCTGTTCGGATGACAGGCGAACATGGTCGAGCCAGTGGGCTGCCCGCTGCCGACGCTGGGCCGAGGGCAGGTGCTGCATCGACAGGGCGACGTTGTCCAGTGCATTCATGTGCGGCATCAACGCGTAGTTCTGAAACACCAGGCCCACATGGCGTTGCTGAGGTTGATGGAATACGCCTGTATCTGTGTCCAGCCACACCTCGTCACCCACCGAGACGTGTCCTCTGCCGGGCTTGAGCAGGCCGGCCAGACAGCGCAGCATGGAGGTCTTTCCGGCTCCCGAAGGACCCACCAGAGCCAGCAGCTCGCCTGGCTTGCAGGTGAACCCACCCTGCAGGGGCATTGGCAAGCTCTGTTCGATGTGAACCTGCAAGCTGCCTGGGGGCGTGGACTGTGCACCGTTCATCGGGGCTTCACCATCCGTGCCGTGGCAAAAAAGGACGCCGCAACGGCCACCAGAGACAGCATCAACAACAGCAAGGCCATGCGGTCAGCGCTGGCAAGGTCAAACGCCTGCACCCGGTCGTAGATGCTGATGGCGATCGTCTTGGTTTCACCGGGAATACTGCCCCCCATCATCAGCACGACACCGAACTCGCCCAGCGTATGAACGAAGGTCAGCACCATGGCCGAGAGAATGCCCGGCCATGCCAAAGGCAGCTCCACCTTGATAAAGGTTTGCCATGCATTCAGACCACACACCGCGGCGGCCTCACCCAGATGGGCCGGGATCGCCTCGAACGCCCGCTGAACGGGCTGCACGATGAAAGGAATGTTGAAGATCACCGACGCCACCAGCAGACCGGTGAAATTGAAAGTCAGGCGGACATCGAAGGTGTCCAGCAGCCAGCGACCCAAGGGTGAGCCGGCACCCAGCGACACAAGCAGGTAGTAGCCCAGCACGGTGGGCGGCAGCACCAGCGGCAGCACCACCGCCGCCTCGATCAAGGCCTTGGCCTTGAAGTCCGTGTTGGCCAGCCAGCGTGCAAGCCAGAGCCCGAAGGGCAACAGCACCAGCAGCGTGACCCCCGCCAGTTCAAGCGACAACAACAGGGACGGCCAATCCATCTCGCTCACCGCCTGGGCATGGCAAATCCGTAGCGCGTCATGATGGCCTGGGCTTCGGGTTGTGCGATGTATTCGTAGAAGGCGCGCGCCACATCGGGCGCACCCCGGGTCAGCACCATGCGCTGTGCCAGGGGCTGGTGCCAGGCTTGCGGGATCAGGGCAAATTCACCCAGGTGGGCGACCTGGGGAGCCAGGGCCAGCGAGTAGGCAATGATGCCGCCCTCGGTCGCGCCAGAGGTGGCGAACTGGGCCGTCTGGGACACGTTCTCACCGAACACGAGTCTGGATTCCAGCGCGTCCCACAGACCGGTGTGCTGCAAGGCTTCTTTGGCGCGCATGCCATAGGGCGCGTGATCGGGCGCTGCAATGGCGAACTTCTTCAGTCGCCCATCCTTCAGCGCTGCGGCCAGGTCCCTGAGTTCACCATCGGCCTTGAGCGCAGAGCCCTTGGGCACGATGATGCCAATGCGTCCGTGGGCATACAGACGCCCCCGGTCCACCGTCTTGCCCGCTTCGGCCAGCTTGAACACGAAACCCTCGTCGGCCGACATGAACAGGTGAAACGGCGCACCCTGAAGGATCTGCGAATAGAAACTGCCGGAGGAGCCAAAGATCAGGCGCATGCGATGACCTGTGTCCTTCTCGAACCGGGTCGCCACTTCTTCGAGTGCGAACTTCAGGTCGGCGGCAGCTGCCACCGTGGGGGGTTGCGAAGTCGTTGTTTGGGCCAAGACGGGCTTCACACAGAGACCCAGAGCCAGCGAGATTGTGCAAGCGAGCAGTCGAAGGACATTCATGGTGGAACCCAAAGCAGCGGTGGGGCAATGTGATGGGATGGTCAGGGTGATGTTCGATATCTTCAAAAAAGTATAACGGGTAGTCACCTCTATCATCCCGAACATGAAGCCATCACTGAATGCCTCTGCTCTCGAAGAGCGCACACGCTTTCGAATCCAGATCAAACACGCGGTCGCCATCGGACCTGGCAAGGCCGACGTGTTGCAGAGCATTGCGGAGACGGGCTCGATTGCCGAAGCCGGTCGTTGCCTGGGCATGAGTTACCAGCGGGTCTGGTCGCTGGTGGACGCCATGAATCGCGACTTTCTGGAGCCTCTTGTTGTCAAACAACGCGGCGGTGCTGCAGGCGGTGGCGCCTCACTGACCCCGATGGGGCACAAGGTACTCAAGCTGTACCGATCAGTTGAACTGAAGGCGCAAAAAGCCATTGAAAAACCGCTGGCTGATCTGGTGGCGCTGATTCAGCCTGACATGGGCGGCACTGACACAGCCACTGACCGGTAGTCCTGCTCAGATAGCTTGGACCGTCTCGTGGTCCACCTGGCTTTGGAAGATTACGCAGGTCTCGGTCTGGCGAGCAGGCATCAACCTCGTGTCATGCGGTCGCAATGGACGGCACGCGTACTGATTCGCTGAATCGCAACTGCTACGACAACGCCGCCAATCCCCAGAGCGTCAACACCACCACGCAGACCAGGTCCAGCGACAGGCCGGCTCGCAGCATGTCGCGCTGGCGCACCCGGCCCGAACCGAACACCAGGGCGTTAGGCGGCGTCGCCACGGGCAGGGCAAACCCGCAGGAGGCGGCCAGCGCCACCACGATCACCAGGGTCTCCACCGGCAAGCCCATCTGGCTGGCGACGGCAGCAAACACCGGCACGAGCAGCGCTGCAGCGGCGGTGTTGCTGGCGAACTCGGTGAGCAGCACCATGAAGGCGGCAACCGCCAGCAGCATGGCCCACGGTGCCGCGCCCTGCAGCACGCTGGCCACCTGTTGACCCAGCACAAGCGAGGCGCCCGACATGGCGAGCACTTCACCCAGCGCCAGACCGCCGCCGAACAGGATCAGCACACCCCAGTCGGTGTGCTCGGCGACGTACCGCCAGCTCGCGAGACGCAACGCCACCACGGCCACAGCAGCGGCCAGCGCAAACACCGTGTCCGGGCTCTGGATGCCCATTTTTTTGAGGGGCTCGGCGCCGAATGTCCAGCCCAGCGCGGTCAAGGCAAATACACCCAGCGTCAGAACCCGTGGCCCGGTCCAGGGCACGTCGGTGGCGGTGATGTCGATACGTCGGTCCAGGTGCGGGCGCAGCACCAGCCGCAGGGTGAACACCATCAAGGGCATGAGCAGCAGCACCAGGGGCAGACCGATCCAGAGCCATTGGGCAAAGTCGATGCCCGCCGCGCGCGCCGCAATCGCGTTGGGCGGCGAGCCGACCAGGGTGCCTATCCCGCCAATGCTGGCGGAATAGGCCACGCCCAGCAGCACAAAGGCGAAGGTCCGCCGCTCCCGCTGCGGGTCGAGCGGCCCCAGGATGCCCAGGGTCAGCGGCAGCACCATGGCCGCCGTGGCCGTGTTGCTGATGCCCATGGACAGCAAGGCCGTCACGCCGAACAGCAGCCACACGGCGCGGCCCAGATGCCCGCCCGAGAGGGTCAGCAGGAAGCCGGCCATCTTGCGGTCCAGCTGCTGGGCACGCAGTGCACTCGCCAGGGCAAAGCCACCCAGAAAAAGGAACACGATGGGGTCGGCAAAGGGCGCCAGGACCTGGACCGTGGTGAGGCCCGGGAACCCCAGCGCCAGAGCGCCGATGGGCACCAGCAACGCCGTCACCGGCAGGGGAATCGCCTCGGTCAACCAGAGCACGCCGATGAAGACCAGCAGGCACAGGCCCTTGGTGACCGAAGCCTCGTAGGGCAGCCAGGCGTACAACGCCAGCGACAGCACCAGAGCGACCAGAAACGAGAGCACAGCCCGGCGAGCCGAGACCACGCCCCCGTCAGCAGCGGCTTCAGGGCTCATTCGAGACAAGGCGTCATGCTGCTTTGATCACGTCTTCGGAGGTCACACCGCCTTGGGCAGGTTGACCCGACGCATCAGTTCTTCGGCGCTTTCCTTGCGCTCGCTGTAGCGGTCCACCAGGTAGGGCGAGACGTCTCGGGTCAGCCAGGTGAACTTGACCAGCTCCTCCATCACATCGACCACCCGGTCGTGGTAGCTGGACGGTTTCATGCGGTCGTGGTCGTCGAACTCCTGAAAGGCCTTGGCCACGGATGACTGGTTCGGGATGGTGACCATGCGCATCCAGCGGCCGAGCACACGCATCTGGTTGACCGCGTTGAACGACTGCGAGCCGCCGCACACCTGCATCACCGCCAGCGTCTTGCCCTGGGTGGGGCGCACGGCGCCGGCCGCCAGGGGGATCCAGTCGATCTGCGCCTTCATGATGCCGGTCATGGCGCCGTGGCGTTCGGGCGAACACCAGACCATGCCTTCGGACCAAAGCGTCAGTTCACGCAGTTCCTGCACCTTGGGGTGGCTGTCCGGCGCGTCGTCGGGCAGGGGCAGGCCACTGGGGTTGAAGATGCGCGTTTCCGCGCCCATGGCTTGCAGCAGCCGGGCGGCTTCTTCCACCAGCAGGCGGCTGAAGGAGCGCGGACGCAGGGAGCCGTACAGCAGCAAGATGCGCGGCGCATGGGCCGAGTTCGGACGCAGCAGCCGCGCCGGATCGGGCACGCGGAAATGTTCGGCCTGCACCTGCGGCAGATCGGCCAGGGGTTTGGAGACGGACTTAGACACGGCGACCTTTGGTATCGATGACAACTTCGCCATCTTCCTTGATGAAGGGGCCTTGCTGCGGGTAAGGCAGGATGTCGAGCACAACCTCGGAGGGGCGACACAGGCGCACCCCCAGCGGCGTGATCACGAAAGGACGGTTGAGCAGGATGGGGTGCTGCTGGATGAAGGCCAACAACTGTTCATCGGTCCACTTGGGGTTGCCCAGGTCCAGCTCGGCGTAGGGGGTGCCTTTTTCTCGCAGCACCTGGCGCACCGTGGCGCCCATAGCGGCGAGCCACGCCTGGATCTGCTGTGTGCTGGGCGGATTTTTGAGGTATTCGATGACCGTAGGTTCCACGCCGCTGTTGCGGATCATGGCCAGCACGTTGCGCGAGGTGCCGCAGGCGGGGTTGTGATAGATCGTGATGTCGGGCATGAAGAATGGTCTGATGCGGGTTCAGGCGGTGCGGGGTTTCCAGGCGTTGACGATGGCCACGAGCGAGAGCATCACGGGCACTTCCACCAGCACGCCCACCACGGTGGCCAGCGCTGCGCCAGAGTTCAGACCGAACAGCGAAATCGCCACGGCCACCGCCAGCTCGAAGAAATTGGAGGTGCCGATCAGGCAGGCCGGCCCGGCGATGTCGTGCGGCAGCTTGAGCCACTTCGCGCCCCACCAGGCGATGAAGAAGATGCCATAGGACTGCAGGATGAGGGGCACGGCGATGAGTGCGATCACGCCGGGTTTTTCGACGATGGTGCCCGCCTGGAAGCCGAACAGCAGCACCACGGTGGCGATCAGACCCACCACCGACCAGGGCTTGAGGCGCGCCACAAATTGACCCAGTGCGGTGGGCGACTGTTTCACCAACAACTGCCGGGTGGCCATGCCCGCCAACAGCGGAAGCACCACATACAGCACGGTGGAGAGCAGCAGCGTCTCCCACGGCACGGTCACATTCGTCACACCGAGCAGAAACGCGGCAATCGGCGCAAACGCCACCACCATGATGAGGTCGTTCACCGATACCTGGACCAGGGTGTAGTTGGCATCGCCCTTCACCAGTTGGCTCCACACGAACACCATGGCGGTGCAGGGCGCCACACCCAGCAGGATCATGCCGGCGATGTACTCGCTGGCCGATTGCGGATCGACCCAGCCCGCAAACACATACTGGAAAAACAGCACGCCCAGCGCCGCCATGGTAAAGGGCTTGATCAGCCAGTTGACCACCAGGGTGAGCACCAGGCCCTGAGGCTTCTTGCCCACGTCCTTCACCGCATGCCAGTCGATCTGGATCATCATCGGGTAGATCATGATCCAGATGAACACGGCGACCACCAGGTTCACTTGCGCGATTTCCATCGCGGCCACGGCCTGGAACACGCCGGGCATGACCAGCCCGAGGCCCACACCGGCCAGAATGCCCAGCCCGACCCACACGGTCAGGTAACGCTCAAACACACCCATCGTTCACACCTCAAAAATGAAAAACGCCCGATCGCATGGCGACCGGGCCAGAGATTCGAAATCAACCGATCAGGCCTTCTGACGGCCGATGTCCACCAGTTCTTTTTGCAGTGCCAGGCGGTCGAGCTTTTCAAACGGCAGGTTGACCATCAGGGCGATGCGGCGGCTGAGGACCATGAAGGTGTCGGCAAAAGCCTTCTTGGCGGCTTCGTCGTCGCCTTTGACCTCGGCAGGATCGGGCACGCCCCAGTGGGCCGACATCGGCTGCCCGGGCCATACCGGGCACACCTCGCCAGCCGCCTTGTCGCAGACCGTGAGCACGAAGTTCATGTGCGGCGCATCGGCCTGCGCAAACTCGCTCCAGTTCTTGCTGCGCAGGCTATCCGTCTTGTAATGGTTCCGTTGCAGCAGTTCGATGGCGTGTGGATTGACCTGGCCAGCCGGGTGGCTGCCGGCGCTGAAGGCGCGGAAGCGACCGCCACCCAGGTGGTTGAGGATGGATTCGGCCATGATGCTCCGGGCCGAGTTGCCGGTGCACAGGAAGAGCACGTTGTAGACGGACATGGGAAAACCTTTCAGCAGCAGCGGGTTGCAGAGGAGGGAGCGGTGGAGGAGGGCGCGCAGCACGCGCCTGCAGTGACGGAAGAGTTGGGGGTGCAACAGCCGGTTGCTGGGGTGGATGACCCGGTGGCTGGAGCGCAGCAGTTCGTGGCTGTAGCGCCGCTCGGTGCGCAGCAGGCCGCAGCCGAGGCTTCATCAGCCTTTTCCCGGAACACCGGGATGTTTCCCAGGGTGTGGAAGTGTTCCCACGCAATGCCCTGCGGGTCGGTGATCCAGTGCTTTTCGCTACGTGCATAGCAGCAGGTGGTCGCACCTTCATCCAGCAAGCTCATATCGGCGACGGTGGCTCGGTCCTTCAGGGCCTGCAGTTCTTCGGCGTTGTCGGTCTGGATGCCCAGGTGATCGATACCGGGCTGCTCGCCCCGCGTGGAAATGGCAAAGTTCACCGGCGGGTCTTCGAGCATCCACTTGGCGTAGTCCGCCTCGGTGCGAGCCGGCTCTGCTGCAAAGAGTTGGCTGTAGAAGGCAATGCTCTGGGGCAGGTCTGCTACATGCAGATGAACATGGAAACGTTTCATGGTTTGCCTCCTCAGCAGTTGTCGCAGTCGAGCTTGGTGGGTGTTTCCAGGCAGGCCTGGCCCTGGCAGCAGTGCGCCGTCAGGTAGGCCAGCAGGTCGTTCATCAGCGGAATGGATGCGCGGTAGAACAGATTGCGGCCTTCGCGCTCGGAGGCAATCAACCCGGAGTGGCTCAGTTCTTTCAAATGGAAGGACAGGGCAGTGGATGCAATACCCAGTTCTTCCGCCATGTGGCCAGGGTTCAATCCCTCAGGCCCGGCCACCACCAGCAGGCGGAAAATCCGCAGGCGCGTTTCCTGGGCCAGCGCCCCCAGCGCCTTGACGACATCGGTTTCTTCCATGGGGTCACCTCAGGTGGCTTGGGGACTGGGCAAAGCCAGCTTGGTCGGCAGCGCCAGCGTGAGCAGCCAGCAGGCCAGCAGCATCAGGGCCGAACCCGCCAGCGCGTACAGCAGGCCGCCCCACTGGTAAAGCAGGCCCGACATCAGCGTGCCGAAGAAGCGGCCCAGCGCGTTGGCGGCGTAGTAGAAGCCTACGTCTTCGGCGGCTTTCTCGCTGCCGGCGTAGGCCAGGATCAGGTAGGAATGCACCGAGGAATTGACCGCGAACGCAAAGCCGAACAGGCCCAGCCCGCCGACCACCCACCACTGCAGGTTCGGCAGCTCCAGCCACACGGCCACCGCGATGCCGACCGGGATCAGCGCCAGTGCCAGCGACCACCCGCGCGCGGCGGGCACCTCGCTGGTCAGACCGTCCGGGCTGCGCTTGACGAGGTTGGGCGCCAGCGCCTGCACCAGGCCGTAGCCGATGGTCCAGGCGGCGAGGAAGCCGCCGACCATGGTGAAGTTCCAGCCCTGCGAATACAGGAATACCGGCACGCCGACCACAAACCACACATCGCGCGCGCCGAACAGCGCCACCCGCGCGGCGGCCAGGCCGTTGATGCCGGCGTTCTTGGCGAACAGTTCCTTGGCCGACTTCGATGCCTTGGCCTTGCCCATCATCGGCGGCACCGACAGCACCACGCCCGCCAGCACCAGCACCAGCAGGCCGGCCATGGCCCACAGCGAATGCTGGAAACCCAGCGCCTGCAGCAGCACGCCGCCCAGGAAGAAGCCGAAGCCTTTCATGGCGTTCTTGCTGCCGGTGAACCAGGCCACCCACTTGAAGAGCTGGTTGTTGCCGCCGTCCTCGGCCTTGGCCTGTGCCTGCGTGACCTTGATGGCCGACTTGCTGGCGGTTTTGGTCAGGTCCTTGGCCACGCCGCAGATGCCCTGCGCCACCACCACCCAGGCCACCGACATCGCCGCCGTCCAGGCCGGGTTGAGCAGCGAGAGCAGGGTGAATCCTGTTATCTGCGTGACCAGACCCACGGTCAGCATGCGCTGGATGCCGTAGCGCGTGGCCAACCAGCCGCCGATCAGGTTGGCCAGCACGCCAGCCGCTTCGTAGAGCAGGAACAGGAACGCCAGCGTGAACGGCGAATAGCCCAGCCGGTAGAAGTGCAGCAGCACCAGCATGCGCAGCGCGCCGTCGGTGAGCGTGAAGCCCCAGTAGGCGGCGGTGACGATGGCGTAGTTGCGGGTGGCAGTGTTCATCGTGCCGCGATCAGATGTCGACAGATTCCAGGTGGCACGCGAGGTCCACCATGCGGGTGGCGTAGCCCATCTCGTTGTCGTACCACGCGTAGACCTTGAGCAGCGTGCCGTCGGTCACCATGGTCGAGAGACCATCGACGATGGAGCTGCGCGTGTCGCGCGCGTAATCGGCGCTCACCAGCGGACGGTTCTCGAAGCCCAGGATGCCGGCCAGCGGACCGTTGGCGGCGGCTTCGAACAGGGCGTTCACTTCCTCGGCCGTGGTCGCGCGGTTGAGTTCAAACACGCAGTCGGTCAGCGAAGCGTTGAGCGCCGGCACGCGCACCGCGTGGCCGTTGAGCTTGCCCTTGAGTTCGGGGTAGATCAGCGCGATGGCGGTGGCGCTGCCGGTGGTCGTGGGCGCCAGGTTCACCATGGCGCTGCGCGCGCGGCGCAGGTCCTTGTGCGGCGCGTCCACCACCAGATTGGTGTTGGTCGGGTTGTGCAGCGTGGTGATCTGGCCGTGCTTGATGCCGATGGCTTCGTGCACCACCTTCACCACGGGTGCCAGGCAGTTGGTGGTGCAGCTGGCGGCGGTGACGATGCGGTCGCGCGCCGGGTTGTACAGGTGCTCGTTGACGCCGACCACGATGTTCAGCACGTCGCCCACCTTGACGGGCGCTGCGACGATCACGCGCTTGGCGCCGCGGTCCAGGTGGCCCTGCAGGGTCTCGGGCGTGAGGAACTTGCCGGTGCATTCCAGCACCAGGTCCACGCCCAGGTCGCCCCAGGGGATCTCGGCGGCGGTGGCGTGTTCGCTGAACGACAGGCGGCGGTCGTTGATGCGGATGGCGTCGCTGCCCTCGGCCGCGATGTCGGCGCGCCACTTGCCCTGCACGGTGTCAAAGGCCAGCAGGTGGGCGGTGGCGGCAGCGCCCCCTTTGATCTCGTTGAGGTGGACCACCTCCAGGCGGTTGCCGCTGCGGGGGTCGATGGCTTCCCGTTCGATGGCGCCGAAGGCCGCGCGCAGGGCCAGCCGCCCCATGCGGCCCATGCCGTTGATACCGACTTTCATGTGAGGAACTCCTATATCTTCAATGATTCAACGTTTTTTGAATAATAGCGGATTGCCATGAAAGTTTTGTGACACGTGGCGAACGGGAAATGGGCTCACCTTGGTCCCTCCGGTGGTGCTAGACAAGCTTCGCACCCCCTGCGCGCCGGTTTCACCGGCTTGCCTGGCCTTTGCGGGCGCTCCCCCCGTCAAGGGCCGCTGCGGCGCCCGTGTCCTCGGCTGCGCCTGCGGGCCGCGCCAGCGCCTTCGCTTCCTCCCTTGACGGCGCACCCGCGCCGGCCCCAGCTGCTGCCCATGGCCGCGAAGGGCTTCGCGGCCCCTGCGGAGCCCAACACCCAAGGAGAGCGCCCATGCACAGCAACGACTGACTTCCAACCCGTTTTCGATGTCTTCCATTGTTTGAACAAGGTCCCCGTATGGGACAGGAGATTTCACATGAACACCGTTACCCAAACCGAAACCCTGGCCTTGAGCGCCGTGGCTGCTGCGGCAGTCCTCAGCACTGCCGCCATTACCGGTGAATCCGTCACCGTGCCTGAAGTGGCTCCCTACGAGCTGCACCTGATCACCTTGTCGCGGCTGCGGCCTTCCAGCCGAAACGTGCGTCAGAGCGGCGGCACGGCCATTCCCGAACTTGCCGCGTCCATCGCCCGCGTGGGTTTGCTGCAGAACCTGACCGTCATCACCTCGCCCGATGAACAGTGGTTCGAGGTGGTGGCCGGGCGTCGGCGGCTGGCGGCCTTGAAGCTGCTGGTCAAGCGCCACAAACTGGCCAAGGACCACCCGGTGCCTTGTCTGCTGGTGCCCGACACCTCGGCCCGCACCGTGAGCCTGAGCGAGAACGTACAGCGGGAGGCCATGACCCCGGTGGATGAACTGTTCGCCTGGAAGTTGCTGGTGGCCGAAGGCCGGTCGCTGGAGGACATCGCAGCCGACTTCGGCGTCACTCCGCTGGTGGTCAAGCGACGGCTGCGGCTGGCGAACGTCTCGCCCCGCTTGCTGGCGGACTACCAGCAAGGCTCTGTCTCGCTGGAGCAGTTGATGGCCCTGGCGATCACCGACGACCATGGTGCGCAGGAATCCGCGTTCTACGAGGTGCCGCAGTGGAAGCGCAACCCGGAGTCCCTGCGGGACCACCTGACCCGCGACGAGGTGGACGCCTGCCGAGATGCGCTGGCGCGCTTCGTGGGCGTGAATGCCTATGAAGCGGCAGGGGGTGGCATCCGGCGCGACCTGTTCGCGGACGAGCAGAAAGGCGTGTTCCTCACCGACGCGGGTTTGCTGGAGACGCTGGCCCGCGACCGGCTGGCCGATGCGGCCGAATCGGTGCGTGCCGAGGGCTGGGGCTGGGTGGATGTCACGCCGCGCGTGTCGTCGGCCGAACTGCACACCTTCCAGCGGGCGCGGCGCTCGCGCCGTGAACCCACCAAGGCCGAAGCCAAACGCATCGAGAAGCTGGGAGCGGAGCAGGCGCGGCTTCAGGACAAGCTCGATGACGAGGACGACGACCTGAGCGATGACGGTGCACAGGCACTACACGAGGAACTGGACCGGTTGGGCGATCAATTGGACGCCATTGAACAGACCCTGGTGGTCTACGACCCCGGCATCGTCGCCATGGCCGGGGCGGTGGTGTCGGTGGACCCCATGGGGGCCGTGGCGGTGCATCGTGGGCTGCTGCGCGAGGAACAGGTCAGGGCGCTTCGGGCGCAGGCGCAGCCGATACCGGACGCAAATGCAGGAGGCGAGGGGGAGCCAGCAGAAGCACCAACCAGCCGGGGCGTGCTGTCCGAGAAGCTGGTGCGGCGCCTGAGCGCGCACCGCACCGCAGCCCTGCAAGCCGAGGTGGCTCGCCATCCCCGCATCGCCCTGGTGGCTCTGGTGCACCAGTTGGCGCAGCGGGTGATCCTGGGTGGCTACGGTACGGCGCCGGTCAATATCAGCGCCACACCGCAGGACCGGCTGGAACAGCATGCGCCGGACGTGGGGGAGGCACCGGCTGCTCTGGGCCTGCGAGCCGTGCGCGAGGCTTGGGCGGTGCGTTTGCCGGAAGACCCGACGGCCCTTTTTAACGAACTGCTGGCGATGGAGCATGAAGAACTGCTGTCGCTGCTGGCTTTGTGTGTGGGCCTGACGGTGTCGGCCGTCGCTCAGCGCGAGAACGAAACCCCCGCTGCGCTGCTGGCGCAAGCGGTGGGGCTGGACATGCACAGCTGGTGGACGCCCACGGCGGCAGGCTACTTCGACCACGTATCGAAGGCGAAGGCACTGGAGGCCGTCCAGGTCTTTGCGCCGGGTGAGGTGCAGCGGCTGGCGAAACTCAAGAAGGCGCAGGTCGCCAGTGAAGCCGAGCGGCTGGCCGCTGGCTCGGGTTGGTTGCCGCAGATGCTGACCGAGTCTGTGCAGACCAGTGAAGCGCTGAACTAGCAAGAGCCGGAAGATCACCTGGTTGCTTGATTCAGCGACAGGTTTGAAATCGCTCCATCACATTCCGGCCTCGGCCGGGATTTTTTTGGCGTCTCCGGCACAGCCGGACCGCGCTCTGGTGCTGCGCATCGAGCCACCAGGCCACAGGTGTCCTGGCGTCTCGACCCTGTCGGGCGCCGATCGCTGACGCCTCCGGCCGTTGGTGGGCCCCCGGCCTGCGCGCTGCGCTTGCCTTCCTCACGCCTGCAGGTGTGGTGGGGCTGGCTTGCTGTTCCCTTCATCCTTGCACACCGTTCTCGCTGTCAAGGTCTGCGCGCATTGCATGCGCTGGCGGCCGGTCGGCCGTCTTCGAACCTGTGACCGCTGCGCTGCGGCGTGCCGGTTCCGGTCTCGGGCAATCCCGCCCGATCACTGGAGTTGGTCATGCAGCACGATCTGTTTTCTTCCCTCGATTCCTTCCAGGCACTCTCGGTTGCCGCTTCCGCTTTGCTGGTGCGCGATGTCGCGGGCCAGTACCGTCCGGCCGAGGCCGACGAGGTGCTGCTGGCGGCGCAGCAGTTGCTGGCCGCCCAGGTGCGCGGCAGCGACCTGATGGACTCACCCGCTGTGGTGAAGGACTTCCTGCGCGCCCGGCTGGGACACCTGCCGCATGAGGTTTTTGCCGTTGTGCACCTGGATGCACAGAACCGCGTGGTGGACTACGTCGAGATGTTCCGGGGCACGGTGAGCCAGACATCGGTTTACCCGCGCGAGGTGGTGCGCGATGCGCTCCTTCGGAACAGCTGCGCCCTGGTCCTGGTGCACAACCATCCCAGCGGCGCGGCCCGTCCATCGCGTGCCGACGAATACCTGACGCAGACGCTCAAGCAGGCGGCGGCGCTGGTCGATGTGCGGGTGCTCGACCACTTCATCGTGGCGGGCGACGCGGTGAATTCGATGGCCGAGCAAGGGCTTGTGTAACCCTTGGGGCCTTCGGCCCCAATTTTTTGTTCTTGATCAGCGCGCGGTGCGCGGGCACAAAGGAGGGCGGATCACGGCCGGTGGTCACCGGCAGCACAGGGGGCAGCGGCCCTGTCCCGTGCCCGGGGATCGCGGTCTGGTTTCCTTCCCGCTGCGCGGGAACGAGCCCGCTGAACGAACTGACTTTCGGTTCGCTCCCGCCGCTGCGCTGTGGTCCCGTCCCGCCCGCCAGATCGTCCCCCCGGTCACCCGCCATGCCCGAAGCCAGGCCGCTGGGAATAGCGGAGACAGCGAACCCCTGAAGTGATCGCAGCGGCTCGAACGCCGCGCCAGTCGCTGCGCTTGGTGTCACGCCGTCCGCAGAGACGCCGCTGCTCAATTCATTCGGTCGCCTGCGCTTTGCTGATCGCCCGAAGAGGCTCGGGCAGCGCGTGCGCCAATGGGCCCACCGTCATCCCCCCACGGCGCCCCCATCCACAGGTGAGGGGGACTTGTGGGGGGATCTTTCAGCGGTGGGCCAGGTGACTGGCTCACTGTTTCGTGCTGCAGGGTTTCCCCATCCCCCACCCCTTCCCGAGGGAAGGGGCCTTGCCCACCCCCCGCCCGCCCGTGGGCGGGAGCGAGGGAGTCCGAGCGAGAGGATCGGTTTTGAGGAGCCCGGATCGGGGTCCGGCTGGTCGCTCTTGCAAGGAGTTTCACCATGGCCAACGTTCAAGTCATCCAGCGTCATGCGCACCTGGCATCCGCCGTCAAACTCGAATTCGTCAACGGGCGAGAGGGCAAGGTCGCCAAGGCGGTGTTGACCGCCATCAGCAACAGCCGCCGAGGCAGCGGCGAAGAGCGGTCCGAGGAAGCCACCGCGATCCAGTGGACGTTGTGGGCCAAGCAGGCCGAACACGCGGCCGAGTACCTGGGCAAAGGCTCGCACGTGAACATCGTCGGCCGGGTGCGCAACAACAACTACCAGGATAGCGACGGCGTCGAGGTCTACGGGCTGGCGTTCACCGTGGACGAAATCGACTACCTCGACAGCAAAGCCGAAGGCGAGGCCCGCCGCGCGCGCGAAGGTGCAGGTGATCCACCCGCAGCCGCCCCCAGCGCACCCACCCCCAGCCGCAAGGCCCGCAGCGAACACCAACCGGCGCACGCCTGACGCAGCACTCCGGGCGGTTCGGCCGCCCGGCTTCCCTCATTCCATCTTTCCCGATTCTTCGATCCAGGAGCATCACCATGATCTCTACCGCCCATTCCCCCCGTCTGGCCGCCCACTTTGGCCAGAACACGTTTGTGATCCGCAGCGAGACCCCGCTGGCCGAAGACCAGATGCGCCGGGCCGCGCCGTCGATCTTTGCCGAAGGCAAACACGGCAGCCGCTCCGAGCGCTACACCTACATCCCCACCATCGACGTCCTGCGCGGTCTGCGCCAGGAGGGCTTCGAGCCCTTCATGGTGGCCCAGAGCAAAAGCCGCATCGAAGGCAAGACCGAGTTCACCAAGCACATGATCCGCATGCGCCACGCAGGACAGGTGAACACCCGGCCCGAGGCCAACGAGATCATCCTGATCAACAGCCACGACGGCGCCAGCAGCTATCAAATGCTCGCTGGTCAGTTCCGATTCGTCTGTTGCAACGGTCTGGTGGCGGGCGACATCACCAACGACATCCGCATCCCCCACCTATGTGCAGTGCTCGACTATGGTGAGGCAAAGCCCACGCAGCAATGAGCGGCGCTCAATGCCACAGGCGTAGCAGCCGCGGCGTCGCACGTGGTCGAAGGATCTTCTGTACATAGTTGCCCGCGTCGGATGCAGTGGCGTCTCCACCACTTGGAGATCCACATGAGTCCGACCCGCCCCTTGACAACACCTGCCAGCGCCGCAACCGCCGCTTGCTGCGCACCGTTGGCTGCACACCTGCCGGCCTACCGCCAGTACCTGCTCGACCGTGGCAACGTCGATAGCTACGTGCGTAGCTGCGAAGCCGCCATCGCTCACTTCTCGTTGTGGATGGCGCAGTCGAAGAGGCCCTTTGCTGACATCAACGAGGAACTCGTCGCCGAGTTCACGGAGGAACATCTTCCTCGATGCCAGTGCGCAACCTCGGCGCGTCGGCGCGAAGACGTGCGGGCCGCCTTGGTTCATCTCTTGGTCGTGCTGCGCAGTGTGGGTGCCATCGCCCCAGAAGCACAGGACACGACACCCGTAGGCGACGATGCACCTGCTGCAATCGGGCGTGCCCTTCAACGTCATCGCGCTGTGGCTCGGCCACCTACCACCAGTACCTGAGCGAACTCACCTACCTGCTGTTCCTGAAAATGATGCAGGAGACCGGGCAGGAAGAACGCCTGACGGTGTTCAAGTCGCCCAAGAAGGGCGAGCCCAAGTTGTTGCAACCCGGCGTGCGCTGGGCCGACCTGATCAGCGCCTCCGCGCCCGACCGGCTCGACACCTACAAGGAAATGCTGCTGGACTACGGCCTGCACGGCCAGGGCGCTGTGCAAGCCATCTACGCCAACGCCAACACCTTCATCACCAAGCCCACCACGCTGAGCAAGCTGGTCACTGAAATTGACGCGCTCGACTGGTACAGCGTGCAGCGCGACGACCTGGGCGACCTGTATGAAAACCTGCTGGAACGCAACGCCACCGAAAAGAAGAGCGGCGCCGGCCAGTACTTCACGCCCCGCCACCTGATCGACAGCATCGTCACCGTGCTCAACCCCAAGCTGGGCGACGTGATCCAGGATCCAGCGGCCGGCACATGCGGCTTCCTGATCGCCGCCAACAACCACCTGCGCAAACACAACGACTTCGACAGCCTCAAGGAAGAAGCCCAGCGCCGCTACCGCCACGACACCTTCTACGGCATGGAGCTGGTGCAAGACACCCACCGCCTGGCACTGATGAACATGCTGCTCCACGGCATCGAAGGTGGCGTGGACTACGGCGACACCCTGAGCGAGGACTACCGCAAGCTTCCGCCCGCCACGCTGATCCTCTCCAACCCGCCCTTTGGCACCAAAAAAGGCGGCGGCCTCCCCACCCGAACCGACCTCACCTACCTCACCAGCAACAAGCAGTTCGCCTTCCTGCAGCACATCTACCGCAGCCTTCAGCCCAAGGGCCGCGCAGCCGTGGTGCTGCCCGACAACGTGCTTTTTGAAAGCAACGTGGGCACCGACATCCGCCGCGATTTGATGGAGAAGTGCAACCTCCACACCATCCTGCGCCTGAAGTTTGCCGAGGCGTTCCCCAGCGCCGAGATTGTGTCGACACTGTCGGCAAAATTGAGCTGGAGCCACCTGGTGGCCACCCGTCAGGGCCGAGGCGAGGCTGGGCGCCTGGAAGCAGAGGATAGCCATGAGGATCATGAGCACGCAGTAGCGGGTGGCTTCGCCCAGCACGTTGAAGGTGCTGCCGAGGAAGCCGCCACCGTCGTGGATGGCCTTGAACATGGCGGCGCCCATGTAGGCGCTCAGGCCCAGCGCGAAGAAGGCGAACCAGGTGAGCACCACGGCGTTCAGCACCATGGACAACCAGCTGTCGAAGAACCGGGCGGTGGGGCGCCAGGCCAGGCATAGGATGAACAGCGGACCGATGGCAATCACGAAGGTCAGGAACAGCTTGGCGAGCGTGACGACAAAGAGGGCGATGCAGAGGAAGAAGACGGTGCCGATGGAGAAGATGCCGCCCGCTAGCAGCAAGTCCAGCCGAAGCACGCTGGCTTCTTTCATGATGTCGGCTACCTGAGCGCTGGCGTCGTCGTTGAATTTGTCGAGAAGGGCGTAGGGCGAGCTGATCGTGGCGGGGTCAACGCCAGAAGGCAGAAAGGTGCTGGCCACGCCCATGGCCAGCGCGTTGGCGGTGTCCGACACGTTGCTGATGTAGAACCCTGACTGCAAGGCAAAGGCCAGCACCAGCCCGATCTTGAACACCTTCCAGACGAAGGTGGGCACGGTTTCGGACACCTCATTGCGCAGCACGGCCCAACCGTAGAGCGCCACCCACACCGTCATGGCCGACAAGGCAATCGGGGTGATCGCGGACATGAGCGAAGACACCACACCGAGTACGTAGGTGCTCAGAATCGCGTCGAAGTTGGAACCGACCCAGGCGAACATGACATCGCTCCCTTATTGCACGGCCGGGTAGGGCAGGTTGGTCGGGGGCGGCGCGAAGACTTTGACGCACTTGCTGCCCAAATCAGGGTACTGGCACTGCAGCCACTGGCCGCCGGCCTTCACTACCCAGATCCGCGAGAGCTTGGTCGTGCCGTAGCTGGACTTGCGGCAGGTGCCTTCGCGCGCATAGACCTCGGTGCATTCCAGCAATCCGTCACCCGTCTCCACCATGTGCCAGGGGCCTGCGTGGCAACCCGCCTGAGCGAGGCAGGGCTTGGTCTTTCTGATGGGACCGGAGCTGGGCAGTGGCGCCAACTCGACCAACCGTTCACCGGTGGTTGAGGTGCGAACCGCCTCGTTGCCTTTCACGAATTGGGCGCTGGCGCTCGTGCTGAAAACGACAAGCGTCAACACAATGGGAAGGGTGTGAAACCGGTTCATGTCGCTCTCCTGGAGTTGCGGGATTTGCGATCCTGAACCTCGCGCAGCAGCACGGGAAGCCAGAGAAACGGATCGTTACCGTGTTGTTCACGAACGGTGTCCAGCAGGGCGACGTTGTCGGTGGTGGCCGACAGCACGGTCACGAAGTCCTGTAAACCGCTGAGGTCCAACTCGCAGATCGCGCTGCTGTGCCCTTGTTTGACCAGGAAGCGCCGGCCACCCTGCGCGCCCAGGCTGCGCACGATGCCGAACTCGGCTTCGCTGAGACCAAAACCTTCGACGTATTCCTCGCGCACCGCTTCCGGGTTCGCCAGAAAGATCTTGGTCACGCTCTGTTCCACCATCGTGCGGCCGATGGGGTGGCGCAGCACGTCGGATGGGCTCTGCGTATCAAAGATGCCCAGCCCGTTCTGCTTGCGGATCGTCTTCTGCTTCTGTTTGGCGAAGTCGCTGAAGATGTCGTGGTCCAGCGCTTTCCAGAACTCCGAGATCACATAGATCAGCCGTTCGCCGTTGACCAGCTCCTCCATCACCTGGAGCAGGTACAGCATGACCGGCGTGCGGACCTCGGGCAGGTCCAGAAACTCGGTGGTGTCAAACGCGATGACCGATGCGGACTGCAGGTCCATCAGCTGATCGTTGGCCTGGTCGAACACCCAACCCAGAGCGCCGCCCTCGCACCAGCGGCCCAGCCGTTCGTACAGGCTGTTCTCGCCAGACTTGGGCAGGTTCTGGCGAATGGTCGAGAACCGGCGCAGGGCGGTCGGCATCATCGCCACCGTCTTCACGGCGTCGGCGATAGCGCGCTCATCGGCCGGCAGCAGGGGCAGGGCGGGTGTGGCGATGCAGGTGCGCACCAGCTGCTCCCAGAACTGGATGCGGGCCGGCGTGGGGTCGCGCTGCAGCGGGTTGAGGTGGGTTGGCTTGCCAGCTTCGAGCGTGAAGTACCGGCCGTTCATGGCCCGGATGGCAATCTCGCAACCCCGGTCCAGATCGAACAACACCAGTCGCGGTGCCGGGTCCCACTTACGCGTCAGCGTCAGCAGGAACATCTCCAGGGTGGTTTTTCCGACCCCGGTGGACCCGATGATGATGGTGTTGCCAGGCAGCTTCTTGTCGGCCGAGTCTTCGCCGTCGGGGCTGCTGTGGAAGTTCAGATAGAACGGTTGGCCCGATGGCGTCCTCAGCAGGGCCAGCGCTTCACCCCACGGGTTGCCGTCGCGCTTGCCACGGGCGAAGTTATGCCCACTGCTCAGGGCAGCGAAGGCGCGGGAAGACAACTTGGCATCGCGCGGGCGCCACTGCCAGTTACCGGGCATCTGGGCAAACCAGGCGGCATCGGCCACCAGGTCCACCGGCGACATCTGCAGGCTGGACGACTCACCCACGGCGCCAATGGCCTGAGCCGCCCGTCGTCCGGCATCGGCCAGGCTGTCTTCCCCCGGGTTGCCGAAGACCACCAGGCTGTAGTGGTACTCGCCCATGCAGAACTGGCCATCGCCCAGCTCGTTCAATGCCTCGTCCATGTCCGCGATCTGGCTGGAAACCACATCGTCGCTGGCGATCAGCTGATCGCGTTGCAGCTCAAGGGCACGGGTGGCCTCGCGGCGCGGCAGGATCGAAAAACTCTGGGTCTCGATGAACTCGCTGTCTTCGTACAGCAAGGCGTTGAGGATGCCGGGTTCAACAGCATCGGCGTATTCCTTGATGTCCACCAGGGCTGCGCAGCGCCGCTGATCCCCATTTCTCAGCTCCAGCTTGTCGCCGCCAAATGAAAGGCGGGTCGAGGGCAGGGTGCGGTGCAGTGGTCCGGCAGTAAATGGCACGGGCTTCCAGTACCCGTTGACCAGGTAACCCAGAAACTCGGCGACTTCCGAATAGAGGCGGCCCCGTTTTTCACGCACGCCCAGGAGCTGCGGGCCAAACCCGCGCAGCACCCTGTGAACGAACGCGGTGCGCTCTTCCATCACCCGCAGCGCTTCGGCATGGGCCTCCGCTATGGCAGCCTTGGACCGCTGCGGCGACTGCAGCGCCCGGCTGATGCGGGAGGCGGTGGGCCGGTAGACCAGGGTCAGGTACAGCTCGTTGCTCATCATCGCCCGCTGGTTCAGGTGCGCCTGATAGGCCTGTGACAGGTCTTTGGCAAACCCATCTTCCGCTGGGTCGCTCAGAGCATCCTGAATCTTGCGGTGCAGCCGGTGGGTCCAGATGGCCCACTGGCCACCCGAGAGGTTGCGCAGCAGGCTGCAAAGTGCTTCGTGTCGTTCCGTAACCAGGTAGTCGTCGGCGCACTCGAAGGCCACACCGTCGAGCCGCCACACCCGCAGGAAATCGCCACCACGGGTGATGACATCGTGGTCGCTCAGCAGCGAAGAGAAGGGTACGAACCTGGTCAATGGGTTCTCCGCCAGAGCCTGCGACCAGTGGCGAGGCTGCGGGCCACCTGCCACAGGGCGTCGCGTTGTGCGGCGTGCGGCCTTCCCCGAGCGGTCAAAGATGCCAGTCATCGGACGCTCCCCGAAAAAGGGTGGGTGAGTAGCTGCGCGCGCACCAGAACCGCCGGTTGCGGTCGTGCAATCGCAGCTTGAGTGCGATGAAGATTTGCCGAAACCGCTGGTCGTCTCGGGATGTCACCCAGCGCATCCAGAACAGGGTGGGCACGAAGGACACCAGCACGCCCACTGCGATCCACCAGCTCACGAGGATGCCGCCCCACATCATCAGCAGCATCCCGCTACCGAAAAGCACCACCAGTGGCACCAGCGGAATGCCCAGCTTCATGGCTGGGCGGGTCGCGCCCTTGTAGATGGTTTCGGCTTGCATGGGGGGTGCCTGCTGAGGTCAGCTGACGATGTAGCTGGCGAATGCGGCTGCACCACCGACCAAGGTTCCACCGATCAGGATGTTGGCCACATCGGCCAGCCGGGCGCCCTGAAAGATCATCTTGAAGCCGGCCCAGATGATGGCGATCGTCACCACGGCTACAGAGATCGTCACCAGGATCGCGTTGACGTTGGTGACCGTCGTGTTCACCTTGTCGAAGCCTTGCGCCCAGACCTGGGGTGGCAGCAACATCAACAGGCTGAGGGCACGGACCTGGCCTTGAGACAGTTTCTGGCGATTCATGACGGCTCCTTGGATGAGGGGTTGGAACGAGGGTGGGGCAGTGAGCTGGCAGCGGCGACAACCTTCTGCACATAGCCATGGCGAAAGCCGGTTGAGAAGTTGCCGCTGTAGTAGCAAGAGAGGGCTTTGCGCAGGGCGGACTGAAGGGGGGCCGCCCCACTTTGTGTCAGGCCTGCTCGGTCGAAGCATTCCGTCAACACGGACTGCATGGCCGACAGGTTCTGGCAGGGGTCGAAGGCACTGCTGGTGTTCAAACCCAGGCGCTGAAAGTTGCTCACGTTGATTTGTCCCAGGCCGACGCTGAAGTTGCGCCCGGCGGTGAGCAACTGATTGGCAGTGGCCAGTGCTTCATCCCGGTTGTCGGGCTGGCGGCGCAATGCACCACCCACCACGCCGATGGCCCAGGGGTTGAAGGCGCTTTCGACGGAGACGAGCGCTTGAGCCGTGGAAAGATGGACTTGTGGTGCACAGGCCAGTGCCAGTGCCGCAAAGGTGGAGGCTTCCATGGCGCTGGCCTCAAGGACGAGAGCGAAGCCAGGCCGCCCGGTCGTCGTCGTACTGGGTGTCCCAGGTGCCGAGCTGGGACTTCGCGACCGGACTGAAATCCGTCACCGTGTCGCCACCCATGTCCCACCAAGTGCGCGTGAACTGCTTTCCGTCGATGGTGACCGTGATCGCACCGGTGTAGTCACAGGTGTAAATCGGACCGCTTTCGGCCTCGTGCACACGGGTGTACTGGGGCGGGCAGTTGCCCGGTGCTCGGGCCCACGCATGCCTGGCCGAATGGCCAGCGCCGGACATCCCGCAAGTGGGGAATGCCTTACCCCGGGCCAGGTCCTGAAGTACCTGCCGAATCGGCGGCACACATTGAGGGATCGACTTCCAGCTGGGTGCCGCGAAGCACAGCAACACCAGGCAACCGTCTACGGCATGCGCGGCCGTGGGGGCGAGAAGACTCACCGAAAGCACCGCGGCAGACGCCACTGCCGCGCGTGACTTCCGGCTGGTGGCTGCTGCGCGCGTTGCTCCGGAGCGCGAGACCAAGTGCCGAATTCTTGAAAGGATAAAGTCCATCAGACACCTCACAGTTCCTGCATCCGCTGGAGGTGAAGGTCACTTCATCTCGCTGGGTGCTGTGAGGTCAATGTAGGACTGGGAGAAGCCTGTTCTGCTGCTGGATTTGGGCTGTTTTCCAGCGCTTTCGCGTTGGTTGCATCATGGGTTTCGTGAGGCAAGCCCAAAAAAAGAAAGCCCGGCACAAGGGTGGGGCAAATTTATGAAGGCAGCTGTGCAGCGGAAGCAGCCGTTGGCAT
>NZ_JBWZOR010000010.1:0-160987 GCF_056730635.1 Diaphorobacter sp. B2A2W2
TCTGCCCGCTCGGTGTAGCGGGACATCCAGAACAGATGGTCGGCAGTGCGGCTCAGCATCTCATTGACCTCCATC
Source organism: Diaphorobacter sp. B2A2W2 (assembly GCF_056730635.1). Classification (NCBI taxonomy): domain Bacteria; kingdom Pseudomonadati; phylum Pseudomonadota; class Betaproteobacteria; order Burkholderiales; family Comamonadaceae; genus Diaphorobacter; species Diaphorobacter sp. B2A2W2. Next base: position 76 of record NZ_JBWZOR010000010.1, read on the forward strand.
CTCATCCCCCAGCACCCAGGTGTCCTTGGTGCCGCCGCCCTGCGACGAGTTGACGACGAGCGAGCCCTCCTTGAGCGCCACGCGCGTGAGCCCGCCGGCCACCATCTGCACTTTCTGTCCACTGAGCACGAAGGGCCGCAGATCGATGTGGCGCGGCGCGATGCCCGCATCCACGTAGGTGGGACAGGTCGAGAGCGAGAGCGTGGGCTGGGCGATGTAGCCCGCGGGATTGGCGATGAGCGCGGCGCGGAAGGCCTCGATCTGGGCGCGCGTGGCCGCGGGTCCGATGAGCATGCCGTAGCCGCCCGCGCCATGCACCTCCTTGACCACCAGCTCCGGCAGATGGCCCAGCACGTACTGCAGGTCTTCAGGGCGGCGGCACATCCAGGTGGGCACGTTGGCCAGGATGGGCTGCTCGCCCAGGTAAAAGCGGATCATCTCGGGCACGTACGGGTACACCGACTTGTCGTCCGCAATGCCCGTACCCACGGCGTTGCAGATGGCCACGTTGCCCGCGCGGTAGGCTTGCATGAGCCCCGCGCAGCCCAGTGTGGAGGTGGGCCGGAACACCTGTGGGTCGAGGAAGTCGTCATCCACGCGCCGGTAGATGACATGCACGCGCTGCAGGCCGCGCGTGGTGCGCATGTAGACGACGTTGTCCTTGACGACCAGGTCCTGGCCCTCGACCAGCTCCACGCCCATCTGCTGCGCGAGGAAGGCGTGCTCGAAATAGGCGCTGTTGTGCATGCCGGGCGTGAGCACCACCACGGTGGGGTCGGCGCTGCTCCAGGCCGGCGCGCTGGCACGCAGCGTGTCCAGCAGCAGGTCGGGATAGTGCGCCACGGGGGCCACCTTGTGCAGCGCAAACAGCTCGGGAAACAGCCGCATCATCATCTTGCGGTTTTCCAGCATGTACGACACGCCGGACGGCACGCGCAGGTTGTCCTCCAGCACGTAGTGGATGCCCTCGCCATCCGCGCCCGGCGCGCGCACGAGGTCGATGCCCGCGATGTGCGCGTACACGTCCTGCGGGACGTCCAGGCCCACCATCTCGGGGCGGAACTGCGCATTGGCCAGGATCAGGTCGGCAGGCACGATGCCTGCGCGCAGGATGTCCTGGCCGTGGTAGATGTCGTGGATGAAGCGGTTGAGCGCCGTGACACGCTGCACCAGGCCGCGCCGCATGCGGCGCCATTCCTGCGCGGGGATGATGCGCGGAATCAGGTCGAAGGGGATCAGCCGCTCGGTCCCGGCGCCCTCCTCGTCCTTGTCGCCATACACGGCGAAGGTGATGCCCACGCGGCGGAAGATCACCTCGGCCTGCGCGCGGCGGGCCTGCATGGCGTCGGCCGGCTGCTGCGCCAGCCACTGGCCGTAATGCCGGTAGTGCGCCCGCACGTCGCTGCCCCCGAAGGGCAGCACGGTGTACATCTCGTCGAACTGCTGCATGCGGCGTGCCTCCTGCACCCAGGATAGCAAGTTGCAGGCCCGGCAACGCTACGGCTGCGGCAAAAGTGACGCCTCGGGCACGCGGTGGTGCCAATAGCGCCGCGTGGCCTCTCGTTCACAGTGCACGGCCAGCGGCGCATCGGATACCCAACGCGCCGCGCCGCAGGGCGGCGACTGCACGAGCAAGACGCCGCGCTGCTGGTAGCGCGCCGCCACGTCGGGCGCGGGGTGGCCGAAGCGGTTGCGGTAGCCGGCCTGCACCAGCGCGGTGCGCGGCTGCACGGCATCCAGGAATGGCGCGCTGGACGAGCTCTTGCTGCCATGGTGCGGCACCAGCAGCAGGTCTGCCGCCAGCGCGGCACCGCCATCTACCAGCGCCTGTTCCTGCGCGCGCTCGATGTCGCCCACCAGCAGGGCCACCGCACCGCCGGTGTTGTCACTGGTCCGCGCGGCTGCGATGCGCAGCACACAGCTCGTGGCGTTGGACGTCGGCGCACGGGCGCCCGGCACATCGCCCGCATCGCGCGGCGGGTGCAGCACTTCGAAAAGCACGCCGTCCCAGTTCCAGTGCTGGCCTGCCAGGCAAGGCTCAGCGGGCCGCAGGGCCTGCAGTGCATGGTCGGCCTCAATCGACCCCAGCAGGCGTGCCTGCGGCTGTTGCGCCAGCACTGCCGCGGCACCGCCGGTGTGGTCGGTATCGCGGTGGCTCAATACCAGCAGGTCCAGCCGTTCGCCCAGCGCGCGCAGCAGGGGCACCAGCACGCGCTCGCCCGCGTCGCTGTCCTGGTGGTAGCGCGGGCCGGCGTCGTACAGCAGCGCATGGCGCGCCGTGCGCACCAGCACGGCCTGGCCCTGGCCCACGTCGGCGGCCAGCAGCTCGAACTGCCCCGGCTGCGGGCGCGCGGGCTGCCACCACAGCGCCGGCAGCAGCAGCGCAAGGCCCAGGGCACGTACGCCCCACGGCAGGCGCAGCGCCAGCAATACGCCGCCGGTCACGGCTGCCGCGCCGGCCCACAGCGGGGCCATGGGCAAAGCGACCTGCGCCCAGGGCCAGGCTGCCAGCCACTGCAGCAACACCGACAACGCCTGCACGCACCACGCCGCCGCCTGCCACAGCGGCGCCCACAGCACCCCCAGCAGCGCCAGCGGCGTGACCACCAGCGTGGTCCACGGAATCGCCACCAGATTGGCCAGCAGCCCCACCAGCGCAACCTGCCCGAACAGCAATAGCGTGAGGGGCGTGAGCGCCAGCGTCACCACCCACTGTTCTCGAAGCAATGCATAAAAACGGCCTGTAACGCCCACGGGATAAGCGCTAGCAGCTCCCAAATCAGTAGCAAACAGCACGGCCACGGCCACAAAGCTCAGCCAGAAGCCCGGCTGCAGTAGCGCCCACGGATCGACCGCCAGCACCACCGCGCAGGCCAGCAGCCACACCTGCGGCCAGGGCCAGCGCCGCCCCGACAGGCGCAGCAGCGCCACAGTGGCCAACATGCACACCGTGCGCTGCGCGGGCACGCCCCATCCGCTGAAGAGCGCATAGGCAGCGGCCAGCAGCACACCGCCCACCAACGCCGCCGTGGGCGCGGGCACGGCCAGGCACAGGCGTTGCGAGCGGCGCCAGGCCCGGTCCAGCAGTGCGGCCGCAAGCCAGGCAAACAGCGTGATGTGCAGCCCCGAGATGCTCATGAGGTGGGCCACGCCCGTGGCGCGGAACACATCCCAGTCCGCCCGCTCGATGGCGCGCTGGTCGCCCGTGACCAGCGCCGCCACCACCCCGGCCGCACGCTGGCGGGCTGCATCCTGCGCAGGGTCCACCAGCGTGCGCACGATGGCGTCGCGCACTCGCTGGCGCAGTTGCTCCACGGGGTGGCGCCAGGTGGCGCCCAGCCGCTCAGGCGGGCCGTGCAGCGCATCCAGCCGCGCGCTGGTGCGCACGTAGCCCGTGGCCTGCACCCCTTGCTCCCACAGCCACAGCTCGTAATCGAAGCCGTGCGGATTGCGCCCGCCGTGCGGCGCCTTCAGGCGCACGGTCAGGCGCCAGCGTTCACCGGCGCGCACAGCGGGCGGTGGATTGTCCGCGCCTGCCTCACCACCCAGCCCGCCGGCATACCAGGTCAGGTCGATAAGCGGCGGCACACGCACGGGCGCACCGTCCAGTTGCGCCGTCTCCACTTCCAGCCGCAGGCGCAACCCGGTCTCGCGCGGCTGCGGCATGGCGGCAACCACGCCCGTCACGCGCAGATCACGCCCCTCCAGCGCCGGCGCCAGAGACTGCTCCAGGAAGACCGCAGCGCGCATGCCGCACAGCCCGTACATCAGCACCGCGGCCAGAATCGCCACGCCGCTGCCGTGCCAGCGGCGCGGGCCGCGCACACCGGCCCACCAGGCGAGCCCCCCGGCCGCCAGCAGCGCGCCAACCATCAACCCCGCATAGGACGGCCAGGGCCACAGCGCAGGCTGCTGCAGTTGCAGCGCCACGCCCACCACCCCCGCAGCCAGCGCAACGGGCAGATGCCAGGCCCGCACCACAGGCACGCGAGCGACCGGCACGCGAGCGGACGCCGTCGCCACCCGCGCGGCGGTGCTCCCTCCCTGCTGGTGCTGTGGCCCTTCGGGCGCCCACTGGTCCATGGCCGCATGCTATGCGAACGCACGCGGTGGACGCTCCGCCGGCGTGGCGATGTGCAACACTCGCCCGGTCCCACGCCGCGTCGGCGGCCGTGGGCGCGCTTCCCGGGCCGTGCCGCGCCCGCCCTCGTTTTCAAGGATTGCCATGAGCGTTTACGACAAGCTGAAGGAACTCAACATCACCCTGCCCCCCGTGGCCGTGCCCGCCGCCGCCTACGTGCCCTATGTGCAGACCGGCAACCTGGTGTTCCTGAGCGGCCACATTGCCCGCAAGGACGGCAAGCCCTGGGCCGCGCAGTTCGGCCGCGACATCACCACCGAGGAAGGCAAGGCCGCCGCGCGCGCCGTGGCCGTCGACCTGCTGGGCACGCTGCATGCGGCCACCGGCGGCGACCTGAACCGCGTGCAGCGCATCGTGAAGGTGATGAGCCTGGTGAACTCCACGGGCGACTACACCGAGCAGCACCTGGTGACCAACGGCGCCAGCGAACTGCTGGGCGAAGTGTTCGGCGACAAGGGCAAGCACGCGCGCAGCGCCTTTGGGGTGGCACAGATCCCCCTGGGTGCCTGCGTGGAGATCGAGTTGATCGCCGAGCTGGCCTAAGCCGCGCACCGCGTTCTTTCCCAGCCTCCCGCGTGCGCTCGTCGCGGCATGCGGAAGGTGAAGGAGCCAGCCCCGCGCGCCCGCGTGGCAAGCAAGGCGCCCCGTCAGCGCAAGGTGTGCGACCGCACGCGGATCAGAAGGACTCCCAATCGTCCTCACCACCTTGGGCCAGTGCCGCAGGCCGTGCGGCGGCGGCAGGTGCAGCAGCCGCACGCAGGGGGGCCGCCACGCGCTGCGCCGGCGCCCGTGCCGGCACTGCCGCCGCGCGGGGCGCGGCGGGGGCCTTGCCCACAGGTGCCACCGGCATGGAACGTGCCTGTGGAGCGGCCGGCACGGGGCGTGCGGCTGGCGGCACAGCAGCTACCGCGCCATCGATGCGGAATGCTGCCACCACGCGCGTGAGGTGATCGGCCTGCTCGCGCAGGCTTTGCGCCGCGGCGGCGCTCTCCTCCACCAGCGCCGCGTTCTGTTGCGTCATCTGGTCCAGTTGACCCACGGCCTGGTTCACCTGCGAGATGCCCGCGCTTTGCTCGGTGGCGGCGGCGGTGATCTCGCCCATCATGTCGGCCACGCGCTGCACCGACTGCACCACCTCTTGCATGGTGGAGCCCGCGCTGTGCACCAAGCGCGAGCCGCTTTCCACGCGGCCCACCGAGTCGCTGATCAGGTCCTTGATCTCCTTGGCGGCCGATGCCGAGCGCTGCGCCAGGTTGCGCACTTCGCCCGCCACCACGGCAAAGCCCCGGCCTTGCTCACCGGCGCGCGCGGCCTCCACGGCCGCATTCAGCGCCAGGATGTTGGTCTGGAAGGCGATCCCGTCGATGACGCCGATGATGTCGGCGATCTTGCGGCTGCTGTGCTGGATGTCGTCCATGGTGGACACCACCTCCCCCACCACGCTGCCGCCGCGGCGCGCGACGTCGCTCGCGCCGCCGGCCAGCTGGCTGGCCTGGCCCGCCGTCGCCGCGCTGTGCTGGACGGTGCTGGTGAACTCCTCCATGGCCGCGGCGGTTTGCTGCAGGTTGCTGGAGGTGGATTCGGTGCGCGCGGACAGGTCCTGGTTGCCGGTGGCGATCTGCGCGCTGGCCACGGCAATGCTGTCGGTGGTGTGGCGCACCTCCTGCACCATGCGCGCCAGCGAGTCGCGCATGCCCGCCAGCGAACGCAGCAGCTCGCCAAATTCATCGCCACGCTGCACATCCACCGCCTGCTCGCGCAGGTCGCCGTCCGCCACGCGCGCCGCGAGCGCGTTGGCCTCGGCCAGCGGGCGCTGGATGCTGCGGATCAGGAAATACGCCCCCAGCACGATGGCCACGAGCATCACGGCTGCGGCCGCGGCCGCCAGCTTCACCGTGAGCATGCGCGTGGCGGCCATCTCCGCCTGGCGCGCCTGGGCGGTCTGCTCCTGCATGCGCACGAAATCCTGCAGCGTGCCCAGATAGGTGGCCACGGCGGGCACGTAGGACTGCTGCGCCAGGCGCACCGCCTCATCATGGCTGCCGGCGTCCTTGAGCTGGCGGGCCTGGTTGCGCAGATCGATCATGGCCTTGCGCGCGGTGGCGATGCGCCCCATCTGCTCGCGGTCGGCGGGCGTGAGGGCCATGGCTTCCAGCCCCTTTTGCAGTTCGCTGATGCGCGCCGAGGTGGCGGCAATGTCGCCCTTGAACGCCTGCTCCACCACGGCGTCGGTGCTGAGCACCAGCGCCAGCGTGCGGGCCGCATTGGTCTCGGTCAGGCCGGCCCAGCGTGTGGCCGTCTGCACGCGCTGCGTCATCTCGCGGCTCAAGGCGTCGGATTCGGCCTGCGCCCTGGCAGAGCGCACACCAGCCACGCCCACGACGGTCAGTTGGGCCAGCACGATGCAGCCCACGGCGAGCCAGAGTTTGTGGGAAATGCGCAGCGATCTCATGGGGTGGGCTCCTGGAATTCGTTATGGCGGGGTTGCGAGAATGCTACCAAACGCAACAAAGAAGCCCCGCCGCCCACGCGACATACTATCGCTATCAAAAAAATAGCTTCTCGCGCTTTCTACACCGGAACTTCAACGGCTTTTATCCGTAAAAGCTTGTACCAGCAAGCGCGACCAGCTATTGTTTTTGAATCACTCCACGCGCAGCACGTCGGACGGCTTGAAACCCAAGTCGGCCGCCTTGCCCTTGCGCCCGCGCGCCGCGCGCGCGTTGTTGAGCGAGCGGATCTCCAGTTGCTCCTCGCGCGGCTTGCCGCCACGGCCCACGCCCACGAAGCGCACGCTGCGCGTGTAGGCCGCCGCGCCGGCCAGTTGGTCCTTGGGCTCCAGGTCGATGAGCATCAGCCCGCGGCCGCCCTTTTCCATGAGCTTGAGTTCGGCGATCTCAAACGTGAGCACTCGCCCACCCACGGATGCGCAGCACACATGGGTGGCGGGCGCCAGCGGCTGGCTGCCGCTGGTGAACGCCGCATGCGAGGGGCGGCACAGGCGTTCGCCCTCACCCAGGTTCACAAAGGCCTTGCCGCCACGGTTGCGTGCGGTCATGTGCTCCACGGTGGACAGGAAACCATAGCCGCCCGAGCCTGCAAGCAGCAGCGCTGCGTTGGCCGGTCCGGCGAAGTAGTGCACCGGCTGCGTGCCGGCCTCCAGCTCGATCAGCGTGGTGATGGGCTGGCCGTCGCCACGCCCGCCCGGCAGGCTGGACACGGCCACCGAGTACACCCGCCCGTTGCTGCCGAAGACGATGAGCGTGTCCACCGTGCGGCACTCAAAGGTGCCGTACAGGCCGTCGCCCGACTTGAAGGCGAAGCTGCCCGCCTCGTGCCCGTGGCCCTGGCGCGCACGCACCCAGCCCTTTTCGGACACCACCACGGTGACGGGTTCGTCCAGCACCTTGACCTCGGCCACGGCCTTCTTTTCGGCCTGGATCAGCGTGCGGCGCGCATCGCCGAACAGTTTGGCGTCTGCCTCGATCTCCTTGACCATCAGGCGGCGCAGCGAGGCGGGGTTGGCGAGGATGTCCTCCAACTTGCCCTGCTCGTCGCGCAGCTCTTTCAGCTCCTGCTCGATCTTGATGGCTTCCAGCCGCGCCAGTTGGCGCAGGCGGATTTCCAGAATGTCCTCAGCCTGGCGGTCCGACAGGTGAAAGCGCGCGATCAGCGCCGCCTTCGGCTCGTCGGCCTGGCGGATGATGGCGATCACCTCGTCGATGTTCAGCAGCACCAGCTGCCGCCCCTCCAGGATGTGGATGCGGTCCAGCACCTTGTCCAGCCGGTGCTGGCTGCGCCGCGTGATGGTGGTCTGGCGGAAGTCGATCCACTCCTGCAGCATCTCGCGCAGCGACTTCTGCACGGGCCGGCCGTCCAGCCCCACCATGGTCAGGTTGATGGGCGCGGAAGTCTCCAGGCTGGTGTGCGCCAGCAGCGCGGTGATGAGATCCTGCTGCGGCACCTTACCGGTCTTGGGCTCGATGACCAGGCGCACCGGCGCGTCCTTGCTGGACTCGTCGCGCACGCCGTCCAGCAGCGCCAGCAGCGCGGCCTTGAGCTGCGTCTGCTCCTGTGTGAGCGCCTTCTTGCCGGTCTTGACCTTGGGGTTGGTGAGCTCCTCGATCTCCTCCAGCACCTTCTGCGCAGAGACGCCGGGCGGGAGCTCGGTCACCACCATCTGCCACTGGCCGCGCGCCAGGTCCTCGATCTTCCAGCGCGCGCGCACCTTGAGGCTGCCGCGGCCCGTGCGGTAGGCGTCCTGGATGTCCGCATCAGTGCTGATGATCTGGCCGCCGCCCGGGTAGTCAGGGCCGGGGACCAGCGCGAACAGCTCCTCGTCGCTCAGCTGCGGCTTCTTGACCAAGGCCACGCAGGCGTCGGCCACCTCGCGCAGGTTGTGGCTGGGGATCTCGGTGGCCAGGCCCACGGCGATGCCGCTGGCGCCGTTGAGCAGCGCGAATGGCAACCGCGCGGGCAGCTGGCGCGGCTCCTGCGTGCTGCCGTCGTAGTTGGGCACGAAATCCACCGTGCCCATGTCGATCTCGTCCAGCAGCAGGCCGGCGATGCGGGTCAAACGCGCCTCGGTGTAGCGCATGGCCGCCGCGCCGTCGCCATCGCGGCTGCCGAAGTTGCCCTGGCCGTCGATCAGCGGGTAACGCTGGTTGAAGTCCTGCGCCAGGCGCACCAGTGCGTCGTAGGCCGACTGGTCGCCATGCGGGTGAAAGCGGCCCAGCACGTCGCCCACCACGCGGGCGCTTTTGACGGGCTTGGCCGCCACGTTGCGGTTTGGCCCGCTGTAGCCCAGGCCCATGCGGTCCATGGCATAGAGGATGCGCCGCTGCACGGGCTTGAGGCCGTCGCACACGTCGGGCAGCGCGCGGCCCTTGACGACCGAGAGGGCGTATTCCAGATAGGCGCGCTGGGCATAGCCGGCCAGTTCCAGGCTGTCGCCGTGGTCGGCGGGCGCGGAGAAGTCGAGAGTGGGTTGGTCGCTCATTCAGTGAAGACAGACTCGGTCGATGACTGCCGGGCCAGGCGCGTGGGCGCAGGTGTGGACATGCGCTGCGCGTCGCCGCGCTCACCGGCATCGGATAGGGAATGGGGCGTGGCGGGCAGTTCCATGCGCACGCGCCCGGGGTTCGCGCGCTGATTGCGCGTCGGTAGCGGCGGCTTGAGCAGCGCATACAGGCCCATCACGCTCTGTACGTAGTTGCGCGTCTCGCGGTAGGCGGGAACGCGGTTGCCGGCGCGCTGCACGGCACCCTCGCCCGCGTTGTAGGCCGCCAGCGCCAAGTCCAGGCGGCCCTCGAAGAGATCCATGAGGTAGCGCAGGTAGCGCGTGCCCGCGGCCACGTTGGTGGCGGGGTCCACCAGCTTTTGCTCCACCGAGCGCCTGGCGTCGCCGCTCACGCCGAAGCGGCTGGCGGTGGCGGGCATGAGCTGCATCAGCCCCACGGCGCCGCGCGGCGAAACCGCACGGGTGTTGAAACCCGACTCGGTGGCGATCACCGCCTGCAGCAGCGCGTAGTCCACGCCATGGCGCGCCGACGCCGAGCGCAGGTGCTGGCGCACGAGCTTGTAGTCGTGCGACCCCTCGAAGAAGGCCAGCAGCCGCGCCCCCGAGGGACTGGCCGGCCCGGTGGAGACATCGGCCGCACCCTGACGTCCGGTGTTGGAGCCGTCGCGCTCGGAGTCGAAGTCGTTGCCGCGAAAGAACAGCGCATAACGCTCGTCCAGCTGCTGCGCGGCGAAATGCGTCACCCCGCGCTCGTCCACGAAGGCCCACAGGTCCGCATGCGCGGTTTGCTGCAAAAACAGGAGCGCGCAGCACATTCCAGTCGTGCGCAAAAGCCCCAAAAGGCTGTTACGCATACAGTATCCCAGGCGCGCAGTCATGGCGAGGGTGCCTTCGTCAGATGTCCACATCCACCAGGTCGCCGTGCAGCTCCATGAGCTCGCGGCGCGCGGCGGCCTCGCCCTTGCCCATGAGCTTGGTGATCAGGCCCTCGGTGGCGGAGAAGTCGAACGTGCCCAACTGCACCGGCAGCAGGCGGCGCGTGTCGGGGTTGAGCGTGGTCTCCCACAGCTGCTCGGCGTTCATTTCGCCCAGGCCCTTGAAGCGGCTGATCTGGCATTTCTCGCGCGGCACGCCGTCCTTGGCGCACTTGTCGAGGATGCTTTCCAGCTCGGATTCGTCCAGCGCATACACCTTGGCCGCTGGCTTCTTGCCGCGCGCCGGCACGTCCACGCGAAACAGCGGTGGCCGGGCGACAAAGATATGGCCGGCCTCGATGAGCTTGGGGAAGTGGCGGAAGAACAGCGTGAGCAGCAGCACCTGGATGTGCGAGCCGTCCACGTCCGCGTCCGAAAGGATGCAGATCTTGCCGTAGCGCAGGCCGGACAGGTCGGGGGTGTCGCTCGGGCCGTGCGGGTCCACGCCGATGGCTACCGAGATGTCATGCACCTCGGTGTTGGCAAACAGGCGGTCGCGGTCGACCTCCCAGGTGTTGAGCACCTTGCCGCGCAGCGGCAGGATGGCCTGGCTTTCCTTGTCGCGGCCCATCTTGGCACTGCCGCCGGCCGAGTCGCCCTCGACCAGGAAGACCTCGTTGTAGGCCAGGTCACGGCTTTCGCAGTCGGTGAGCTTGCCGGGCAGCACGGCCACGCCCGAGCCCTTGCGCTTTTCGACCTTCTGGCCGGCCTTTTGCCGTGTCTGCGCGGCCTTGATGGCCAGTTCGGCCAGCTTCTTGCCGTATTCCACGTGCTGGTTCAGCCACAGCTCCAGCGCCGGGCGCACGAAGCTGGACACCAGCCGCACGGCGTCGCGCGAGTTCAGCCGCTCCTTGATCTGCCCCTGGAACTGTGGGTCCAGCACCTTGGCCGCCAGCACATAGCTGGCGCGCGCAAACACGTCCTCGGGCAGCAGCTTCACCCCCTTGGGCAGGAGCGAGTGCAGCTCGATGAAACTCTTGACCGCGTTGAACAGGCCGTCGCGCAGGCCGCTTTCATGGGTGCCGCCGGCGCTGGTGGGGATCAGGTTCACGTAGCTCTCGCGCACCGGCTGGCCTTCCTCGGTGAAGGCCACACACCATGCGGCGCCCTCGCCCTCGGCAAAGCTCTCGTTGTGGCGGTCGGCGAAGCCCTCGCCCTCGAACAGCGGGATCACCGGGTCAGCGCTCAGCGTCTGCGCCAGGTAGTCGCGCAGGCCGCCCTTGTACTGCCAGGTCTGGGTGTCGCGCGTCTTTTCATTGACCAGTTGCACCGTAACGCCGGGCATGAGCACCGCCTTGCTGCGCAGCAAGTGCGTCAGCTCGCCCATCGGAAGGTTGCTGGACTCAAAGTATTTGGCGTCGGGCCAGACGCGCACGGTGGTGCCCTGCTTGCGCTCGCCCGCCTGCAGCGGGCGCGCCGCCAGCGGCTCGGTCACATCGCCGCCCGCAAACACCAGGCGCGCCACCTGGCCCTCGCGGTGGGTGGCCACCTCCAGCCGGGTGGCCAGGGCGTTGGTGACGCTTACGCCCACACCATGCAGGCCGCCCGAGAAGCTGTAGGCCCCGCCCTTGCCCTTGTCGAACTTGCCGCCCGCGTGCAGGCGGGTGAACACCAGTTCCACCACCGGTGCGTTCTCCTCGGGATGCAGGCCGAACGGAATACCCCGGCCGTCGTCCTCCACGCTCACCGAGCCGTCGGTGTGCAAGGTCACCTTGATCTTCTTGCCAAAGCCCGCCAGTGCCTCGTCGGCCGCGTTGTCCAGCACCTCCTGGATGATGTGCAGGGGGTTGTCGGTGCGGGTGTACATGCCCGGCCGCTGCTTGACGGGCTCCAGTCCCTTGAGGACGCGGATCGAGCCTTCGGAGTAGTCGCTGGCGGAGGTGGATGCGGGTTTGACTGCCATGGCGGCGGATTGTAGTGCTGGATATAAAACCAGGATGGTGACGCTTTCTTGCCCCGCCAGCGTGCTGCACAGGGGGCGCCAAGCAGGCGAAACGGGTTTTCGCTACATTCGCCGGATGCACGACGCAACCCGAAAACTGTCCATGGCCCAGGTGCTGATCTGCGGCGCCGCCATCGTTACTCTGTCCATGGGCATCCGGCACGGCTTCGGCCTGTGGCTGCAGCCCATCACCCAGGACATGGGCTGGACACGCCAGACCTTTGCCCTGGCCATGGCCATTCAGAACCTGTCCTGGGGTCTGTTCGGCATCTTTGGCGGCATGCTGGCCGACCGCCTGGGCGCCTTCCGCGTGCTGATCGGCGGCGCAGCGCTCTACGCCATGGGCCTGGCCGGCATGGCGCTGTCTCCCACGCCGCTGCTGTTTTCGCTGACCACGGGCGTGCTGATCGGCGCTGCACAGGCGGGCACCACCTACGCCATCATCTACGGGGTGCTGGGCCGGCAGATCCCGGCCGACAAGCGCTCCTGGGCCATGGGCGTGGCCGCTGCGGCGGGCTCGTTCGGCCAGTTCCTCATGGTGCCGCTGGAGGGGCAACTGATCCTGCGCCTGGGCTGGCAAGAGGCCCTGCTGGTGCTCTCGGCCATGGTGATCCTGATCGTTCCGCTAGCCTTCGGCCTGCGCGAGCCGGGCTTTCATGGCAGCGCCCCCATCAAACGTACCCAGTCCGTGGGCGAGGCCTTTGCCGAGGCGCTGCGCTACCGCAGCTTCCTGCTGCTCACCGCCGGCTACTTCGTGTGCGGCTTCCAGGTGGTGTTCATCGGTGTGCACATGCCTAGCTATCTGCGCGACCAGGGCCTCACGCCCCAGGTGGCCAGCTATGCGCTGGCGCTGATCGGGCTGTTCAACGTGTTCGGCACCTATATCGCGGGCTCGCTGGGCCAACGGATCCCGAAGCGCCACATCCTGGCGTTCATCTATTTCGCCCGTGCCGTGGCCATCACCATCTTCCTGCTGGTGCCGCTGTCGCCGCTGTCGGTCTACGTGTTCTCGGCCGTGATCGGCGCACTGTGGCTGTCCACGGTGCCCCCCACCAATGCCACCGTTGCGCAGATCTTCGGGGTGCAGCACCTGTCCATGCTCAGCGGCTTCGTGTTCTTCAGCCACCAGATCGGCAGTTTCCTGGGCGTGTGGCTGGGCGGCTATCTGTATGACCGCACGGGCAGCTACGACATCGTGTGGTACCTGGCGATTGTGTTGGGCATCCTCGCCGGCTTGGTGAACCTGCCCGTACGCGAGGGCGCCATCGTGCGCGCCACCCCTCAGGCGGCCTGACCATGCGCACCCTGTACAAGCGGTCGATCGTCGCAGCAGCGCTGCTCGCGGTGCTGCTGGGGGTGTTCGTGCTGTACCTGCAGCCCGACTTCATGCTGACGCTGGCGGACCAGATCTGGGCCTGCTTCTGACGATGGCCCCGCACGGCACCGCCCATGCGCCGCTGCCCGCGGCCTCGGAATGGATACAGCGCTGGTCCCACCTGGTGCCTGCGGGCGGCAGTGTGCTGGACGTGGCTTGCGGTCACGGCCGTCACATGCGCTGGTTTTATGAAAGAAAACACCCGGTAACGGGCATAGATAAAGCGCCAGAAGCTATCGAAAGAATAGCACCATGGGGCGCAACGATCGTTGCGGATATCGAGGCTGGCCCCTGGCCCCTGCCCGGGCAGCGCTTTGCCGGCGTGGTGGTCACCAATTACCTGTGGCGTCCTTTGCTGCCCACCATCGTGGACAGCGTGGCGCCCGGTGGCGTGCTGCTCTATGAGACCTTCGCCGTGGGCAACGAAACTGTCGGCCGGCCTGCGCGGGCCGAATTCCTTCTGAGGCCGGGCGAACTGCTGCAGGCCTGCCGGGACCTGCGCATCGTGGCTTACGAGGAAGGCTTCCTCGACGCGCCCGCGCGCTTCGTGCAGCGCATCGCCGCCGTGCGGCCTGCGCCGTCCATGGACGAGCCTCTGCGCGCGCCGCTGCGCGCGCCGCTGCAGGGCCCCGTCTAGTTAGAATGTCTTTTTACCGTTTTTGAACGCGGACATGACTTCTCCCAGCGCCCCCCTGACCGGCAGCATCGTCGCCCTCGTCACGCCCATGCATGACGACGGCAGTGTGGACTACCCCGCGCTGCGCAAACTCATCGACTGGCACATCGCAGAAGGCACCGACTGCATCGGCGTGGTGGGCACGACCGGCGAATCGCCCACGGTGAACGTAGAGGAGCACTGCGAAATCATTCGCGTGTCCGTGGAACAGGCCGCCAAGCGCGTGCCCATCATGGCGGGCTGCGGCGCCAATTCCACGGCCGAGGCCATCGAGCTGGCCAGGTTCGCCAAGAAGGTCGGCGCCGACAGCCAGTTGCAGGTCGTGCCCTATTACAACAAGCCCACGCAGGAAGGCCAGTACCGCCACTTCAAGGCGATCGCCGAGGCCGTAGGCGACCTGCCGATGGTGCTGTACAACGTGCCCGGCCGGTCAGTGGCGGACATGCAGCACGAAACCGTGCTGCGCCTCACGCAGGTGCCCGGCATCGTGGGCATCAAGGAAGCCACAGGCAACATCGAACGCGCGCAATGGCTCATCCGCGACGTGCCCAAGGGCTTTGCCGTGTATTCCGGCGATGACCCCACGGCCGTGGCACTCATGCTGTGCGGCGGCCAGGGCAACATCAGCGTGACGGCCAACGTGGCGCCCCGCCTGATGCACGAGCTATGCGTAGCCGCGCTGGCCGGCGACACCCGCCGCGCCATGGAGATCCAGTTCCGCCTGATGCCCGTGCACAAGCAACTGTTCGTCGAGGCCAACCCCATCCCCGTAAAGTGGGCTGTGCAGCGCATGGGCCTGTGCGGCGGCGCTCTGCGCCTGCCCATGACGCCCCTGAGCCAGGGCAACGAAGCCGTGGTCGAGGCCGCCCTGCGCGCCGCGGGGCTGCTCTAAGCTCTAATTTCACCCAGCCTGTTGCCAGCTTGCAGCGTATTTGGAACGCTCCCGGCCGAATCTGGATCAATGAGGATTTTCGCGTGAACGCTACCACCCGTTTGGGCCTGCTGGGCCTTGCCGTGACCCTGTCCGCTTGCTCCGTGCTGGAGAACGACAAGATCGATTACAAAAGCGCCACCAAGGGGGCAACGCTGGAGGTGCCTCCGGACCTGACGCAGCTCTCGCGCGACACACGCTACACGGTGCCTGGCGGCGTCGTGTCTGCTGCCGCTTTCGAAGCCGGCCAGGCGCAACAGCCCCGCGGCGCGGCGAGCGCAGCCCCGAAGTCCATTGGAGACGTACGCATCGAGCGCGACGGCAACCAACGATGGCTGGTGGTGGACCGCCCTGCCGACCAACTGTGGGACCCGGTGCGTGACTTCTGGATTGAAAACGGGTTCGTGTACGTGCTGGAACAACCCAAGCTCGGCCTGCTGGAGACCGACTGGGCCGAAAACCGCGCCAAGCTGCCGCAGGACATCATCCGCTCCACGATCGGCAAGGTCTTCGATTCGCTGTATTCCACAGGCGAACGCGACAAGTTCCGTACCCGCCTGGAGCGCAACGCCAGCGGCGGCACGGAGATCTACATCAGCCACCGCGGCATGGTGGAGGTCTACACCAACACCCAGAAGGACAACACCGTCTGGCAGCCCCGTCCGGCCGATCCGGAACTGGAAACCGAATTCCTGCGCCGGCTGATGGTCAAGCTGGGCGTAAGCGAGGAGCAATCCAAGGCCGCCGCCGCAGCGCCCGTACCCTCCGCCCCGTCCGCGCGCATGGCCACGGTCGACAACGTGCCGGTGGTGCAGCTTGATGAAGGCTTTGACCGCGCGTGGCGCCGCGTGGGCGTGTCGCTGGACCGCACCGGCTTCACCGTGGAGGACCGAGACCGCAGCCAGGGCGTGTACTTCGTACGCTACGTCGCCCCGACCGAGAAGAAGGAGCAAGGCTTCTTCAGCAAGCTGTTCAGCCGCTCGCCCGACGCGGTGCCGCCGCTGAAGTACCGCATCGTGGTGCGCAGCGAGGGCAACCGAAGCACCGTGTCTGTGCTCAACGCCGCAGGCGCGCCCGAGACCTCCGCCAATGCACAGCGCATCGTGCGCGTGCTCGCGGATGATCTGAAGTAAAAGGGGCGGCGCCGCGCCGCTTGCGCTCCACGATGCTGCGCTTTCGCAATCTGGCCAGCGGCAGCACCGGCAACGCCACGCTGGTTGAAGGGCGCAGCGGCGCGCATACCCGGCGCCTGCTCGTGGATTGTGGGCTGGGCATCCGGCAACTGCAATGGCGCCTGGAGGCTGCCGGTACGGCCCCGGCGCAGTTGGATGCCGTCTTCATCACGCATGAGCATTCCGATCATGTGGGCTGCGTGCTGAAGCTCGCCCTGCGCGAACGCATCCCCGTTTGGATGAGCGAGGGCACCTACGGCGCCCTAGGGTCACCCGACCTTGACGGCCTGCTGCATGTCGCGTGCGATGGCGTACCCGTCGATATGGGCAGCTTTTGCGCACATCCTTTCAGCGTGCCGCATGACGCACGTGAACCATTGCACTTGCGCTGCAGCGATGGCGCGACGCACATCGGCCTACTGACCGACCTGGGCCATGCGGCAGAAACGGTGGTGGAACGGCTGCAGGGTTGTCACGCGCTGCTGCTCGAAGCCAACCACGACGCCGACCTTCTGGCGTCGGGCGACTATCCCGTGTTCCTGAAACGGCGCATCGCAAGTCCGCGTGGGCACCTTCCCAACCATGTCAGCGCGGACATCCTGCACGCCGTACATCACCCGAATCTGCGACACGTGGTGGCTGCACACCTGAGCGCACACAACAACCGACCGGATCTCGCGCAATCCGCTCTGGCGCAAGCTGTGGGGTGGCATGCAAGTGACATCGTAGTGGCCGATCCGCGCGAGGGCACTCCCTGGATCGAGGCCAGCTACTGAGCCATTGCCTAAAAAAGAAAACCCCGACCTTGCGGTACGGGGTTTGCAGCAAGCCCGGCCCCTGGAGGGGCCCGGCATCAGGGTGTTCTTACTTGGCTTCGGAAGCGGCAGCGCCGGTAGCAGCGGCAGCAGCAGCATCAGCAGCCGCCTTGGCGGCATCGGAAGCTGCGTCGGTAGCGGCAGCAGCAGGTGCCTCGACAGAGGCTGCGGGCGCGGGAGCAGGTGCGGGCTCAACAGCCGGTGCGGGAGCGGGAGCCTCCACAGGAGCGGGAGCAGGTGCGGGCTCTTCCTTCTTGCCGCAGGCGGCGAGAGCGGCAGCAGCGATCAAAGCAGCCAGAACGACGGAGTTCTTCATTTGGTGTCCTATCAAGGGGAACGATTGTTATCAAACAGCCCAACGCCGCCATCCACGCGGCCTGTCAGGCAGTGGCGCTACGCTTTGCGAAGCAAACGCCGGGGGCAAAACCAGTTCGAAATTATAGAAAGATTTCGTCAATAGTGGATAACACGAATAACTGGCTACCCTTGTTACAAAGAGGGTGAATCCGTCACAGGCCAAGTACGGATGCAGGGAATCCAGGAGTGCTCTTGCGGTCTACCCACTCCTGCAGCGATTCGCGCAGGATGATGCGGCGCTCCGGCTCGGCGCCGGCGACGCCGTTGCACCGCACCGGGTCGTGCCGTTGTAGCGCCCACAGCGGCGACCACAGTGCACTGGGCACATCCTGCGGATCTGCGACGGACGCCTTGCGGCAGACAATGATGTGGTCCCAGCGCACGCGCCACTGCACAAAGCGCGCGTGCCGCCGCACGATTTCATCGAACCCCGCCGCCACCAGCACGAAGCGCCGCCCCGCCCGCGCCCAATCCTGCAGGGAATCGGCCACGGAGCGCTCCCCCAACGGCCAATCGTGGAAGCTGGCGTCCGACAGGATGAGCTCGGGCCAACCTTCGCGCGCAGCGCATGCCAGGGCATCGCGCACCAGTTGCTGAAATGCCACCCGCCCTTCAAACCGGCCAGCGGGCAGCGATGACTGTGCGTGCGAGATGGCGTCTTCCATGGTTTGTCTCCGGCGGCGACACGTCAGGCCTGCGCGCCCGCATGGGCCCAGCCTGCCTCGCACCAGGCGGACAGCAGCTCCAATGCTTCATCGCTCGCCCGCGCGAGGTCCCGCGAGCCCAGGAGACGCTCGTCGGCCAAGCGACGCATCAGTACCGCATCGCGACCGGCCGCGCGATAGCTTTCGCCGTTGATGAACACATGCCTGTCGTCATACATCATGCGCGTGCGCCGGTCCAGCACCACGCTCTCCAGCATGCCCGCCGGAGACGGCTCGAACCACACGTTGGGCTTGGGTTCGGTCAGAGCCTCGCCCAGCGCGCACTCCAGCGCCTGAGGCTGCTGCAACGCGCGCTGCACCGCCTTGCGTGCGAAGTCTTGCAACGCGGCCGGGATGGCTCCCGGGTTCGCAACAGCGGACTGCTGTGCGTCACGGTAGATGGCCCCCTCCTCGTCGGCCGCCGCCTCCGCCATGCGCTGCAGCACCTCATGCGCCAACTGGGCACCATTGGGCGAGCGAAAGCCGATGGAATAGGTCATGCATTCCCCCTCGGCAATGCCATCGTGGGCCCAGCCCGGGGGCAGGTAGAGCATGTCGCCGGGCTCGAGCACATGCTCTTCTTCGGGCTCGAAAGCCGCGAGGATCTTCAGCGGCAAGCCGGGGCGCAGCGTCTTGTCCTTTTGCCGGCCAATGCGCCAGCGCCGCCGCCCATGGGCCTGCAGCAGGAAGACGTCGTAGTTGTCGAAATGCGGCCCCACGCCTCCGCCGTCGGTGGCGTAGCTGATCATCAGGTCATCAAGCCGCGCCTCGGGCACGAAACGGAACTGCTGCAGCAGCGCGTGCACGGCATCGTTGTGCAGATCCACGCCTTGCACCAGCGCGGTCCAGCGCGGCGTGGCCAGGGACGGCAGGGAGCGGCGTGCCAACGGCCCGTGGCGCAGCACCCATTGGCCGGCCTTGTCCTGGATGAAGCGCGACTCCACACCGTCCTGCCCCGCCAGCTCCAGCAGTTCGGCGCGACTCAGCAGCGGCTTGAAGCCGGGGATGGCCTGGCGCACCAGCAGCGGCTTCTTGTGCCAGTGGCGGCGCATGAACTGCGCCGGGCTCAGGCCCCCGAGCAGGGCCAGCGGTTGTTGAACGTCCATGGAATCAAAATGGCCGCGCGCGCGGCAGGGCAGTGAACTGCGACAATTCTCCTATGGAAATTACCGAACAATGTGTAGTCGCCTTGACCTGGGTCTTGAAAGACACGCTGGGCGAGGAACTGGATGTGCTCGACGATCCCGTGGAATTCCTCGTGGGGGGCGACGACCTGCTGGGCCGCATCGACCAGGCCCTGCAGGGCCATGGCGTCGGCGCCGAACTCTCGCTGCACCTGGAGCCCGAGGAAGCTTTTGGGGACTACCAGGACAAGCTGCTCTTCCTGGAGCCCCGCCAACTGTTTCCCGCGGATATCGAAGAAGGCATGACGTTCGAGGGAACGGCTTTGCCCCAAGGCGTCAACCCCGATGCACCGCGCGACGCGCTGTACACCGTGGCGCAGGTCTACCCTGAGCACGTGGTGCTGGACGGCAACCATCCGCTGGCAGGCATCGCACTGCGGCTGCAGCTCAAGGTGCACGCGGTGCGCGAAGCCACGGAGGAAGAAATCGGCCGTGGCACAGCGGGTACGGGGTTCTTCCGCATTCAGCCGCAGGCGCCGGGCAGCGACCTGATCCACTGAACCACGCACCTTTCGACACACAGCCCCAAAAGACGGGCTCCCCTCGGGAGCCCGTTGTGTGTGCGCGGCGCCGCCATCGGCGCGTCAATCGTCTTACATGCGCGATATTTGTCCGCCATACAGCCGCACGCGGTCGCCGGTGCGCAAATCGCCTGGCGACGGCACTTCGTACACCCGCTGGCCGCCCCGGTCCAAGTTCACCGTGATGCGATAGGCCTCGTAATCGCCGGTGTTATTGCGGCCTTCGATGGCGTTGCCCGCCACCGCGCCACCCACGGCCCCGATGGCGGTAGCCGCCGTGCGGCCGGAGCCCGAGCCAATTTGATTGCCCAGCACGCCGCCCACGACGGCACCCAGGATCGCGCCAGCGCCGGAGGTGCGGTTGCGCGCCTGCAGTCCCTCGATGTAGGCCACGGTGCCGTACTCGGTACCTTGCTGGTTAGGGTAGGTGGTGTATCCCGGCGCCGGTTGGCTGGTGTAGCCGGGCGTCGGATGGTAGTCAGAATAGCGCGGCTGTTCGGCGCAGGCGACCAGTGCGCCAGCCACCAGCGCGGAGCCGGCCAAGGCGATGAAGCGGGAATGAGGACGCATGGAAATCTCCTTGGTTCAACAATGCAAGCATGGCTACATGAAAGCGGCCACCCATTGGCAGATTGAAGCACCGCGGCATCCTGCACGCTGCCGGCCATGCCCGGCGGGCCTCGTAGTGAAGTGCGCACCCGCCATGTAGGCAGGTGCCGACAGCGGCGCTGGCGCTCAGTGCTTGCCTGTGGAGCCGTAGCCGCCCTCACCGCGCTCGCTGGCCGGAAACTCCTGCACCAAGTTGAACTGGGCTTGCACCACCGGCACGATGACCAATTGCGCCAGGCGCTCCATGGGTTGCAAGGTGAAAGCCTGGGGGCTGCGGTTCCACGCGCTGACCATGAGTTGCCCCTGGTAGTCGCTGTCGATCAGGCCCACGAGGTTGCCCAGCACGATGCCGTGCTTGTGGCCCAGCCCCGAGCGCGGCAGGATCAGCGCGGCATAGCCCGGGTCCTGAAGGTAGATGGCGATGCCCGTGGGCACCAATTGCCAGGCGTTGGGCTCCAGCGTGAGCGGCGCATCCAGGCACGCGCGCAGGTCCAGCCCCGCGCTGCCGGGCGTGGCATACGTTGGCAATTGATCCGCCATGCGGGGGTCGAGAATCTTGACGTCGATTTTCATGGGAGCAGAGGTTCAAAGGAATGGTCGCGCGGTGTCACGCCGGCAGCACCGCGGGCCGAACCCGCGATCATCGCCCAACCGGTGCGCCCCTACCCGCTCAAATGGCGGCAAGGCGCCGCGCGATCTCCGCCACCAGCTGATGGCCCAGCGCTTCCTTTGAAGCACGGGGCAGTTCACGATGGCCCTGCGCGTCGACCAGCAGCAGCGCATTGTCGTCCTGCCCGAACGTGGCCGGGCCGATATTGCCCACCAGCAACGGCACGCCCTTGCGCTCGCGCTTGGCGCTGGCATGCTCCAGCAGGTTCTCGCTCTCGGCGGCAAACCCCACACAGTACAGACGGCCAGCGCGCGCGCGCTCGGTGCGCGCCACCGTGGTCAGGATGTCGGGGTTTTCCACAAACTCCAGCGCCGGCACGTCGCCCGAGCCGTCCTTCTTGATCTTGTGCAGCGCAGCAGTGGCGGGACGCCAATCCGCCACCGCGGCCGTAGCTATGAAAATAGTAGCTTCTCGCGCTTGCTCCTCAACGATTGCAAGCATATTTTGTGCTGAACGCACGTCGATGCGGCGCACGCCGCGCGGGGTGGGCAGGTGCACCGGCCCGGCGACCAATGTGACCTGTGCGCCAGCGGCACGCGCCGCGCGGGCAATCGCAAAGCCCATCTTGCCGCTGGACAGGTTGGTAATGCCGCGCACTGGGTCAATGGCCTCGAAGGTGGGGCCTGCGGTAATCAGCACGTGCTGGCCCGTGAGCAACTGGGGGGTAAAGAAGGCCTCCAGTTCCTCCAGAATCTCCGCGGCCTCCAGCATGCGGCCGTCGCCCGTCTCGCCACAGGCCTGGTCGCCAAAGCCCACGCCCAGCACCGTCGCGCCGTCGCGCGCCACCTGAGCCAGGTTGCGCTGCGTAGCCGGGTGGCCCCACATCTCGCGGTTCATGGCGGGGGCCAGCAGCAACGGCACCCGATCCCGGGGCCGTGCCAGACACAGCAGGCTCAATAACTCGTCGGCCCGCCCCTGCACCAGCCGCGCGATGAAGTCCGCGCTGCACGGCGCAATGAGGATCGCGTCCGCCTCGCGGCTCAGGTTGATATGGGGCATGTTGTTCGCCTCGCGCGCGTCCCACTGCGAGGTGTAGACGCTGCGTCCCGACAGCGCCTGCATGGTCACGGGCGTGATGAACTGCGCAGCCGCCTCGGTCATGACCACCTGCACCGTGGCGCCGGCCTTCACCAGCAGCCGGCACAGTTCCGCCGATTTGTAGCAGGCCACGCCGCCGCTCAAGCCCAGGACAATGTGTTTGCCAGCCAACTGTTCGTTCATGGGGGCGCAATTTAGCAGAGGGCATGGCCCCTGCCACTGCGTCCCTGCAGTGGGCTGATTACAATCCCAATTTCCCACCACCATCAAAGACATGACCAAATTCGTCTTCGTCACCGGCGGTGTGGTGTCTTCCCTGGGCAAGGGAATCGCCTCAGCCTCCCTTGCCGCGATCCTCGAATCGCGGGGTCTCAAAGTCACCCTCATCAAGCTCGACCCGTACATCAACGTGGACCCGGGCACCATGTCGCCCTTCCAGCATGGTGAGGTCTTCGTGACCGACGACGGCGCCGAAACCGACCTGGACCTCGGCCACTACGAGCGCTTCATCGAAACGCGCATGAAGCAGGCCAACAACTTCACCACCGGCCGCATCTACCAGTCCGTGCTGGAGAAGGAGCGCCGCGGCGACTACCTTGGCAAGACCGTGCAGGTGATCCCGCACGTGACCAATGAAATCCAGGAGTTCATCAAGCGCGGCGCCGGCATCGGCACGCCAGACGCCGTGGACGTGGCCATCTGCGAGGTGGGCGGCACGGTGGGCGACATCGAGTCGCTGCCCTTCCTGGAGGCGGTGCGCCAGCTCTCGCTGAAGCTGGGCCCGAACAATTCGGCCTTCGTGCACCTGACCTACCTGCCGTGGATCGCCGCGGCCGGCGAACTCAAAACCAAGCCCACGCAGCACACCGTGCAGAAGCTGCGCGAGATCGGCATCCAGCCCGACGCACTGCTGTGCCGCGCGCTGCACGCCGTGCCCGAGGAAGAGAAAGAGAAGATCTCCCTGTTCACCAACGTGGCCGAATGGGGCGTGATCTCCATGTGGGACGTGGACACCATCTACAAGGTGCCGCGCATGCTGCACGAGCAGGGCCTGGACGGACTGATCTGCGACAAGCTGCGCCTGAACACACCGCCCGCCAACCTCAAGCGCTGGGACGACCTGGTGTATGAGACCGAGCACCCGCGCGGCGAGGTGCAGATCGCCATGGTGGGCAAGTACGTGGAACTGTCGGACGCCTACAAGTCCGTCAACGAAGCGCTCAAGCATGCAGGCATGCAAAGCCATGTGCGCGTGAAGATCACCCACCTGGATTCCGAGACCATCACCGACGACAACGCCGCGCAACAGCTGGCGCAGTACGACGCGATCCTGGTGCCCGGCGGCTTCGGCAGCCGCGGTGTGGAGGGCAAGATCTCCACCGCCCGCTATGCCCGCGAGCACAAGGTGCCCTACCTGGGCATCTGTCTGGGCATGCAGGTGGCCACCATCGAATATGCACGCCATGTGGCGGGCCTGGCGGGCGCCAACTCCACCGAGTTCGACGCACACTGCAAGCACCCCGTGATCGCCCTCATCACCGAGTGGAAGGACGAGGACGGCACCATCAAGACGCGCGATGCCAACTCCGACCTGGGCGGCACCATGCGCCTGGGCGCGCAGTCCTCCGACGTGCAGCCGGGAACGCTGGCCCACAGCATCTACGGCGACGTGGTGACCGAGCGCCACCGCCACCGCTACGAGGCCAACGTGCAGTACCTGGACAAGCTGCGCACCGCCGGCTTGGTGATCTCGGCGCTCACGCAGCGTGAGCACCTGACCGAGATCGTCGAGCTGCCCAAGAGCGTTCACCCCTGGTACATCGGCGTGCAGTTCCACCCCGAGTTCAAGTCCACGCCCTGGAGCGGCCACCCGCTGTTCAACGCCTTCATCAAGGCGGCCGTGGAACACCAGAAGCCAGCGGCGAAAGCCTGATTGGAAGGAAAGCCCATGCAGCTGTGCGGATTCAACGTCGGCCTTCAACATCGCTTCTTCCTGATCGCGGGCACCTGCTCCATTGAAGGCCTGGAGATGTCGCTCGACGTGGCCGGCCAACTCAAGGAGGCCTGCGCGCCGCTGGGCATCCCGCTGATCTACAAGGGCTCGTTCGACAAGGCCAACCGCTCGTCCGGCACCAGCAAGCGCGGTGTCGGCCTGGATGCCGGTTTGAAGATCCTGGACGAAGTGCGCCGCCAGCTGCAGCTGCCCATCCTGACCGATGTGCACGACACCTCGCACGTGGCCGAAGTGGCCAGCGTGGTCGACGTGCTGCAGACCCCGGCCTTCCTGTGCCGCCAGACGGATTTCATCCGCGCCGTGGCGCAAAGCGGCAAGCCGGTGAACATCAAGAAGGGCCAGTTCCTTGCGCCCTGGGACATGAAGAACGTCATCGACAAGGCCCGCGCCGCCGCGCGCGAGGTGGGCCTGTCGGAAGACCGCTTCCTGGCCTGCGAGCGCGGCGTGAGCTTTGGCTACAACAACCTCGTGGCCGACATGACCAGCCTGGCCGAGATGCGCAACTCCGGCGCGCCCGTGGTGTTCGACGTGACCCACTCGGTACAGAAGCCCGGCGGCCTGGGCGCCGTGAGCGGCGGCGCGCGCGACATGGTGCCCGTGCTGGCCCGCGCCGGCGTGGCCGTCGGCGTGGCGGGCCTGTTCATGGAAACGCACCCCAAGCCCGCCGAGGCCTGGTCGGACGGCCCCAACGCCGTGCCGCTCAAGCACATGCGCGCGTTGCTTGAAACGCTGGTGGCGCTCGACGACGTGACCAAGAAGAACGGTTTTCTCGAAAACAACTTTGGAGCCTGACACCATGCCCAGCGGCTACATCATCGCCAACGTCCGCGTGACCAACCCCGCGCAGTACGAGGAATACAAGAAGTGGTCCACCGCCGCCTTCGCGGCGCACAACGCCGAGATCTGCGTGCGTGGCGGCCAGGTGGAGGTGATGGAGGGCGACTGGCAGCCCGAGCGTGTGGTGATCGCCAAGTTCCCCAGCTTCGAGGCGGCCAAGGCGTTCTACCATTCGCCCGAATACGGCAAGGCCCGTGCGGCGCGCGAGGGCGCGGCCATCATGCGGCTGGTGTGCGTCGAAGGCCTTTGACGCTACCTATTTGATAGCTGCCAGCGCTTGATGGAAAAGCGCTAGCGGCCAATTTGATTAAAAACTCCCGCAAAAGGAAACCCATGAGTGCCATCGTTGACATCGTAGGCCGCGAAGTGCTGGACAGCCGCGGCAATCCCACCGTCGAATGCGACGTGCTGCTGGAATCGGGCGTGATGGGCCGCGCGGCCGTGCCCTCGGGCGCGTCCACCGGCTCGCGCGAAGCCATCGAGCTGCGCGACGGCGACAAGGCCCGCTACCTGGGCAAGGGCGTGCTCAAGGCCGTGGAGCACATCAACACCGAGATCAGCGAGGCCGTACTGGGCCTGGACGCCTCCGAGCAGGCCTTCTTGGACAAGACCCTGATCGACCTGGACGGCACCGACAAC
Source organism: Diaphorobacter sp. B2A2W2 (assembly GCF_056730635.1). Lineage (NCBI taxonomy): Bacteria > Pseudomonadati > Pseudomonadota > Betaproteobacteria > Burkholderiales > Comamonadaceae > Diaphorobacter > Diaphorobacter sp. B2A2W2. The sequence goes on from NZ_JBWZOR010000010.1 coordinate 25,695, forward strand.
AAGAGCCGCCTGGGCGCCAACGCCATGTTGGCCGTCTCGATGGCCGTGGCCCGCGCCGCCGCCGAAGAGTCCGGCCTGCCCCTGTACCGCTACCTCGGCGGCATGGGTGGCATGCAGCTGCCCGTGCCGATGATGAACGTCATCAACGGCGGCGCGCACGCCAACAACAGCCTGGACCTGCAGGAGTTCATGATCATCCCCGTGGGCGCGCCGAGCTTCCGCGAGGCTGTGCGCTGGGGCGCCGAGGTGTTCCACGCGCTCAAGAAGATCATCCACGACAAGGGCATGAGCACCGCCGTGGGCGACGAAGGTGGTTTTGCGCCTTCCGTGGAAAACCACGAAGCCGCCATCCAGCTGATCCTGCAGGCGATTGAAGCCGCCGGCTACACCGCGGGCGAGCAGATCGCCCTGGGCCTGGACTGCGCCGCCAGCGAGTTCTACAAGGACGGCATGTACGTGCTCGAAGGCGAAGGCGGCTTGCGCCTGACGGCCCAGCAGTGGACCGACATGCTCGCCACCTGGTGCGACAAGTACCCCATCATCTCCATCGAAGACGGCATGGCCGAAGGCGACTGGGACGGCTGGAAGACCCTGACCGAGCGCCTGGGCCAGAACGTGCAGTTGGTGGGCGACGACCTGTTCGTGACCAACACCAAGATCCTGAAGGAAGGCATCGACAAGCGCATCGCCAACTCGATCCTCATCAAGATCAACCAGATCGGCACGTTGACCGAGACCTTCGCCGCCATCGAGATGGCCAAGCGCGCCGGCTACACCGCCGTGATCAGCCACCGCTCGGGCGAGACCGAGGACTCGACGATCGCCGACATCGCCGTGGGCACCAACGCCGGCCAGATCAAGACCGGCTCGCTCTCGCGCTCCGACCGCATCGCCAAGTACAACCAGCTGCTGCGCATCGAAGAAGACCTGGGCGACATCGCCTTCTATCCCGGCCGCGCCGCGTTCTACAACCTGCGCTAAGCCCACCCGCACCGCTGCGCCCCGCCATGGGCACACGCATCGTTCCGCTCGCCCTGCTGCTGCTCCTCGTGGGGATCCACGCGCAGCTGTGGACCGGGCGCGGCAGTGTCGGCCATGTAGAGGACATGCGCCGGCAGATCGCCGCCCAGCAGGCGGCGAATGCGCAGGCGCGCCAGGCCAATGAGCGCCTGGCCGCCGAAGTGCAGGACCTGAAGGACGGCCTGGAGATGGTCGAGGAAAAGGCGCGCAGCGAACTGGGCATGGTCAAGCCCGGCGAGATCTACGTGCACGTCACCCCGGCCCGCAAGTGAGCCCCTCGCCCGGCCCCGTGCCCGGCGCTACGGCGGTGCGCATCGCCATCCTGGGTGCGCACACGCCCGCGTGTGCAGCCTTGCGCGACGGCATCGCACAGCACTGTCCCGCGCTCGCAGTCGCGCTGGCCGGCCCCGATCTGCCGGCCCTGCCGGCGGACCTCACGCTGCTGTGCGCACTGGACCTTCCCGATGCACACGAGCTGCAACTGCGCGCCGCGCTGGCCCAGGCCGGCACGGCCTATCAGGTGCTGTACGGGCCGCCAGCGGCGCAACTTCGCAACGCACTAAATGCTATTGATTTAATAGCTACTCGCGCTTACCCATCAAGCGCAGAAGCCGAATTGGAGTCGGAACCCAGCCGTCCTCGGCTGCGCGCTTGGGGTTGCGAAGAATGCGTGGAGCCCCAGTGCGAGCACCGGCTGTTCACCGCGCTGCGCGGCCTGGGTGCAGGGGCGTGAGGCGGACGCTTCACGCTCGTTGAAGCGCGACCGCCTGCAGCGCCGCGGCGCGCAGGCTGGGTCGCAAAAGCCGCCCAGAGCGGCCGCCTGGATCACTGCATGCGCGACGGCGCGGGCGGCTGCTTGTGCGGATCGGTGAACAGCTGCGCGGCATCCACCGGGTCGAAGTGGTACTGCTGGCCGCAGTATTCGCAGCCCACCTCGATGTTGCCACGCTCCTCCAGGATGCTCTCGACCTCTTCCGTGCCCAGGCTGCGCAGCATGTTGCCCACACGCTCGCGGCTGCAGGAGCACGCGAAGCGCGGGCCGCTATCGCCCTGCTGAGGCGCAAAGCGCAGCAGTTTTTCCTCCCAGAACAAGCGGCGCAGGATGGTGTCCACGTCCAGCGTGAGCAGCTCCTCACGCGTGAGGCTGCTCGCCAGCGTGGCGATACGGTTGTAGTCCTCGTTGCGGCCGATCTGGTCCTCGTCCTCGCGCCCATGGCCGCCGGCCAGGTTGGCCTCGCCCTTCAGGGGCATGCGCTGGATCAGCACGCCCGCGGCCACCTGGTCGTTGGCAGCCAGCACCAGGGTGGTATCAAGCTGCTCGGACTGCAGCATGTAGTGCTGCAGCACGTCGCTGAGTTTGTGCAGCTTTTCCTGGTGATCGCCATACAGCGGCACCACACCCTGGTAGGGCTGCTGGCCGGGCAGACGGTCCTTGGGGTCCAGCGTGATGGCGCAGCGCCCGCCGCCGCCCACGTTCACCATGTCCGGCAGGCCCGCGTTCGCGGGCAGTTCGCCCGACACCGACGCGGTGGCGCGCAGGCTCAGGTCGGACCGCACCTCGGCCACGGCCAGCTTGACGGGGCCGTCACCAAAGACCTGCAGCACCAGCGCGCCGTTGAACTTGATGTTCGACTGCATCAGCACGCCGGCGGCGGCCATCTCACCCAGCAGCTCGCTCACGGGCGCGGGGTATGGCCCCGTTTCGGTGTTGGCCGCGCGGCGGCGCAGCAGCTCTGTCCAGGCGTCGGTCAGGCGCACGATCATGCCGCGCACGGGCAGGCCATCAAACAAAAACTTGTGCAGTTCGGACACGCAGTATTTCCAGTCAATCAACGGCCGGGCTATTACCCCAGCTTGCGCAGACCCGCCTTGAAGCGGCGCGCGTTTTCCATGTAATGCCGCGCACTCTGGCGCAGCCCTTCGATCTGCTCGGGCGTGAGCTGGCGCACCACCTTGGCCGGACTGCCCAGGATCATCGATCCGTCAGGAAACTCCTTGCCCTCGGTGACCAGCGAGCCGGCGCCCACCAGGCAGTTGCGGCCGATCTTCGCGCCGTTGAGCACGATGGCGCCAATGCCGATCAGTGATTCATCCCCGACGGTGCAGCCATGCAGCATGACCTGGTGGCCCACGGTGACGCGCTCACCGATCACCAGCGGCTGGCCGATGTCGGCGTGCAGCACGCTCGCGTCCTGCACGTTGGTGCCCGCGCCGATGGTGATGCGCGCCGTGTCGCCACGCACCACGGTGCCGAACCATACGCTGGCGTCCTCGCCCAGCACCACGTCGCCCATCACCTGGCCACTGTCGGCCACCCAGGCCGATGCGGCTACCTGCGGCGCCACGCCGTCGAGTTCATAAATCGCCATCGCTTGTCTGTCTCCGTTGTTTGTGTAGGGGGAACCTAGAATTGTAGGGATGGAGCTTCGCCAACGTGCCCTGGAGGTCTTGCGCCTCTGCGACCCTGAAGAAAAATCGGCCGCAGCGCTGGATATGTATGCGCAAGCAGCTCGCATTTCAATAGCGAAAGAAACGCGTCTCACCGCCCCGCCCGCCGACACCCTGCCCGGCCGCCCCGCGCGGCCGCAGTTGCTGCACCACACCGCCGTGGCACGCCGCTCGCCCGCCACGCCCGAGGGGCGCGCGGTGCTGATCCACGCCATCGCCCATATCGAGTTCAACGCCATCAACCTCGCGCTGGACGCCATCTGGCGCTTTGCGGGCATGCCCGAGACGTTCTACCGCGACTGGCTGCGCGTGGCGGCCGAGGAGGCGAAGCACTTTCGCCTGCTGCGTGACCACCTGCGCCGGCAACTGCACCATGACTATGGCGACTTTCCCGCGCACCAGGGCCTGTGGAGCATGTGCGAGAAGACGGCCGACGACATCGTGGCGCGCATGGCCCTGGTGCCGCGCACCCTGGAGGCGCGCGGACTGGACGCCACGCCGCTGATCCAGCACAAGCTGCGCCAGGTCGGTACACCGGACGCGCTGGCCGCCGTGGCGATCCTGGACACCATCCTGCGCGAGGAAGTGGGCCACGTGGCCATCGGCAACCACTGGTACGGCTGGCTGTGCACGCGCGCCGGACTGGACCCCGTGGCGCACTACGCCGCGCTGGTCCAGCGTTACGAAGCCCCCCGCCCGAAGCCGCCGCTGAACGAGGCGGCACGCCGCGCCGCCGGTTTCAGCGAGGCGGAGATGCGCTGGCTGCAGCACGGCTGAATCGCCTCCAGCCGCACTGCCATTCCCCAGCCATCGGGGGTTCTTCCCTACAATGCCAGCAGCGATACGCCACGCCGCTGCCGCCAGCCCTCGCGCCTGCGGCGGCATCCGCATCGCCCGGTATCCCGCACACGCCCAGGCATTCCATGACGAACCCCACACCTCCCGCTTCTCCCTCGGCGGCCGGCGCCTCCCAGGCTGGCAGCACCGGCTCCATGATCGCCCGGCAGGCCATCATGAACGGCCAGCAGGCGGTCGTCGGCTACGAACTCTTCAACCGCTCGCGCTCCACCGTCGGCCACACGGCCGCCAGCGACGTGATCCTGGTCTTCACCGCGCTGTCGCATGCGGGCACCGAAGAGCTGGTGGGCAAGATGCTGATTTTCGTGAACTGCACCCACGAAAGCCTGACGGGCGGGCACCTGGAACTGGTGAACCCCGACAAAGTGGTGCTGGAGATCCCTCCGCTGGGCCACGTGGCCGCGGCCGAGGTGCATGCGCGGCTTCCCATCTTGCAGGCGCTGCGCAGCCGCGGCTTTCACCTCGCCTTCAACCACACGGTGCTGGAGTCCACCTACGCGCCCTGGCTGCCGCTGGCCGACTACATCAAACTCGACATGTCGGTGCTTGCGCGCGACCAGCTCGCGGTGCTGATCAACTACGCGGGGCGCCATTCCCAGGCCGAACTGATCGCGGAAAAGCTCGAAACCGCGCAACAGTACGACATGGTGTCGTCCATGGGCGTGGAAATGTTCCAGGGCTACTGGTTCTCGCGTCCCACGCTGGTGGAGGCCAAACTGCTCACCCCCGGCCAGGCGAGCATCGTGCAGCTGCTCAACCTGGTGCGCAGCCAGGCCAGTACCGACGAGATCGAAGAGGTCCTCAAAAAGGATGCTGGGCTGGCCTTCAACCTGATGCGCCTGATCAACTCCGCGGGGCTGGGCATGACGCGCGAGATCACCTCCTTTCGCCAGGCGGTGCTGCTGCTGGGACTCAAGAAGCTGTTCCGCTGGGCCGCCCTGCTGCTCACGGCGGTGCGCAGCGGCGGTACGCCCCCGGCCGTGGGGCAGACGGCCGTGGTGCGCGGCCGCCTCATGGAACTGCTGGCCCAGGAATTTCTGCCCGCCGAAGAAGCCGACCAGGCGTTCGTGATCGGCATCTTCTCCATGCTGGACCAGATGCTCGGCATGCCGCTGGCCTCCGCCGTGGGGCTGCTCAACCTGCCCGAAGAGCTGTCCACTGCCCTGCTACAACGCAGCAACGTGTACGGCCAGCTGCTGACACTGGCCGAAGCCTGCGAGACCAGCGACGACCACACCTTCGACCAGATCGCCCAATCGCTCCACCTGACGAACCAGCAGATCAACTGGGCCCACTTGCAAGCCCTGGCCTGGGCGGACCAGATGGCGCCCGCCTGAGCCACTGCCGCGCCGACCTCCTAGAATCCAACGAACTTCCCACGCCATCCATGTCGAGCCTTCCAGACACCGCCGCACAGCTCCCCGCCGATTCCGCCCAGCCGTCACCCGAGGCCACCGAGGCGCAGAACCAGGTCGTCATCGCACGACAGGCCATCCTGGACGAACAGCGCACCGTCTTTGGCTACGAACTGTTCGACCGGTCCACCGCCGCGGACGCGCACACCGCCGCCAGCGATGCGGCGCTGCTGTTCAACGCGCTGTCGTATGCGGGCTCCGAGGCGCTGGTGGGCAAGAAAACCGTCTTCATCAATTGCACGCACGACAGCCTGGCCGGCGGACACCTGGAGCTGATCCACCCTGAAAAAGTGGTGCTGGAAGTACCCACACTCGGCGCCCAGGCCACGGCCGAGCAGATCGAGCAGTACATCCCCACGCTGCAAGCGGTGCGCACGCGCGGCTTTCGGCTGGCCTTCAGCCAGGACGTACTGCGGCGCGCCTACAGCAGCTGGGTGCCTCTGGCCTCGTTCATCAAGCTGGACATGCAGGCCTTCAAGCCGGAGCTCGCCGAGCCGCTCGTGAAGTTCGCCCAAGCCCACTCGCAGGCCACCCTGGTGGCCGAGAAGGTAGAAACGGCCGAACAGTACCAGCGCATGGCTTCGCTGGGCGTGAAGCTGTTCCAGGGCTACTGGTTCGCACAGCCCTCGCTGGTCAAGGCGCAAACCATCCGTCCCTCGCAGGCGACCATCATCCAGCTCATCAACCTGGTGCGCCAGCAGGCCAGCACCGGAGAGATCGAGGAGCTGCTCAAGAAGGACCCCACGCTGTCCTTCAACCTGCTGCGTTTCATCAATTCCTCGGGCTTCGGCCTGTCGTGCGAGGTGACCTCGTTCCGTCACGCGGTGATGATCCTGGGCCTGAAGAAGCTGTTCCGCTGGGCGGCACTGTTGATGACGACCTCGCGCGCCAGCGGCTCGCCGCCCGCCGTGGGCCAGACGGCCGTGGTGCGCGGCCGCCTCATGGAACTGCTGGCCGCCGAGCTGCTGCCCCCCGAGGAATGCGACAACGCCTTCGTGGTGGGGGTCTTCTCGCTGCTGGACGCGATGCTGGGCGTGCCGCTGGAGCGCGCCCTGGAAACGGTGGCCCTGCCCCAGCCGGTGCTTGACGCACTGCTGCACAACAAGGGCGTGTTCGCCCCCTTCCTCGAACTCACCAAGGCCTGCGAAAGCGGTGACGACGAGGCTTTCGCGCGCACGGCCGAGGCGCTGCACCTGTCCAACCGCCAGGTCAACTGGGCCCACCTGCAGGCCCTGGCCTGGGCCGAGAGCCTGACGGCCGACGAATAAACCCGATGCCCCCTGTGCGCGGGCCGGCCGGCGCGCGCACGGGGCAGCCGTCAGTTCAGGCGGATGTTGGCGGCGCGGATGATGCGCGCGTTGCTCTGCGACTCCGCCGCGATCTGCCGGCGAAATGCCTCGGCGCTGCCGCCCGTGGGCACGTTGTCCGAAGCCTCCAGGCGCGCCTGGATGTCGGGCAGCGCCAGCGCGCGGTTGATCTCGGCATTCAAGCGCTCCAGCACCGCGGCCGGCACGCCCGCTGGCGCGAACATGCCGAACACCGAATTCAGGTTGGCCGCGGGCAGGCCCAGTTCGCCCAGCGTGGGCACGTTCGGCAGGGTGTTCAGCCGCGCGGGCGCACCCACGGCCAGCGGGTGCAGCTTGCCCGCCTTGATCTGCTGCATCACGGCCGGGCCGGCGTTGGTGGACAGCACCTCGAACTGACCCGAAAGCGCATCGTTCAGTTGTTGCCCGCCGCCCTTGTAGGGCACGTGCGTGATCTGCACACCGCTGCCCTGCATGATGTGTTCCAGCATGATGTGGCCCAGCGACGCCAGCCCCGATGTGGCCCATCGCACCTGGCCCGGCTGCGCCTTGGCGGTCGCCAGCAGGCTGCGGAAGTCACGCTCCTTGGCGGCCTGCGTGCCCAACAACAGCACGGGCGAGTACATCACGCTGGCCACGGGCACGATGTCGCGCGTTGCGTCGTACGGCGGCGTGCCCAGGTGCGGGTTGAGCACCAGCGGGCTGATCGCCGAGAAGCCCAGCGTGTAACCATCCGGCGCCGCCTTGGCCACCGCGTCCATGCCGATGGTGCCGCCCGCGCCGGCCTTGTTCTCCACCACCACGGGCGTGCCCAGGCGTTCGGACAGTTTGTCGCCCAACGCGCGGGCGACCACGTCGCTGACGCCGCCCGCGGGATAGGCCACGATGATGCGGATGGGCTTGGCGGGCCAAGTCTGGGCCTGCGCGCCCAGGGGCAGCGCGGCAGCCAGCGCGAGGGAGGCCAGCACGCGACGGCGCACGGAATCTGTCATTGCAACTCCAGAGTTTCAAGAAAGAGCGCGATTTTTCACCCGTTTGCCGCTGTCCGCCGGCACTCCGCGTCATGCCCCTTCAACCGCGCGGATGGTGCTGCGCATGCAGCGCCTTCAGCCGCTCGCGCGCCACGTGGGTGTAGATGGTGGTGGTGGAAATGTCGGCGTGGCCCAGCAGCAGTTGCACCACGCGCAGGTCCGCACCGTGGTTCAACAGGTGCGTGGCAAACGCATGGCGCAGCGTGTGGGGCGACAGCGGCGCGGTAATGCCCGCAGCCTGCGCGCATTTCTTGACGATGACCCAGAACATCACGCGCGACATGGCCGCGCCGCGCTGCGTGACGAACAGGTCATCCGTTTGTTGCCCGCCCAGGATGGCGCCACGCCCCTCGGCCAGGTAGCGCTGCAGCCAGCGGTGCGCCTCTTCGCCAAAGGGCACCAGCCGCTCCTTGCCGCCCTTGCCCATGACGCGCAGCACGCCTTCGGCCAACCCCAGGTGGAAGGTTTTCAGCGTGACCAGCTCGCTCACGCGCAGGCCGCTCGCGTACATCAGCTCCAACATGGTGCGGTCGCGCAGGCCCAGCGGCGTGGCATCGTCCGGCGCATGCAGCAGGGCCTCCACCTGCGCCTGCGTCAGCGTCTTGGGCACGCGCAGCGGCTGGCGCGCGGCTTGCAGGCGCACTGTGGGGTCGGCTGCGATGCGCCGCTCGCGCAATGCCCAGTGGAAGTAGCGCCGCAGCACGGTGAGGCGGCGGTTGGCCGACGTGGCGCGCGTCTGCGCGTGGCGGGCAGCGAAGTAGCCCTGCAGGTGGTGCTCGGCCGTGGCATCCAGCGCCAGCGGAGGGCTCTGCTGCGCCAGCCATTGGGCATACAGCGTGAGGTCCCGGCGGTAGGCGGCCAGCGTGTTGCGCGACAGGCCGTCCTCCAGCCACAGGGCGTCGATGAAGGGGTCTATGGCGTTCTGGCTGTCGGGCAACATGGCGAAAACCATAGCATCAAAAAACGCCCGCGGCAGGCGGGCGTTTTTCAGAGGGCTGGGGACGCGCTTATTCCAGCGTGAGCTTCTGCTTTTGCACCACCTGCTTGTACACGGCGAACTCGGCCTTGATCTGCTCGGCGAACTGCTCGGGCGTGTTGGCGACGATGATCGAGTCGGTGTCCTCGATGCGCTTGCGCACGGCGGCATCTTCCAGCGCCTTCTTCACGCCGCCGTTGATCTTGTCCACCACGTCCTTGGGCAGGTTCTTGGGACCCAGAATGCCGTAGTAGGCCATGCGGTTCACCGGCTCCAGGCCCACTTCCTTGAACGTGGGCACATTGGGCAGTGCCGCCACGCGCTGCGGCGCGGACACCACGATGGGCACGAGCTTGCCGCTCTTGATGAAGGGCAGCGCCGAGGGCAGGTTGTCGAAGATGATGGGCACCTGACCCGCCACGGTGTCGTTGAGGGCCGGACCCGCGCCGCGGTAGGGAATGTGCGTGACGAAGCTGTTGGTGAGGCTCTTGTACAACTCCATCAGCAGGTGGCCGATGCCGCCTGTGCCCGAGGACGCGTACGAGTACTTGCCTGGGTTCTTCTGGATCTCCGCCAGGAAGGACTTGTAGTCCTTGGCCGGGAAGCTGGGGTGCACCGCGATGATGTTGGGCGTGGCCGCGATGTTGATGATGGGCGTGAAGTCCGTGATCGGGTTGTACGGGATCTTGGAGTTGATGGCCGGATTGGCCGCCGTGGTGGACACGGTGGCCACGCCCAGGTTGTACCCATCGGGCGCTGCGCGCGCCGTTTCCTGCGCGCCAATCACGCCGCCGCCGCCCCCCCGGTTCTCCACCACCACCGACTGGCCGAGCGCGCGCGACAGTGGGTCGGCGATCACGCGGGCGATGATGTCGGTGGTGCCGCCGGGCGCGAAGGGCACCAGCAGCTTGACGGGCTTGTTGGGGTAGCCCTGGGCGAAGGCGGTGCCCGCGGTGGCCGCCAGCACCAAAGCCAGCAGGTTGCGACGTTGCATGCGAAATCTCCTCATCAAATTGTGTTTGGTGGAAAAAACGGGGGGTAGGCGGCGATCCTACGGTGCCATGCCGCTTTGACCACCGCGGGCGCCGCGCTGATTTGTTGGGAGTTTCCCCAATCATTCGCGCCGCCGGCCTACAGCGCCACGGTATGCTGCGCGCCGTGAGTTACGCGCAGCTTCTTCTCCCGGATTTCTCGCTGATCCTGTTCGGCTACCTGCTGTGCCGCTACACGCCCCTCAACCGCTCCGTCTGGCAGCCGGTGGAAAGCCTGGTGTATTACCTGCTGTTCCCGGTGCTGCTGTTCCAGTCCATCGTCAAGAGCCCCATCAACGTGGGCGAGGCCACCGGCCTGGTGGTGGCTGGCGTGGGCACGGGCCTGTGCGGCGTGGTGCTGGCCTACAGCCTGCCGCACCTGCCTTGGCTGGGCAGGCACATCGACCGGCGCGACCACGCGGCGGCGGCGCAGGTGGCCTTCCGTTTCAACTCCTTCATCGTGCTGGCCCTGGCCGAGCGCCTGGCGGGTGCGCAGGGCCTGCTCATGGTGGCGGTGCTGATTGGCGTGTGCGTACCGCTGCTGAACGTGGCCGCCGTGTGGCCCATGGCGCGCGGCGGCCAGCAGGGCTTCGTGCGCGAACTGCTGCGCAACCCGCTGATCATCGCCACGGCGACGGGGCTGGCGGCCAACCTGCTGGGCTTTCGCATCCCGCCGTGGCTGGAGCCCACGGTGGGTCGCATCAGCGCCGCGTCGCTGGCGCTGGGGCTCATGGCGGCGGGCGCGGGCATGCAGTTCGGCCTGCTCACGCGCAGCAAGCTGCTGTCTGCGTCGGTGCTGACCATTCGCCACCTGGCACAGCCGCTGATCGCCTGGGGGTTCGCGCATCTGCTGGGGCTGGACGCCACGCAGACCTCGGTGCTGATGGCGTTCTGCGCCGTGTCCACCGCATCCACCTGCTATGTACTCGCCGCACGCATGGGCTACAACGGCGCGTATGTCGCAGGCCTGGTCACGCTGTCCACCGTGCTGGGGGTGGTGAGCCTGCCCTTCGCGCTGGGCTTGTTGCGTTGACGCTATTTAATTAATAGCTACTCGCGCTTGTTCTGCAAGCGTTGCAGGCCATTTTTATTCATTTTCCTGTGCCAGCGCCCAGGCCACATGCTCGCGCACCAGCGGGCTCGGGTCATTGGCACGCGCAGCCAGCGCGGCGCGAACGACAGGGTCGCGGGTCGCGCGCAACGCGTTGCCCAGCGCCACGGCGATGTTGCGCAGCCAGCGCTCATGGCCGATGCGACGGATCGGGCCGCCCTCGGTCATGCGCAGGAAGGTCTCCTCGTCCCACGTAAACAGATGCACGAGCTGCTGCCCCACCAGCCCCGCACGCACATCGAAATCGGGCAGGCTGCTGGTCTGCGCGAACTTGTTCCACGGGCAGATGAGCTGGCAATCGTCGCAGCCATAGATGCGGTTGCCCATGAGCGGACGCAACTCCAGCGGAATGGGCCCGGCGTGCTCGATGGTGAGGTAGGAGATGCAGCGGCGCGCATCCAGGCGGTACGGCGCGATGATGGCCTGCGTGGGGCAGACGTCGATACATGCCTGGCAACTGCCGCAGTGGTGCGTGACGGGCTCGGTGGGTTCAAGGGGCATGTCCACATAGATCTCGCCCAGAAAGAACATCGAGCCGGCCTCGCGGCTCAGCACCAGTGTGTGCTTGCCGCGCCAACCCTGGCCGCTGCGGCGCGCAAGCTCAGCCTCCAGTACCGGCGCCGAGTCGGTGAACACGCGGTGGCCAAAGGGCCCTACTGCCTCGGCGACACGGTCGCTGAGCTTTTGCAGCCGCGCGCGCAGCACCTTGTGGTAGTCGCGTCCCCGGGCGTAGACGGAAACCACCGCCTCGGTGGGTCGCGCCAGCCGGCCAAGTTCAATGGCCTGCCAGCCTTCGGGGGCATCCAGCGCCATCGCGCGCGGCAGGTAGTCCATGCGCGCGGTGATCACGCTCACGGTGCCGGGCACCAGTTCCGCCGGGCGGGCACGCTTCAGGCCATGCGCCGCCATGTAATGCATCTCGCCATGGAACCCTTGGGCCAGCCATTGCATCAATCCGGGCTCGGCGGAGGACAAGTCCACGCCGGCCACCTTGATTTGGGAAAATCCCAGCTCGCGGGCCCAGCCTTGTATTTGAGGAACGAGTTGACTGCTGCACACCATCAACACCCGATTGTAGAAACGCCGCACTGCCTGTCGCTGCAATGGAAGGACGAGGAGGACACGGCACGCTTCGCCGTGCGCCTGGCCGCGCAGCCCGGCCTGCGCAATGCCTTCATCGCCCTGCATGGCGACCTGGGTGCGGGCAAGACTACGCTGGTGCGCCACCTGCTGCGCGCCCTGGGCGTGCAGGGGCGCGTCAAGAGCCCCACCTACGCCGTGGTCGAGCCGCACCAGGCACCAGGACTGAACATCTGGCACTTCGACTTCTACCGCTTCAGCGACCCGCGCGAGTGGGAAGACGCAGGCTTTCGCGACATCTTCGCTAGCCCCGGCCTGAAGCTGGCCGAGTGGCCTGGCCATGCAGGAACCCTCATCCCGCCTGCGGATATTGCTATTCACATTGAAGCGGAGGATGATTCAGCCCGGCACGTGACGCTGCGAGCCCACACGCCCCATGGCAGCGCCATACTGCAAGGACTGGACACCCCATGAGCGATGCCCGCCGCCCTTCCCCCCTTCACAGCCGCCGCACTCTTCTGCGCGCGGGTAGCCTGGTACTGCTGCTGGGCACGCAGCAGATCGCGCGCGGCGCCACCATCGTCGCGGTGCGTGTCTGGCCCGCGCCCGACTATTCACGGGTGACCATCGAATCGGACCGCGCGCTCACGGCCCGCCAGACCTTCGTGGACACGCCGCCGCGCCTGGCAGTGGACATCGAGGGTATCGACCTCAACCCCTCGCTGCGCGAACTGGTCGCCAAGGTGCGCGCAGACGACCCCAACATCGCCGGCATCCGCGTGGGCCAGAACGCGCCCGGCGTGGTGCGCCTGGTGGTGGACCTGAAGCAGGCGGCGCGGCCGCAGGTCTTCACGCTGCAGCCCGTGGCCGCGTACCAGCACCGGCTGGTGTTCGACCTGTATCCCGCGCAGCCGCCCGACCCGCTGGAGGCGCTGATCGCCGAGCGGCTGCGTGACGCCACCGCGCCGCTGCCCGGCAGCGCGGGTACAGGGCGCGCCATGGCGGCTCCCCCATTGACGGACCCGCTGGGTGACCTGATCGCACGGCATTCCGCACCGCAGGCCATGCCCCCTGCCCTGCCCGTGCCGGGCACGGCGGTGGCAACCGCACCCGTGGCGCCGGCACCCGCCGCCCCGGCGCGCCCTGCCGCGCCCGCCACCCCGCCCACGACGGCCCGCGCGGCGTATTCCACCGACCGCCTCATCATCATCGCGCTGGACCCCGGCCACGGCGGCGAAGACCCGGGCGCCATCGGCCCGCGCGGCACGCGCGAAAAGGACGTGGTGCTGAAAGTGGCGCACCTGCTGCGCGACCGCATCAATGCCACGCAGGTGGGCGGCAACCCCATGCGCGCCTTTCTCACGCGCGACGGTGACTTCTTCGTGCCGCTGGCGGCGCGCGTCGACAAGGCGCGCCGCGTGCAGGCGGACCTGTTCGTGTCCATCCACGCCGACGCCTTCACCACCCCGTCGGCACGCGGCGCCAGCGTGTTCGCGCTGAGCCAGGGCGGCGCGTCCAGCTCCGCCGCGCGCTGGCTGGCCAACAAGGAGAACGAGGCCGACCTGATCGGCGGCGTGAACCTGGGCGCTCAGCAGGACCGCCATGTGCAGCGCGCGCTGCTGGACATGAGCACCACGGCGCAGATCAACGACAGCCTGAAGCTCGGCAGCGTGCTGCTGGGCGAGATCGGCGGCATGGCCAAGCTGCACAAGCCGCGCGTGGAGCAGGCTGGCTTTGCCGTGCTCAAGGCGCCCGACATTCCCAGCGTGCTGGTGGAGACGGCCTTCATCAGCAACCCCGAGGAAGAGTCCAAGCTGCGGTCCGCCGCGTATCAAGAGCAGTTGGCCGACGCGCTGATGCGCGGCATCGTCCGATACTTCGCGAAAAACCCGCCGCTGGCGCGCAGCCGCACCGTCTGAGCAGCGCGGCCGTGCCGGCGGCCAGGAGACCGCCATGGCACTGCCCCACGCCCAGTCCTGCGAAGTCGTCAGCCTCCGGCCCCTGGGGCCGCGCCTGCACGGCACCCCCACCTGCGCCCTCATCAAGGCCGGCCAGCTGGAAGTGATCCGCGTGGTGCTGCCCGCCGGTAAAGAGCAGCACCAGCACGACGCACCGGGCGAAATCACGCTGCTGTGCCTGGAGGGCGAGGTGCTTTTCCAGGCCGGCGCGCAGTCGCATACCCTGCGCGAGGGCGACTTCCTGCACCTGGTGCCGCGCATTCCGCATGTGCTGCGGGCGCTGCAGGACGCCTCGCTGCTGGTGACGATCTGTCTCGTGCCGGTTTAGGGCCGAGGGCCGCCGCGTCCTACACGCGCCGGCAAGACGGGCCTACACCGGCGCCGGGCCGGCGGGGTGACAGTTGAGTCACGGCCCCACACCGGGGTCTGTTGACCATAAGGAGCCACCATGCAATACCGCCACCTTCTCTCCGCCGCCGCCTGCGCAGCCGCCCTGGGCCTGGTGGGCTGCTCGTCCAATCCCACCAACGCCCAGATCGGCACCGGTGTCGGCGCCGTGGCTGGCGGCGCACTCGGTAGCGCCGTGGGCGGCACGGCCGCCACCATTGGCGGCGCCGCCGCTGGCGCGCTGATCGGCCACGAACTGGGTGAGGACCGGGACCGCGATCGCCGCCGTTGACGGCCCGCCTGAGCGCCTCACCATGCAGAACGCCACCCCTCTCGCGAGGCGGTGGCTTTTTATATGGAATATGGCTCTAACGCTTTTCTAATAAGCGTTACGAGCTATCTATTCAATAGCAACCGCAGTTCCTTGAGCCTTGCGCCCGGCGCGCCATGCGCCAAAGATGGCAATCAGGCCGGGGATGAAGATCATGGCCCAGATGATCTTGTCCAGATGCCGCTGCACCCAGGCCATGTTTCCAAAGAAGTACCCCGCCGTGCAGATGCCCACGACCCACAGTACTGCACCACCGACGTTGTAGGCCGTGAACTTGCCCCGCCCCATGGCCGCCACGCCGCCCACGAAGGGAGCGAACGTGCGGATGAAGGGCATGAAGCGCGCCAGCACGATGGTGATGCCGCCATAGCGTTCATAGAACGCATGGGCCTGGTCGAAGGCCTTCTTGTTGAACCAGCGCGAGCTTTCCCACTGGAATACCTTGGGTCCGAAATAGCGCCCGATGCTGTAGTTGCACTGGTCGCCCAGGATCGCCGCAGCCAGTAGAACCGCGCAGGCCAGCGGGAAGTTCATCAGCCCTGCACCGCTGAGCGCCCCCACCACGAACAGCAGCGAGTCACCCGGCAGAAAGGGCATGACCACTACGCCCGTCTCCACGAACACGATGATGAACAGCAGCGCGTACACCCAGGGGCCATAGCTGGCCACGAAGGCGGCGAGATGCTTGTCCACATGCAGGATGAAATCGATCAGGAACGCAAAGACTTCCAAAACACAAACCTCCCGTTGGCGAAGTGCGCCGTAATGTACCCGCGCCCCCAATGCCCCTGGTTGCACCACACCACCATTGGCAATTGCTCACACTTGTTGGCAATTGGCAAACAAACCGCGGGGCACACTTCACACGGCCGCGCCATAGTGCACCCACGGCGTGCGCACCGCGCCGCACCTCATTACAAGACCATCTCCCCGAAAGGAACCGCCATGACCGTCCTCCGCCACAGCCGCCTGATCGCCACTGCCGCACTGCTCACGGGCGCCCTTGCACTGGGCGGCTGCGCCCACCGGCCCAGCAACGCACAGATCGGCACGGGCGTCGGCGCCGTGGCCGGCGGCCTGGTGGGCAGCGCGGTGTTCGGCTCCACGCTGGGTACCGTGGGCGGCGCCGCTGCCGGCGCGCTGATCGGTAACGAGGTCGGCCGCAACAACGACCGCGGCTACCGCCACCGCCACTGACCCTTACAGCACCCGCGGTCGCATCGCCACCTAAAATCCCCGCGTGACCGCACAGCCTTCCGACACCGCCCTCGCCCCCGCGCCCCGGCGCCCGATTCGCGACCTGCCCGACGAGCTCATCAGCCAGATCGCCGCGGGCGAAGTGGTGGAGCGCCCCGCCTCTGCCGTGCGCGAGCTGGTGGACAACGCCCTGGATGCGGGCGCCACCCAGATCACCGTGCGCCTGCTGGCCGGCGGCGTGCGCCTGATCGCCGTGGAGGACGACGGCAGCGGCATCCCGCAGGATGAGCTGCCGGTGGCCCTGCGCCGCCACGCCACGAGCAAGATCACCAACCTGCACGACCTGGAATCGGTCGCCACCATGGGTTTTCGCGGCGAGGCGCTGGCCGCCATCGCGTCGGTGTCCGAGATGGCGCTGCTGTCGCGCACCGCTCAGCAGGCCAGCGCCTTTCTGCTGGATGCGCGCAGCGGCGAACTGCGCCCCGCGGCACGCAGCCGTGGCACGACCGTGGAGGTCAAGGAGCTGTTCTTCTCCACGCCCGCGCGGCGCAAGTTCCTCAAGACCGACGCGACCGAGCTCGCCCACTGCATCGAGGCCGTGCGCCGCCATGCGCTGGCGCGGCCCGATGTGGGCTTTGCCATCTGGCACGAAGGCAAGCTGGTGGAGCAGTGGCGCGCCACCCTGGCTCCCGCTGCCACTGCGGACGAGGGCGAACGCCAGCAGGCCCTGCAGCAGCGCCTGAGCGACGTGCTGGGCGAGGACTTCATTCGCGACTCCGTACCCGTACACCTGCGCCTGGGCGCGGTCACGGTGACGGGCCGCGCCGGGCTGCCCGATGCCGCCCGTTCGCGTGCAGACCAGCAGTTCTGCTACGTGAACGGCCGCTTCGTGCGCGACAAGGTGCTCACGCACGCTGCGCGCAGCGCCTACGAGGACGTGCTGCACGGCCACAAGCAGCCGGTGTACGCGCTATACGTACAGATCGACCCGCAGCGTGTGGACGTGAACGTGCACCCGACCAAGATCGAGGTGCGTTTTCGCGACAGCCGCGAGGTGCACCAGGCCGTGCGCCACGCGGTGGAGAACGCTCTGGCGGCGCCGCGCGCGCAGGCGCTGGCGGCTGCCGCCGCTTCAACTTCTGTAGCGCCTGCCGCTCCATCCGTGGGCGATTCAGATAGAAACCCGGCTCATCCCCCCTATTGGCAAGCGCAAGCAGCTATCAAATTTGAAGAGCGCGCAGGCCACAAGGTCTCTGACCTGCAAGCTCTATGGGGCACATCCACGGCTGCGCCACCGCCCGGTATGCCGGCAATCACCGCCATGGCACCGGTCGCTCCAGGCACGCCCACGGCGCCGTCCTTCTCGCCCGCCAGCGCGGCTCCACTAGCTGCCGTCGACATGGCGACTGCGCACGTCGAGGATGCACACACCTGGCCGCTGGGCCGCGCCGTGGCGCAGGTCCATGGCGTGTATATCCTGGCCGAAAGCGCACAAGGCTTGGTGGTGGTGGACATGCATGCGGCGCACGAACGCATCGTGTACGAGCGGCTCAAGGCCCAGGTGGACCAAGGTGCACGCATCGCCAGCCAGCCACTGCTCATCCCCGCCACCTTTGCCGCCACCCCCGAAGAGGTGGCGACCGCCGAGGCGCATGCCGACACGTTGGCCCTGCTGGGACTGGAGGTCGTGCCGTTCTCGCCGCGCACCCTGGCCGTGCGCGCCGTGCCCACGACGCTGGCCCAGGGCAACCCCGTGGAGCTGGCGCGCAGCGTGCTGGCCGAGCTGGCCACCCATGACGCCAGCACCGTGGTGCAGCGCGCGCAGAGCGAGATCCTTGCCACCATGGCCTGCCATGGCGCCGTGCGGGCCAATCGCCGGTTGACGCTGGACGAGATGAACGCCCTGCTGCGCCAGATGGAAGTCACCGATCGCTCCGACCAGTGCAACCACGGCCGCCCCACCTGGCGCCAGCTCAGCATGAAAGAGCTGGACGCGCTGTTCCTGCGCGGGCGCTGAGCGCATCCACACACCCTCTCACGCCGCTACCACCCAGCGGCATTCCCTTCTCCCCCGACTGCCTTGCACTGCCAGCGCTGCTTTGGCGGTGCCCAGGACGGCGCAGCCGTGCCCCTGTCAAACCGTTGCGCAATCCCGCGCAACAGGGCATTCGCCGCCGACTTCGCACCAAAAGCGCGCAAGAAAACGCACCAGCAACGCACGACAACCCCGAAAACCTGTCCCATTGCGGGGCATCAAATCCAAAATGGTGCATAACCACATGTCTTTTTGACATAATTCGATGCTGCATTGCCGCATCGCTAATTTCCCTTGAGCAGAAAGTCCTTATGAAGCACCAATCCGTGGGCCATTTCCTTGAACAGGTTGCACAGCGCAACCCCGGCCAGCCCGAATACCTGCAAGCCGTGACCGAGGTCATGGAAAGCCTGTGGCCGTTCATCGAAAAGAACCCGCGCTATGCCGAGCAAGGCCTGCTGGAGCGCCTGGTGGAGCCCGAGCGGGTGGTGATGTTCCGCGTGTCCTGGTTCGACGATCACGGCAATGTGCATATCAACCGCGGCTACCGCATCCAGCACAGCATGGCGATCGGCCCTTACAAGGGCGGCCTGCGCTTTCACCCCTCGGTAAACCTGTCGGTGCTGAAGTTCCTGGCCTTCGAGCAAACCTTCAAGAACGCCCTGACCACGCTGCCCATGGGCGGCGGCAAGGGCGGCTCGGACTTCGACCCCAAGGGCAAGAGCCCGGCCGAAGTCATGCGCTTTTGCCAGGCCTTCGTGACGGAGCTGTTCCGCCATGTGGGTCCCGACACCGACGTGCCCGCGGGTGATATCGGCGTGGGCGGCCGTGAGGTCGGCTTCATGGCCGGCATGTACAAGAAACTGGCCAACAACGCCGCCAGCGTGTTCACGGGCAAGGGCCTGGCCTTCGGCGGCTCGCTGATCCGCCCCGAGGCCACCGGCTACGGCACGGTGTACTTCGCCGACGAGATGCTCAAGACCCGCGGCCGCAGCTTCGACGGCCTGCGCGTGTCCGTGTCCGGCTCGGGCAACGTGGCCCAGTACGCCGTGGAAAAGGCCATGCAACTCGGCGCCAAGGTCATCACCGTGTCGGACTCCAGCGGCACCATCATCGACGAAGACGGCTTCACCCCCGAGAAGCTGGCCATCCTGATGGACGTAAAGAACCACCATTACGGCCGCGTGAGCGACTACGCCGCCCGCACCGGTGTGAAGTTCGAAGCCGGCGTGCGTCCCTGGCATGTCAAGGTGGACGTGGCTCTGCCCTGCGCTACGCAGAACGAACTGGACGAGAACGACGCCAACACCCTCATCAAGAACGGCGTGCTGTGCGTGGCTGAAGGCGCCAACATGCCTTCGACCAACGAGGCAGCCAAGCTGTTCGAGCAGGCGGGCGTGCTGTACGCACCGGGCAAGGCCAGCAACGCCGGTGGCGTGGCCACCTCGGGCCTGGAAATGAGCCAGAACGCGATGCGTCTGTCGTGGACCCGCGACGAAGTGGATGCGCGCCTGCTCCAGATCATGCAGGGCATCCACGCCGCCTGCCTGCAATACGGCAAGCGCGCCGATGGCAGCGTGAGCTACATCAACGGTGCCAACGTGGCTGGGTTCGTGAAGGTGGCCGACGCCATGCTGGCGCAAGGCGTGGTCTGATACCCCTGCGCAGGCCCCGCGCCTGCGGCACACGGCGCAAGCCGGCCCCTGGGCCGGCTTTTTTTAGCGGTTGGCCGTCAGCAACAAGCCGCCAGCTCCCATGAAGAAGCCACCTGTGGCACGGTTCAGCCGCACCACGCCGCGCTGCGTGCGAATCACGCGGCGGATCTGCCGCCCGCACGTGGCATACACCGCTGTGGCCACGAATTCCGCCATCAGGTAGATGCTGCCCAGCACCAAGAACTGCCGCGCCGCGGGCTGTGCCGGATCGATGAACTGCGGGAAGACGGCCGCAAAGAGGATGATGGCCTTGGGGTTGGTGATGCCCAGCAGGAACTCCTGTGCCATCAGGGCGCGCACCGAGGCGCGCGCGGGTGCGGGTGCCTCATCTCCCTCGACCAGCGCCGCGCCACCGAACTCCCGGCTGCGCCATGCGCGCCAGCCAATCCAGAACAGATAAACGGCGCCGGCCCATTTGACGGCCGTGAATGCGGCCTCCGAAGCCAGCAGCATGGCCCCCAATCCCACGGCCGAGACACTGAGGAAAATGGCGAATGCGGCCACC
Organism: Diaphorobacter sp. B2A2W2; assembly: GCF_056730635.1. Lineage (NCBI taxonomy): Bacteria > Pseudomonadati > Pseudomonadota > Betaproteobacteria > Burkholderiales > Comamonadaceae > Diaphorobacter > Diaphorobacter sp. B2A2W2. Next base: position 46,097 of record NZ_JBWZOR010000010.1, read on the forward strand.
CGCCCCACGGTCGCGATCAGCGCGGCTGCGACACCGGCGCGGATGCCGTTGTTGAGCCCGCAGAAATTGTTGGGGCCGGGCGTGAGCGCAATGGCAACGGCGGCGGGGGCAAACAGCAGGGCTTCCACGACAACTCCTTGCGCCAGCGGGCGCGGGAAAAGGTGCGCCAGTTTATTCCGGCAGTACCACCCGGTGGCGCCAGGGCAGATCGCCCAACGCATCGTAATGCGCCACTACTAACACGCGCCCAGCGGTGCGGGGTGCACTTGCCTCCCGCTGCAGCGCCTGCAGCAGGTAGGCAATGGACGCCTTGTCCAGGCCGGCCAGCGGCTCATCCAGCAATGTCAGTGGGGCGCCGCTGGCCAGTGCACCGGCCATCAGCACCTTGCGCTGGCTGCCTGCGGAAAGCTGGTGCATGGCCTTGTGCAAATGCCCGGCAATGCCCCAGCCCACGACGTGGGCGTGCCAGTCCTCCTCGGACCAGCGCGCATGGACCGTGCGCAGCCCGGCGGCCCAGTCCCGCGCCGTCATCGCCTGCGGCCACGGCGCGCGCGGGTCGCGCCAAAAGACCTGTGCCCGGTATTGCGCAGGATTCTGAGTCGCGCTCGTGCCATGCAGCAGCATCCGCCCGGCCTGCGGCGCCCACTCTCCGGCCATCAGGCGCAACAGGCTGGTCTTGCCCGCCCCGTCCCCACCCTGCACCAGCACCAGGCCTGCGGGAAAATCCGCGCTCCAATGCTGGAACAAGGGCCGTTGCGCAAAGCCGAAGCAGATCCCGTCGGCCCGCAACGCGGGCGGGGATGCAATAGGCTCGGGGCACTTCAGCATGATTTCTCCTGAAGAAACAGCGCCCGCATCACAGGGCTGGGTTGTCGCATGACTTTGCATTTTCTGGATTTTGACTACAGCGAGGATGAGGAAGGCACGGCCACCTGGGATGCCGTGGCGAGCGTGCCCACGGATCGCCTGCCCGAGCTGCTAGCGGAGATTACAGCGCTGCTGGACTGGGCGCACACCGAGTTCGGCGCTCTGCGCGGCCCGGTCGAGACGGGAGGACTGTGGGACTACGACCTGCAGTGCGAGCGCGACGGGTTGCCCTTGCTGGCGCTGGGGTTCGACATCCACGAACGGCAAATTCATCCACGACCACAATCCCAGCCCCAGGCGTGGGTGACCTTGACGCTGACCCTCAGTGGTGGCCCGGCCTTTGCAGCGGCGTTCGTGGACCGCTTCGGCGCCGCGTAACCCAGCGACTCTTCCGCCCTACACTGGCGCATGGCAAGGTCCACCAACGCTCAGAAAAAACCCCAGGACATGCGCCACCTGATGAGGGAACTGGCGCCGTTCCTGCGTCCCTACCGGATACACCTCGCTGGCGCGATGGCGTTTCTGCTGCTCGCCGCCTTGGCGACGCTGGCCTTTCCCACGGCCCTGCGTCAATTGATCGATGGCGCGATTAGCGCAGCCACCCCCGGGGGAAAAGGCGTCGGCGCACCCGCGTTGCGCACGCACTTTGCGGTGCTGTTCGCGGTCGCCGTGGCACTTGGATTGGCGTCGGCCGCACGCTACTACCTCATGAGCTGGCTGGGCGAACGCGTCACGGCAGATCTGCGCAACGCCGTCTACGCACACGTGCTGCGGCAGAGCCCGGAGTTCTTTGAAACCACGCAAACGGGGGAAGTGCTGTCGCGCCTCACGGCCGACACGACACTGGTGCAGACCGTCGTGGGCTCATCGCTGTCCATGGGGCTGCGCAATGCCGTGCTGGGCGCCGGGGCGCTGGGCATGCTGATCTGGAGCACACCCTACGTGATGGCGCTCGCCTTCGGGGCCATCGTCGCCATCGTGCTGCCGTCGATGTGGATCGGACGGCGTGTTCGGCGTCTGTCACGCGCAAGCCAGGACCGCGTGGCAGATGCCAGCGCCATCGCCGCAGAGGTGTTGGGCGCCATTCCCGTGGTGCAAAGCTACACCGCAGAAGCGCGCGAGGCCGCCCGCTTCGCGGCGGCTACGGAGAGTGCGCTGCGCGCAGCCCTGCGCCGCAGCGGCGCCCGTGCAGCGCTGATGGCCTTCATCATCATTGCCAGCGCCGCGCTGTTGCTGTGGGGGTTGTATCTCGGGGCCCAGGCGGTCCTCGCAGGGACGCTCTCGGCCGGGCAACTGGGGCAGACCATTCTCTATGCGATGTTTCTCGCGGGTGCCGTAGCCGTGCTGGGCGAGGTCTATGGCGACCTGTTGCGCGCCGCGGGTGCGATGGAGCGGCTGATGGAACTGCTCGCAACACGCCCCACGCTTGCCGCACCATCCCGGCCCGCCATGCCGCGGGCCACAGACCTTTCGATCGAGTTCACGGGCGTAGGCTTCTCCTATCCCTCGCGCCCCGTGCCACCCGCGCTGCGCCACTTCGACCTGCGCCTGCTGCCAGGAGAAACCGTTGCGTTGGTGGGCAGCAGCGGCGCCGGCAAGTCCACCGTCTTTCAATTGCTGCAACGCTTCTACGACGTGAGCGAGGGCCGCATCACGTTGGGTGGCGTGGATTTGCGCGACATGGACCCGCAGGTGCTGCGAAGCCACATTGGCGTGGTTCCGCAAGACGCCGAGATTTTTTCCGCATCGGCCCTGGACAATATCCGCTATGGCGATCCGCAGGCGAGCCGGCACGCGGTGGAAGCAGCGGCACGCGCCGCATTTGCCCATGAATTCATCGACGCGCTGCCGCAGGGGTACGACACCTTTCTCGGCGAGCATGGCGTGCGCCTCTCAGGAGGCCAACGCCAGCGCATTGCCATAGCCCGCGCGCTGCTGAAGAACGCCCCCGTACTGCTCCTGGACGAGGCCACAAGCGCCCTGGACGCGCACAGCGAGCGTGCCGTGCAGCTTGCGCTGGACACCGCGCTTCGCCAGCATTCCCGCCAACGTATTACCCTGGTCATCGCCCACCGGCTGGCCACCGTCCAGCATGCGGACCGCATTGTGGTCATGGACCATGGAAGCATGGTCGAGCAGGGGCGGCACGAGGACTTGCTGCATCAGGGCGGCGTCTATGCCCGCTTGGCAGCGCTGCAGTTCTCGCGTTGAAGGGTCATTGGGGGCGGCGCCGACGCGCTAGAGTCAGCCAAAGCCAGAACCCTAGTGCAGAGGCTCTTTCGCTGCCTGCGGCAACGCCAGCGGCAGCACTGCAATGCCCTCATCCAGCAGCTCGGCGGTTTCCTGAGGCGTCGCTTGGCCGCGTATGCCGCGCTCTTCCGTCTCGCCGTAGTGCATGCGGCGTGCCTCGGATGCGAAGCGGTCTCCCACGTCCTCGGTCTGCGCCATGACCCGGCGCGCCATGGCAAGCCATGCAGCCTGAAAGGCGGCAGATACCCCTTCTGGCGGAACGGGAGCGGGAGCCATCGCAGCGGCTTCCCGTGATGTGGAGGCCCCGGTGCTCAGGTTCAACCGGGGAGCGCTGACCCCCTTGCGCACCTGCGAGTCTCCGCACATCGGACACTGCACCAGGCCACGGGCCTGCTGGCTGTGAAAGTCGCCCTCACTCGCAAACCAGCCTTCAAACGTGTGGTCGAGCGAACACAGCAGGTCGAGTACTTTCAAGGCCAACCCTCATCAGTCCTCGGCGGCACTGCGGTCGCGGCGACGCATCAGGTAGCGGTAGACGAACCCCGGAAATGCCAGCGTCACGAACAGCGCCCCGGTGACCGCGTAGAACTCCCAGCCCTGGGGCGCAATCTGCCCCGCCCGTTTTTCGAGCGCCAACGCCAGACCACCGACCAGGAAGTACAGCAACACCAATTCCAGCGCGCGGACGAAGAAGGGTTTGCCTTCCCGGGCGCGCGCGCCGACGACCAGCCACCGGTCATTGATGAAAGGGAGATTGGCCGCCACAAGGGCGGCCAAAATTACCAGCCAGATGGCCCCCGTCTGGGTCATGGCAGCCGCGGCGCCCGGTCAGGTGGCGAGGGCGCGCACGATGGCGTCGGCGCACAGGGCCATCAGCCCACCCGGCAGCAGTCCCAGGACCAGGACCAGAGCGCCATTGATGGTCAGCACCACACGCACGTCCAACGGTGCGGACACGCTGGTAGCAGTCAATGGTGCGTCGAAGTACATCACCTTCACCACGCGCAGGTAGTAGAACGCGCCGATCAACGACATCATGACGGCGAATACCGCCAAGGCGATGTGCAGTACCTGCCCGGACGCGACCAGCGCTTGCAGCACGGCCAGCTTGGCATAGAAACCGACCAGCGGCGGAATGCCGGCCATCGAGAACAGACACACGGCCATCACGCCTGCGTACAGCGGGCTGCGCTGGTTCAGACCGGCCAGGTCGGAAATTTCTTCGCTTTCAAAACCTTCGCGCGCCAACAGCAGGATCACACCGAAGGCCGCCAACGTGGTGAGCACATAGGTCACCACGTAGAACATGGCGGAGCTGTAGGCGTTCTCCACAGCGGTGGCGTCCACGTTGCCATGCACCACACCCGACATCAGGCCCAGTAGCACGAATGCCATCTGCGAGATCGTCGAGTACGCCAGCATGCGCTTGAGATTGGTCTGCATGATCGCAGCCAGGTTACCCACCAGCAGCGACCCGATGGCCAGTACCGCGAGCATCTGCTGCCAGTCGATGGCCAGCGGCAACAGGCCGTCCACCAGCAGGCGGATGGTCATGGCGAACGCGGCCAGCTTGGGGGCGCTACCGATGAACAGCGTCACGGCCGTGGGCGCGCCCTGGTACACGTCAGGCACCCACATATGGAACGGAACCACGCCCATCTTGAAAGCCAGCCCGGCGACCACGAACACCAGACCGAACACCAGTACCTGGTGACGGATCTGCCCCGCGTTGATGGCCTTGAATACCTGGCCGATGTCCAGCGAACCGGTGGCGCCGTAGAGCATGGACAGGCCATACAGCAGGAAGCCGCTGGCCATAGCACCCAATACGAAATACTTCATCGCGGCCTCGGTGGCCGTGGTGTTGTCGCGCCGCAGGGCCACCAGGGCATAGCTGGAGAGAGTGAGCAGTTCCAGGCCCAGATAGATCAGCAGGAAGTTGTTGGCCGAGATCAGCACAAACATCCCCAGCAGAGCGAGCATGGTCAGCGTGAACAACTCACCACCACGCAACATGTCGCGGTCCGCGGCATAGGGACGGCCATAAACGAGCAGGACCATCACGGCCACGGTCGCGAAGCACTTGAGCCAATTGCCCATGGCATCGCTGACCACCATGTTGCCCCAGGCATAGAAGGTGTTGCCACTGCTCGCGTACATGGCCTGGAGCGCCGCCACCACCGCCAGGGTGAGCATGGTGAGCACGTAGGTTCCCGTGCGGCGCGCGCTGCTGACGCCCAGATCCACCAGGGCAATCACGCAAGCCATGACCAGCAGCACGATCTCGGGATAAATCGCCAGCCAGCTGATGTTGTCAATCATCTCGTATCTCTCGGTTCAGTCTGGTCAGTTGAGCTTGGATTGCGCCACATGCTTGAGCAACTCTGCCACGGACACATCCATCACGTCCGTGAAGGGCTTGGGATAGACGCCCATGTACAGCACGGCAATCGCCAGCAATCCCAGCACAAGGAATTCCCGTCCGCCAATATCCGTCAGGCCGCGCACGTTGTCGTTCGTGACGGGGCCCAGATAGACGCGCTTGTACATCCACAGCGAATAGCTGGCGCCCAGGATCAACGCCAACGCCGCGCCAAGGCCGACCCAAAAGTCGAACTTCACGGCGGCGATGATGACCATCCATTCACCGACGAAGCCCGCCGTAGCCGGCAGCCCGCAATTGGCCATGGTGAACAGCAGCGCAAAGGCCGCGAACTTGGGCATGGTGTTGACCACGCCGCCATAGGAAGCGATCTCGCGCGAATGCACGCGGTCGTACAGCACGCCAATGCACAGGAACATGGCGCCGGACACGAAGCCGTGCGCAATCATCTGGACCAGGCCACCCGAGACACCCATGTCATTGAAGACGAAGAAGCCCAGCGTGACAAAGCCCATGTGCGCAACCGACGAGTAGGCCACGAGTTTCTTCATGTCCTTTTGCACCATGGCCACCAGCCCCACGTAGATCACAGCCACCAGCGACAACGTGATCATCAGCCAGGCCCATTCGTGCGACGCGTCCGGCGCGATCGGCAGCGAGAAGCGCAAGAAGCCATACGCGCCCAGCTTCAGCATGATGGCGGCCAGCACTGCGGAGCCGCCCGTGGGCGCTTCCACGTGCACATCGGGCAGCCAGGTATGCACCGGCCACATTGGCACCTTCACGGCAAATGCCGCGAAGAAGGCGAAGAACAGCAGGGTCTGCGCGGTCGCCGACAGGGGCAGCTTGTGCCACGTAGCGATGTCAAAGCTGCCGCCGGACTGGTTGTACAGGTAGATGAACGCAATCAGCGTGAGCAGCGAGCCCAGCAGCGTGTACAGGAAAAACTTGAACGCCGCGTAAATCTTGTTCGGCCCGCCCCAGATACCGATGATCAGGTACATCGGGATCAGCGTGGCCTCGAAGAACACGTAGAACAGCATGCCGTCCATGGCGCTGAAGACGCCGACCATCAGACCCGAAAGGATCAGGAACGCGCCCATGTACTGATTCACCCGCTCGGTGATCGATTCCCAGGAGGCAATCACGACGATGACGGTGATGAACGCCGTCAGCGGCACGAACCAGAAAGCGATGCCGTCCACACCCAGGTGGTAGTAGACGTTGAAGCGCTCGATCCACATGGACTTTTCGACAAACTGCGCAGCCGCGCTGCCGTTGTCGAAGCCGCCCATGAGCGGGAGCGTGACAGCCAAACCCAGCAGCGCGCCGATGAGCGCCAGCCAGCGGACCATGCGTGCATGCTCATCGCGCCCCAAGGCCAGCAGGAGGGTGCCGAAGGCAATGGGCACCCAGATGGCAAGACTCAACAAACCCATTTTCTTTTTTCTCCTACTTGTTGAGCCAGACGAAATAAGTCATGAGCGCGAACACACCCAGGATCATCACCAGCGCATAGTGGTAGACATAGCCCGACTGGAGCCAGCGCACCAGGCCTGCGATACGTCCCACGAGCTTCCACGAGCCGTTCACGAGGGCCCCGTCGATCACGCCTTGGTCGCCGCCCTTCCACAGGGCAATGCCCAAGCCGCGGGCACCACGCGCGATGATGTTCTCGTTGATCCAGTCGAGGTAGTACTTGTTTTCGAACAAGGTATAGATCGGCTGGAACATACGCTTGATGGCCGCGGGCAGCGCCGGGTTGACCATGTACATGTAGTACGCCATCGCGACGCCAGCCAGTGCCAGCCAGAACGGTGCCGTCTGCAGGCCGTGCAGAGCCATGGCCAACGGACCGTGGAAGATCTCCGCCAGTTCCGCCATCGCGGGGTGCTTGGCGGCGTCCACGAAGATCACGTCCTTGAAGAAATCGCCAAACAGCATCGGCTGGATGGTCATGAAGCCGATCAGTACGGAGGGAATGGCCAACAGAATCAGCGGCACGGTCACCACCCACGGGGACTCATGCGGCTCATGATGGTCATCGTGGCCATGGTGGTCGCCGTGGTGCGCATCGGGATTTTGGTCGTAGCGTTCCTTGCCGTGAAACACAAGAAAATACATACGGAAGGAGTAGAACGCCGTCACGAACACGCCGGCCAGCACGGCGAAATGGGCGAAGCCCGCAGCCGGCAGCGTGCTGGCATGCACCGCCTCGATGATGCTGTCCTTGGAATAGAAGCCTGAGAACAGCGGCGTGCCGATCAGGGCCAGAGATCCCAACAGAGAGGTAATCCAAGTGATGGGCATGTACTTGCGTACGCCTCCCATCCAGCGGATATCCTGGTTGTGGTGCATGCCCATGATCACCGAGCCGGCGCCCAGGAACAGCAAGGCCTTGAAGAACGCATGCGTCATCAGGTGGAAGACGGCCACCGAATAGGCCGATGCGCCCAGGGCGACGGTCATGTAACCCAGCTGCGACAGCGTGGAATACGCCACCACCCGCTTGATGTCGTTCTGGATGATGCCCAAGAAACCCATGAACAGTGCGGTGATCGCGCCGATCACCAGAATGAAGTTCAGCGCGGTATCCGACAACTCAAACAGCGGCGACATGCGCGACACCATGAAAATGCCGGCCGTCACCATGGTGGCCGCGTGAATCAGCGCCGAAATCGGTGTCGGGCCTTCCATCGAATCGGGCAGCCACACGTGCAGCGGGAACTGAGCAGACTTGCCCATCGCGCCGATGAACAGGCAGATGCAGATCACGGTGATCAGCATCCAGTCGGTGCCGGGGAAGCCAATCGCGCCCAGTTCGCCCGACTTGGCGAAGATCTCGCTGTAGTTGAAGGTGCCCGCGTAGGCAGCGATCAAGCCAATGCCAAGGATGAAGCCGAAGTCGCCGACGCGGTTGACCAGGAAGGCCTTCATGTTGGCGAAGATCGCCGACTGCTTGTTGAACCAGAAGCCGATCAACAGGTAGGACACCAAGCCCACCGCCTCCCAGCCAAAGAACAGTTGCAGCAGGTTGTTGCTCATGACAAGCATGAGCATGGAGAACGTGAACAGCGAGATGTAGGCGAAGAAACGGTTATAGCCTTCGTCCTCCTCCATGTAGCCGATGGTGTAGATGTGCACCATCAAGGAGACGAAGGTCACCACGCACATCATCATGGCGGTGAGGCTGTCGATGAGGAAGCCCACCTCCATCTTCAGACCGCCCACCACCATCCATGTATAGATGGTCTCGTTGAAACGGGCGCCATCCACAGCCACGCTCTTGAGCGTCATCGCCGAGAGCACGAAGGCGACCAACACCCCCAGGATGGTGAGCGAATGGGAAGCACGGCGACCGAACCAGTTGCCGCCGAAGGCCGTGCCAAAGATGCCCGCAAGCACGGAGCCGACGAGCGGCGCCAGGGGCACCGCCAGCAGCGTCGAAGCAGAAAGGGTTTGACTCATTCTTGAGAACCTTGCAAGTACCGGGGCGACCCATCAACCCTTGAGGGTGTTGAGATCTTCCGCATCAATGCTGGTCTTGTTACGGAACAGCAGCACCAGGATGGCCAGGCCAATGGCGGACTCAGCAGCCGCCACCGTGAGGATGAAGAACACGAATACCTGACCGTGCATATCGCCCAGGTAATGAGAAAACGCCACGAAGTTGATGTTGACCGCGAGCAGCATCAGCTCGATCGCCATGAGCAGGACGATGAGGTTCTTACGGTTCAGGAAGATGCCAATCACCGCCAGGGCGAACAGCATGGCGCCCAGCGAGAGAAAGTGGCCCAGAGTCAATGTCATTGCTTCTTCTCCTCTGCGGACTCGGGGACTGCTGGCGCGGCGGCCTGCTGCGTGACGGGCAACTGGACCATGACAAGGCGATCACGGGCACGCACGCGCACCTGCTCCGAAGGGTCAATGGCCTTGGAGTCCTTGCGCTGGCGCAAGGTCAGGGCGATGGCTGCAATCATGGCCACCAGCAGGATCACCGCAGCCACCTCAACGGGGTACAGGTACTCTGTGTAGAGCAGTTTGCCCAAGGCTTTGGTGTTCGAGTAAGGCACCACCTGCCCCGCAGCATTCACCAGCACTTCGACGGCCTTGGGCTCTTCGATGCCACGAAAACCAGTCATGAGCACAGCGGCCATCTCGAATGCCACCAGGGCACCGATGAATGCCGCCAAAGGAAAGTGCTTCCAGAAACCGCGTCGCACGGTATCGATGCGGATGTCCAGCATCATCACGACAAAGAGGAACAGCACCATCACGGCGCCCAGGTAGACGAGCACCAGCGTGATGGCGAGGAATTCCGCCTTCAGCAGAAACCACACGCCGGCGGCCTGCGAGAAGGCAAGAATCAGATGCAGCACGGCATGCACGGGGTTGCGCGCCGTTATGACCCGGAAGGCCGCGTACAGCAGCACTACCGAGAACAAGTAGAAGAAACCGGTTTTGGCGTCCATGAATCGGGTCTTTTCAAAAAGTCAGGTGCGGTGAGGCAACCCGATCAACGGTACTTGGCGTCCGCCGCCTTGGCGGCTGCGATCTCGGGCTCGTAGCGGTCGCCCACGGCCAGCAGCATGTCCTTGGTGAAGTACAGATCACCGCGCTTCTCGCCGTGGTATTCGAAGATCTGCGTTTCCACAATGGAATCCACCGGGCAGCTCTCTTCGCAAAAGCCACAAAAAATGCACTTGGTCAGGTCGATGTCATAACGGGTGGTACGGCGCGAACCGTCCTCACGCACGTCGGACTCGATGGTGATCGCCAGCGCCGGGCACACCGCTTCGCACAGCTTGCAGGCAATGCAGCGCTCTTCGCCGTTGTCATAACGGCGCAGCGCGTGCAGGCCGCGAAAGCGCGGCGACAACGGTGTCTTCTCCTCGGGGAACTGCACAGTGACCTTGCGACGGAAGGTATAGCGACCGGTCAGGGCCATGCCCTTCGCCAGTTCCCAGAGCATGAAGCTCTTGAAGAAATCCTTGATTGAAAAGGATGCAGGAGCAGCAACAGCAGCCATGGATGTCCCCGCTTATTTCCAGATGTTCCAGGGCGACAGCAACCAGGCGCCCACGATCAACAGCCATACCAGCGTGACCGGAATAAAGATCTTCCAACCCAGACGCATGATCTGGTCATAGCGGAAGCGCGGGAACGTGGCGCGAATCCAGATGAACATGGATACCACCAGGAACGTCTTGATGCCCAGCCAGATCCAGCCCGGAACGAAGCCCAGGGCTTCGATCGGCGGCAGCCAGCCGCCCAGGAACATCACCACCGCCAGGATGGAAACCAGCCACATGCTGGCGTATTCGGCCAGGAAGAAGATGGCGAAACCCATGCCTGAATACTCGACCATGTGACCGGCGACGATTTCCGCCTCACCTTCCACCACGTCAAACGGGTGGCGGTTCACTTCGGCCACGCCCGAGATCAGGTAGACCAAGAAGATGGGCAGCAGGGGCAGCCAATTCCACGACAGGAAGTTCAGGCCCATGGCCGCCATCGTGCCCTGCCCTTGGCCCAGCACGATCTCGGTCAGGTTCATGCTGCCCGATACCATGATGACGACCAGGAAGCAGAAACCCATGGCAATTTCGTAGCTCACCATCTGCGCAGACGCACGCAGCGCGCCCAGAAAGGCGTACTTGGAGTTGGACGCCCACCCCGCAATGATCACGCCGTAGACCTCGATGGAGGTGATGGCCATGATCAGCAACAGACCCGCATTGACGTTGGCAAGCGCTACATCGGGTCCGAAGGGAATCGCCACCCAGGCCGCCAGGGCAGGCATGATGGCCATCACCGGGCCGAGGTAGAACAAGCCCTTGGCCGCGGCCGTGGGCTGGATCAACTCCTTCGAGAGCAATTTCAGACCGTCAGCCAGAGGTTGCAGCAAACCGAAGGGGCCCACGCGGTTGGGGCCCATGCGCACCTGCATGAAGCCCAGCAGCTTGCGCTCCCACAGCGTCAGGTAGGCCACGGCACCCATCAGGGGGCCCACGATGCAGACGATCTTGATCAGGATCCAGAGTACGGGCCAAGCCACCCCGGTCCACCATCCGGCGGCAACCAGATTGAGGCCGCCGTTGTAGATTGCATCGATCATGCTGCGACTCCTTCACGTGCCGCGCGCGCGTCGGCAGTCAGTTGCAGCGACGGTGCGCGGCGCACCAGGCTGTCGAGCTGATAGATGGCTGCCACGACGGGTTCAGCACACTCGCCGCCCAGCTTCGGCTCGGCCGATGTGGCGTTGCTCAGGCGCTCCGCCGGCAGCAGCGTGCACTCACCTGCGGGCTTGCCGGTCGCACGGACCAGCACGTCCTGGGACGTCTCGTAGTCCATGCCTTCCAGCCCGAGCAGATTGCCCAGCACGCGCAATACCTTCCACGCAGGACGCGCCTCGCCGGCCGGCTTGACCACGGCATGGAAGCTCTGCAGGCGCCCTTCGGCGTTGACGAAACTGCCCGAGGTCTCGGAGAACGGAGCGATCGGCAGCAGCACGTCGCTGAACTCGAGGTTGGTCTTGAACGGGCTCAGCGTGACGACCATGTCGGTCTGCGCCAAAGCTTGAGCCGCTGCAGCACCCAAGGCGGAGTCGTGCTCAGGCTCCACATTCAGCAGCAGGGCTGCCTTCAGGCGGCCATCCAGCATTTGTGCAGCGTTCAGCCCGCCCTCTTGAGGTTGCGCACCCACGAACTGCGCACCGACCGTATTGGCGGCCTCCGTCAGGTAACCCACCGTCGCTCCGGTCTGCGCGCCAATCCACTGCGCCAGCGCCAGCAGGCTCGACGCTTGGGCATGATGGGCAGCACCATTGCCCAGCAGAATGGCTTTGCGCTCCCCCGTCAGCAATGCAGCAGCAATGGCCCGGGCTTCTTCGCTGGTGGCAGCCCCTTGCACGGGGGCAGCCACGCCCTTCTCTGCAGCGATGGCGGCTGCGACTTCCGCCAGCGCCGTGCTCCAGCCGGCCGCTGGGGCCAGCTTGGTGCGGACATTCGGAATAGCCCAATCACTCGCTACTGAATTAATAGCGTTTACCGCACACCCATGGCGCGCTGCCTGCCGAATTCGCTGTGCAAACAAGGGATGGTCCTTGCGCAGATTCGATCCAACGACCAACACGGACTGCAGCGTGCTCAGGGATGCGATGGACGTCCCCAGCCAGCGCACACCTTCGGCCTTGCCGAACTCCGCATGGCGCAGACGGTGGTCGATGTTGTCGCTACCCAACCCGCGCACCAGCGCGCCGGCCAGGAACAACTCTTCTACTGTGCTGTGCGGGCTTACCAGCGCTCCGATGCTCTGGGCGCCGTGCTCGGTTTTGACGCACCGCAGACCGTTGGCCACATATTCCAGAGCCGTCTGCCAATCGACTTCCTTCCACTCCCCGCCCTGTTTGAGCATGGGACGTGTCAGGCGGTCGGGGGAATTCAATGCCTCATAGGAAAAACGGTCGCGGTCAGCAATCCAGCACTCGTTGACATCCTCGTTCTCGAACGGGACGACGCGCATGACCTTGTGGTTCTTGACCTGCACAATGATATTGGCGCCCGTGGAGTCGTGCGGACTCACGGATTTGCGGCGAGAAAGTTCCCACGTGCGGGCGCTGTAGCGGAAGGGCTTGCTGGTCAGCGCCCCCACCGGGCACAGGTCGATCATGTTGCCCGACAGTTCCGAGTCGACGGTATCGCCGATCACGGTCGTGATCTCCGAATGCTCGCCGCGGTTCACCATGCCGAGTTCCATCACGCCCGCGATTTCCTGGCCGAAACGAACGCAACGCGTGCAATGGATGCAGCGGGTCATCTCTTCCATAGAGATCAGTGGGCCCACGTCCTTGTGCGCCACCACGCGCTTTTCCTCGCCGTAGCGCGAGGAATCGCCGCCATAACCTACGGCCAGATCCTGCAACTGGCATTCGCCGCCCTGGTCGCAGATGGGGCAGTCCAGCGGGTGATTGATGAGCAGGAACTCCATCACCGATTGCTGGGCCTTGATCGCCTTGTCGCTCTTGGTGCGCACGATCATGCCCTGCGTCACGGGTGTGGCGCATGCTGGCAGGGGTTTGGGGGCCTTCTCCACCTCCACCAGGCACATGCGGCAATTGGCGGCAATGGAAAGCTTCTTGTGGTAGCAGAAATGGGGAATGTAGGTACCCACCTTCTCGGCCGCATGCATCACCATGCAGCCTTCGGTGACTTCTACCTTCTTCCCGTCCAGTTCGATTTCAACCATATGCTGTACTCGCGTTCAGGCGCTGGCGGGGGTGGAACCCGATGGGTGGGCGTTTCGGATCAGCGCTTCAAACTCAGGACGGAAATGCTTGAGCATGGCGCGCACCGGCATGGCTGCCGCATCGCCCAGCGCGCAGATGGTCCGGCCCTGAATGTTGTCCGCGACGGAATTGAGCAGGTCCAGATCGCTCTCCCGCCCGGCTTCGTGCTGGATACGATTGATCACGCGCCACATCCAGCCCGTGCCTTCGCGGCAGGGTGTGCACTGACCGCAGGATTCATGCGCGTAGAAATACGACAGGCGCAGCAGGCTCTCCACCATGTTGCGGGAATCGTCCATCACGATCACGGCGCCCGAGCCCAGCATGGAGCCGGCCTTGGCGATGGAGTCGTAGTCCATCGTGCATTCCATGATGATGGACGCCGGCAACACGGGAGCGGAAGAACCGCCCGGAATCACCGCCTTGAGCTGGCGACCCTTGCGCACGCCACCCGCCAGTTCCAGCAGCTTGGCAAATGGCGTGCCCAAGGGCACTTCATAGTTGCCTGGACGCTCTACGTCGCCGGACACCGAGAAGATCTTGGTGCCGCCGTTGTTGGGCTTGCCGCACTCAAGGTAAGCCTGACCGCCATTGCGGATGATCCACGGCACCGCGGCGAACGTCTCGGTGTTGTTGATCGTGGTGGGTTTGCCGTACAGGCCAAAGCTGGCCGGGAATGGCGGCTTGAAGCGCGGCTGGCCCTTCTTGCCTTCCAGCGATTCCAGCAACGCGGTTTCCTCACCGCAGATATACGCCCCAAAGCCATGGTGCGCATGCAGTTGGAAGCTGAAGCTGCTGCCCAGGATGTTCTCACCCAGATAGCCTGCAGCGCGCGCCTCTTCCAGCGCCGCTTCAAAGCGCTCGTAGACCTGGAAGATCTCGCCGTGGATGTAGTTGTAGCCCACAGAGATGCCCATCGCGTAGGCCGCGATGATCATGCCCTCGATCACGATGTGCGGGTTGTACATCAGGATGTCGCGATCCTTGCACGTGCCCGGCTCCCCCTCGTCGGAATTGCAGACCAAGTATTTCTGGCCAGGGAACTGACGCGGCATGAAGCTCCACTTCAGGCCAGTCGGGAAGCCCGCACCGCCACGGCCGCGAAGACCGGATTCCTTCATGGTGGCGATCACCTGGTCCTGGGTCAGGCCTTCACCACCATCCTTGCCCAGCAGCTTGCGCAGGGCCTGGTAGCCTCCCCGGGCCTCGTAATCCTTGAGGCTCCAGTTGCTGCCGTTCAAGCCCGCATAGATCTGCGGATTGATATGGCGGTCATGGAAGCAGGTCTGTACGCCCGTCGCCTGAAACTGCGACAGCACTTGTGCAGCCGTGGTCATTGTTTGCCCTCCGCAGCGCGCAGGCCATCCACCATCTGGTCGAGCTTGTCGTCGTCCATGAAACTGCACATGTTGCGGTCATTGACCAGCATCACGGGCGCGTCGGCGCAGGCCCCCAGGCATTCGCATTGCTGCAAGGTGAAAAGGCCATCGGCGGTGGTTTCGCCCATGGAAATGCCCAGCTTCTTCTCAAGGTGGTGCAGCGCATCCTGCCCACGGCGCAGCTGACACGGCAAATTGGTGCAGACGGCCAGCTTGTACTTGCCCACCGGCTGCTGGTTGTACATGTTGTAGAACGTGGTGACCTCATGCACGGCGATCTGGGGCATGCCCAGGTACTCGGCGATCACGGCCTCGCTCTCGGCGCTGACCCAGCCCTGTTCCTGCTGGACGATGGACAGGCACGCCATCACCGCCGACTGTTTCTGGTCTGCGGGGTATTTCGCCACTTCGCGGGCAAAACGTTGCTTGGTCGCTTCGGTAATCATCGGTCAATCTCTCCGAACACGATATCCATGGTGCCGATGATGGCCACGGCGTCGGCCAGCATGTGGCCCCGCGCCATTTCGTCGAGTGTGGCCAGATGCGCGAACCCGGGTGCGCGGATCTTCAGGCGGTAGGGTTTGTTCGCACCGTCGCTCACCATGTAGATACCGAACTCCCCCTTGGGATGCTCAACGGCCGCGTAAGCCTCGCCGGCCGGCACGCGGAAGCCTTCCGTGAAGAGCTTGAAATGGTGGATCAGCTCTTCCATGTTGGACTTCATGGCCTCGCGCGAGGGCGGCGCGATCTTGTGGTTGTCCGTGATGACAGGGCCGGGGTTGGCCCTGAGCCAATCGACGCACTGCTTGATGATGCGATTGGACTCGCGCATCTCTTGCACGCGAACGAGATAGCGGTCATAGCTATCGCCCGTCACCCCGACCGGCACATCGAAGTCCACACGGTCATAGGCGTCATAGGGCTGCTTCTTGCGCAGGTCCCATGCAATGCCCGAGCCGCGCAGCATCGGGCCGGTCATGCCCAGGTTCAACGCGCGCTCAGCCGGCACCACGCCGATACCCACCGTACGCTGCTTCCAGATCCGGTTGTCTGTCAGCAGGGTCTCATACTCGTCTACGCACTTGGGGAAGCGCTGCGTGAAATCGTCGATGAAATCCAGCAGCGAACCCTGCCGGTTACGGTTGAGCTCCTCGATAGCCTTGGCGTTCTTGATCTTGCTGACCTTGTACTGGGCCATGCTGTCCGGCAGGTCCCGGTACACACCTCCCGGACGGAAGTAGGCCGCGTGCATGCGAGCGCCAGAAACGGCCTCGTACATGTCGAACAAGTCCTCCCGCTCACGGAAGGTATAGATGAGGATCGTGGAACTGCCGCAGTCGTTGCCGTGCGAACCCAGCCACATCAGGTGGTTCAGCAGGCGCGTGATTTCGCCGAACATCGTTCGGATGTACTTCGCGCGCAGCGGCACCTCGATGCCCAGCATCTTCTCGATGGCCAAGCAGTAGGCCTGCTCGTTGCACATCATGGACACGTAATCGAGACGGTCCATGTAGGGCAAGGATTGGATGTAGGTCTTGTGCTCTGCCAGCTTTTCGGTGGCACGGTGCAACAGCCCGATGTGCGGGTCGGCCCGTTGTACGACCTCGCCATCCAGTTCCAGCACCAAGCGCAGCACGCCGTGTGCTGCCGGGTGCTGCGGTCCGAAGTTCAGGGAGTAGTTCTTGATTTCAGCCATGGTCGATCACCAAGCGGCACGCCGCCTCAGTGCAGGCCTCCGTACTTGTCTTCGCGGATGATGCGCGGCGTCACTTCGCGCGGCTCGATGGTCACGGGCTCATAGATCACGCGACGCTGGTCGGCGTCATAGCGCATCTCGACATGGCCGGACAAGGGGAAATCCTTGCGGAACGGGTGGCCGATGAATCCGTAATCGGTCAGGATGCGGCGCAGATCGTTGTGCCCATCAAACACGATGCCGAACAGATCGAATGCCTCGCGCTCAAACCAGTTGGCCGAGTTCCAGATGTCGGTAACCGAGGCGACGATGGGGAAGTCGTCGTCGGAGCAGAACACCTTCACGCGCAACCGCTGGTTGAGGGAAACGGACAGCAAATGGGAAACCACGGCGTAGCGCGGTCCTTCCGAGCCCGTGGCGCCATAGGCAGAATAGTCGACGCCGCACAGATCAATCAATTGCTCGAACTTGCAATCGGGCGCATCGCGCAGGATTTGCATGGCTTCGAGATAGCGCGCAGCGGACACCACCACGGTCACCTCATCCAGCGCCACCGAGATCTGGCGCACGCGGTCACCCAGAGCGGAGGCAACCACGTCCCGCAGGCTCTCGGGGTGAATGGCAATAGCAGTCATCTTCGTCCCTTCAGGCGCGCGCAATGGTGTGGGTGCGGCGGATCTTCTGCTGCAGCTGAATGATCCCGTAGATCAGCGCCTCGGCCGTCGGAGGACAGCCGGGAACATACACATCCACAGGGACGATGCGATCACAGCCACGCACCACCGAATAGCTGTAGTGGTAGTAACCCCCGCCGTTGGCACAAGAACCCATGGAGATGACCCAGCGCGGCTCGGCCATTTGGTCGTACACCTTGCGCAGAGCGGGCGCCATCTTGTTGCACAGCGTGCCGGCCACGATCATCAGGTCCGACTGTCGCGGGCTCGCCCGGAACACTTCCGCGCCAAAACGCCCCAGGTCATAACGTGCGGCGGCAGCATGCATCATCTCGACAGCGCAGCAGGCCAGCCCGAAGGTCATGGGCCAAAGGGATCCGGTCTTGGCCCAGTTCACCACGGAGTCATAACTCGTGGTGATGAAGCCTTCCTTCATCACACCTTCAATCATTGCGTCATTCCTTTGAGCGGCGGCTCATTCCCAGTTGAGGGCGCCTTTTTTCCATTCGTAGGCAAAGCCCACCACGAGGATGGCCAGGAAAACCAGCACAGCGACAAAGCCCGTCACCCCCACCTCTTGCAGAGTCACCGCCCAAGGGAAGAGGAAGGCAATTTCCAGGTCGAACAAAATGAAGAGGATGGCCACCAGGTAGTAGCGCACGTCAAACTTCATACGCGCGTCTTCAAATGCCTCGAAGCCGCACTCATAGGGGGAGTTTTTCGCCGCATCCGGGCGATTGGGGCCAAGCACATAGCCCAGAAGAAGCGGCACCACACCGACACCGATGCCGACCAGAATGAACAATAGGACTGGGAGGTATTGATCGAGGTTCATCTGGCAGATGTGCTCACCGCTGAAAAACCGCCTCGCATGCCCCGCAACGCGGACCAGGGAGGCGGCTTCTTGTGATTGGTGCCGTCGGCGAGACTCGAACTCGCACAGCTTTCGCCACTACCCCCTCAAGATAGCGTGTCTACCAATTTCACCACGACGGCTGCTGTATGCATCTGGATGGCATGAGGACCGGAAATAACGGTTTTGGCTTTCCAGACAATCCGGGATTCTACCCCGGAAAAACCCTGTCACAAACGGATGAGGCGTTTTTTTGCGACGCCTCAAACGTTCACTTGGTCGGGATCTGAGCGGCGCCGGAGGCAGGCTCCACCGCCGGCGCTGGGGCCGCCGCAGAGGCATCGACCGCAGGCGCCGTCGAGGCGGGGACAGCCGCTGCGGGCGTCTCCAGAACACTACCAGTGCTCACCGGACGCTGGTTGCCAAAGTATGCCAATGCCAGGGTTGCCACGAAGAACACCGTCGCCAGGACCGCCGTAGTGCGCGAAAGGAAGTTGGCGCTGCCGCTGGCCCCAAACAAGCTGCCGGAACTGCCACTACCGAAGGCTGCCCCCATGTCCGCACCCTTACCGTGCTGGATCAGGATCAACCCAATCATCCCGAGGGCGGTCAGCATCTGCACCGCCAGAATCACGTTCACAACCAGTCCCATAATCCCATCACTCCTAATTTAATAGCTACCAGCGCTTGTCAGCTATGCGCTGCAGCGATAATTTTCAAGAAATCCGCGGCCTTGAGCGACGCACCGCCCACCAGGCCCCCATCGATATCCGGCTGCGCCAGCAGTTCGGCTGCGTTGGCAGCATTCATGCTGCCGCCATACAGGATGAGCACGCGGTCCGCGCTCTCGGTCGCGGCGGCGAGCTGAGCGCGCAGCACCGCATGCACCTGCTGCGCCTGCTCTGGCGTTGCCGTGCGGCCGGTGCCGATGGCCCAGACAGGCTCGTAGGCCACCACGATCTCGCTCACGCAGTGCCCCACGGCATGGATCACAGCCGCCAGTTGGCGCTTGACGACGGTCTCGGTCTGGCCCGCCTCGCGCTCCGCCAGGGTTTCCCCCACGCATACGATCGGCGTGACGCCGCCCGAGAGCGCCCGCTGGGCCTTGGCCGCCACCACGGCATCGGTTTCGCCATGGTATTGGCGACGCTCGGAATGCCCCACAAGCGCGTAGCGTGCACCAAAGTCGCGCAACATGCCCACAGAGACCTCGCCGGTGAACGCGCCCGTTTCATGCTGCGACACATCCTGGGCGGCGAGAGCGATTTCGCTGCCCGCGACCAAGGCCTGCACCTGCGCCAGGTAGGGCGCCGGCACGGCCACCGCCACGCCACAGCCGGGCACACCCAAGCCGTCGCGTAGCGCCTGCAACAGCGCCGCATTGGCCTGCAGGCTGCCGTTCATCTTCCAGTTGCCGGCAATGAGTTTCTTTTTCTGTGTCATGTCGTCCATGTCAAAACAATCTTGCCCACGTGCTGGTTGGATTCCATCAGCGCATGCGCCTGCGCGGCATGCGCGGCCGGGAAAGTGCTGTGGATGACCGGCTTCACCGCGCCCGACGCCAGCAGCGGCCAGACATGCTCACGCAATGCCTGCGCAATGGCGCCCTTGAACGCCACGGGACGCGGCCTCAGCGTGGAGCCCGTGATGGTCAGCCGCCTGCGCAGCACCAGCCCCGCATTGAACTGCGCATCCAGCCCGCCCTGCACCGCGATGATGACCACGCGGCCGTCCTCGGCCAGGCACTCAACCTCGCGCGCCACGTAGGAGCCGGCCACCATGTCCAGCACTACGTCCACGCCGCGCCCATCGGTAAGGCGCCGCGCCTCGGCCACGAAATCCTGCGTCTTGTAGTTGATCGCGTGGTGCGCACCCAGCGCCAGGCAGGCTGCGCACTTTTCGTCCGAACCCGCCGTGACGATGACCGTGGCGCCGCGTGCACGCGCCAACTGAATAGCCGTAACGCCAATGCCGCTACTGCCGCCCTGCACCAGCAGGACCTCTCCCGCCTGCAGGCGGCCGCGGTCGAACACATTGCTCCAGACGGTAAAGAAGGTTTCCGGCAAGGAGGCCGCCTCCACGTCGCTCAAGCCCTGCGGCACCGGCAGGCATTGCGCAACAGGCGCGACGCACCACTGCGCATAACCGCCGCCCGCAACCAAAGCGCACACCCGGTCGCCCACGCGAAGGCCCGCCTGCGCCATGGCGGCGGCATCGCCGGACTCGACAACGCCCGCCACTTCCAGCCCCGGCAGATCGGAGACGCCCGCGGGTGGCGCGTAGTTGCCCTTGCGCTGCAGCACGTCGGGGCGGTTCACCCCGCTGGCCGCCACGCGGATCAACAACTCGCCGTCTCCCGGCTGCGGCACCGGGCGCTCGGCGAGACGCAGCCCCTCAGGCGGGCCAAACGCCGCAATCTCTACGGCCTGCATCACGTCATTCATGGCAGTTTTGAATCATTTGAGCCGCTAGCGCCCGTCCATCGGGCGTTAGCAGCTCTCATTTCAATAGCAAACAGGCGTTCCCGAAGGAACACCCCCGGCTTACTGCTGCTGTTGCTCGGAAGCACCGCCATCACGGCGCTCACGACGCTCGCCCCGCTCCGCAGGGGCGGGACGGCCGCTGTCGCCAGCGGGGCGGTCAGCCAGCGCCTTCATGGACAGCTTGACGCGGCCCTTGTCGTCGGTCTCCAGCACCTTGACCTTCACGATCTGACCTTCCTGCAGGTAGTCGCCCACCTTTTCCACACGCTCGTGGGCGATCTGGCTGATGTGCAGCAGGCCGTCCTTGCCGGGCAGCAGGTTGATCAACGCGCCGAAGTCCAGGATCTTGGTGACCGGGCCTTCGTAGACCTTGCCCACTTCAACCTCGGCCGTGATCTCTTCGATGCGGCGCTTGGCTTCATCAGCCTTGGCAGCCTCGGTGGCTGCGATGGTGATGGTGCCGTCTTCCTCGATGTTGATCTGGCAGCCGGTCTCGTCCGTCAGGGCACGGATCGTGGCGCCGCCCTTGCCGATCACGTCGCGGATCTTCTCGGGGTTGATCTTCATCGTGTAGAGCTTGGGCGCGAAGGACGAAATCTCGGTCTTGGCTTCACCCATGGCTTCCTGCATCTTGCCCAGGATGTGCATACGTGCTTCCTTGGCCTGCGCCAGGGCGACCTGCATGATTTCCTTGGTGATGCCCTGGATCTTGATGTCCATCTGCAGGGCGGTGATGCCGTTGGTCGTACCGGCCACCTTGAAGTCCATGTCGCCCAGGTGGTCCTCATCGCCCAGGATGTCGGTCAGCACGGCGAAGCGGTTGTCTTCCTTGATCAGGCCCATGGCGATACCGGCCACATGCGCCTTCATGGGCACGCCGGCATCCATCAGCGACAGGCAGCCACCGCAGACCGATGCCATGGACGAGGAGCCGTTGGATTCGGTGATCTCCGACACCACGCGGATGGTGTAGGGGAACTCGTCCTTGCTCGGCAGGCAGGCCACCAGGGCGCGCTTGGCCAGGCGGCCGTGGCCGATTTCGCGGCGCTTGGTCGAGCCCATGCGGCCCACTTCACCCGTGGCGAAGGGAGGCATGTTGTAGTGGAAGATGAAACGGTCTTCGAACTCGCCGGCCAGTGCGTCGATGCGCTGCGCATCGCGCTCGGTGCCCAGCGTGGACACCACCAGCGCCTGGGTCTCGCCACGCGTGAACAGGGCGGAGCCGTGGGTGCGCGGCAGCACGGAGTTGCGGATCTCGATGGGGCGCACGGTGCGCGTGTCGCGGCCGTCGATGCGGGGCTCGCCAGCCAGGATCTGGCTGCGCACGATCTTGGCTTCGATGTCGAACAGCAGGGCCTCGACCTTCACGGCGTCGAACTCCACGCCCTCGCCCTTCAGCGATTCCAGCACCGAGGCCGATGCCTCGCGCAAGGCCTGGGTGCGGGCCTGCTTGCTGCGGATCTGGTAAGCCGCGCGCAGCTTGTCCTCTGCCAGGGCCGTGACCTTGGCGATGAAAGTCTCGTCCTTGGCAGGCGGCTGCCAGTCCCACACGGGCTTGCCAGCGTCGCGCACCAGCTCATGGATGGCGTTGATCGCCACCTTGCCCTGCTCGTGGCCGAACACCACGGCGCCCAGCATGATCTCTTCGGACAACTGCTGCGCTTCGGACTCCACCATCAGCACAGCGGCCTCGGTGCCCGCCACCACCAGGTCCAGTTGCGAGCTCTTGCGCGCGGTCTGCCCGGGGTTCAGCACGTATTCGCCATTGACGTAGCCCACGCGTGCGGCGCCGATGGGGCCATTGAACGGAATACCGGAAACGGACAGCGCTGCGCTCACGGCGATCATGGCGGCGATGTCAGCGTCCACTTCGGGGTTGAGCGAGATGGTGTGGATGACCACATGCACCTCGTTGTAGAAGCCCTCGGGGAACAGCGGGCGGATCGGGCGATCGATCAGGCGGCTGGTCAGCGTCTCCAACTCGCTGGGCTTGGCCTCGCGCTTGAAGAAGCTGCCGGGGATCTTGCCGGCGGCGTAGGTCTTCTCGATGTAGTCCACCGTCAGCGGGAAGAAGTCCTGGCCAGGCTTGGCCTGCTTGGACCCCACCACGGTAGCGAGCACCACGGTGTCGTCAATGTTCACCAGCACGGCGCCTGAGGCCTGCCGGGCGATCTCACCCGTTTCCATGACAACGGTCTTGTCACCCCACTGGAACGACTTGGTAACCTTGTTAAAAATGCTCATAGTGACTCCTTGCTCTCAAAATAATAGCTGGCAACGCGGTACCAGCAAGGCTTGGAGCGCAATTCAGAACACGATGCCATTCCAGCGACCCTGCCCTGCCCATCGGAAGGCAAGGCCCCTGGAATGACACAGCTTCGCTCTGCAGTTGCGTCTCCGAAGTAAAAAACGCCTGAGCTAGACAGAGCTAACCCAGGCGTCTCGGCATGCCGGCGCGCTTACTTGCGCAGGCCCAGCTTGGCGATCAGTGCCGTGTAACGGTCGGCGTCCTTGGCCTTGAGGTAGTCCAGCAGCTTGCGACGACGGCTCACCATGCGCAGCAGACCACGGCGGCCATGATGGTCCTTGGCATGCTGCTTGAAGTGAGGAGTCAGCTCGTTGATGCGGGCGGTGAGCAGTGCCACCTGGACCTCCGGGCTACCCGTATCGTTGGCGGAACGGGCATTGGCCTTGACGACTTCGGCCTTGACGGATGATGCGATCATGTTTTTTCCTTGATAGAAGAGCCCAAGCAGGCAGCCGCATTGCTGGACCAACTGCCTATGGCTCTGGTTGTACTTGCGCCGCGACTGGAAGGGTCGACAGCGTGCGTCTTGCACCATGCAAAACCTTGAGATTATACCGCTGCGCTTTTCCCCACTTCTTCGCCGCCGCCCAACCCCTGTGCAGCGGGCTTTCGGGCATGATGCAAACCGTACTGCAAAACGTTTCAACGCCCTTTCTGAAAGACCACTATGCGCTTCATGGATACGCTTGTCCGCCGGTCTCTTTCCCTGCCAGTGGGTGTCGGCGTGACCGCGCTCTTGTTGTCCTTTGCGTCACTTCACAGCCATGCCGCAGCCACAGCCGAGAAGGCAGCCAGCGCTTCGAAGAGGTCCAAAGCCATCCGGTTCAAGCACACGCAGAACCATTCCGGCGAAAGCCAGGCAGAGCGCGACCGGCGCCTCTACCGGGAGTGCAAGGGCATGCCCAACGCAGGCGCCTGCCTGGGCTACACACGTAAGTGAGCAACATCGAGCAATTTCGCAAAACCGGGCGAAAACTCCGCTACAATCACGCCATCGTCACAATGCGCTGATCGACTGAGTTAGTTAATTAGCCAGTGACGATTTTTGATATAGCTTGAGAACTTCGTGCTATAATTCAAAGCTTAGCGGCTGTAGCTCAGCTGGATAGAGTACTTGGCTACGAACCAAGGGGTCGTGGGTTCGATTCCTGCCAGCCGCACCAAACGGTAAGCCCTGGAACTGCAAGGTTCCAGGGCTTTTTCGTTTTTGGCATTTGCTCCCTTTCAGGCACGATAAGCATATGAGCAAGGCATTCACCAAGGAAACAGACACCGACGACGAACCGTCCCTCCCCCCGCAGGCGCCCGTGGGGGCCGGCAAGAACTACATCACACCCCAGGGATATGCGCGCCTTCGCCGCGAGTTGCTGGACCTTATCGATGACGAGCGCCCCAAGGTGGTGGAAATTGTCCATTGGGCTGCCAGCAACGGAGATCGCTCGGAGAACGGCGACTACCTGTACGGCAAAAAAAGGCTGCGCGAGATCGACAGGCGCATCCGTTTCCTGACGAAACGGCTGGAAATCGCGGATGTCGTGGACCCATCGGTACACGCGGGCAGTGACCAAGTCTTCTTCGGCGCCACGGTCACCTACGCCGAGGAGGACGGCGTGGAGCGCACGGTGACGATTCTGGGCATTGACGAAGCCGACAACAGCCTGCAGCAGATCAGCTGGATTTCTCCCGTGGCGCGCGCGCTGCTCAAAGCCCGGGAGGGAGACGAAGTGACCCTGCAGACTCCCGCCGGCCTACGTACCCTGGAAATCCTGCGTGTCGAATACCCCGTCGCGGCGCCTCGGTGACGAACCCAGGCCCTCAAGCGGGCTGGGGAAGCACGCGGAACGCTCGCAATACGGAATGCGTGCGGCGCAGATTGCGCAACACGGCCTCTACATGGTGTTGATCACGCACCGCTGCCACAAAACGCAGATCAGTGGTGTCCATCGCATCGTCCATGTCCACACGGACGATATCTGCCTCTGAGTTGGCAAATTCGGATGCGATGCGAGCCAGTACCCCCTTGCCATTGGTCACGGTCACGGTGATACCGGTCTCGAATTGGCGGGTAGGCTCATCGGACCAGTCGACGGCAATGAAGCGCTCGCCATCTTTGTGCTGCAGTTTCTTGGCTACCCCGCATTGCGCGTGATGGACCACCAGGCCCTCGCCGCGGCCCAGGTATCCCACGATGGGGTCACCCGGCACCGGGCGGCAACACGCTGCATATTGAACAGATGCATTCTCGCTGCCGTCGAGGGTGATGCTCCCTTGCGAGACTGTTTCATGGGAGCTGTAGCGCTCGCGGGTCAGCAGCAATGCATCAGGCCGCTGGCCATCTTCCGATAGCAACACGACCAGGCGCTTGGCCACGATGCCGGCAATGCGCTTGCCCAGTCCCACATCGGTCATGAGTTCCGCGCGGCTGCGATTGCCCGTAAAGCGCAGCAGTTTTTCCCAAATGGGCGCTTGGGTCTGCACGTCAGGCAGTTGTTCGATGCCCTCGGCACGCAGCGCCTGGGTCAGCAGTTTCTCGCCCAGGCCCGCCGACTCGTTCTGCGCCAGCGTCTTGAGATAGTGGCGAATCTTGGAACGCGCGCGCCCTGTGCGCACGAACCCCAGCCAAGCCGGGTTGGGCCGGGCGCCCTGTGTGGTAACGATTTCCACCACATCCCCGTTCTTGAGTTCGGTGCGCAGGGGCACCTGTTCGTTGTTGATGCGCGCCGCCGTGGTGCGGTCGCCCACGTCGCTGTGGATCGCATAGGCAAAGTCCACCGCCGTGGCTCCGCGGGGCAAGGCCATGATCTGGCTCTTGGGCGTGAAGACATAGACTGCATCTGGGAAGAGGTCCACCTTGACGTGGTCCCAGAATTCGGCCGCGTCGCGCGTTTCATTCTGGATGTCGAGCAAAGACTGCAGCCATTTGGTGCCCAGGCGTTCTGCCACCGCGCCATCCGCATCTTTCGCCTTGTAGAGCCAGTGCGCCGCCACACCCGCTTCCGCCACGATGTGCATTTCCTCGGTGCGAACCTGAAACTCGATATTCAGGCCAGCAGGTCCCACCAGCGTCGTATGCAGCGACTGATAGCCATTGAGCTTGCCAATGGCGATATGGTCCTTGAACTTGCCGGGCACCGGTTTGTACATCTGGTGCAACACACCCAAGGCGGTATAGCAGTCCGTCACCGAATGCACGATGACACGGAAGCCATAGAGATCCGTCACCTGCGCAAAGCTCAGGTGCTTGGTGATCATCTTCTGGTAGATCGCAAAGAGTGTCTTCTCACGCCCCGCCAGCCGCACGTGCATGCCCAGCCGCGCAAATGCGGCATCCACTTCCGTCTGCACCTTCTGCACGATGTCGCGGCGTCGATTGCGCGACTTCGTGACCGCTTTGGACAGCGTGGCATAGCGCCATGGATGCAGGTGGCGAAAGGCGAGGTCCTGCAGTTCGCGGTAGGTCTGGTTCAGCCCCAATCGATGCGCGATGGGCGCATAGATCTCCAGCGTCTCCGACGAAATGCGGCCCCACTTGCTGCGCGGCATGTCGGAGAGCGTGCGCATATTGTGCGTGCGGTCCGCCAGCTTGATGAGGATGACGCGCACGTCGCGCGCCATGGCCAGCAGCATCTTGCGAAACGACTCGGCCTGGTTCTCCTCACGGGTATTGAACTGCAGCTTATCGAGCTTGGTGAGACCATCCACCAGTTCCGCCACAGGCGCGCCAAACCGGTCGATGAGATCGGACTTGGTGATGCCGCAATCTTCCATGGCGTCGTGCAGCAAGGCTGCCATGAGGGCCTGGACATCCAACTTCCAGCTCGCGCACAGCGCCGCCACGGCAATCGGGTGCGTGATGTAGGGCTCGCCACTGCTGCGCAACTGCCCCAAGTGCGCTTCATCGGCGTAACGGTACGCCTGGCGCACCTGTTCGACGCTGGCTTCGTCAAGGTAGTCGAGTTTTTCCAGCAGCGCAGCAAAGCTCGCCGCCGCGGCATTGGCGGCCGCAGCAGAAGAACTGTCAACCGCCACAGGGACGGCCTGCGGATTGTCAACAGCTGCCTTGTTCAACACGACGTTCATGGCTTAAATGTAGCGCGCCCCGCCCGAGCGGCAAGCGCAGGCAAAAAAAAGCACCGCCACGCGGTGCTCTTTTACCGGGATCACCGGAGGCTGACGATCGCTCAGCCCGGAACCTTCTTGAGCATTTCCAGGCCGACCTTGCCGGCGGCGATTTCGCGCAGTGCCGTCACGGCTGGCTTGTTGCGGCTCTCGATCTTGGGGGCGTGGCCCTGGCTGAGCATGCGGGCACGGTAGGTGGCGGCGAGCACCAGTTGAAAACGGTTGGGAATCTGCTCGAGGCAGTCTTCCACGGTAATGCGGGCCATGGTGTTCTCCAGGGATCAGGGAATATTGAGCGACTCGAAGGTTTCGGCCCGGGCGCGGCGCTGGGCTGCGTACTTGAGACGCTGGGCATGAACGATGGTTTTCAGGTCGAAAAGCGCTCGCTCAAAGACCTCGTTGATTATAACGAAGTCGAATTTGCTGGCTTGCGCCATTTCCTCTGCCGCGTTCTCCAGGCGCAGGTCGATCACGTCGGGCGCATCTTCGCCCCGGCGTTCCAGCCGGGCGCGCAACTCGTCCCAGCTGGGCGGCAGCACAAAGACCAGCACGGCGTTCGCGAAGGCCTGCTTGATCTGCAGCGCGCCCTGAAAGTCGATTTCCAAGACCACGTCCGCCCCCTGGGCCACGCGCTCCTCGATCACCTTGCGGGAGGTTCCATAACGGCGTCCATGGACGTTCGCCCACTCGACGAAGCCGTTAGCCGCCACCATCGCGTCGAACTCCTGCTCGGAAGCGAAGAAGTACTCGCGGCCGTGCTTTTCCTGCCCGCGCGGCGCGCGGGTCGTGTGCGACACGGAGGGCTGCACATGTGAGTCCAGCTCCAGCAGGGCCTTGACCAAGCTGGATTTACCCGCCCCGCTGGGGGCAGAGACTACAAACAAATTTCCGGGATAGTCCATATGGAGTGTGCGTGAGCCGCTATCAAAACAGGATTATCACTCGATGTTCTGCACTTGCTCGCGCATCTGCTCGATCAGCACCTTCATGTCTACGCTGATGCGCGTGAGGTCCATGGCAGCCGACTTGGAGCCCAGCGTGTTGGCTTCACGGTGCAGTTCCTGGATCAGAAAATCCAGCCGCTTGCCGACCTCGCCGCCTTTTTTGAGCAGGCGGGCAATCTCGTCCAGGTGCGACTGCAGCCGCGTGACTTCCTCCGCGACGTCGATGCGGATGGCAAAGGCCGTGGCCTCGGTCAGGGCGCGGTCCTGGGCCGCTTCGGGCACCACCGCGCCTTCGGCCAGCGACATGGCCTCCTTCCAGCGCTCCATGAAGCGCTGGCGCTGCTGCTCCACGAGCTGCGGAACCAGCGGCACCGCCTGGCGGGCCAGCTCGCGCAACTGCGCGATGCGCTCCTGCAGCATGGCGGCCAGGCGTTCGCCCTCGCGTTGGCGCGCGGCCACCAGGTCGTCCAGCGCCTGCTCGGCCGCGCGCGCTGCCGTTTCGCTCCAGTCCAGCGCAGGAGCACCGGCATTGGCGCACAAGCGCAGCGCGTCGGCCACCGACAGCGGCCTGGCGTCGGGCAGCCACGAACGCACTGCATCCTGCACCGCGCCTACCCGTTGCAAGATGCGCGGGGATGGCTCGGCGAGCGCGGCGGAGTCGTCGTTGTCCACGAAAGCGCGCACCTCGACCTTGCCGCGCTTGAGGCGCTGCGTGAGCAGGGCGCGCAGCGCCGGCTCCTGGGCGCGCAGTTCATCGGACAGGCGGAAAGACAGGTCCAGAAAGCGGCTGTTGACCGCACGTATTTCCAGGCCTAGGCGCCGTACGGGCCCGTCCTTGTCGTCCCCTGCAGTAGCCACGCCGCGCTGCACGCTGGCGTATCCGGTCATGCTGTAAACTGCCATTGGACTTTTCGGTGGTTGGTTGCTTGCGATCCAGCGATTATCCGGGTTCCCCACCCGCGCCCACGACTGCCTTCGCTTCCTATGTCAAAAATCAAGCCGGCCCCCCTGCCCCCCGATACCGCCATTGGCGGCTACCGCGTGGTGCGCCGGCTGTCCTCCGGTGGTTTTGGCGTGGTGTACCTCGCCATTGACGCCGAAGGCCAGCAAGTGGCCATCAAGGAATACCTCCCCGCTTCTCTGGCTACGCGTGCACCGGGCGAACTGCTGCCCAAGGTGCCCCCCGAGAAGCTCTCGCTCTACCGCCTGGGCCTCAAGAGCTTCTTCGAG
This sequence comes from Diaphorobacter sp. B2A2W2, assembly GCF_056730635.1. Taxonomy (NCBI): domain Bacteria; kingdom Pseudomonadati; phylum Pseudomonadota; class Betaproteobacteria; order Burkholderiales; family Comamonadaceae; genus Diaphorobacter; species Diaphorobacter sp. B2A2W2. Next base: position 75,570 of record NZ_JBWZOR010000010.1, read on the forward strand.
GAAGGCCGTGCGCTCGCGCAGATCTCGCACGCCTCCGTGGTGAGCGTGCTCAACTTCTTCCGCGAGAACGAGACCGTCTACATGGTGATGAACTACCTGGAGGGCGCGACCCTGCAGGACTTCATCATCACCGCACGCGACCTCAAGACACAGAAGGTGTTCCGCGAGTCCACCATCCGCTCGCTGTTCGATGAGGTGCTGCGCGGCCTGCGCATCGTGCACCAGCACAAGATGCTGCACCTGGACATCAAGCCCGCCAACATCTTCATCACCGACGACAACCGCGCGGTGATGATCGACTTCGGCGCCGCGCGCGAGGTACTCTCCAAAGAGGGCAACTTCATCCGCCCGATGTACACCCCCGGCTTTGCTGCGCCCGAGATGTACCGCCGCGACTCGCAGATGGGCCCCTGGACGGACATCTACGCCGTTGGCGCCTGCATCTATGCGTGCATGCAGGGATTTCCGCCCAACGAGGCGCCGCAGCGCCAGGAGAAGGACCGCCTGTCGCTGGCGCTGAACAAGCTGCGCGGCGTGTATTCGGACAATCTGATCGAGGTGGTCGAATGGTGCATGGCGCTCGATCCGCTGTCGCGCCCGCAATCGGTGTTCGCGCTGCAAAAGGAGCTGAGCCGCGAGGGCGAGCGCCGCTATACCAAGCTGTCGGTGGCCGAGAAGATGCGCATGCAGCTCGACACCCTGGTGTCGGACACCAAGAAAAACGTGCAAAAGGTGGGCGAAGCCACCGGTCTGGGAGCGCGGCCTAAATGAAGTTCTCTGTCTTTCAGATCAGCCGCCGCGGCGGGCGCGAGAAGAACGAAGACCGCATGGGGTACTGCTACACGCGCGAGTCGGTGCTGTTCGTGCTGGCTGACGGCATGGGCGGCCACCCGGAGGGCGAGGTCGCCGCGCAGATCGCCATCCAGACGGTCTCCGCGATGTTCCAGCGCCAAGCCAAGCCCACGCTGAAGGATGTGCAGGAGTTCCTCTCCACCGCGCTGCTGGGCGCGCACCATCAGATCCTGCGCTATGGCACCACCAAAGACATGCTCGACACGCCGCGCACCACGCTGGTGATCGCCGTGGTGCAAGACGGGCGCGCCAGCTGGATCCACTGCGGCGATTCGCGCCTGTACCTCGTGCGCGGGGGCGAGTTGCTCATGCGCACGCGTGACCACTCCTACCTGGAGTTGCGCAACGCCGCCATCGCCGGGCTGGAGCGCGTGAACCGCAACGTGCTGTTCACCTGCCTGGGCTCTCCCACCAAGCCGCTGTACGACGTGGCCGGCCCCGTGCTGCTGGAGCAGGGTGACCGCATCCTGCTGTGCTCCGACGGCCTGTGGGGCGCGCTGGACGACGAGACCATCGCACGCCAGCTGGGCCGCCAGACCGTCTCCAACGCCGTGCCCGACCTGGTCGAGGACGCCCTGCGCAAGGCCGGGGACGGCAGCGACAACGTGACCGTGGTGGCCATGGAGTGGGAAACCCCCGACACATTCGAGTCCACCCAGGGCATTTCCACCGACAGCATCAGTGACGACGTGTTCGCCTCCACCATCCAGGCCGGCCCGCTGGAGAGCTTTGCGGACGACCTGGACGACGAGACCATCGAACGCTCGATCGCCGAAATCAACGAAGCCATCCGGCGCTCTGCCGCGCGCAAGCTGTAGGCCGCGGCCCGGGCGCACCGCCTCCTCCGCTCTCCGCCAGGAGTGCGGGGAGCCCCTTCTTTGACCTGGACCTGCCATGAACACCACCCCCTTTGCCCGCAGCGGCGGCCGCGCCCTGGACCAGCTACGCCCCATCCGCATCACGCGCCACTACACCATGCATGCCGAGGGCGCGGTACTCATCGAGTTCGGCAACACGCGCGTGCTGTGCACCGCGTCAGTCGAGGAAAAGGTGCCGCCGCACAAGCGCGGCAGCGGCGAAGGCTGGGTGACGGCCGAGTACGGCATGCTGCCCCGCTCCACCCACACCCGCAGCGACCGCGAGGCCGCGCGCGGCAAGCAAAGCGGACGCACGCAGGAGATCCAGCGCCTCATCGGCCGCAGCCTGCGTGCAGTCTTTGATCTCAAAGCCTTGGGTGAGCGCACGATCCAGATCGACTGCGACGTGATCCAGGCCGACGGCGGCACACGCACCGCCGCGATCACGGGCGCCTGGGTGGCGGCGCAGGACGCGGTCAACACCCTGCTGGCTGCGGGCAAGATCAGCGCATCGCCGCTCACCGGTGCGGTGGCCGCCGTGTCCGTGGGCATCGTGCAGGGCCAACCGCTGCTGGACTTGGAATATGTGGAGGACGTGGCCTGCGACACCGACATGAACGTGGTGATGACCGGCACCGGCCACTATGTGGAGGTACAAGGCACGGCCGAGGGCGCGACCTTCTCGCGCCAGGAAATGGACCAACTGCTGGCGCTGGCCGAGAAGGGCATCGCCGAGCTGGTCGCCCTGCAACGGCAGTCGCTACGCAATTGATAGCTGTTTGCGCTTGATTGATATGCGCTAAAGACCTTTTTGACCATGAAACTCGTACTCGCCTCCAACAACCGCGGCAAGCTCGCCGAACTGCAGGCCATGCTGGCCCCGCTGGGCGTGCAGCTCATTCCCCAGGCCGAACTGGGCGTGGGCGAGGCCGAGGAGCCGTTCCACACCTTCGTCGAGAACGCACTGGCCAAGGCCCGCTTTGCCAGCGCCCACACCGGTCTGCCCGCGCTGGCGGACGACGCCGGCCTGTGCGTGCAGGCCTTTGGCGGTCAGCCCGGCGTGCAGACGGCCTACTACGCCACGCAGTTCGGCTACGACAAGGGCGACGCCAACAACGTGCGCGCGCTGCTGGAGCAGATGCAGGGCATCGACGACCGCCGCGCCGCGATGGTCAGCACGCTGGTGGCCGTGCGCAGCCCGCAGGACCCCGAGCCACTGATCGCCGTGGGCCGCGTGGCCGGCGAGATTGCACGCGCGCCGCGCGGCACGGGCGGCTTCGGCTTTGACCCGGTGATGGTGCTGCCCGCCTTCGGCAAGACCTTTGCCGAGCTGCCGCCCGAGGTGAAGAACGCCCACAGCCACCGCGGCCGCTCGTCGCGCCAGATGCTGGAGCTGATGCGCGAGCATTGGTTTGCCGGAACCTCAGAAAGGTGAGCGGTTAGCGCTTTCCAGATAAGGGTTTCAATGTCTTTTGATACTGAAACGGTTGTCAGGAAAGCGCCAGCAGCTATGGTTTTTAGACTCGTATGACCATCCCCATCCTCCCCGCCGCGCAGTCCGGCGCGCCGCTGCGCGACGTGCAGCACTACATGCGCCCCGGCCTGCTGCAACTGTCCAGCCTGCCGCCGCTGTCGCTGTACGTGCACCTGCCGTGGTGCCTGCGCAAATGCCCGTACTGCGACTTCAACTCGCACGAGGCGCGCGGCGGCATGGGCGGCGATGGCGGCGTGCCCGAAGCGCGCTACATCGACGCCCTGCTGGCCGACCTGGAGGCCGCCCTGCCGCTGATCTGGGGCCGCACGGTGCACAGCATCTTCATCGGCGGCGGAACGCCCAGCCTGTTTGCACCCGAGTCCATCGACCGGCTGCTGGGCGACATCCGCGCGCGCCTGCGGTTGGACGCGGGGTGCGAGATCACGCTGGAGGCCAACCCCGGCACGTTCGAGAAGGAGCGCTTTCGCGCTTACCGCGGCGCGGGGGTCACGCGGCTGTCCATCGGCGTGCAGAGCTTCAACGACCGGCACCTGCAGGCGCTGGGCCGCGTGCACAACCGCGCACAGGCGCTGGCCGCGGTGGAAGAGGCCGCACAGGCCTTCGACACCTTCAACCTCGACATCATGTACGCCCTGCCCGGCCAGACGCCGGCTGAGCTGGACGAGGACATGCGCACCGCGCTCGCGCTGCAGCCGCCGCACATCTCCATCTACCACCTGACCATCGAGCCCAACACCTACTTCGCCAAGTACCCCCCACCGCTGCCCGAGGACGATGCCGCCTATGCCATGCTCGACCGCATCACCGAACTGACGGGCGCGGCAGGCCTTGCACGCTACGAGGTATCGGCCTATGCACGCGAGGGCCACCAATGCGTGCACAACCGCAACTATTGGCAGTTTGGCGACTATCTGGGCATTGGCGCGGGCGCGCACAGCAAGCTCAGCTTTGCGCACCGGGTGGTGCGCCAGGTGCGCCTGCGCGATCCGCAGCTCTACATGGCCGGAGCACTCGCAGGGCGCGCCATCGCGCAAGACGACGACGTGCGCCGCGCGGACCTGCCGTTCGAGTTCATGCTCAATGCGCTAAGGCTGCAGGAGGGTTTTGCGCTGCAGGACTTCACCGCCCGTACGGGCTTGGCGATCACGGCCATAGCCGCTGGCCTGCAGCAGGCCGAGGCGCAGGGCCTGATCACGCGCGACATGGAGCGCGTGCGTCCCACGCAGCGGGGCTTTGACTTTCTAAGCGACCTGCAGGCGCTCTTCCTGGCGGACTGAGCGGGCGCCGAAAGCACACCGACGAAGCGTGCCCGGTCACAGCCGCGCACACTTCATCAGCGCCACATTCCTGCGGCTGATCAGCCGCAGCGCACGGCAATGATCTTGCCGCTGGCGTCCACCTCCAGGTTGAGGCGTTGGCCATCGAACTCCTTGGTGATCATCTGGCCCGGGCGCAGTACGCGCGCCAAGCGCGCGCCGGAGCGCACGCGCGCGTCCTCCACCACCTTGGCCGTGGCATTCTTACCCACCGCCGCCTGCGCGCCCTGGGCGTTGCATTCACCGCCCACCGGGGCCGTGCTGGCGCCAATGGGCGCGGGCGCCGGGCTGCTGCCCGGTCCGATCGACGAACAACCTGCCATCATCAGCCCCACCACGGCCACGGCGCCGCCTGCCTTTAAGAAATAACGCATGCCTGTTGCCTCCTGCTCCGAAAAATGCAGCACCATACCGCAGCCGCGGTGCACGGGCCGTCACCATCGGTAACCCGGCGGCGACGCGGCTAATCCTCGCGGTGCTTTTGCACGCTCAAGCTGCCGTCGGCTTCCAGGAAGAGGTAGCGCATGTCCTTCCTGTCGCAGTCGGCCTCTCGCAACGCCCGCTCCACGTCGTTCTCCGATACGCGATGCCGCTTGCGCACCGTGTCAAAGACATGCCCATTGCGCCCCAGCAGGATCGCCTCGCCCTCCAGCAGTTTCTCGGCCATGCGAAAACGCGCCGTGAGTATCCCCACCAGGATGTTCAATCCGATCAGCACCAGGCAGACGATGAGACCGCCCCACAGCGACTGGTCCTTGCCCGTCATGGACGGACCCGCGGCCTCGCTGACCAGCATCACCACCAGCAGGTCGAACGGCGTGAATTGCCCGACGGTGCGCTTGCCGCTGACGCGCATGAGCGCCAGCAGCAGGCCGTAGACCATGGCGGCGCGCAGCACCAGCTCTGCGGCGGGTAAGTCCAGGTTGAACATAGCGGTCGCTCCGGTCAGTCAGGGTGCAGCCGCCCGTACCGCAGGCCGTACGGCGCACTTGAACACGTCATGCAATTGCCGCAGGGCCTCCGTCTTGCGGTGTTCCGATTCCGCGGCGGTGCAATCCGACGGCACCCACACCTTGTAGCCCAGCATGCGCGCATCGGTGGCCGTCAGCATCACGCACATGTCGGCGGCCAGGCCCACGATGATCAGCTGCTCGGTCTGCATCTTGTCCAGCAAATGCTGCAAGGGAGTCGAATGGAACGCCGAATGCTGTGGCTTGAGGATCACCAGATCCTGCGGCGCGGGCGCAAGCAGGCAGGCCATCTCGCCGCGCGCCCCCGGCAGCGCGCGGCAGGCCGTGAGAATGTCACGGAAGTCGCTGTGCCACGTGCCATAGTTGTCGTTGGCATAGATCGCCGTGACCCCGCGCCGCGCCAGGCGTGCCTTCAGCCGCGCAATGGCGTTCGCGGCGCGTACCGCTCCGGGCAGCAGGTCTGCCGCTGTAGGGAAATTCAGCGGATTGATCACATCCACCAACAGCAGCACGTGTTTGCTGCGCGGCAGCGGCGTGCGGCGCAATGCGGCGGGGCGCGCCACGCAGCCTCCTCAAAGCATCGCGTCGCGTTGCTGCTCCGCGCGCGACGCGCCAATGGCGGTCTCCACCTGTTTGACCTCTTCCGGCGGAGGCAGCACCGCCGGCATGCCCAGGCTTGCAATCCACAGCTCGCGGCACCAGCCCTTGGTGTGGTACAGGTGGTGGTCCTCGTCTTTCTCCACGCGCTCGTGGGCATCTTTCAGGGCGCGACCGACATCCCCGGTCGCCACCTCCGCCACCTTGCCCAGCAGCTCCCAGTTGGCGTGGTCCTTGGTCTCGGCATGCACCACGCATTCGCAGGCGACCAACTGGGCCTGCGCAGGATTGCCGGCCTGCCGGGCCAACTCGATCGCCTTGACCAGCGAATCGCCGATGTGCTTGACCACCAGGCGCGAAGGCACCACCTCGTCGGGGTCGATTCCCAGGTTTTCGCAGGTTGTGCGTACCACGTTTTGGTGCGATAGCGTCTCGTCGAGGTAGCCCTCCCATTCCTTCTTGAGGTCTTCATTGGTCGCGCAGTCGATCGCCGCACGGTACACCTGCTCACCACCCAGCTCGGTTTCCATCATCTGCAACAGCAGATCCTTGAGTTGGGCTTCGTCATAACGTGGCTTGGGCATGGGTCTTCTCCAGGTTGTGGGGTTGGAATGCAAGAGAAGCCCATGGTGTGAGGCGGACCGGTTCCGCGCCGTAGGCAACGGCCTATTTGCGCGTAATGCAATTTCCGAACAAAGCAGGCGCGCAGCCGACCGCTGTCACGTTGATCGCAGACGAAAAGACAAAACCCCGCTATCAACGCGATAGCGGGGTGTGACATTGGGGTCAGGTAGTGCTTGAAGGACTGGAGCCGACAGCAAGCCGGCGCGCCATGCGCGTGGCATTCACTGTCCGGCGCGAGAACGAGCTTTGAAAAGGTGGATGGTTTCGCCGCGTGCGAGCATATCAACCAACTGGGCGATTCGTCTGGCGCGCGTTTCTGCTTTCACGGCTGTCTGGATACGCCACAGTACCGCGTAACGATTGGCCGCATTGATCGTTGCAAAGAAGGCTTTGGCCTTTGGATCGATTTCCAACGCGGCCAACAGATCCTCGGGTACGGTAGACGTACGAGCGCTGTCGTAAGCCCGTGCCCAGCGCCCATCGGCCTTGGCCGCTTCGATCTGGGCGTAGCCAGGCGCCTGCATGCGGCCCGCCACTATGAGTGCCTCGACCTTGTCGATGTTGACTTTCGACCAGATGCTGCGCGCGCGCCGCGGCGTGAAACGCTGGAGGTAGTGCTGATCGTCGAGAGCTTTTTTCTGACCGTCGATCCAGCCCCAACAGAGTGCGATTTCCACCGCCTGGGGGTAGGAAACGCTGGGTTCTTGAGCGCCCTTTTTCGCGATCTTGAGCCAGAGACCGCCCGAAGCGGCATGGTTCTTCCTCAACCATGCATCGAAAGCCTTGGCGCTCTTGAACGAGGCCGGGGCAGATTCGAGTTGAATGCTGGATCTGGCGACAGTCATCGACCAGAGTGTGCCCCAAGAGCGCCGCTTGTCGTTATGTCCAGAGAAGCTGTGAGCTGCAGGCCGTGCCGCCGCACCCGTTGGCTGCCAGATGGCGCAATCCCCTGGCGCAGTCTAACGCCCCTCCTCTCAGCGCCGATGCGGATACGCCCCGGACAGCGGAGCATGCGTCTTCATCAGTTCAACCATCCAATCCATGAACACCCGCAGCCGAGCGCCCACATGACGGTTTGGAGGAAACGCGATATACAGCGGCATCGGCGCAATGGACCAGTCCTCAAACAGCGGCGCCAGTTCGCCCCGCGCCAGATGAGGCGCTGCCATGTACTGAGGCAACCAGAGCGCCCCCAGACCGGCAACGCCTGCCGCCAGGTAGGCATTGCCATCGTCGGTGGCAATCGCGTAACGGCCCATCACGCGCACTTGTTCGTCGCCGCGGTGCAATACGCAGGATGAGACGCGTCCGGTGCTTGATCCCAGAAAGCCCACGATGTGGTGCGGTGCGGCCTCCAGGTTCTTGGGGTGCAAGGGCATTCCGGCATTCGCCAAGTATGTAGGTGCCGCATACAGCCCCATGGAAAGATCGCCTACATGCCTTGCCACAAGCGAGGCGTCGCCCGGCTCACCTCCCCGCACCACGCAATCGACGTTTTCATCGATCAGATCGACCACTCGGTCACTTACACCCATGTGCAGCTGGATGTCCGGATAGCGCGCATGGAATGCAGCAAAAGCCGGAACAAGGACCATGCGTGCCAGAGGGCTGGGCACGTCCACCCGCAGGCGGCCTTGAGGCGCGCTTGAGGCACTGGTCAGACTGGTCTCCGCATCATCCAGGTCACCCAACAGACGCACGACACGCTCGTAATAGGCGGCACCTTCGGCTGTCACGTTCACTTTGCGGGTGGTGCGGTTCAAAAGCCTGACCCGTAAACGCGCTTCCAACTGCTGCACAAGCTGAGTTACCGTAGTTTTGCTCATGTGCAGCGTTTGAGCGGCCTGGGTAAAGCTGCGTGTCTCTACCACGCGAGCAAAGGCCACCATAGCGTCGAAACGATCCATAGAGGTCAGGAGATTGTCCAGATTTTGCAAACAGTCTTGATGATACTTTCCTGTTTATCCGAACAGATACAGTGCCTACAGTGGGTTCTTTTATCCAATGAAAGATGTCCCATGCCTCCACGCGACGTTGTCTTCCCGCCAGGCCGCCAAGCTCTTTATGAGAAGAACCGCTACTCACCAGCGGTCCGGTCCAACGGCTTTCTATTCGTCTCGGGCCAAGTGGGCAGCCGCGCAGATGGCACGCCAGAGCCCGATCTGGAATCTCAAGTCCGCCTTGCCTTCACTCACCTGAACGCTGTGCTGGAGGCAGCCGGGTGCAGCTTTGACGACGTAGTCGACGTGACGGTGTTCGTAGTGGACCCCGAGAAGAATTTCGAGCGCATTTGGCAGATCGTGCCGGACTATTGGGGCAATGCCCCCTATCCCACGCTGACCGGTATCGGCGTAACCTGGCTTTACGGCTTCCAGTTCGAAATCAAGGTAATCGCAAAGCTTCCAAGCTAAACACTGAGTCCTTGGGGCAACGTGGGCAAGGTAACCTTCGCCTCCAACGAGCAACGGGGGGATAGCATGTCCAATTTCACAGATTACTTGTCGGCATTCTCTGGTGCGGTGAGTGCGGCAGCCGCTTACTGGGCTTGGAAAACCGCAACCGAGGCGCACCAGTTGTCGAAGTTTGTGACTGCGAAAGCCGAACAAGACAAATTCACGCTGGAACTGGAGCGGCTCACATTGGCCGCCGCTGAAATTGAAGCCGAAGCGACAAACCTCTATTTCCTCGCTGGCACCACTCGCGTTACAGCCACGTCCCGCGCTGTGGCGCTTAGCGGCATGTCGAACAACAGGTTCCAGCTTTTTATAAAACGTCTCGATGAGGAAATAGCCGGTGCGCTTGAAGCGACGACACGCGCAGCATTCTTTAGAGAGCAATCCACGACCGGTTGCAAAGGGAACCTAGAGACGGCGCGAGACATGCGAATTCAGGCCACAGAGCTTTGCATTGCGCTTCGCGGAAAAATACGGTCCCTCGAAGTCGAGCGCACGGGCTGGGTTCACGACGCCCCCAGCAACTGACCACTGACGGAAATTGCGCCCCAACGGCTACATGGTGGCTACATGACCCGGGAAACAAAAAACCCTGCTACCAAAACGATAGCAGGGTTTCCTTTATCTACTTGGTAGGGCGTGTTGGACTTGAACCAACGACCAAAGGATTATGAGTCCTCTGCTCTAACCAACTGAGCTAACGCCCCAAGGGGTGCGCTGCCCTGCCTCGTAGGCGGCGCAGCGGCGCGTATTGTAGGGGCTACTTCCGGTGGCTCAGGGCGTTGGAGACCAGCTTGGAGGTGATGTCCACGATCTGGATCATGCGGTCATAGGGCATGCGCGTGGGGCCGATCACGCCCAGGGTGCCCACCACCTGACCGTCGACCTCATAGGGTGCACTCACCACGGACAGCTCTTCAAATGGCACCACCTGGCTCTCTCCACCAATGAAGATGCGCACCCCTTCTGCACGGCTGGAAATGTCCAGCAGGCGCAGGATCTGGGTCTTTTGCTCGAACAGGTCGAACGCACGGCGCAAGTGGCTCATGTCGCTGGAAAAATCGCTCACGGACAGCAGGTTGCGCTCGCCCGAGAACACCACCTCGTCCTGCGACCCGGACATGGCCTCCGAGCCCACGCTCACCGCGGCCTGCATCAGCGCCGCGATTTCTCCGCGCAGCTTGTCCACCTCCAGCTTCAGGCGCTCGCGCACCTGCTCCATGGTGAGGCCCGCGTAGTTGGCGTTGAGGAAGTTGGCGGCCTCCACCAGTTGCGACTGGGAGTAATCGACCTCGGTAAAGATCACGCGGTTCTGCACATCACCGTCGGGCGAGACGATGATCACCAAAAAGCGCTTCTCGGACAGCCGCAGGAATTCGATGTGGCGAAACACCGAGGCGCGCCGCGGCGCCATCACCACCCCCACGAACTGCGACAGGCTCGACAACAGGTGGGCGGCGTTGGCGATCACCTTCTGCGGCTGCTCGGGCATGAGCTGGACTGTCGGCAACTGCTCCTGCTGCACGGTGAGCATGGTGTCGACGAACAGGCGATAGCCCTTGGCGGTGGGCACGCGGCCCGCGGAGGTGTGGGGGCTGGCAATAAGCCCCAGGTCCTCCAGGTCTGCCATCACATTGCGTATGGTGGCGGGCGACAATTCAAGCCCTGATGCCCGCGACAAGGTTCTGGAGCCGACTGGCTGCCCCTCGGCTATGTAGCGTTCCACCAAGGCCTTGAGTAACAACTTGGAGCGGTCATCAAGCATTGAATCATTTTAATGATGTAATTTCTGCATGAAGCCCATCTTCCGCCGCGTTGCAGTCATAGGCAAATACCCGGGGCCTGGCGCCGTTTCAGCGTCCGACAGCGCACGGCAGATCATCGAGAGCATTGCCCAGTTCGTCACCCAGCAGGACTGCGAGTTGACGCTGGAGGCCGAAACCGCCGCCCACACGGGCCTCACGCAATACCACACGCTGGATGTGGAGGGGATCGGCCGGCAATGCGACCTGTGCCTGGTCGTAGGCGGCGATGGCACCATGCTGGGCGTGGGCCGGCGGCTGGCCGGCTACGGCACGCCGCTGGTGGGCATCAACCAGGGGCGGCTGGGCTTCATTACCGACATTCCGCTGGAGGGCTACCAGGACGCGCTCACGCCCATCCTGCACGGAGACTACGAAGAAGACGTGCGCCCGTTGATGCAGGCTTGCGTGATGCGCGGTGGCGAGTGCGTGTTCGAGGCGCTGGCCCTCAACGACGTGGTGGTCAACCGCGGCTCCACCTCCGGCATGGTGGAGCTGCGCGTGGAGGTAGACGGCGTATTCGTTTCCAACCAACGCGCCGACGGCCTGATCGTCGCGTCGCCCACCGGCTCCACGGCGTATGCCCTGTCTGCAGGCGGCCCGATGCTGCACCCATCGATCCCCGGCTGGGTGCTGGTGCCGATCGCGCCGCACACCCTGTCCAACCGGCCGATCGTGCTTTCCGACGCGACTGAAGTGGCCATTGAGGTGGCGGGGGGGCGCGACATCAGCGCCAACTTCGACATGCAGTCGCTCGCATCGCTGCAACATGGCGACCGCATACTGGTGCGCCGTTCCGCGCACCGGGTGTGCTTTCTGCACCCGCGCGGCTGGAGTTACTTTGCCACCCTGCGCAAGAAGCTGGGCTGGTACGAGGGAGGTTCTTGACCATGGCCCTGAGGCGGATCGCCCTGAGCGATTTCGTGATCGTGCGATCGCTCGAACTGGACCTGCATGCCGGCTTCACCGTGCTCACCGGTGAAACCGGAGCCGGCAAGTCCATCCTGATCGACGCGTTGCAACTGGTGCTGGGCGCGCGTGCCGACTCCGGTGTGATCCGCGAAGGCGCGCAGCGCACCGACGTCTGCGCCGAATTCGACGGTGGCACCATCGCGCTGGCAGCCTGGCTGGACGAGGCGGGCTTTCCGCGCGACGACACGCTGCTGCTGCGCCGCACCGTCGATGTGCAGGGCAAGAGCCGCGCCTGGATCAACGGCATCCCCGCCACGGCAGCGCAGATGCGTGCCGTGGGCGAGCATCTGCTGGACATTCATGGGCAGCACGCCTGGCAGAGCCTGACGCGGCCCGACGCCGTGCGCGGCCTGCTGGACGCCTATGCCGGCGCGCAGGTGCAACCCTTGGCCGCGCTGTGGACGAGTTGGCGCGACGCGCAGCAGGCGCTGACCCACGCCCGCGCTGCCCAGGACACGCTGCAACAGGAACGCGAGCGCCTGCAGTGGCAGATCGGCGAAGTGGACAAGCTGGCGCCGCGGGATGGCGAATGGGAGGAACTCAATGCCGAGCATGCGCGACTATCCAACGCCCAGTCGCTGCTGGACAACGCCCAGGCCGCCCTGAGTGTGCTGGAGGACGAAGACGCAGGCGGCGCGCTGCGGGCCCTGGCGCAGGCACAGCACCTGCTGCAGGACTACGAGCATGTGGACCCGTCGTTTCGCACCATGAATGAGGTGCTGACCTCCTGCATCGCCCAGGCGGGCGATGTGGCGCACTCTCTGCAAAGCTACCTGCGCCACGCCGAGCCCGACCCGGATCGGCTGCAGCAGCTGGACGCCCGTGTATCGCAGTGGATGCAGCTCGCGCGCCGCTACAAGCGCACCCCACCCGAACTACCCGCGCTGCTGCAAGACTGGAAGGACACGCTGCACCGTTTGGACAGCGCCACTGACCTGGCCGCATTGCAGGCTGCCGAGCAAACCCATGGCGCCGCTTACCAGAAGGCCGCACGCGCCCTGTCGCAAAAGCGCGCCAAGGCTGCGCCGCAACTGGCGCAGGCCATCACCCGCGCCATGCAGGGCCTGGGCATGGCGGGCGGGCGCTTCGAGGTGCAACTGGACAAGGCCGAGCCTGGGCCGCACGGCATCGACCAGGTGGCGTTCCTGGTCAGCAGCCACCCGGGCATGACGCCGCGGCCCATCGGCAAGGTGGCGTCGGGAGGCGAGCTGTCGCGCATGGCGCTGGCGATCTCGGTCACCACCAGCGAGCTGGGCGAGGCGCCCACACTGATCTTTGACGAGGTGGACTCGGGCGTGGGCGGCGCCGTGGCGGAGACCGTGGGCCGTCTGATGCAGCAGCTCGGGACGGCCCGGCAGGTACTGGCCGTCACCCACCTGCCCCAGGTGGCCGCGTGCGCGGACCATCACCTTGTGGTGGCCAAACACAAGCACGCCGAGGGCACCACCAGCAGCGTGGCCGCCGCCAACGAGGAGGCGCGCGTGGCCGAGATTGCGCGCATGCTGGGCGGCGAGCGTCTGTCCCCTACCACCCTGGCGCATGCACGCGAGATGCTGCAGGGCGCCGCCAAACCCACACCCTGAGCCATGGATCTGGAAGTCGTCGTCATCACCGGTATGTCCGGCTCGGGCAAGTCCGTCGCGCTGCATGCACTCGAAGACGCGGGCTACTACTGCGTGGACAACCTGCCGCCGGAACTTTTGACCTCCTTCGTGGAGCTGGAGCATGCGCACCACGGCCACCGCGTTGCCGTGGCCATGGACGTGCGCAGCGCCACCGCCCTGCCCCTGGTGCCGCAGCAGTTGGCCGGCCTGCGCGAGCAGGGCGTGCAGGTGCGCCAACTGTTCCTGGACGCCACCAACGACGTGCTGGTGCGGCGTTTTTCAGAAACCCGGCGCCGCCACCCTCTGTCCCAGGCCGAGATGCGCGAAGGTCCGCGACCGCTTTTGCACACCATGCGGTTGGAGCGCGAGCTACTGGCCCCGCTGCGCGAGCAGGCACACGTCATCGACACCAGCACCCTGCGGTCCGCGCAATTGCTGAGCTATGTGAAGGACCTGCTGTCGGTGCCGCCGAGTCGGCTGACCCTGGTATTCCAGTCGTTTGCGTTCAAGCGCGGCATCTCCATGGATGCCGACTATGTGTTCGACGTGCGCATGCTGCCCAATCCCCACTACGAGCCGCTCTTGCGCGCCCTCACGGGCAAGGACGCGCCGGTCATCGACTACCTGCGTCAGCAGCCCGAAGTAGCGCTGATGCTGGCGCACATTGGCGACTTCCTGGACCACTGGCTGGACGCGCTGGCCCACAACCACCGCAGCTACGTGACCGTGGCCATCGGTTGCACGGGAGGACAGCACCGCTCCGTCTACCTGGTGGAGCAGCTGGCGGCGCGCTTCGAGGGCCGCTGGAATACGCTGCGCCGCCACCGCGAGCTCGACGGCATCTAGCATGCACCGCTAGGTGACAGCTATTGTTTTAGTAGCTGCTAGCGCTTGCTATTGAACGACTTGCAATAGTTTTCTACCGGAAGTCGCCTATCTACGGGCGCTACCAGCTCTCATTTTTGACAGTCGTCCCCAAGGGAGGCGAGCAGCTTGCGCACGGGCGCGGGCAGCCCCAGCGCCGGCCATTGCGCCGAAGCGAACCACCCCGACTGCTGCTCAGCGCAATGCGCGTTCGGCTGCGGCGTTGCATCGCGCGCCAGCACCGGATGCAGGTGCAGGTCGCGGTGCGTTAGCACGTGGGTGAAGGCCGGCAGATCCCGCGCATCGCAGCTGGCGTGCAACTGCAGCGCCTCGTCCAGCGCCGCGCGGCTGTCATAGACCGGCGGACAGTACAGCCCCGCCCAGATGCCGGTGGGCGGACGCCGCTCCAGCCACAGCCGGCTCGCACCATCCTGGCGCAGCAGCAGCCACCAGGCCTGCGCGCTGCGCTTGAGCTTGCGCGTGCGCACCGGGTAGTCCTGCGGGTTGCCGTCGCGGCGCGCCGCGCAGGCCTCTTGCAAGGGGCACAGCAGGCAATTGGGGTTGCGGGGCAGGCAGATGCCGGCACCCAGGTCCATCAGGCCCTGCGTGTAGCGCGGCATGGCATGGGACAGGTCCTGCCGTGGCAGCAGCGCCTCGGCCTGCTGCCATAGCGCGCGCTCGTTCTTCGCCTCGGCCAGGTCGGCGCCGAACCCCAGCACCCGCGTGAGCACGCGCCGCACGTTGGCATCCAGGATCGGCGCCCGTGCGCCGAAGCAGAAAGCGGCTATCGCCCCTGCCGTGGAGCGGCCGATGCCCGGCAGGGCCGCCAGCTCATCCACCGTGCGGGGGAATTCCCCGCCGTGCTGGTGCACGACGATCTGGGCGCAGCGGTGCAGGTTGCGCGCGCGGCTGTAGTAACCCAGGCCGCTCCACAGCGCCAGTACCTCGTCTTGCGGCGCAGCAGCCAGTTGGCGCACGTCGGGAAAGCGCGCCAGAAAGCGCGCGTAGTACTCCAGCACCGTGGCCACCTGGGTCTGCTGCAGCATGATCTCCGACAGCCACACGCGGTATGCATCGCGCGTGTTCTGCCAAGGCAGGTGGTTGCGCCCATGCGCTGCCTGCCAGCGCACCACCTGGGTCGCCAGCTCTGCGGACGGACCGCTCATGACGCCGCGAGCGGCTGGGGTTCGGTAAGGGGTATGTCGATGTCCACGCCCTCAGGCGCTTGCGGCTGCCGCACGAGGTCGGAGGTCAGCTCGGTCAGCCGCTGCTCCAGTTCGGCGAGGTGCTGCTCGGCCTCTTCGATCTCGGCGATGCGGTCCACCAGCCCGTTGGCGGCCTGCTGGATGCGGTTCACCGCCTCGATGCGCCGCGAGAAGCTGCGCTTGCGCTCACGCAGCTGCGCGTCCAACTGCGCTGTGGCCGTCTTGCTCCACAGCTCCAGCTCGTTGGCCGCGGACTCGAACACGGTGCGCAGGCGCAGGCCCATGGCCCGCAACAGGCGCTGCGCGAACTCCGGCTGCGCCAGGCGCAGCGTGTTGCCCATGCCCACGTATTGCAGGTGCCGCTGCTCGATGGCCACGATCTCCTGCACATAGTTACCCAATTGGGGCGCCGCAGGTACTTGCAACGAGAAGCCGAACTCCGTGTTGAGCTGGCGGAAGGTGCCGCCCAGCATGGCCTGGATCTCGATGCCCGTGGACTGCGCGGCCTCCATGATGGTGCGCACCTTGGCGAAGGTGTCGCCATATACCTTGCGCACGCCCAGCTTGAGCCCCTTGGGCTGCAGCGCCTCGGTGAGCTCCACCAGTTGCGCCTTGAGCGAACGCGGCCCAAGCTGGTGGAACACCTCGCGCAGCATCTTCAGGTGCACTGCCCGCACGGCCTGAATCTTGGCCGTGCTGGCTTCAAACTCCTGCTGCTCCTGCTCGATGCGCCCGCGCATGGCGTCGATCACCGAGGCATTCTTGCCGCGCAGGCTGCGCAACTCCAGCATCTGATCATCCAGATCGCGCCGGCGGATGTTGATCACCCGCCGCGTCTCGGACTGCAGGCTTGCCACGCCGCTGGCCACCGTGGCCCGCAGGATGGCCTGGCGCCGGCCCATGATGCCCTCGGCCAGCGCTTCCTCCAGCAGCGGCAGCCCGCTGGACTCCAGCAGGATGTCGTCACAGTTGATCTTGGCCACCAGGCCCTTCTGGGCCGACACGGGCACGACATGGCTGAGCGGCACGCCCAGCAGTTCGGCCGATGTCTGGCGCTGGCGCTCCAGCTGCGCTTGCACTTGCGACGGGGAACTGAGCGTGTCCCACAGCGTGTCGATCTTGTTGAGTACCACCAGCCGCGCATCGGTCGCGTCTTCAGCCGTGCCCAGGTGGTCGCGCCAGATGGTCAGGTCCGAGCGCGTCACGCCCGTGTCCGCGCCCAGGATGAACACCACGGCGTGGGCCTGCGGGATGAGGTTGATGGTGAGCTCGGGCTCCGCGCCCACGGCGTTCAGGCCCGGCGTATCCAGAATCACGAGCCCCTGCTTGAGCAGCGGATGCGGAATGTTGATGACCGCGTGCCGCCACATCGGCACCTCGACCATGCCCGCAGCGTCCAGCACGGGGTTCTCGTCGGCGGCCTCATCGCTCCAGAAACCCAGCGCACGCGCCTCATCCACGGACACGCGGCGCACTTCCGATACTTTTTCAAGCGCCTGGGCGAGTTGGGCCGGGTCGTCCATGTCCAGCGGCACCTTCACCCAGCGGTCTGCCTTCAGGCGCCACTCGGCCAGCCCCAGGGACTGCATGCGCGTGTCGATAGGCAGCAGGCGCAGGCTGGGGGCGGTGCCGTTTTCATAGCCCAACTCGGTCGGACACATAGTGGTGCGCCCCGCACTGGCCGGCATGATGCGCCGGCCATAGCCGGCGAAGAAGATCGCATTGATGAGCTCGGACTTGCCGCGCGAAAACTCCGCCACAAAAGCGACAGTCACCTTGTCGCTGCGCACCTGCTCTTCCAGCCGCTGCAGACGCTCCTCCACAGCCGCGTCCATGAGGTCGTGCGAACCCATCCATTGCCCCAGGCGCTTGAGTTGCTGGGCGAAAGCACGCCTCCATGCGCCGTGCTGGTCAAACTGTTCGTTGAATGAAGGTCCCACTTTGCTCCCGGATATCAATGCAAGCGCCCGCGTGGGCGGGAGATGGCGCAATATAGCATCGCCATTGCGCCGGTCCGCCGCCACGCAGCCCGGTCAGGCGCGCTGGCAGTGCGGACAGAAATAGGTGCTGCGCTGCCCCTGGCGCAACAGACGCACGGGCGTACCGCACTGGCGACACGGCAGGCCCGCGCGGCCATAGACATTGGCCTCCAATTGGAAATGCCCGGCGCTGCCGTCGGCGCTGGAGAAATCACGCAGCGTGCTGCCGCCCCGCTCCACCGCGCGCGCCAGCACCTCGCGGATTGCGCCGTGCAGGCGCCGGGCTCGCTGGGGTCCGATCGCGCAAGCGCGGATGGTTGGCCGGATGCCCGCGAGGAACAGCACTTCGCAGGCATAGATATTGCCCACGCCCACGACCACCGTGCCAGCGAGCAGCAGTTGCTTGATGGGCGTGCGTTTGGCTCGCAGCCCCGCGTGGAAGGACTCGAAAGCGAAGTCCTCGCCCAGCGGCTCCAATCCCCACCCATCGAGCAGCTTGCGTGCACGGGGATCGGACTCACCCGCCGCCCAGACCACGGCGCCGAAGCGCCGCGGGTCGTGCAGCCGCAGCGTGCCCTGGTCCGTTATCAGTTCGAAATGATCGTGGGCGCCGCGCACGGGCAGGTCGCGTGCAAAGCGCAAGCTGCCCGACATGCCCAGGTGAATGAGCAGCAGCCCTTCATCCAGATCCAGCAACAGGTATTTGCCGCGCCGGCGCACACCGCACACCCGCCGTCCGACCAATACTGCGGGCTCCGTGCCCAGCGGCCAGCGCAAGGGCTTGCCCACCGCAATGCCGCGGACAGTTGCGCCCTCGATCGCGCCAGCGAAGCTGCGCCGCGTGACTTCCACCTCCGGCAGCTCAGGCATCGCAATACTCGTCAAGAAGTTCAAGAGCCATGGATTATTATGGGCCGATGGTGCAATCTCTTCGTTTCAGGGCCGTCGCACTGGCATGTTGGGCTGCGGCGAGCATGCTGCCGGCCATGGCCCAGACGCCTGCCCAGTCCACCGTCCCCGCCCCCCCAGCCGAGCTGGAAGATACCGATGCGGCTGCCAGCGACGATGCAGCCGCCTTGAATGCCGAGCTGTTCTACGAATTGCTGCTGGGCGAGATGACCACCAGCCGGGGCGACCCCGGCACCGGTTATGCCCTGATGCTGGACGCTGCACGCCGCAGCGGCGACCCACAGTTGTACCGCCGCGCCACCGAGATCGCCCTGCAGTCGCGCTCGGGCGAATACGCCTTGATGGCCGCGCGTGCGTGGAAGGAGGCCCTGCCGCAGTCGCGCGATGCCAATCGCTACATGCTGCGCATCCTGGTCTCCCTCAATCGCATCGGCGATAGCGCCGAACCCTTGAAGCAGGAACTGAGCACCGCGCCGACGCGCGACAAGATATCCATCATCCGCGCGCTGCCTCAGCTCTATGGCCGTGCTAGCGACAAGGCACTGGCGGCGCAGGTGGTGCGCCAGGCCCTGCAGGCAGAACTGAACCACCCGGCCATCGGCCCCATTGCATGGACCACCGTGGGGCGCATGGACCTGGCAGCCAGCGACAAGGCGGGCGCCCTGGAGGCGGCGAGCCAGGCCCATGCACAAGACCCCGCCGACGATGGCGCCGCCATGCTGGCGCTCGAGTTGCTCGCAGAGGGCGTCACGCAGGCGGAGCCGCTGCTCGCGGGTTACCTGGCCGGCAAGCCCCTGCCCGAAGTCCGCATGGCCTACGCACGCCTGCTGCTGGAGTCTCAGCGCCTGGCCGACGCACAGTTCCAACTGGATGCAGTCAATCGCGAACAGGCCGACATGCCCGAAGCCTGGTTGTTGCAGGCGTCGCTACACCTGCAAGGCGGACGGCTGGAGCAGGCGGAGGAAGCACTGCGGCGTTTTACCGGCTTGCTCGAAGACCTGCCCGCCACGCCCCAACGCAAGCGCGCGCTCACCCAGGCATATCTGATGCACGCACAAGTAGCGGAGAAGCGTGGCGACTACGCCGGGGCCGAAGGTTGGCTTTCGCGCATTGAAGATGCCGCCGAACTGCTCACGGCTCAAAGCCGCCGCGCTGCACTGCTCGCACGCCAGGGCAAATTGGAAGAGGCGCGCGCATTGATCCGCGCCGTGCCCGCAAGCACCCCGGATCAGGAACGCCTCAAGTTGCAGGCCGAAGCCCAGTTGCTGCGCGAAGCAAAACAATATGCACAGGCCTACACGGTCCTCGGCAAGGCCGTAGCGCTGGCGCCCGCGGACAACGACCTCGCCTACGACCAAGCCATGCTGGCGGAAAAGGCGGGCCGCCTCGACGACATGGAACGCCTCTTGCGCGCCATCATCGCCCGCCAACCCGACTACCACCACGCACTCAATGCCCTGGGTTTTTCCCTCGCAGAGCGGGGCGTGCGTCTGGAGGAAGCCAAGGCGCTCATCGTCAAAGCGCTTGAGTTTGCACCGAACGATCCGTTCATCACCGACAGTCTGGGCTGGGTGGAATTCCGCCTGGGCAACCGCCAGGAAGCGCTGACCATCCTGAAACGCGCCTACGAAACACAACCGGACGCAGAGATAGCGGCCCACATCGGCGAAGTTCTGTGGTCTCTGGGAGAACATGATCGCGCGCGTGACATTTGGCGCGAGGGCCTGC
Organism: Diaphorobacter sp. B2A2W2; assembly: GCF_056730635.1. Classification (NCBI taxonomy): domain Bacteria; kingdom Pseudomonadati; phylum Pseudomonadota; class Betaproteobacteria; order Burkholderiales; family Comamonadaceae; genus Diaphorobacter; species Diaphorobacter sp. B2A2W2. The sequence continues at coordinate 95,798 of NZ_JBWZOR010000010.1, forward strand.
GTATCAACAAAGACAACGACACACTCAAGGGCACGCTCGACCGGCTGGGAGTGCGTCTGTGAGCCAACCGCAACTGGCGGCTGACCACCGCCCTCTGCGCGGCCGGCTGGTGCTCGGGATCGTCGCAGCTGCAACCCTGGTCGCCTGCGCGCAGCCGCCACGCCCTGCGGATGCCAGCCCGGACCACTGGTCGGGCCGGCTGGCCGTTCAGGTGGAAGACGATGCAGGCCAATCCTTCAGTGCCGCTTTTGAATTGAAGGGCCACCCCTCTGCGGGAGAGTTCACTCTGATCAACCCGCTGGGCAACACCATCGCGCGTGTGGAATGGACTCCGCATCGCGCCGTGCTGATCCAGGGGCAGGAACGCAGGGAGGCTGCCTCGCTGCAGACCCTGGTACATGACCTGACCGGCAGCGACCTACCCATTTACGCGCTTTTCAGCTGGCTGAAGGGCGAAGCCCTCCAGGTCGCCGGCTGGCGCACCAACCTCGATGCCCTGCAGCAGGGGCGCTTGTCGGCCACGCGCGAGCAGCCGCTGCCTCGCACTACGCTGCGCATTGTCTTGAGCCTCTGACCGCTTTCCATGCAAGCCCTGTACGACGTGCCGGCGCCGGCCAAACTGAACCTGTTTCTGCATGTCACGGGTCGCAGGCCCGATGGCTATCACCTGCTCCAGTCGGTCTTCATGTTGATCGATTGGTGCGATGTTCTGCATTTCGAGGTGCGCGGCAATGGGGCCGTCACACGTGAAGACCTTACCAGCGCCCTACCTGCGGACGATCTGGTCGTGCGCGCCGCACGTGCGCTGCAAAAGGCCACCGGTTGCCCGCAAGGGGTACATATCGGCGTCTCTAAACACATCCCCGCACAAGCCGGCTTGGGTGGCGGATCTTCGGACGCGGCCAGCACACTGCTGGCGCTCAACCGCTTGTGGAAGTTGAAACTGTCTCGGCAGCAGTTGCACTCGATCGCCCTGACGCTGGGCGCCGATGTTCCGTTTTTTTTGTGCGGCGCAAGCGCCTGGGTGGAGGGAATTGGTGACATAATTCGCCCTCTTGAGTTGGAGCACCAACTTCCGCCTGCGGCTTTCGCGGTGGTCAAGCCCGAAGCGGGGCTGGATACGAGAATGATTTTTTCGCATCCCTCCCTTAAACGTGATTCGAGTTGTGCTACAATTTCAGGCTTTGCTGCAACACACTACCAATTTGGAAGTAATGACCTGCAGCCAGTCGCACAGGCCTTGTGCCCTGAGATCACGCAAGCCATCAATTGGCTTGAATCAAAAGGGTTGCAAGGACGCATGACAGGCTCTGGAAGTGCGGTGTTTGCACAAATCACACACGCTGTCGATCTGCACGATGCACCCGCTGCATGGCATGTCAAAGTGTGTGAAAATCTAAAGTCTCATCCGCTAGCGGATTGGGTTTTTGGATGAAAAGATACTGGGTGAGCTGACGCAAGACAGCTGACCTGCGTAGGGGAGTCGCCAAGTTGGTTAAGGCACCGGATTTTGATTCCGGCATGCGAGGGTTCGAGTCCTTCCTCCCCTGCCAAAGATTATTTCCCACACGGGATTTAAATTCAGACGGCTGAGTCGCTCATGCAAACCAATCCCCCCGACTTCGTGGTTTTCACGGGCAATGCCAACCCTGGATTGGCTGCCGAGATCGCTCAAAATCTTGGCACCACTCTCGGCGCCATTGATGTGGGCCGGTTCTCCGACGGCGAAGTCACCGTCGAAATCAAGCAAAACGTCCGCGCTCGCGATGTATTCGTGGTGCAGTCGACCTGCGCGCCGACGAACGAGAACCTGATGGAACTGCTGATCATGGTCGACGCGCTCAAGCGCGCCTCGGCCGAACGCATCAGCGCCGTGATTCCCTACTTTGGTTACGCTCGCCAGGACCGCCGTCCGCGTTCCACACGCGTTCCGATCTCCGCCAAGGTGGTGGCTAACATGCTGCAGGCAGTGGGCGTCGCCCGCGTGCTGACCATGGACCTGCATGCCGACCAGATCCAAGGTTTTTTCGACATTCCGGTGGACAACATCTACGCGTCGCCGGTGCTGCTGGGTGACCTGAACCAGAAGAAGTACGAGAACCTGATCGTGGTGAGCCCGGACGTGGGCGGCGTGGTGCGTGCACGCGCCCTGGCCAAGCAGCTCGGCACCGATCTGGCCATCATCGACAAGCGCCGCCCCAAGGCGAACGTGTCGGAAGTCATGCACGTGATCGGCGACATCGAAGGCCGCAACTGCGTGATCATGGACGACATGATCGACACCGCCGGCACGCTGGTGAAGGCCGCCGAAGTGCTCAAGGAACGCGGCGCCAAGAACGTTTACGCCTATTGCACGCATCCCATTTTCTCGGGCCCGGCCATCGAGCGCATCGCGCAAGGCACGGCCCTCGATGAAGTGGTGGTGACCAACACGATCCCCCTGAGCGATGCCGCCAAGGGGTGTTCCAAGATTCGCCAGCTCTCCGTGGCGCCGCTGATCGCCGAAACGATCCAGCGCATTGCCAAGGGTGAGTCGGTGATGAGCCTGTTCTCCGACCAGGCTTGATGATCGCTCCGCCGCTGGCGGAGGTGTCACAGCCCCAAGCCTCCTTCGGGAGGCTTGCTTGTTCGGAGACAGCACGGGCCCATGCCATGGTGGCGTGCGGTCTTTATCAACAGGGCCAGGCTGGTCGCGGCCGGCCCCTTCAGGAGTTCAAACATGCAATTCGTCGCTTTTGAGCGCGCCAAGCAAGGTACGGGTGCGAGCCGCCGTCTGCGCATTTCGGGCAAGGCCCCCGGCATCGTCTATGGTGGCTCCGCCGAGCCCCAGCTGATCGAGATCGATCACAACGCCCTGTGGCACGCCCTCAAGAAGGAAGCGTTCCACTCCAGCATCCTGGACATGGAGCTGAACGGCCAAGTCACCAAGGTGCTGCTGCGTGACGTGCAGTACCACCCCTTCAAGCAGCAAGTGCTGCACGTGGACTTCCAACGCGTGGACGAGAAGACCCGCGTGCACCTGAAGGTGCCGCTGCACTTCGAAGGCGTCGAAGGCTCGCAGGCCGTGAAGGTGGAAGGTTGCACGGTGACCCCGCTGATCCATGAACTGGACGTGATGTGCATGCCCGCGCAACTGCCCGAGTTCATCAAGGTGGACCTGAGCGGCCTGACCTCCAAGTCCACCATGGGCCTGCAGTCCGTGAAGCTGCCCCACGGCGTGAAGGCCGTGGTGCGTGGTTCCAACAAGAACCCCGCCCTGGTGTCGATCAAGCTGCCCGAAGTGGTGGCCGACGCGACCGCAGCCGCAGCACCCGCAGCCGCACCCGCCAAGAAGGGCAAGAAGTAAGCACTTCTGCCGGGCCGTCGCCCTCAGGGGCGGCCTCTTGCCTCTCAACGGCCCACCTCGCGTGGGCCGTTGGCGTTTTGTGGCCCCCTGCAGGCGCACGTCGCGCCGCTTCAGGCGCGCCGGATAATCGCAACATGATCAAACTGTTTGTGGGCCTGGGCAACCCCGGCCCGGAGTACGAGGCCACACGCCACAACGCGGGGTTCTGGTGGATCGACGCGCTGGCGCGCGAACTCAAGGTCACCCTGGTCCCCGAGCGCAGCTACCACGGCCTGGTCGCGCGCGCCAGCGTTGCCGGCCACAGCGTCTGGCTGCTGCAGCCGCAGACCTTCATGAACCTCTCAGGCAAGTCGGTGGCGGCCCTTGCGCGCTTCTTCAAGATTCCGCCGGAGGAAATCCTCGTCGCACACGACGAATTGGACATTCCGCCCGGACAGGCCAAGCTCAAGCGCGGCGGCAGCCACGCAGGCCACAACGGGCTGCGTGACATCCACGCGCAACTGGGCACCAGCGACTACTGGCGGCTGCGCATCGGCATCGGCCACCCCGGCGTGAAAGCGGAGGTGGTGAACTGGGTGCTCAAGAAGCCCGCGCCCGACCAGCGCACGCTGATCGAGGACAGCATCCTTCATTCGCTCAAGGCCTACCCTGCCCTGCTGGCCGGCGACATGGACAAGGCCACGCTCCTCGTGCACACCACCAAGCCGCCGCGCCCCAAGGCCACACGCCCCGCCCAGGCGCAGGCCGCACCACAAGCGGGCCCAGATTAACTATTGTTTTGATAGCTGGTAGCGCTTACCAGATAAGCGCTAGCGGCCCAAAAGCCTCCAAGTTCAAGCCACTTTCGGTGGCTTCAGGCGCTGGAACTTCTGCCACAGCGTCTCGCGGCTTTCCTGGTGAGCCGGGTTGACCGGAATGCAGGCCACGGGACAGATGGCCACGCACTGGGGCTCATCGAAATGGCCCACGCATTCGGTGCACTTGGAGGGCTCGATCTCGTAATGCTCCTGGCCCAGGAAGATGGCCTCGTTGGGGCATTCGGGCTCGCACACGTCGCAGTTGATGCACTCGTCCGTGATCATCAACGCCATGGCGCAACTCCCTTGCGGCACATGGCGCAATGCGGTGACAGGCGGGCGGTGAACAGCATCCTGCAATTATCCGCCCACCCCTGTGCCCCCGTGGGGATGGCCGCCATGCGCCCGCGGTTTTTGTCCTATGCTCGGTCCACCACCGCCCCGGCCGCGCGCCGCGGCCTTCACTCCCATGGCCCTGTTCTTCCTCCAACGCCTCGCCACTTTGATCGCCACGCTGCTGGGCGCGTCGGCCGTGGTGTTCGTGGTGCTGGAGGTCCTGCCGGGCAACGCGGCCGAAGTGCTGCTGGGGCCTGACGCCGCACCCGAGGCCGTGGCCGAGCTCGCCGCCCGGCTGGGCCTGGACCAACCCGCGCTCGTGCGTTATGGGCAGTGGCTGGGTGGACTGCTCACGGGCCAGTTAGGGGACAGCCATGCCTACAGCGCGCCCGTGGCCGACCTGATCGGCGAGCGCCTGGCGCTGACCATTCCGCTGGCCCTGCTGGCCATGCTGCTGACCACCGCGCTGGCGCTGGCCGCTGGCGTGTATGCGGCATCGCGCCACAACCGCCTGGGCGACTGGGGAGTGATGGGGCTGGCGCAACTGGGCATTGCCATTCCCAACTTCTGGTTTGCCATCCTGCTGATCCTGCTGTTTTCGGTACAGCTGCAATGGTTCTCGGCCGGGGGCTTTCCCGGCTGGAGCGCCGAAGCCGGCGGCGGCGTGCTGCCCGCGCTGCAGGCCCTGCTGCTGCCCGCCGTGGCCCTGGCCGTGGTGCAGGCCGCCATCCTGGCGCGCATCACGCGCTCCGCCGTGCTGGACGTGCTGCGCGAGGACTTCGTGCGCACGGCGCGCGCCAAGGGGCTCTCGCAACGCGCGGCGCTGTGGGGCCATGTGCTGCGCAACGCCATGATCCCCGTGGTGACGGTGATGGGCCTGCAGTTCGCCAACCTGCTGGCCGGCACCATCGTGGTGGAGAACGTGTTCTACCTGCCCGGGCTGGGCCGGCTGATCTTCCAGTCCATCGCCAACCGCGACCTGGTGGTGGTGCGCAACTGCGTGATGCTGCTGGCGGCCATGGTGGTGGTGGTGAACTTCGTGGTGGACCTGCTGTACGCGGCCATCGACCCGCGCGTAAAGGCCCGCGGTCTATGAGCGCGCTGCCGACCTTCCCCGCGCCCAGCCCCCACACGCCGGCGTTCTGGCGCCGTGCGCTGCGCCACCCCAGCTGCGCGATCGGTGCCGTGCTCACGCTGGCGCTGGTGCTCTCCGCCCTGCTCTCCTTCGTCTGGACGCCATGGCCGCCTTATGAGATGGCGATGGATGCCGCCCTGCAGCCCCCCGGCGCGCAGCACTGGCTGGGCACCGACGCCTACGGGCGCGACGTGGCCTCGCAGCTGCTCGTGGGCGCGCGCGCGTCCATCGCGGTGGGCGTGATTGCCGTGGGCATCGGCCTGGCGCTGGGCGCCGCGCTGGGGCTGCTGGCAGCGGCGCGCGGCGGCTGGGTGGAGGAAGCCGTCATGCGCCTGGCGGACTTCACCTTCGCGTTCCCCGCGCTGCTGCTGGCCATCATGCTCACGGCCGTTTTCGGCCCCGGCATGGTGAACGCCATCATCGCCATCGGCATCTTCTACATACCGACTTTTGCCCGTGTCACGCGCGCATCGGCCAAGGCGGTGTGGGCGCGTGAATACATCCTGGCGGCGCGCGCCTGCGGCAAGGGCCCATGGCGTATCACCTTCGAGCATGTGCTGCCCAACATCGCTTCCGTGCTCATCGTGCAGGCCACGATCCAGTTCGCGCTGGCGATCCTCGCCGAGGCCGCGCTTTCGTACCTGGGCCTGGGCACGCAGCCCCCGCAACCGTCGTGGGGACGCATGCTGGCCGAGGCCCAGACCCTCATGTTCCAGGCGCCGCTGCTGGCCGTGTGGCCGGGCGTGGCGATTGCGCTGGCGGTGCTGGGCCTGAACCTGCTGGGCGACGGGCTGCGCGACCTGCTGGACCCCCGACTGTCCCGCCAGCGATGACACCAGCGCACGCACCTCCCTCCCCTGCGCCATTGCTGGACGTGCAGCAACTGGCCATCACGCTGCGCACGCCGCGCGGCCCGGTGCGCGCCGTGCATGACGTGGACTTCGCCCTGCAGCCCGGCGCCACGCTGGGGCTGATCGGCGAATCGGGCTGCGGCAAGTCCCTTACCGCGCTCGCACTCATGGGCCTGCTGCCTGAAGGCGCGCGCGTGCAGGGCCGCATCCGCCTGGACGGGCAGGAACTGCTGCCGATGACCGAGCCCCAGTGGTGCCGGCTGCGCGGCGACCGCATCGGCATGGTGTTCCAGGAACCCATGACCGCGCTCAACCCCGTACACACCATCGGGCGGCAGGTGGCCGAGCCGCTGCGCCTGCACCGCGGCCTGTCCGCCCGGCAGGCGCGCGCCGAGGCCGTTGCGTTGCTGGAACGTGTGGGCATCGCGCAGGCCGCGCAGCGGCTGGACGCCTACCCGCACCAGTTCTCGGGCGGGCAGCGCCAGCGCATCACCATCGCCATGGCGCTGGCCTGCGGGCCGCAGCTCCTGATTGCCGACGAGCCCACCACGGCGCTGGACGTGACGCTGCAACGCCAGATCCTGGAGTTGATCCAGGGTCTGGTGGCCGAGCGCGGCATGGCGCTGATCCTCATCTCGCACGACCTGGGCGTGATCGCGCAGAACGTGCAGCGCACGCTGGTGATGTATGGCGGCACGGTGGTCGAGGCCGGCCCCACGCGCGAAGTCTTCCGCACGCAGGCCCATCCCTACACCCGCGGCCTGTTCGCCGCACGCCCGCAGTGGGGCTCCGCACGCGTGCCCGGTGCACGCCTGCCCACGATCGCTGGCACCGTGCCCGACCTGGCCGATCTGCCGCCGGGTTGCCCGTTCGCTGGGCGCTGCCCGCTCACCGTGCCCGACTGCCACGCCGCCCTGCCGCCCGCCACGGCGCTGGGCCCGGGCCACATGGCGCGCTGCATACGGCTGGGGGAGAGCGCGTGAACACTATCAATTCAATAGCTGCCAGCGCTTTCCCTATAAGCGCTACAGACCATTTCGACCCGAATGCACCCCTTTTGCGCGTACGCGGCCTGCAGCGGGACTATCCGCTGCCCCGCACACGGCCGTGGGGACCGCGCGCGCAGGTGCAGGCGCTGCGGGGTGTGGACCTGGACATCACCACCGGCCGCAGCCTGGGCGTGGTGGGTGAATCGGGCTCGGGCAAGTCCACGCTGGCGCGCCTGGTGATGGCGCTGGACACGCCCAGCGCCGGCAGCGTGCACCTGCTGGGGCGCGACCTGCACCGGTTGCCCGCGCACGCGCTGCGCGCCGCACGGCGCGACTTCCAGATGGTGTTCCAGGACCCCTATGGCTCGCTGGACCCGCGCCAGACGGTGGAGCGCATCGTCACCGAGCCGCTGCAGGCCCTGGGAAGCGCCACACGCGCCGAACTGCGCGAGCAGGCCGCCGCCGTGCTGCAGCAGGTGGGCCTGCGCGCGGGCGATGCGCACAAGTACCCGCACGAATTCTCGGGCGGCCAGCGCCAGCGCATCGCCATCGCGCGCGCGCTCATCACGCGGCCGCGCCTCATCGTGGCCGACGAGCCCGTGAGCGCGCTGGACGTGTCCGTGCAGGCCCAGGTGCTGAACCTGCTGCAGGATCTGCAGGAGCGTGTGGGCGTCACCTACCTGCTCATCAGCCACGACCTGGCCGTGGTGCAGCACCTGTGCGACGAGGTGCTGGTGCTGCACGAGGGGCGCGTGGTGGAGCGCGGCGCGCCGCACACGCTGTTCAGCACGCCGCAACACCCCTACACGCAGGCGCTGGTGGCCGCGGTACCGCGCATCGCGCTCTAGCCGCACGGCGCCAGCGCGCCACGCCCGGCCGCGCCCTGTAGTAAAAAGCAGCGCACAGCCCGCCGCACGCATTCCACCCGTCCAAGGAGATCCCGCCCATGTTCACCCGCCGCACCGCCCTCGCCTCCGGCGCCCTGGCCACCGCCGCGCTGGCCACGCCGCTGCACGCGCTGGCGCAGGGCAAGAAGGACGCCGTGACCCTGGCCCTGGCCCTGGAGCCGCCGGGGCTGGACCCCACGGCCGGCGCGGCGTCCTCGATTGCCGAGGTCACGCTCTACAACATTTACGAGACGCTCACCAAGATCAACCCGGACGGCAGCGTCTCGCCGCTGCTGGCCGAGAGCTGGGAGGTCTCGCCCGACCTCAAGACCTACACCTTCCGCCTGCGCAAGGGCGTCACCTTTCACAACGGCGAGCCGCTCAATGCCGCGGCCGTGAAGTTCTCCTTCGACCGCGCGGGCGGCGACAAGAGCACCAACAAGGACAAGCGCAGCTTTGCCAACCTGAGCACGCAGGCGGTGGACGAGTACACCGTGGTGGTGCTCAACAAGGACATCGACCCCGACCTGCTGTTCGTGCTGGGCCAGGCCACGGCCATCATCGTGGAACCCAAGAGCGCCGCCACCAACGCCACCAAGCCTGTGGGCACGGGGCCCTACAAGCTCGCCGGCTGGAGCCGCGGCGCCTCCATCACGCTGGCCGCATGGCCGGGGTGGCGCCAGCCGTCCAGCATCCGCATCCGCCGCGCCACGTTCCGCTTCATTCCCGATGCGGCGGCGCAGGTGGCCGCGCTGCTGGCGGGCGACGTGGACGCCTTCCCGCGCGTCACGCCGCGCAGCATGGCGCAGTTCAAGAACAACCCGCGCTTTCAGGTGGTGGTGAGCGGCTCGCGCGCCAAGACCATCCTCGCGATCAACAACGCGCGCAAGCCCTTGAACGACGTGCGCGTGCGCCGCGCCATCGCCGCAGCGATCGACCGCAAGGCCATCATCCAGGGCGCGGCCGACGGCCTGGGCGTGCCTATCGGCAGCCACTACGTGCCCGGCGCCTTCGGCTATGTGGACACCACGGGCATCAATCCGCATGACGTGGAGAAGGCCAAGCGCCTGCTGGCCGAGGCCGGCGTGAAGACACCCCTCACCCTCACCATGACGCTGCCGCCGGCGCCCTACGCACGCCAGGGCGGCGAGCTCATTGCCTCACAGCTCGCCAAGGTGGGCATCGTTGCCAAGCTGCAGAACGTGGAGTGGGCCCAATGGCTCAGCGGCACCTACGGCAACAAGAACTACGACCTGACGCTGATCTCGCACGTGGAGCCTTTCGACCTGGGCAATTTCGCCAAGCCGGACTACTACTGGGGCTACCACTCCGAACAGTTCGACGCGCTATACGAGAAGATCCAGAACGCCGCGCGCCCCGCCGACCGCGCCCGCCTGCTGGGCGACGCGCAGCGCCTGCTGGCCGAGGACGCGGTGCACGCCTTCCTGTACCAGCCGCAATGGGTCACCGTGGCCCACAAGCAATTGCGCGGTCTGTGGAAGGACATGCCGGTGTTCGTCAACGACCTGGCGGCATTGCACTGGGCATAAGGAGCTGGCGCGTGGTAGCGCCAGCCCCCTCGGCACGGCCACTTCCGCCCGGGTGGAACAGCCGTTCTCTCCACACCGCCTCCGCGATGACACAAGGATCGCCATGACGCAATTGCACGAGCTGTCCGCCAGCGAACTGCTCGCCGGCTACCGCAGCCGCCAGATCTCTCCGGTGGACGCGTTGCTCGACGTGCTCAGCCACGTCGCGCGGTGGGAGCCTCACCTGCAGGCCACTTACCTGCTGCGGCCCGAGGCTGCGCTGGCCCAGGCCCGCCAGAGCGAGGCCCGCTGGCTGCGCGGCGCCCCCTGCGGCCCGCTGGACGGCGTGCCCGTCACCCTCAAGGACAACATCGCCACGCAGGGCGATCCCACGCCGCTGGGCACCGCCGCGCTGCCGCTGGTGCCCGCCGCGGCCGATGCACCACCCGCAGCGCGGCTGCGCGAGGCGGGCGCCGTACTGCTGGCCAAGACCACCATGCCCGACTACGGCATGCTGTCCTCGGGGCTGTCGAGCTTTCATCCGCTGGCGCGCAACCCCTGGGACCTGTCCAAGGGCCCAGGCGGCTCCAGCGCCGGCGCGGGCGCGGCGGCGGCCGCCGGCTACGGGCCGTTGCACGTGGGCACGGACATCGGCGGCTCGCTGCGCCTGCCGGCCAGCTGGTGCGGCATCTTCACGCTCAAGCCCAGCCTGGGCCGCATTCCCATCGATCCGCCCTACACCGGCCGCGCGGCCGGCCCCATGACGCGCGGCGTGGAGGACGCCGCGCTGATGATGCAGGTGCTGTCGCAGCCCGACGCGCGCGACAGCATGAGCCTGCCAGCACAGCCCATCGACTGGCTGCGGCTCGCGCCCGGCACGCAGCGCCTGCGCGGCCTGCGCCTGGGGCTGCTGCTGGACGCGGGCTGCGGCCTGGCTACCGATCCCGAGGTGCGCGCCGCCGTGCAGGCCGCCGCGCAGCGCCTGGCCGACGCGGGCGCCATCGTCGAGCCCATGGAGCCGTTCCTCACGCGCGCCATGCTGGACGGCATGGACCACTTTTGGCGCATGCGCTCGCACATGGACATGCGCACGCTCACCGTCGAGCAGCGGGCCAAGGTGCTGCCCTACATCCGCGCCTGGGCGGATAGCGCCGCCACGCTCAACGCGGCCCAGGTGTACGAGGCCAGCCAGCAGTTCCACGCCACGCGCGTAGCCACGGTGCGCGCCTGCGCGGGGTACGACTACGTGCTTTCGCCCGTGGCGCCCATCACCGCCTTCGCGGCCGAGCTGCCCTCGCCCACCGACGACCCGCTGCGGCCGCTGGAGCACATTGCCTTCACCGTGCCGTTCAACATGTCGGAGCAGCCGGCCGCGTCGGTCAACTGCGGCTACAGCGCCAGCGGCCTGCCCATCGGGCTGCAGATTGCCGGACAGCGCTTTGACGACCTGGGCGTACTGCAACTGGCCCACGCCTTCGAGCAGTTGCGCGGCGCGCAGCGGCCCTGGCCCGCGCCGCCCGCGCCTTGAAGGCACAAGCCAAAATGGCCTCCAGCGCTTGATAGACAAGCGCTAGCAGCTATAAAAAGTGGAGTGTCAGCGCTCGGCTGTGGCCAGCCGCACGGCCAGGCCCAGGAACACCAGGCCCGCCACGCGGTTGAGCATGCGCTGCGCGCGCGCCGAGCGCTGCAGCAGCGCGCCGAACGCCCCGCTGAAGCATGCGATGGCCCCGAACACCAGGAACGTGGCCAGCATGAACACCACCCCCAGCACCAGGATCTGCCGCGCCATGCCGCCGCGCGCGGGGTCGGCAAACTGCGGCAGGAAGGCCAGGAAGAAGATCAGCACCTTGGGGTTGGTCAGGTTCATCACCACACCGCGCCCCACCATGCGCAGTGCACCACCGGGCACACGGGCGCCCGGCGCCATCGCCGCGCCCGTAGCGGGCGCCTCCTCGGGCACGCTGGCCGGCGCCCGCAACGCCCCCCAGGCCAGATAGGCCAAATAGGCGGCGCCGCAGAACTTGAGCACCGTGAACGCCACGGCCGACGCGGCAAACACGGCCGCCAGTCCCAGCGCCACGGCCGTGGTGTGCCCCACCAGCCCCAGGCACAGCCCCAGCACCACGCACATGCCCGCGCGCCAGCCGCGCTGGGCCGACTGCAGCAGCACGAACAGGTTGTCGGGCCCCGGCGTGAGCGCCAGCAGCACGGAAACACCAAAGAACGCGACAAGGGTTTCGATCGAAGGCATGGGACGGTCTGAGGGTGGGACGGAGAACCGCCGGAGCGGCGGCGCACCATTCTGCACCGCGCACACGGCGGGCGCGTGCGCAGGCACGACAATCGACGGTTTCGCCCGCTTTTCACGGACTTGTCTGCCATGGACCTTTTATTCGTGGTGGCCCTCGCGGCCACCGGCGCCTACATGCTCAACACCCAGCAGCAGCGCCGGCGCATCGTGCTGCTGGCGCAGCATCTGCAGCCCTACCAGATGGAACGGCTCATGGAGACACTGACCCAGGGCTACCTGCGCGCCATGGGCGAACAGGACCCCGAGCGCCGCCAGCAGGTGCTGAACCTGCTGGCCAGCAGTGAGGCACAGTTGAGCGAACAGTTTGAGCGCTTTGCCGCCGACTTCCGCCGCGTGCCCGCACCGCTGGCACGCGCGAGCCGCCTGGCGCTGGGCCTGCCGTTTGCCACGCAGTTGCTGCCCGCCGCCACCTTCGACATGCGCGAGGCCATTGATGTGCACGCGCGCGGCATCGCCCGCGTGGCACGCAACGACGCCGGCCTGTCGCCGCGCGACAAGGCCTTCACCATGACGGCCGAGCTGCTGCTGATGCAGCACACCTGCCACTGGTTCTGCAAGTCCAAGGCCGTGGCATCGGCCCGCACGCTGGCGCGCCACCAGACGCCGCACGCCCAGCTGGTGGCTGCGGTTTCGCCGGAAACGCGCGCCGCTTACCTCGCCCTGACCGGCCCAGTGCGCTGAAGCGCGGCGGGCGCGGCAACTCGCGCCCCCGTCCTACCCTGCCGGCGCCGGCGCCCGGTTCCAATCAGCCAGCCCATGAATACCCTCCCCACCGACAACGATCCCGTCCAGGCCTGGATGGCGCTGGGCGTGCAAAGCGCCATCCTTGCGCGCACCATGCCCGCCGTGCGGCACGACCTGGCGGGGCCGCTGTCGGCCATGCGCATGGCGGCCACCGTGCTCAAACGCCGGCTCGGTACGGGCGAGTTGCCGCCCGCACAGGCAGTGGAGCGGGTGGAGCAGTTCGAAGGCCACCTGACCCGCCTGGCCGACAGTGCCAAGCGCCTGCGCCATTGGGACCTGCCCGCGCAGGACAGCGCTCAGCCCCTGGCGGCCGTGGCCGCCCAGGCGGTTCAGCTGGCCCGGCCGCTGCTGGCCATGCGCGGCACCGACCTGCAAGCGCCCGGCCCGTTGCCCGAGACGCCCGTCGCGGCACACACCACCCTGTGCCTGCTGCTGGGCGCCCTCTATCACCTGGCGGAAACGGGCTCCCCGCCTCCCGCACGCATCACGCTGCAGGCCGTGCAAGGCCGCAGCGGCCTGCGGGTGCAGGCGGACGGACAGGCGGACGCCGGCCTGGCGGCATTCGCGTCCCAGCCAGTCCCGCCCCTGGATGCCGCTGCGCTGCTCTGCCTGGCGCGGCATGGCGGCGCGCATGTGCAATGCGGCGCAGGCTGGGTGGAGCTGGACGCGGCACCTGCACGACCAGACGTTACGCCGTGACGATCCAGCCCTCCAGCGGGTCCATGTCGGGCGGCAGGCCGTAGCGCAGGTCGCCCTGCTGCCGGCAGCGCCATGCCCATGCGGCCTGCAGCAGGCACAGCACCGCATCCAGGCGGTCGCCGCTGCCGTCGTCCAGCAGTGCCGTGCGCTGCGCGGCATCCACTGTCAGGCGCAGGCCCAGGCGGGTGTCGCCGCACTCCAGGCGGCGCAGCAGTTCCGTGCGCGCCGCGTGCCGGTCGGCCGTCTGGCGCGCACGCGCGTCGCTCTTGTAGCTGCGCCGCCCGATCAGCTCGCGCGCCAGCAGACCGGGGTAGGCCTCCAGCGCCACGCGCCGCGGGTCCCCGGCATGCAGGCCAGGCAGGTGCACGCCGGCCTCCAGCAGCAGCGGCACGCCCGCATGCAGCATGTAGGCCACGGGTGGGTTCACCCATTTCATCGACGGGCTGGAGCCCGCGGGACGGTCCGTGGCGCGGTGGGCCAGCTTGGCGCCGGCAGGGCGCGCGGCGCAGAACGCGGCAAAGGTTTCACGCACTTGCGCGCGCGTGAGGCCGCGGTAGTGCGCGATGCTGCGCGCCCATTCGAGCGGCCAGCCGAGTCCGGTGAGGAGTTCGCGGGGCAGGCCGAAGGGCAGATCGAAGCCGCCCACCCACGCGCGCGGCGCGGCCAGCCATCGGCCGAAGGCGGCGAGCGTATCCAGCGGCTGCAGGTCTTGCAGCACCACGCTGCCGCCTTGCAGCGCGCCCAGCGCCAGCACGATGGGCTTGCGCCGACTGGGACTGCTGGAAAAATCGCACCCTACCAGCAGCATTGCAGCCAGGGCCTGTTCACACTATTTTTGCCAGTGCGAAGGGCGTGAAAACCGCGCCAATCTAGGCGCGTGACGACGCCAAGGCCGGGGCCTTGGCTAGGAGGGCAAGGACGCGTGGCGCGGTTCTCACTCCGGTCCCTTCGGGTTGCGATCAAAACGGGACATTCGCGGCGTTGCCAAGCCGCGCTGGGGTCACACCCCAGCTTCGTTTGGCGCCTTGCGCCTGGCCCCTTTTGATCGCAACGCATCTGGCAAAAACAGTGTGAACAGTCCCTAGCCCAGCGCCAGCGCCACCACGCCGGCGGCAATCAGCAGCGCCCCCGCCAAGCGCGCGGCGCGGTCGCCCTCGTCCAGCAGGTGCCCGCCGATGAGCGCCGCGAACAGCATGGAGACCTCGCGCGCTGGCGCCACGTGGGCCATGGGCGCCTCCTGCATGGCAAACAGCACCAGCACGTAGGCGATCGGGCTCACCACGGCCACCAGCAGCGCAAAGCGCCACTGCCCGGCCCACAGGCGCGCCGTCTCGGCGCGGTTGCGCAGGGCCACGGGGGCGAGCACTGCCACGCGCACGAAGTTGCCCATGTAGTCCACCAGCACGGGCGACAGCAGCATGGCCTTGACGGCGTAGCCGTCCACCACGGTATAGCTGGCGATGAAGATGCCGGTCAGCACGCCGTAGCGCAGGCCCGCGCGCACACGCAGGCGCGCCTGGGGGTCGTGCGCCGCGCGTAACAGCCCGGGGCCGCCCGCAATCAGGAAGACGCCGCCCACCACCGCCACGATGCCCAGCACGCCCCAGGCGGACAGCCGCTCGCCCAGCAGCGTGACGGCCACCAGCGCGGTCAGCAGCGGCCCCGTGCCCCGCGCCAGGGGGTAGACCACGGTGAGGTCGGCCTTGCGGTAGCCGCGCAGCAGGATCACGTAGTACAGCACGTGCAGCACGCCGCTCAGGGCCACGATGGCCCACTCGCGCGCGCCCCACAGCGGCACGGCGTCGCGCCCAAGCCACCAGCCCAGCGGTGCCCACACCAGCATCATGAGCACCGAGGTGAAGAAGGCGAAACGCGCATCGCCGCCGGCCTTCTTGGCGGCGATGTTCCAGCCGGCGTGGATCAGGCCGGCGAGGAGGATGAGTGCGAAGGCGTTGAGCGACATGAAGGGCCCGCCGCCGCAGCGCCTCGCGGCCGGCTGCGGCGTTCAGGAGGTGGTCGGCGGCATCAGTGCGCCACGGCGGCACCGGCATGCGCCAGACGTGCGCCGCCCGGCAAGCGCCTGGACCGGCAGCACCGCCCCGCCATACTGACGGCGCCCCCGTCCCGCACGTCGCGCGGGAGTCGGGGACTGCGGCGCAAGCCGCTCAGGGGGCTGTCCACCCTCAGGCCCGGCCGATGATGCTGGCCGTGGCCATGAGTTCTTCGAGCAGCGCGAACGACACCTTGCCCGAGGCTGCATAGGGGTCGAACTCGGGCCGCTCGGAATACTTGAGCACGATGGAGTGGTTGAGCTTGGTCAGGTTGACCTGGCCCATGGTCCAGCCGCCAAAGCGGCGCTCGGTGATTTCCTCGAAGGCCAGCAGCTCCACGTCCTTGTGGCGCGGGTCGCGCTGGATGTGGCCGTACAGGTCGCTGACGGCAGAGCGCCCGCCTTCGATGGCCTGCAAGAAGATGCCGCCGCCGTAGCACAGCACGCCCGTGATGCCACTGGCGGGGTTGTGCTGGCGCGACTGGGTGAGGATGGCCTCGATGGCCTCGGACGAGGTATCGACGGCACGGCTGACGTAGAGAAGACGGACCAGCATGGGTCAGCTCCTTCGGGGAATGAGGGCCAGGAATTCGCGGCGCAGCGTGGGATTGGTGAGGAACACCCCGCGCATCACCGAGTTGATCATCTTGCTGTCCATCTCGCGCACACCGCGCCAGGACATGCAGAAGTGGCTGGCCTCCATGACGATGGCCAGCCCGTCGGGCTGGGTCTTTTCCATGATGAGGTCGGCCAGCTGCACCACGGCCTCCTCCTGGATCTGGGGACGCCCCATGACCCAGTCCACGAGGCGCGCGTACTTGGACAGGCCGATCACGTTGGTGTGCTCGTTGGGCAGCACACCGATCCAGATCTTGCCGATCACCGGGCAGAAGTGGTGGCTGCAGGCGCTGCGCACGGTGACGGGGCCGACGATCATCAGCTCGTTCAGGTGCTCGGCGTTGGGAAACTCGGTGATCGCCGGCGGCTGCACGTAGCGGCCCTTGAAGACCTCGTTGAGGTACATCTTGGCCACCCGGCGCGCCGTGGCCTGCGTGTTGTGGTCGCCCGCTGTGTCGATGACCATGCTGTCGAGGACGCCCTGCATCTTGGCCTCGACCTCGTCCAGCAGGCGCTCCAGCTCGCCGGGCTGGATGAACTCCGCAATGTTGTCGTTGGCATGGAAGCGCCGGCGCGCCGCGTTCAGCCGTTCGCGAATCTTGACGGAGACGGGCGTACCCTCGTCGGGCGCGGCACCGCTCAGGGGTGCTGGGGGTTCTGAAGACATGGCGGCATGGTACCAGCGAATGCCGATCCAGGCTTTATAAGCTTTTTATGCCTCTAGCGCTTATGGGGCAAGCGCGAGCAGCTATCTAAACAATAGCAATATCATCCCACCGGCAGGGGCGCGGCATTCAGTAGCGGTTGCCCGTCACCCACAGGGCCGCGCGCATGATGCCGAAGGCGATGCGGTCCAGCGCGCGCTCGCGCCAGGGGCGTTCGGCGTAGCGCTGCGGGTCAAGCTGGCGGCCCTCGTGGGCCATGGCGTGGCGCAGCCGCTTGCGCAGGTCCTGGGCAAAGGGGGCGTCGCGCACGATCACATTGGCCTCGCGCGCCAGCAGCAGCGACAGCGGGTCCAGGTTGGACGAGCCCACCGTGGCCCAGGCGCGGCGGCTGTCCGCGTCGATCACCGCCACCTTGGCGTGCAGGAAGCTGGGCGCGTATTCATGAATCTCCACGCCCGCCGCCAGCAGCGTGCCGTACACCGGCCGCGCTGCGTGGTATTGCATGAAGTATTCGTACCGCCCCTGCAGCAGCAGCTGTACGCGCACACCGCGCCGCGCCGCCAGCACCAGCGCGCGGCGCAGCTTGCCACCGGGCACGAAGTAGGCGTTGGCGATGATGACCTCATGCCGCGCGCGGGCAATGGCGCGCAGGTAGGCGCGCTCGATGCGTGCACGGTTGCGCACGTTGTCGCGCAGCACCAGCTCGGCGCGCATGCCCCGCGCACGGCTCTCGGCGCGCCGCGCCGCCAGGCGTGCGGCGCTGGCGGCGCGCAGGTCGGCCAGCGCCAGCGACAGGCGGCGCTGGCGTACGTCGCGCACCGCGCGCATGCGCCACCACAGTTGCTCCATGGTCTCGCTGGCCTGCTGCACCAGGCTGCCCTCGGCGCGCACGGCAAAGTCAAAGCGCGGCGCGGTGAGCGCGCCGTGGTTGGGGTCGTGGAAGTCGTCCAGCACGTTGATGCCGCCGCAGTACAGCACGCAGCCATCCACCACGCACAGCTTGCGGTGCAGCCGGCGCCAGCGCATCGGCAGCAACAGGCCCAGCGGGCCGAGCGGCGAATACACCTGCACGTGCACGCCGGCCTGCACCATGCGGGTGCGCCAGGGCTCGGGCAGCCGCCCTGTGCCCACGCCGTCCAGCGCCAGGTGCACGCGCACGCCTCGCCGGGCTGCGCGCATCAGCGCCTCGGCCACGTCGGCGCCCGCGCCGGTGCAGTCAAAGATGTAGGTCTCAAACTGGATATCGGACAGCGCCGCATCCATCTCGGCGATCAGCGCCGGGAACAACTCCTGCGTGCCCTGCAGCAGCTGGATCTGGTGGTCTCGGCCGGTAGCGTGCGCGCGCGTGGGGGCGACCATGGAGTCAGAGCTTGAACTCTGCGATCAGCGGCAAATGGTCCGACATGCGCCACCAGATCCGCCCACGTGGCACCTGCAGCCCCAGCGGGGTGAGGCCCCGCACGTACACATGGTCCAGCTGCACCATGGGCAGGCGGGCGGGGTAGGTGAAGGCCTGGGGCGCATCGTCGTACTCGAAGAGCCCGAAGCCCGCAAGCATGCGCTTGATCTGCAGCCCCCAGTCGTTGAAGTCGCCCGCAACGACCAGCGGGGCATCCTCGGGCACCTCGCGCGCGATGAAGCGCTGCAGCTGCGCCACCTGGCGGATGCGGCTGCCGGGCACCAGGCCCAGGTGCACCACGATGGCATGCACCCGGCGGCCTTGTATCTCCACCTCCACATGCAGCAGGCCGCGCTGCTCGAAGCGATGGTCGGAGATGTCCTCGTGCTGGTGGCCGATCACCGGCCAGCGCGTGAGCAGCGCGTTGCCGTGCTCTCCGTGGCGCGTGAAGGCATTGGTGCGGTAGATGGCTTCGTAACCTTCGGGGGCCAGGTACTCGGCCTGCGGCACATGGGGCCAACGCTCGAAGTAGCTGGCCTCCTTGCGGTTCATCCTGCGCACCTCCTGCAGGCAGACGATGTCTGCATCGAGCTGCTCGACCGCCAGGCCCAGGTTGTGGATCTCCAGCCGGCGCGCGGGGCCCAGCCCCTGCACACCCTTGTGGATGTTGTAGGTCGCTACGCGCAGGATGCCGGAATGCTCGGCAGGCAGTTCGATCGGTGTTGCGGTCATCGTCCAACGAATCGTGGCAGCCAGAGTATGGCCTCGGCATTGGAAGGCGAGTAGCAGCGGTCCGCGGCTTCGCGCCAGCCCATCCAAGCATATGCCGTGTGTTCGCGCGGATTCAAGGCCACTGGCGTCTGCGCCGGCACGCACAGGCCGAAGACACGCTCGGTATTCAGGCAGACATCCGGCGCGTAGCGGTGCTGCCATTGCGGGTAGATGCTGTAGATGTTCTCCATGCCCCAGTCGCGCAGCGCGCAGCCCGCAGCGGCCGCCTGGATGCCGGTTTCCTCCGCCGCCTCGCGCGCGGCGGTGACGGCCCAGTCCTCGCCCGCAAAATCCTTGCTGCCGGTGACCGATTGCCAGAAATCTTCGGCCGAGTCGGCACGGCGCAGCAGCAGCACGTCCAGCGCAGGCGTGTGCACCACCACCAGCACGGATTCGGGAATTTTGTACATGGCGCCGTCCCTGTGCACGCGCGCTGCGTTAGCGGCTCGGCACCGGCGGCGGCAGGGGCTTGGCTTGCAGCGCCCGCACCTGCTCCACCAGGGCGTTGTGCGTATCCAAGAAGGCGGCGGCAACCACCTTGGCTTCGTTGGTGTTGCTCCAACCTGCCCCGGATGCGCCCCCCAGCCGCCCGATCATGATGCCGCCGATGCCCAGATCGGTGGTGCGGGCCGCGCCCGTAGCGGCAGCCACCTGTTCGGTGGTTTCGTTGTCCGACAGCAGTAGCGCCGTCTGCGCCTCCTTGAACTTCACCTGTTCGGCCAGGCCGATCAGGCCGGCCAGATCGCGCAGCACCGGAATCATGCCCATGATGCCTGCCAGGCCGCGCCCGGCATCGCTTTCGCTGAAGGTCAGGCTGGGAGTGAGCGTGTACTGCGCCTCATAGCCACGCCCCTTGGCCACGGTCGAGTTGGGGCGCAGCACGCCCGATTCACGCAATTCGCTCTCCTGTACCGTACCACGCAGCCCCGCGCCACGATCCATCACGCGAAAGCAGCCGCTTTGTTGCACCATGAGCTTGATCAGGGGCACGGGCGAGGTGGGCAGGTTGTAACCACCCGTGGCATAGCCGTGGGGACTCTCGGCCAGCGCCACGGTGGCCACGGGGCTGTCGCAGCGCAGCAGCTCGCGCGCGGCGTTGCGCGGGCCCTGGGGCCCGGCCGAGCCAGTGACCACCGAACCGCCTTCGCCCAGCTCGGTTTTCTTCTCGCCGCAAGCCGATACCCCCAGCGCCACGCACAGCAGCAAACCGGTATGGGACAGCCGTCGGAACAGCATGCGCATGGTCTCCCTCCAAGAGCTTGTGGACACGTTATGGCAAACAAAAACGGCAGGCACGTGAACGCGCCTGCCGCTTAGGTGTCGGAGCCCGCGCGCCCCTCAGTGGGCTGCAGGCAGCGGGTTGCGCAGGCGGATGTGCAGTTCGCGCAGCTGCTTTTCGTCCACAGGCGAAGGGGCCTGGGTCAGCAGATCCTGGGCACGCTGGGTCTTGGGGAAGGCGATCACGTCGCGGATGGACTCGGCTCCCGTCATCAGCGTGATCAGGCGGTCCAGGCCGAAGGCCAGGCCGCCGTGCGGAGGCGCGCCGTACTGCAACGCGTCCAGCAGGTAGCCGAACTTGGCGCGCTGGTCTTCCGGGCCGATATTGAGCGCCGCAAACACCTTGGCCTGCACATCAGCGCGGTGGATACGCACCGAGCCGCCGCCCAGCTCCCACCCGTTCAGCACCATGTCGTAGGCCTTCGCAATGCACTTGCCGGGGTCGGTGTCCATGAGGTTCTCATGGCCGTCCTTCGGCGACGTGAAGGGGTGGTGCACGGCCACCCAGCGGTCTTCTTCCTCGTCATGCTCGAACATGGGAAAGTCCACCACCCACAGCGGCGCCCAGCGGTTCTCGAACAGACCATTCTTCTTGCCGAATTCGCTGTGGCCGACCTTCAGGCGCAGTGCGCCGATGGCGTCGTTGACGATCTTTTCCTTGTCGGCGCCAAAGAACAGCAGGTCGCCGTCCTGCGCGCCCGTGCGCTGGAGCACTTCGGCCAGTGCGGCGTCATGGATGTTCTTGACGATGGGCGACTGCAGGCCGTCACGGCCCTTGGCCTTGTCGTTGACCTTGATGTAGGCCAGACCCTTGGCGCCGTAGATCTTCACGAACTCGGTATAGCCGTCGATCTCGCCGCGCGACAGGCCGCCCTCTTCACGGGCGCCACCGGGCACGCGCAGGGCCACCACACGGCCGCCCTTCATGTTGGCGGCGCCGGAGAAGACCTTGAAGTCCACGTCTTTCATGACATCGGTCAGCTCGGTGAATTCGAGCTTCACGCGCAGGTCGGGCTTGTCGGAGCCGAAGCGGTGCGCCGCTTCCTGGTAGGTCATGGTGGGGAATTCACCCAGGTCCACGCCCAGTTGCTGCTGGAACACTTCCTTGATCATGCGCTGGAAGATGGCGCGGATCTCTTCCTCATTCAGGAACGAGGTCTCGCAGTCGATCTGCGTGAACTCGGGCTGGCGGTCGGCGCGCAGATCCTCGTCGCGGAAGCACTTGGTGATCTGGTAGTAGCGGTCGTAGCCGGCCACCATCAGCATCTGCTTGTAGAGCTGGGGCGACTGCGGCAGCGCGAAGAACTGACCGTCGTGCACGCGGCTGGGCACGAGGTAGTCGCGCGCACCCTCGGGCGTGCTCTTGCCCAGCATGGGTGTTTCGATGTCGATGAAGCCTTCCTTGTCCAGGAAGTTGCGCACCTGGATGGCCGTCTTGTAGCGCAGCATCATGTTGCGCTGCATGTACGGGCGGCGCAGGTCCATCACGCGGTGCGTGAGGCGCGTGGTTTCCGACAGGTTGTCGTCGTCCATCTGGAAGGGCGGCGTCACGGACGGGTTCAGGACGTTGAGCTCCTGGCACAGCACCTCGATCTTGCCGCTCTTGAGGCTGTCGTTGGTCGTGCCTTCGGGGCGCGCGCGCACCAAACCCTTGACCTGCACGCAGAACTCGTTGCGGACATCCTCGGCCACCTTGAACATCTCGGGACGGTCAGGGTCGCAGACCACCTGCACATAGCCTTCGCGATCGCGCAGGTCGATGAAGATCACGCCGCCATGGTCGCGGCGACGGTTCACCCAGCCCGACAGGGTGACGGTTTGGCCCAGAAGGGCTTCGGTCACAAGACCGCAGTAGTGGGAGCGCATGGCCATGGATCAGTCTTCCTGCGTCCTCGTGGGACGCGACGATGGTTGTTCTTTCCACCCACTCGGCGCACAGGCACAGGCGGGCGACGACGGTTTTCTTATGGAGCGGGTTCCGTGGCAACGGGGTCGGGTGGCGACACCACCCCCATCGACACAATGTACTTGAGGGCCGCATCGATGCTCATGTCCAACTCGATGCAGTCGCTCCTGCGCATGAGCACGAAGTACCCGCCCGTGGGATTGGGCGTGGTGGGCACGTAGACGCTCACATACTCGTCACGCAGGTAAGCCGCCACCTCGCCGCTGGGCGCGCCGGTGATGAAGGCCACCGTCCACACCCCCTCGCGCGGCCACTGCACCAGCACGGCGGTGCGAAAGGCGTTGCCGCTTTCAGAGAACAGCGTGTCGGAAACCTGCTTGACACTGGAGTAGATCGAACGCACCACGGGAATGCGGCTGACCAGACGGTCGCCCCACTCCACCAGCTTGCGCCCCGCGAAGTTGCTCGCCAAGGCCCCCACCACCAGCAGGATGCTGAGCGTGAGCAGCACCCCGAAGCCCGGGATGTGAAAGCCCAGCAGTTTGTCCGGCTGCCAAGAGCCCGGCAGGATGGCGAGGGTCTGATCCAGGGTGCTCACGATCCAGCTCAACACCCATGCGGTGATGACGCCGGGCACGATGACCAGCAGACCCGTGAACAGCCACTTGCGCAAGGCAGCCATGCGAGTTATCCGAGGTTAAGAGTCAGAAGTGGCCGTAGCGCTTGCTGGAGCAGCGCTGGCAGCTTCTGTTTTAGGAGCATCCGATGCCGCAGCAGGCGCACTGGCACGGCCGCTGAAATCGGTGGCATACCAGCCCGTGCCCTTGAGTTGAAAGCCCGCGGCCGTCAGCTGCTTGGAAAAAGCCGGCGCACCGCAGGACGGGCAGACGGTGAGCGGCGCGTCGGAGATTTTTTGCAGCACGTCCTTGGCATGGCCGCAGGAACCGCATCGATAGGCGTAAATAGGCATTACGAAGAAGTGCGAAGAATGTGCAAAACCTTCAATTATAGGCATGCACCCCAGGCCGCACCGTGCGCCCGTGCGTCACTCCACCCCCACCACCCGGTGGTGCGGCGCATGGGAATTGCGCACCACCTGCGGCGCAAGCGAACCGGCAACCATGCCGACCATGGCGGCCAGCAGGCCGGCGAGTTGCTGGGGGAACGCCTCATGCAGCGCGGGGGTGACCATGAACACCAGCCACACGCCAATGCCCAGCGCCACCGCGCACAGCGCGCCTTGCGTGTTGGCACGCTTCCAGTACAGGCCGAATACCAGCGGCACAAACGCCCCCACCAGCGGCACTTGGTAGGCGCTGGACACCAGCTCGTAAATGGGCGTGCCTTCCATCTTGATGGAATAGGCCAGCACACCCACCGCGAACACCAGCACACTGATGCGCATGGCCAGCAGGTTCTCGCGGTCGCTGATCTTTTCAGGGCGGAACTGCCGCCAGATGTTCTCGGTGAAGGTGACGCTGGGCGCCAGCAGTGTGGCCGAGGCGCAGGACTTGATGGCCGACAGTAGCGCACCGAAGAACAGCACCTGCATGACGAGCGGCATCTTGTCCATCACCAGTGTGGGCAGCACCTTCTGCGGGTCATCCTTGAGCAGTTCGGCCGTCTCCTGCGGCATGATCAGCAGCGCGCTTGCCACGAGGAACATGGGAACGAAGGCGAAGAAGATGTAGGCCGTACCGCCGATCACCGTGCCATGCGTGGCGGCACGCTCGGTATTGGCCGACATGACGCGCTGGAACACGTCCTGCTGCGGGATGGAGCCCAGCATCATCGTGATGGCGGCACCGAAGAAGAAGATGATCTCGTGCCAGGTGGGTTCGGGCCAGAACTGGAACAGGTCGCGGCTGGTGGCCAGCTCGATCACCTTGCCCGCGCCCCCCGCCATGTCGCTGGCGAACCAGGCCAGCACCACCAGGCCGACGACCAGAATGATCATCTGGATGAAATCGGTCACCGCCACCGACCACATGCCACCCCACAGCGTGTAGACCAGGATGGACAGCACGCCGATGGCCATGCCCATGGGGATGCTCACCGCACCGCCGGACAGCAGGTTGAACACCAGCCCCAGCGCCGTGACCTGCGCCGACACCCAGCCCAGGTAGCTGAGCATGATGATGAGCGAGCAGATCACCTCCACTGCGCGGCCGTAGCGCTCGCGGTAGTAGTCGCTGATGGTCAGCAGCGTCATGCGGTAGAGCTTGGCCGCGAAGAACAACCCCACCAGAATCAAGCACATGCCGGCGCCGAACGGGTCTTCCACCACGGCCTTGAGCCCCCCTTCGATGAACTTGGCGGGCACGCCCAACACGATCTCGGAGCCGAACCACGTGGCGAACGTGGTGGTGATGATCATGTACATGGGCAGGTGGCGTCCGGCAATCGCGAAATCAGCCGTGTTCTTCACCCGTTGGGCAGCCCACAAGCCAATGCCGATGGTGACAAACAGGTAGGCAATCACCATGAAGAGCAACACGCTGGTACTCCTGAGGAATGAGAGAGGGAAGGAAGTTAGAATATGCGCACGCGCACGAAGAGCTGCATGACCAGCAGCCCCAGCACGAAGCCCAGGCCGCCATAGATGATGCTTTGCAGCAGCCGGTTGGTGCGCTTCTGGGTGGCCAGCAGTTCCTGCAGATCGCCCCGGTTGTCATGGGGCCGCTGGCGCAGGAAGTCGTGGAGCAGGCGTGGCAGGTCGGGCAGGATCTTGGCGTAGTGCGGCGCCTCGGCACGCAGCTCGCGCCACAGGCGTTGGGGACCCAGCTGATCGAGCATCCACTTCTCCAGGAAGGGCTTGGCCGTGCTCCACAGGTCCAGGTCGGGGTCCAACTGCCGGCCCAGCCCTTCGATGTTGAGCAAGGTTTTTTGCAGCAGCACCAGCTGCGGCTGGATCTCCACCTGGAAGCGCCGCGAGGTCTGGAACAGCCGCAGCAGCACCATGCCCAAAGAGATTTCCTTGAGCGGCCGGTCGAAGTACGGCTCGCACACGGTGCGGATAGCGGCTTCCAGTTCGTTCACGCGGGTATGGGCGGGAACCCAGCCGCTTTCGATGTGCAGTTCGGCCACGCGCTTGTAGTCGCGCCTGAAAAAAGCCGTGAAGTTCTGCGCAAGGTATTCCTTGTCGAACTCGGTCAGCGTCCCGACGATGCCAAAGTCCAGCGAGATGTAGCGGCCGAAGGTCTCGGGCGCCAGGCTCACCTGGATGTTGCCGGGATGCATGTCGGCATGAAAGAACCCGTCGCGGAACACCTGGGTGAAGAAGATGGTCACGCCGTCGCGGGCCAGCTTGGGAATGTCCACGCCCGCGCTGCGCAGGCGCTCCACCTGGTTGATGGGCACGCCCTTCATGCGCTCCATCACCAACACTTCGGCATGGCAGAAATCCCAGAACACCTCCGGGATGAGCACCAAGTCCAGCCCCTGCATGTTGCGGCGCAGCTGCGCCGCGTTGGCCGCCTCGCGCACCAAATCGAGTTCGTCGTGCAGGTAGTTGTCGAACTCGGCCACGACCTCGCGCGGCTTGAGGCGCTTGCCGTCGGCGGACAGGCTTTCCACCCACCCGGCCATCATGCGCATGAGCGCCAAATCTTTGTCGATCACCGGCAGCATGCCCGGGCGCAGCACCTTCACGGCGACTTCACGCGCGTGTCCCTGCCGGTCACGGATCACCGCGAAGTGCACCTGTGCGATGGACGCGCTGGCCACGGGCTGCCGGTCGAACGAGACGAACACCTCGCCGATCGGGCGGCGAAATGCGCGCTCGATGGTGGCGATCGCCACATCGGGGTCGAACGGCGGCACGCGATCCTGCAGCAGCGCCAGCTCGTCCGCAATATCCGGCGGCATGAGGTCGCGGCGCGTGGACAGGACCTGCCCGAACTTCACGAAAATCGGACCCAGGCTCTCCAAGGCCTCGCGCAGCCGCTGGCCGCGCGGCGCGTCCAGCTTGCGGCCGAAGGTGATGACCCGCGTGACGGCGCGCAGCCACGGCTGCCGGAAGGTCGACAGCACCAGTTCGTCGAGTCCATAGCGCAGCACCACCCAGACGATGGTGATGCCGCGGGCAAAGCGGCTCATGGCGGGGAGCGGTCCGGCAGCTCGCCCGCTGCGGGTGCGTGCGCCTGGCCGCCAGGCACGCGTGCGCCCACGAAGCTGCGCAACGCCTGCACGGCGCGCCCCACGACGGATGCCACGGCGCGGGCCGGGGCGTCGCCGATCACGCGCGCCAGGTCTTCCTCGACATCCCAGCGCACATGGTCTACCAGCCAATTGATCTCGGCCGCGAATTGCACGTCGCCTTCGATGCGGATGGTGGGCTTGTCGCCGCGCAGCGCACTGCCGGCCAGCGACAGCGGAGAGGTCTCGGACACTTCCAGCCGGAGGTCGGCCACGGCCTCTGCGGGCGCGAGATCGAACAGCCCGGCGGGCGTCACCTGCAGCGCCATCGAGAAGATGCGCCACTGCACTCGCGCGACGCGGCCGCGCTGGCGTGCCAGACGGTCCATGGCTTCCCGCTCCTGCATCAGCACATGGTTGAGGAACAGCACCGTGCGGTGCTGCACCTCATGCACCAGCCACGCGGGCGGCAGGGGGCCAGACATGACGCGTTCGAAGAGCCCGTCCAGGAAAGAAAAAGGGGACCGTGTTGCCATAGTCCCCGATTATTCCCCGAACTGGGCGCAGCGCAGCAGGCTTTTTCGCCGTGCGCCGCCCGGTTCCAGCGGCGCCATGCTTACTGCAGCGCCTGCACGCCCGCGACCAGCCAGCCGCTGGCGCCGTTCTTGGGCTTGGTCATGTTCCAGACCTCGCGGAACGGGCTCGGGCCGGCCGAAGGCTCCTCGCGGATCATGCCGGAGAACTCCACGCTGGCCATGTAGCCGTCGCCCAGGTCCTCGATGCCCAGCAGTTGCGCCTCGAGCATGATCACATCGGTCTGGTTGGGCTGCAGGTCGCCGCGGTGCGATTCGCGCTCGTTGAGCTGCGTGCGGATCTCGTCAACCATGCTGTCGGTCATCATGGAGCGCAGCGTGGCGACGTCGGAGCGATCCCAGGCGGCCTGCAGCGTAGTGAAGTTGCGCTTGGCGGCCGACAGGAAGCCTTCGGTGTCGAAGCCGGCCGGCACGCCCCAGTTCTGCGAACCCGACAGCGCCGAGCCGATGATCCCGCCGGTAGCGGCAGCGGCCGGCGCCTGGAAGGCCATGCCGCCGCGCTCCCACGGGCGGGCGGACGCGTCGTTACCCACCTTGTCCGGGCTGTACTGGCGCGGCATGCGCGCATCTGCGGCGGGCGCGGAACCCGCGCCCTGGAAGGCGAAGGGCGAGGCGTTCACCGGCGCACCTGCGGATTTGCGCGCACGCATGACCATGCCGACCACCACCATGACCACCAGTGCCAGCAGGGCGATCAGCAGGAACTGGCCGAACTCTGCGCCCAGGCCCAGCGAGCTGGCCAGCCAGGCCAGGCCCAGGCCCGCGGCCAGGCCGCCCAGCATGGCGCCCCAAGGCTTCCTGGGGGCGGCTGCGGCGGTATTGGGCGCCGCGGCGGGCTTGGCCGCAGTGGTGCCTGCCGCATTCTGCGTGGGTGCGGCAGGAGCGGCGGGGGGCGTCGCAGCGTCGCGCTGGGTCACGTTGCTGGACTGCTTGCCGATGGATTTGCCGCCCCCGAGACGGCGCGCATCCGCATCCAGATGCACGACCGCCAACATGGCGACCAAGACCACTGACCACAGTTTCATCATGGCTTCTCCGAAATATCGATAGTTTTCAATGAACTCTTTCAGCACTTGATTCCAACATGCAAGGCGACGATGCCGCCAGTCATGTTGTGATAGTCCACATGCCCAAAGCCACTTTGCTGCATGAGGGATTTGAGCTCTTCCTGGCCCGGGTGCATGCGGATGGACTCGGCCAGGTAGCGGTAGCTCGAATCGTCGCCCGCCACCAGCTTGCCCAGCCGCGGCAACACCTGGAACGAATACCAGTCATAGGCCTTTTCCAGCGGCTTGGCCACGCGGGAAAACTCCAGCACCAGCAGCCGGCCGCGCGGCTTGAGCACGCGGCACATCTCGCGCAGCGCAGCGTCCTTGTGCGTCATGTTGCGCAGGCCGAAGGCCACGCTCACCAGGTCGAAGTGGTTGTCAGGAAACGGCAGGTGCTCGGCATCGCACACCGTCGTGGGCAGCACCACGCCTTCGTTGATCAGCCGGTCGCGTCCCACGCGCAGCATGGCCTCATTGATGTCGGTATGCACGACGCGGCCCGTGGCGCCCACTTTCTTGGAAAAGGCCAGCGACAGGTCGCCCGTGCCGCCCGCGATGTCCAGCACCTGGTCGCCCTCGCGCAGGTTGGCCACCATGACGGTGTAGGCCTTCCAGGCGCGGTGCAACCCGGCCGACATCAGGTCGTTCATCAGGTCGTACTTGGGCGCGACAGAATCGAACACGCCGCGCACGTGGCGCGCCTTGTCCTCTTCCTGAACCGACTGGAATCCGAAATGCGTGGTACTCATACCACGATGCTAAGCGCCCACTGACCATGCGTACAGCGGCAACCCCGCATGCGCCTAGGTCATCTGTCGCTATTTAGGCTAAAGCGTGGCGCGGCGCGGCCACGCGGGCGGGCCGTGCTGCGCCTCAATGCCCGCCGCAGCCGTGGCCGCCGGCCTTGGGCGCCATGGGTGCATCACGGTCCACGCCGGCGGCGGCCAGCCGCTCGGCATAGTCTGCCCACAGCGCCTGCTCGTTACGGCCCAGTTCGTACAGGTAGTCCCACGAGAAGATGCCGCTGTCGTGCCCGTCGGAGAAGGTGGGCTGCACGGCGTAGTTGCCTACCGGCTCCAGCCGCGTCAACGTGACGTCGCGTTTGCCGGTCTGCAGCACCTGCTGGCCCGGCCCATGGCCCTGCACTTCGGCCGAGGGGGAATACACGCGCATCAGCTCGAACGGGATGCGAAAGTGTGCGCCGTCGGAAAACGTCACCTCCAGCACGCGCGACTGCTCGTGCACCGTGATGGATTGGGGCATGGGCGCGCCCGCCGTCAGACCTGCCATGGATTCACCTGCGCAATGAAAAGAAATGAACACCGGCGGCGGAGACCGCGCACCGCCGCCCTGCCGCTATTGTCCGCCGCCGGAGCCAAGGCGGCGCGATGCGAGCCAAATCAGCCCCCAGCGCCCAAGGGGAAAGCGCTGGCAGCTATCAATTGATGAGCATCACTGCTCACCCAGGTCGGCCCAGCGCTCCAGACGCTCGCGCATCAGCGCGTGCAGGGCGGGCAAGCGCTCGGCCACCAGCGTCTCACGCGCGGTGTCGCACTCGCGCTGGGGGTGCGCCCAGACGGGTGCGGGGAAGTGGCTGTCCCACTCGTAGCGCGCGATCACGTGCCAGTGCAGGTGCGGCACCACGTTGCCCAGGCTGGCCAGGTTGATCTTGGCCGGCGCCAGTTGCTCGCGCAGCGCCTGCTCCACCAGTGTCACGGCCTCCATGCAGTGCTGGCGGTCGGCGGGGGAGAGGTCCGAGAACTCCGCCACATGGTCCGCCCAGATCACGCGGTAGAAGGCCGGAAAGCCGGCCTCCTGCGCATGGATCACGCGCAGCTTGGCGCCGCGCCAGACCAACGCACCCGCGTCGGAGTCACACAGGGGGCACGCGCCAGCGCCACCCGTGGAAGGCGCGGACATGCCGGGCATGGCGACCTGGCTCATACCAGCACCCGCTCGATGCCGCCGGCGTTGGCGCGTTGCACGTACTCGGGCAGCCAGTTCTCGCCCAGGATCTGCTTGGCCATCTCGATGACGATGTAATCGGCTTCCAGCAGGCCGGTGGACAGGTCGTCCTGGTAGCGCGAGATGCCCTGCAGGCAGCTGGGGCAGCTGGTCAGGATCTTGATGTTGTCCTGCGCGCCCACCGCGCCGCTGGAACGCAAGGCCGCCTCGCCCTTGCGGATTTCCTCGGTCTTGCGAAAGCGCACCTGGGTGGAAACATCGGGGCGCGTCACGCCCAGCGTGCCCGACTCGCCGCAGCAGCGGTCGCTCTTGAGCACCTTGTCGCCCACCAGGGCGCGCACGGTCTTCATCGAGTCGCCCTGCTTCATCGGGTTGTGGCAGGGCTCGTGGTACAGGTAGCCGCCCTGCCCCGCGGGCAGGGTGATGCCCTTTTCCAGCAGGTACTCGTGGATGTCGATGATGCGGCTGCCGGGGAAGATCTTGTCGAACTGGTAGCCCTGCAACTGGTCGTAGCAGGTGCCGCACGAGACCACCACGGTCTTGATGTCCAGGTAGTTCAGCGTGGTGGCCACGCGGTGGAACAGCACCCGGTTGTCGGTGATCATCTTCTCGGCCTTGTCGAACTGGCCGCTGCCGCGCTGCGGATACCCGCAGCACAGGTAGCCCGGCGGCAGCACGGTCTGCACGCCGGCGTGCCAGAGCATGGCCTGCGTGGCCAGCCCCACCTGGCTGAACAGGCGCTCCGACCCGCAGCCGGGGAAGTAGAACACCGCCTCCGTGTCGGCCGACGTGGCGGCCGGGTTGCGGATGATGGGCACGTAGTCCTTGTCCTCGATGTCCAGCAGCGCGCGCGCCGTCTTGGTGGGCAGGCCGCCGGGCAGCTTCTTGTTCACGAAGTGGATCACCTGCTCCTTTACCGGCGCCGTGCCCACGGTGGCGGGTGGGTGCGCGGTCTGCTTGCGGCTCACGCTGCGCAGCACGTCCACGGCCATGCGCTGGGCCTTGAAGCCTACGTTGACCATGCCCGCGCGCAGCAGCTTGATGGTGTCGGGGTTGGTGGCGTTGAGCATCGCCATGGCCATCTTGTTGCCGGGGCGGAAGCTTTTCTTGCCCATCTTGCGCAGCAGGTTGCGCATGTTCATGGTCACGTCGCCGAAGTCGATCTTGACCGGGCACGGCGAGTAGCACTTGTGGCACACGGTGCAGTGGTCGGCCACGTCCTCGAATTCCTGCCAGTGGCGGATGGACACGCCGCGGCGCGTCTGCTCTTCGTACAGGAACGCCTCGGCCAGCAGCGAGGTGGCCAGGATCTTGTTGCGCGGGCTGTACAGCAGGTTGGCACGCGGCACGTGCGTGGAGCACACGGGCTTGCACTTGCCGCAGCGCAGGCAGTCCTTCACGCTGGCAACGATGTCGCCGATGTCGCTCTGCTGCATGATCAGCGACTCGTGCCCCATCAGCCCGAAGCTGGGCGTGTAGGCGTTGGTCAGGTCCGCGAACATCAGCGAGGTGCGCGAGCCTTTATGCGCCAAATGGGCCTGCAGTGCTTGCCCGTCCTGCGCGAGCAGCTCCTGATTGCGTAGCAGCTTGCCGCGGTTGAAGCGGCCTTGCGGGTCCACCTTGCGCTTGTACTCGGCGAACGGCGCCAGTTCCTCGTCGGTCAAAAACTCCAGCTTGGTGATGCCGATGCCGTGCTCGCCCGAGATCACGCCACCCAGGCTACGCGCCAGCACCATGATGCGCGCCACCGCCTCGTGCGCGGTCTGCAGCATGGCGTAGTTGTCGCTGTGCACGGGGATGTTGGTGTGCACGTTGCCGTCGCCGGCGTGCATGTGCAGCGCCACCCACACCCGGCCCTTGAGCACGCGCTTTTGCACGTCGCCCAGCGCCTGCATCAGCGGCTCGAAGTCGCTGCCGGTGAAGATGTTGCGCAGCGGATCGCGGATCTGCGTCTTCCAGCTGGCGCGCAGGCGGTGGTCCTGCAGCTGGGGGAACAGTTCTTCCACGCGCTGCAGCCAGTCCCGCCAGAGCGCGCGCGTCTCGCGCACCAGGGCCAGGGCCAGGGCCAGCTTTTCCTCCAGCAGCTCGGGCGAAGGCGGCTCGCCGCCCGCCTCGGGCTTGCCCAGCGGCAGGTTGCCGCGCGCGAGGAACTCCTCCAGCGCGTCGGCCAGCTCGATCTTGTTGCGCAGGCTGAGTTCGATGTTGATGCGCTCGATGCCGTCGGTGTACTCGGCCATGCGCGGCAGCGGGATCACCACGTCTTCGTTGATCTTGAAGGCGTTGGTGTGGCGGCTGATGGCGGCCGTCTTCTTGCGGTCGGCCCAGAACTTCTTGCGGGCCTCGGCGCTCACCGCCGTGAAGCCCTCGCCGCTGCGGCTGTTGGCGATGCGCACCACCTCGGCGGTGGCGCGGGCCACGGCATCAGGGTCGTCGCCCACGATGTCGCCCACCAGCAGCATCTTGGGCAGTCCGCCGCGCTTGGACTTGGTGGTGTAGCCCACGGCGCGCAGGTAGCGGTCGTCCAGGTGCTCCAGGCCCGCCAGCAGCACGCCGCTGCGCTTTTGCTCAGCGAACATGAAGTCCTTGATCTCCACGATGCTGGGCACGGCGTCCTTGGCGTTGCCAAAGAACTCCAGGCACACGGTGCGCGTGTGCTCGGGCATACGGTGCACGATCCAGCGCGCACTAGTGATCAGGCCGTCGGTGCCTTCCTTTTGCACACCGGGCAGGCCGCTGAGGAACTTGTCCGTCACGTCCTTGCCCAGGCCCTCCTTGCGGAAGGTCTTGCCGGGGATGTCCAGGCGCTCGGTGCGGATCGGCGTCTTGCCGTCGGCCTGGAAGTACTGCAGTTCGAAGCTGGCGACGTCTGCGTCGTGGATCTTGCCCAGGTTGTGCCCGATGCGCGTGACCTCCAGCCACTGCCCTTCAGGCGTCACCATGCGCCAGCTGGCCAGGTTGTCCAGCGCCGTGCCCCACAGCACGGCCTTCTTGCCACCCGCGTTCATGGCGATGTTGCCGCCGACGCACGAAGCCTCGGCGCTGGTCGGGTCCACGGCGAACACGAAGCCGGCGGCCTCGGCCGCGTCGGCCACGCGCTGGGTGACCACGCCGGCCTCGGTCCAGATGGTGGCCACCTCGGCGTCCAGGCCCGGCAGGCGGCGCATCTGCACCTCGGTCATGGCCTCGAGCTTTTCGGTGTTGATGACGGCGCTGCGCCAGGTGAGCGGAATGGCGCCGCCCGTGTAGCCGGTGCCGCCCCCACGCGGGATGATGGTCAGCTCCAGCTCGATGCAGGCCTTGACCAGCTGCGCCATCTCGGCCTCGGTGTCGGGCGTGAGCACCACGAACGGGTATTCCACGCGCCAGTCGGTCGCATCGGTCACGTGCGACACGCGCGACAGGCCGTCGAACTTGATGTTGTCCTTGGCGGTGTGGCGGCCCAGGCGGCGCGCCACCTTCTTGCGCAGGTCGCTGGCCTCGACCAGCGTGGCGTCGAACTCGTCGATGGCCCGGCGCGCTGCGTCCACCAGCACGCCCACGCGGCGGTCGCGCTCGGCGTCTTCCTGCGGCAGGCGGCGCTTTTCGATCTCGGCCATGCGGTGCTGCAGCGCATCCACCAGCAGCTTGCGCCGGGCGGGGTTGTGCAGCAGGTCGTCTTGCAGGTAGGGGTTGCGCTGCACGGCCCAGATGTCGCCCAGCACCTCATACAGCATGCGGGCGGATCGGCCCGTGCGGCGCTCGCGGCGCAACTGGTCCAGCACATCCCAGGCGGAGGCGCCCAGCAGGCGGATCACGATTTCCCGGTCGGAAAACGAGGTGTAGTTGTACGGAATTTCGCGCAAACGGGCAGGCTCGGCGCCTTGCGTCTGCAGGGCGGCCAGCGCAATCGGAACATTCATGGGATCAACCTGGGTTGGGCGTGCAGGGCGCCCTCGTGCCTCGGGGTCGGGATTTTAAGCCAGTGCCCGTTACCGCACTGTCCTGCCCGCAGAGCCCCGCCGCTGGCGCGGGGCGGCCAAGGACGGGCAAGAGCCAAATCAGGCCCCAGCGCCCGTCCATTCAGCGCAAGAAGCTATTAAAACAATAGCTATTTAATACAGCACGCGGCTGCGGATGGTGCCGGGCACCTGGGCCAGCTTCTCCAGCGCCAGGTCGGACGAGCGCGCGTCGAGGTCGATCACCACGTAGCCGATCTTCTCGTTGGTCTGCAGGTACTGCGCCGCGATGTTGATGTGGTTGTCCGACAGGATGCTGTTGATCTGCGAGAGCACGCCCGGCACGTTGTGGTGCACGTGCAGCAGGCGGTGCTTGCCCGCATGCTCGGGCAGCGCCACCTCGGGGAAGTTGACCGACGAAGTGCTGGTGCCGTTGTCGCTGTACCTGACGAGCTTTTCCGCCACCTCCAGGCCGATGTTGGCCTGCGCCTCCATGGTGGAGCCGCCGATGTGGGGCGTGAGGAGGGCGTTGTCCAGCCCGCGCAGCGGCGAGACGAACTCGTCCTTGTTGCTCTTGGGCTCCACGGGGAACACGTCCACGGCCGCGCCCAGCAAATTGCCGCCCTTCAGCGCCTGGGCCAGGGGGTCGATCTCCACCACCGTGCCGCGCGAGGCGTTGATAAGGATGCCGCCCGGCTTCATGGCCGCGATCTCGGCGGCGCCAATCATCCACTGGGTGGAAGGCAGCTCAGGCACGTGCAGGGTCACGATGTCGGCCTGGCCCAGCAGCTCGTGCAGCGAACCCACCTGGCGCGCATTGCCCAGCGGCAGCTTGTGCACCACGTCGTGGAAGATCACGTGCATGCCCAGCGCCTCGGCCAGCACCGACAGCTGGGTGCCGATGGAGCCGTAGCCCACGATGCCCAGCGTCTTGCCGCGGATCTCGTAGGCGTTCGTGGCGCTCTTGAGCCAGCCGCCGCGGTGGGCCGCGGCGTTCTTCTCGGGCACGCCGCGCAGCAGCAGGATGGCCTCGGCCAGCACCAGCTCGGCCACCGAGCGGGTGTTGGAATACGGCGCATTGAACACGGCGATGCCGCGCTCGCGCGCAGCGTTCAGGTCTACCTGGTTGGTGCCGATGCAAAAGCACCCCACGGCCACGAGCTTGTGCGCATGCGCGAACACGTCCGCCGTGAGCTGCGTGCGCGAGCGGATGCCAATGAAGTGCACGTCGGCGATCTTGCGGCGCAGTTCCTCGCCCTCCAGCGCCCCGGCCAGCACCTCGACCTGCGTATACCCCGCGGACCGCAACACTTCCACCGCAGAGGGATGGATGCCCTCCAGCAACAGGAACTTGATCTTGCTTTTATCCAGGGAAGTCTTGGCCATGGCGTGCAAATTGAGAGGAAATGAAAACACCCAGGCGGCGCGCGCCGCTGGACAGGAGAGGGGATCATTGTGCAATGCACAAATCCCTGTCGGCATCCATGCGATTGCCCGCGGCGGCCCATGCATGCCCCCAGCGCGGCCGGATGTTTGTCACAACATCGTCATGCCAGTGACACAATTCGTCACCCAAGCGCCGCGGGGTTTACCCCGTTGCTGCGCTTTTTGCAGTGTGCGAGAACGACACATTCCTGTCACGGAACGCGACCACCATCGCCGCTTTCCTGCCTATCGTCTATCAACGAGGAGTATTCATGCAGATCAAACACTTGGCGCTGGCCGCCGCAGTGGCCGCCACCAGCCTGGCCGCACAAGCTCAAACAGAGATCCAGTGGTGGCACTCCATGACGGCTGTCAACAACGAGTGGGTCAATGACCTGGCCAAGCAGTTCAACGAGAGCCAGAAGGAGTACAAGGTCATCCCTACCTTCAAGGGGTCGTATGACGAAAGCATGACGGCCGCGATCGCCGCGTTCCGCTCGGGCAATGCGCCGCACGTCCTGCAGGTGTTCGAGGTGGGTACGGCCACGATGATGGCCAGCAAGGGCGCCACCGTACCCGTGGGCAAGGTGATGAAGGACGCGGGCGCCGCCTTCGACCCGAGCGCGTACATCCCCGCCGTGGCTGCGTACTACACCGACCCCAACGGCCAGATGCTGAGCTTCCCGTTCAACAGCTCCACAACCATCTTTTATTACAACAAGGACGCCTTCAAGAAGGCCGGCCTGAACCCCGACAAGGCTCCCGCCACCTGGCCCGAAGTGTTCGAGGCTGCCAAGAAGCTCAAGGCCAGCGGCCACAGCTGCCCCATGACGCTGGCCTGGATGGGCTGGACGCAGCTCGAATCGTTCTCCGCCTGGCACAACGTGGAGTTCGCCACCGAGAAGAACGGCCTGTCGCCCAACGGCTACAAGGCCCGCATGAAGATCAATTCGCCGCTGCACGTGCGCCACATCGACAACCTGTCGCAGGCCGCCAAGGCGGGCGAGTTCGTCTACAAGGGCCGCGGCTCGGCGGCCCAGGCGTCGTTCACCTCGGGTGAGTGCGCCATGATCCAGACGTCGTCGGGCTTCTACGGCGACGTGGCCAAGAACGCCAAGTTCGCCTACGGCCTGGCGCCCCTGCCCTACTACCCCGACGTGAAGGGTGCACCGCAGAACACCGTGATCGGCGGCGCATCGCTGTGGGTCATGGCCGGCAAGAAGCCCGCCGAATACAAGGGCGTGGCCAAGTTCTTCGAGTTCCTGTCCGACACCAAGGTGCAGGCCGCCAGCCACCAGCGCACGGGCTACCTGCCCATCACCATGGGCGCGTATGAGCTGACCGACAAGTCCGGTTTCTACGCCAAGCACCCCGGCACCGACACGGCCGTGAACCAGATGGTGCGCAAGGTGACCGACAACTCGCGCGGCATCCGCCTGGGCAACTACGTGCAGATCCGCACCATCGAGGACGAAGAACTCGAGCAGGTCTGGGCCGGCAAGAAGACGGCCAAGGAAGCCCTGGACTCCATCGTGAGCCGCGGCAACGAACTGCTGGCGCGCTTCGAGCGCTCGTACAAGAAGTAAGCCCTGTCATCCGTGACGGGCGAGGCGTTCCCATGAACGCCCCTTCGGTCAGCGGCCCCTGCCTGGGGGCCGCTTTTCCTTTTCCCGCTGGTGCAGCCTTGCGCCAGCGGTTTTCTCGTTTGTGAACGTCATGGAAAAACGCGTACTTTTCCGCTCGGCGTGGCTGCCCTGGGTGTTGATCGCCCCGCAGTTGCTCATCATCGGCATCTTCTTCTTCCTGCCCGCGGGCCAGGCCATCCTGCAGTCCTTCCAGATGGAAGACGCGTTTGGCATGAGCACCGAGTGGGTGGGGCTGGACAATTTCAAGCAGCTTTTCGACGATCCGTCCTATCTGGAATCCTTCCAGCGCACGGCGCTGTTCTCGGTGCTGGTGGCGGGCATCGGCATCGTGGTGTCGCTGGCGCTGGCCATCTTCGCGGACCGCATCGTGCGCTTTGCCATGGTCTACAAGACCCTGCTCATCGTGCCCTATGCCGTGGCCCCGGTGATCGCGGGCGTGCTGTGGGTGTTCCTGTTCTCGCCCTCCATCGGCGTGGTGACCTACTACCTGGGTGAGCTGGGCTACGGCTGGAACCACATGATGAACGACAACCAGGCCATGACGCTGATCGTCATCGCCTCGGTGTGGAAGCAGATCTCCTACAACTTCCTGTTCTTCCTGGCGGGCCTGCAGTCGATTCCGAAGGCGCTGATCGAGGCGGCCTCCATCGACGGCGCGGGTGCATGGCGGCGCTTCTGGAACATCCAGCTGCCGCTCTTATCGCCCACCACCTTCTTCCTGCTGGTGATCAACATCGTGTACGCCTTCTTTGACACCTTCGGCATCATCGACGCGGCCACGCAGGGCGGGCCGGGGCAGTCCACGTCCATCCTCGTCTACAAGGTGTATCAGGACGGCTTCAAGGCGCTGGACCTCGGCGGCTCGGCGGCACAGTCCGTGATCCTGATGCTGATCGTCATCGCGCTCACCGTGGTGCAGTTCCGCTACGTCGAGAAGAAAGTGCAGTACTGACCATGATCGACCGTAACCCCTGGCTCAATTTCATCTCGCACGCCGTGCTGATCCTCGGCGTGGCCATCGTGGCCTTCCCGCTGTACCTGGCGCTGGTGGCCTCCACCCACACGGCGGATGCCATCGTGCAGTCGCCCATGCCGCTGCTGCCGGGCAGCCATCTGTGGGAGAACTACCAGGCCGCGCTGTTCGGCTCGGGCAAGCTGGGCTCCAACACCAACGTGGTGCACATGATGTGGGTGAGCTTCGTGGTGGCCATGGTCATCACCGTGGGCAAGATCGCCATCTCGCTGCTGTCGGCGTTCGCCATCGTGTACTTCCGCTTCCCGTTCAAGATGCTGTGCTTCTGGGCCATCTTCGTGACGCTGATGCTGCCGGTGGAAGTGCGCATCCTGCCCACCTACAAGGTGGTGGCAGACCTGGGCCTGCTCAACAGCTACGCCGGCCTCACGCTGCCGCTGATCGCCTCGGCCACCGCCACATTCCTGTTCCGCCAGTTCTTCCTGACAGTGCCCGACGAGCTGGTGGAGGCTGCGCGCATCGACGGCGCCGGGCCCATGCGTTTTTTCAAGGACGTGCTGGTGCCGCTGTCGCGCACCTCGATCGCGGCGCTGTTCGTGATCCAGTTCATCTACGGCTGGAACCAGTACCTGTGGCCGCTGCTGATGACCACCTCCGAAGACATGTACCCGGTGGTGATCGGCATCAAGCGCATGCTGGCCGGCGGCGAGGCCGCCGTGGACTGGAACATCGTGATGGCCACCGCCATCGTTGCCATGCTGCCGCCGACGGCCGTGGTGATCCTGATGCAGAAGTGGTTCGTCAAGGGCCTGGTCGACACCGAGAAATAAACATCAAAACCGGCTGTAGCGCCCACCCTTCAAGCGCAAACAGCTATTGATTAAATAGCACATATGGCATCCCTTACCCTCACCAACGTCGTCAAGCACTACGGCAGCGGCAAGCAGATCGTGCCCGTGATCCACGGCGTCAACGCCGAGATCCGGGACGGCGAGTTCATCGTCATCGTCGGCCCCTCGGGCTGCGGCAAATCTACCCTGCTGCGCATGGTGGCCGGCCTGGAGGAAATCACCGGCGGCACCATCGCCATCGGCGAGCGCGTGGTCAACAACCTGGAGCCCGCCAGGCGCGACATCGCCATGGTGTTCCAGAACTACGCCCTGTACCCGCACATGAGCGTGTTCGACAACATGGCCTACGGCCTGAAGATCGCCAAGGTGGCCAAGGACGAGATCAAGGCGCGCGTGGACAAGGCCGCCAAGATCCTGGAGCTGGGCCACCTGCTGGAGCGCAAGCCGCGCCAGCTCTCGGGCGGCCAGCGCCAGCGCGTGGCCATGGGCCGCGCCATCGTACGCCAGCCCCAGGTGTTCCTGTTCGACGAGCCGCTGTCCAACCTGGACGCCAAGCTGCGCGCGCAGACCCGTATCGAAATCCAGAAGCTGCACCGCGAACTGGGCATCACCAGCCTGTTCGTGACCCATGACCAGGTGGAGGCCATGACGCTCGCGCAGCGCATGATCGTCATGAACGCCGGCAACATGGAGCAGTTCGGCACGCCCGAGGAGGTCTACCACACACCGGCCTCCACCTTCGTGGCCAGCTTCATCGGCTCGCCGCCGATGAACCTGCTCAACCACGCCCCGGGCGCCCAGCCCGGCACCACGCTGGGCATCCGCCCCGAGCACCTGGACATCACCGCCGACGGCGGTTGGGCCGTGCAGGTAGAGACGGTGGAGCTGCTCGGCGCCGAGCGCCTGGTGTATGGCCGCGTGGGCGACGAACAGCTCATCGTGCGCATCGAGGAAGGCGCCCCCGCGCCACAGCCGGGCGACACCATCCACGTCACGCCGCGCGCCCACCGCCTGCACACCTTCGATGCCGGCACCGGCAAGCGCCTGTAGCACCCGACCGCCTGGAGCACCGCGCATGACGACACCTTCCGCCTGGCCCTACCCCCGCTGGATCGCCCACCGCGGCGCCGGCAAGCTGGCGCCCGAGAACACGCTGGCCGCCTTCCGCCTGGGCGCGCAGCACGGCTACCGCATGTTCGAGTGCGACGCCAAGCTGAGCAGCGACGGCGTGGCCTTCCTGCTGCACGACGCCACGCTGGAGCGCACCACCAACGGCCACGGCACCGCTGGCGATCAGCCCTGGGGCACGCTGGCCCAGCTGGACGCCGGCGCTTGGCATTCGCGCACGTACGCGGGCGAGCCGCTGCCCACGCTGGAGCACCTGGCGCGCTGGTGCATCGCCAACGGCCACTTCCTCAACATCGAGATCAAGCCCACGCCCGGTACCGAAGCCGAAACCGGCCGCGCCGTGGCCGCGCTGGCGGCACGCCTGTGGCACGGCCAGAGCGTGCCACCGCTGCTCACCTCGTTCAAACCGCAGGCGCTGGCCGGCGCGCGCGAGACCGCGCCGCATCTGCCCCGCGGCCTGCTGCTGGACCAACTGCATGACGGCTGGCTGGACACCGCGCGCCAGTTGGGCTGCGTGGCCGTGGTCTGCAACCATGCGCTGTGGAGCGCCGCCACCGTGGCCGAGGTACACCTGGCCGGCATGCGCGCCCTGAGCTACACCGTGAACGACGACTGGGCCGCCCAGCGGCTGCTGGCGCTGCACACCGACGGCATCATCACCGACCGCGTGGACCTGTTCAGCCCCGCCGGGGCCTGACGCGGCGCCACCCGTCCACGCCGGCGGGCGGTGCCGGGCACGCCGCTCGCGCTGCCGTCTGGCAAGGCCGGGGCCGCTCGACAGCGGACAATGCGCGCATGCATCGCCTTCCCCGCACCGGCGCGCGCCCGCTGCGCCGCCGTCTCCCCGAGCAGAGCGCACGCCACCTTTGGCAGTGGTTGGTACTGGCCTGCTGCCTGTGGCTGGGCGGCACGCCCGCCCTTGCCCAGACCCGACCCGCTGCGGCCCCCGCCTCCACCGCGGCCAGCGCGGTGGACACGCTGGGTGAGGACAACGCCCCCCTGCCCTCGGTGGACGAACTGCGCAAGCAGCTCGACGCCATTCCCGCAAAGCTCGGCGAGGAGGACGACGGCCGCAAGCTGCTGACCGAGGTGGCCGCCATCGGCACCGCGGCCGAGCGCGTGGTCGCCCAGCGCACCAGCGACCTGGCGGACCTGGACCGCCGCCTGGAAGGCCTGGGCCCCACGCCCGAAAAGGGCGCACCTGCGGATGCGCCCGACGTGGCCGAGCAGCGCACCGCGCTGAACAAGCAGCGCGGCGTGATCGATGCGGAACTCAAGCTCGCCCGCCTGGTGGCCGTGGATGCCGAGCAGCGCAGCGCGGAGATCGGGCGCCAGCGGCGCGCGCTGTTCCAGGCGGCCCTCACGACGCGCGTCGATTCGCCACTGGCCCCCGCCTTCTGGCGCAGCCTGCGCTACGCCGCGCCCGGCGACAGTGCGCGGCTGCAGGCGCTGGGCGCCAACCTGCGCCGCGCCGTGCAGGCCACGCTGGACTCGCCGCGCCGCGGCACCTTCCTGGGTTACCTGGCCCTGGCCGTCGCCCTGGCCGTGGGGGGCACCTGGCTGGCGGAGCGTGTGCTGGTGCGCGCGCTGCCCGCGCGGTTGCCGGCCACCCGGCTGCGGCGCACGCTGCTGGCGGCGGCGGCGGTGGTGGCGAACGTGCTGATCGTCAGCGCTGCGCTGCAACTCGCGTGGAGCGGGGTCAAGCTCGGCGGCGTGCTGGACGAGGACGTGCGCGCGGTGCAGCAGGCCAGCCTGCGTGCCGCGGCCTACGCCACCTTCGTCATCACGCTGGGGCACGCGCTGCTATCGCGCCGGCGCAGTTCCTGGCGGCTGCTGCCCATCTCCGACGCGCTCGCCCGCCGGCTCAGCCCCTTCCCGTGGTGGATCGCGGCACTGTCGGCGCTGGGCGGGCTGGTCACACAGGTCAACGCCATCGTGGGCGCCAGCCTGGCGGCCGAAGTGCTGGTGCACGCCGTGTCCGCGGTGTTGCTGTCGGTGACGGTAGCCGTCGCGCTGGGCCGGCTGCGGGCAACGCCCCAGGCAGCGGACGCGGCCGATGGCGCCACCGACGCCGCGCCCGCGGAGAAGGCGGGCCGCCCCCTCTGGGTGGGGCTGATCCTAGCCAGCGCGGGCCTTGCCGCGGCCGCGGCCGCGCTGGCCGTGGTGCTGGGCTTCGTGGCGCTGGGCGGCACGCTGGCGCGGCAGATGGTGTGGTCGGGCGTGGTGTTTGCCACCACCTATTTGCTGATGCAGTTGGTGGACGACCTGTGCGACGCGTTGCTCTCCTCCCACGGCGGCCTGGGCGCGCGCATCCACGCCGCGCTGGCCATCGACGCCCAGTTGCTGGACCAGGCCGCGGTGCTGCTGGCCGGCGTGCTGCGTGTGGCGCTGTTCTTCTACATGGCGATCGCGCTGATGGCGCCGCTGGGCACCAACCCGGACGAGCTGTTCCGCCGCGGCAGCAAGCTGGACCACAGCCTGCAGATCGGCGACTTCACGCTGGCGCCCCAGGCACTGCTCACGGCGCTGGCGGTGATCTGTGCGGGCTTCCTGGCGATACGCATCGTCAAGCGCTGGCTCAGCGACCGCTACTTCCCCCACACATCGCTGGAGCCGGGCATGCGCAGCTCCATCGTCACGCTGCTGGGCTACGTGGGCGGCGTGGTGGTGATCGCTGTGGCGCTGGCGGGCCTGGGCATCAGCGTGGAGCGCATCGCCTGGGTGGCGAGCGCGTTGTCGGTGGGTATCGGCTTTGGCCTACAGGCCATCGTGCAGAACTTCATCTCGGGCCTGATCCTGCTGGCCGAACGGCCGGTGAAGGTGGGCGACTGGGTGGTGCTGGGCGACACCGAGGGCGACGTGCGCCGCGTGAACGTGCGCGCCACCGAGATCCAGCTGGGCGACCGCTCCACGGTGATCGTGCCCAACTCGGAATTCATCACCAAGACCGTGCGCAACATGACGCTGGGCAGCGCCCAGGGCCGGGTGCTGCTGCGCCTGCCCGCACCGCTGGACACCGACGCGCGGCGCATGCGCGAGCTGATCCTACAGGCCTTTCATGCGCACGAGGACATCCTGGAGAGCCCCGCGCCATCG
Source organism: Diaphorobacter sp. B2A2W2 (assembly GCF_056730635.1). NCBI lineage: Bacteria > Pseudomonadati > Pseudomonadota > Betaproteobacteria > Burkholderiales > Comamonadaceae > Diaphorobacter > Diaphorobacter sp. B2A2W2. Next base: position 138,907 of record NZ_JBWZOR010000010.1, read on the forward strand.
GTGACGCTGGAAGGCATCCAGAGCGGCACGCTCACCTTCCTGGCGATCGGCTACGTGAGCAGCCCGCGCAACGCGGGAGGCGTGCGCAGCGACGTGCTGTTCGCCATTTTGGAGGCGCTGCGCGATGCGGGCCTATCGCTGTCGCCTCCAGCCACCACCTCGGTGGCGCAGGCGCCGCGCGACGCCGCCCAGGAGGCGCCGCCGCTGTCGGAGCGCGTCTGAACGGAACCCGATTCGCTCCTGTTTCAATAGCTGTTAGCGCTTATCAGACAAGCGCTACAGGCCAATTTTGCTTCAAACCGACAGCTGCGAACGCACATAGCCCGCCACCACTCCCAGCAACTGGTCCAGATGCTGCTGCAGCGGTGCAAAGCCGGCGTTGGGCGCACGCGTGTCCTCGTCCATGTACACCGGGCGGCGGATCTCGATCTGCAGGCTGTGGCGCCCCAGGTGCGGCTGGCCGATGCGGCCGATCAGCTCCACACCCTTGTAGGGCTCGTTCAGCGCCACGCTGTAGCCAAAGCCGCGCAGCTGCTCGGCGATCAGGTGCACGAACTCGGGTGCGCAGGTGGTGCCGTCGCGGTCGCCCAGCACGAAGTCGGCCAGCGGCGGCGCGTCCGTGCGGCCCAGGCGCAGGTATACGTCATTGGGCATCGAATGCAAATTCAGGTGCCACACGCGGCCAAAGCGCTGCACGCTCGCGTCGATCGCCTGCTGCAGCTGCGCATGGTAGGGGCGCCAGTAGCCCTCGATGCGCCGCTGCACCTCGGCCACCGTGCGCGCACGCGCATACAGCGGCGTGGCCACGCCGTCCTTGCTGATCTGCTGCCAGACCAGTCCCAGGCCCTGGCGCGTCTTGGGGCCGGGGGCGAGCGGCACGGGCCACGCGCCGTCGATCTGCGCGGGATCCAGGTCGTTGTCGGCCCGGTTCACGTCGATGTAGGTGCGCGGGAAGGTCGCGGCGATCAGCGTGGCACCGTGCGCGGGCGCGGTATGCCAGAGGCGGTGCACGTGCGTGTCCTCGCCGCGGCGCAGCAGCGCCAGCGGCACGGCGTGGCCGAAGTCTTCGGGATAGGCCGTGCCGCTGTGGGGCGAGTCGCACACCAGCGGCAGCGGCTGCCCCGTGGGTTGCCAGACCTCGACCGGGGTGTCCGGCCGGGGGCTCAGGTCGTCATGCAACGCTGTCAAAGGCGCACCATCAGTCCAGCTTGATGTTGGCGCGCTTGGCCACGGCCGTGTAGCGCGCGATGGCGGCGTCGATCTGCTTGGCAAACTGTGCGGGCGTGTTGGCCATGGATTCGCCGGAGATGCTCTTTTGCTTCTCCAGGTAGTCGGGCTGGGCCATGGCCTTGTGCGCGGCGGCGTTCAGCTTGGCGATGATCTCCTTGGGCGTGCCCGCGGGCGCCACCAGGCCGAACCAGCCGCCGTCACCCATGCCGGCGTAGCCCAGCTCGGTGTAGGTGGGCACGTCGGGCAGCACGGGGCTGCGCTTCAAGGCCAGCACGGCCAACGGGCGCAGCTTGCCCGACTGGATGTTGGCCAGCGTGGAGGGCAGGTTGTCCGTCATCGCATTGACCTGGCCCGCCAGCGCATCGGTCGCGGCCTGGCCCGCGCCCTTGTAGGGGATGTGCAGCAGGTCGATGCCCGCCAGGTTCATGAAGTTCTCGATGTTGGCATGCCCCAGCGAGCCCGTGCCTGGCGAGGCGAAGGTGTACTTGCCGGGGTTGGCCTTGGCCAGCGCCACGAACTCCTGCATGGTCTTGGCGGGCACGCTGGGGTGCACCACGAAGACGCTGGGCACGCTCATCACGTTGGTGATGGGGGCGAAGTCCTTCACCGCGTCATACGGCAGCTTGGCGTAGATGGCGGGGTTGGCGCCGTGCGTGCTCACCGTGGCCATGCCGATGGTGTAGCCGTCGGGTGCCGCCTTGGCGATGGCGTCGGCGCCGATGGAGCCGCCGGCTCCGCCCTTGTTGTCCACCACCACGGCCTTGCCCAGGATGGGGCCCATCTTGTCGGCCAGAAGGCGGGCCACCATGTCGGTGGAGCCGCCGGGCGCGAACGGCACGATCAGCTTGATGGGGCGGTTGGGGTAGTCGCCCGCCTGGGCGTGCGCCAGCGGCGTGAAGGCTGCAGCGGCGGCGCAGGCGGCCAGGGTGGACAGCAGGGTACGGCGCAGTGCCATGGGGATCTCCTCGGTATTTGAATGAATGGGGGCAGCCCCATTCTTGAGCGCCTCCGCGTTGACGAAAAGCGACAAAATGGCGGCAATCCATTACCAACACTCATCAATCGACCGCCCATGCGCATCCACTCGCCGTCGCTGCCCGAACTGCACGCCTTTGCCGTCGCGGCGCGGCTGGGCAGCTTCTCGCAGGCGGCCGATGAACTCAGCGTGACCCAGGGCGCCATCAGCCGCGCCATCGCCCGGCTGGAGGAACACCTGGGCGTGGCGCTGTTCGCGCGCGAGGGCCGGCGCAGCGTGCTCACGCGCGCGGGGGCCGACTACCTGCAGGCCGTGGGCCCGTCGATCGCCACCATCGAATCCGCCACGCTGGCCGTGCGCACGCGGCGCAACCCGCGCCAGTTGCGCCTGTCGGTGGCACCCACGCTGTTCAGCCACTGGCTGATCCCGCGCCTGCCCGATTTCCACGCGCTCCACCCCGGCATCGCACTGTCGTTCGCACCCTACCGGCGCGACGACCCTCTGAGCGCACCTGAGATCGATGCCTGGATCCGCGTGGGCCGCACCGACTGGCCCGCGGGCATCGCGGCCGACTACCTGGTGGGGCGCGAGCTGGTACCCATCTGCCGCCCGGCCGATCTGCAGGGGCCCCAGGCCATCCGCGCACCGGCCGACCTGCTCGCGCGGCCGCTGCTGTTCCACACGAATTACCCGGACAACTGGGCGCACTGGTTCGCCGGTGTGGGCTGTGTCCACGGGCCGCTCACGCCGGCGGCGGACTTCGAGTTGGTGTCGCTGCTGGTGCAGGCGGTGATCGCCGGCCTGGGCGTGGCGGTGGTGCAGCGCGCGCTGGTGGAGCCGGAGCTGGCCGCCGGGCGCATCGCCATCGCCATCGACCACCCCGTGCTGCTGGACCGCGGCTACCACCTGTGCATTCCGACGGGGCGCGCGCCCAATCCGGCCCTGGACGACCTGCGCGGCTGGCTGCTGGCGCAGGCGTGCGGACAGGGCGGGGGTTGAATCAGCCGCGCCAGGCGCGCAGCAGCAGCCACTGGCTGGTGGCGCAGGCCGCCGCCAAGCCAGCGTAGGTGGCCATGCGGCCGTCGCGCCCCAGCAGCACCAACCCCGCCACGAGGACGCAACACCCCACTACAAAGTTGATAGCTATTGGCGCAATCCAGCCGTGCGCTCTGGCCAGTTTTCGCATAAAGACGTGGCTGCATGCCACCAGCAGCACGGCGACCGCCAGCGCGGGTGCGGTGAAGTTCAGTAGATGGTTGAGGGCGAGCAGCAGGTCCATGGAGTCATGATGCAGATCAAGCCATTGGCGCGGTGGCCTGCCTGAGTGCGCGGCGGATTTTATAATCCCACCCCATGGCAGTCTGGGCCCTCGGCATCAACCACCACACCGCTCCGCTCGATCTGCGGGGCCGGTTCGCGTTCGCCCTGGACCAGATCGCACCCACGCTGCACGGGCTGCGCGATTCGCTGTCCAGCGGCTCGGGCCGCCACCCGGGCGTGGAGACGGCCATCATCTCCACCTGCAACCGCACCGAGATCTACTGCGCAGCCGAGGCCCCGGCGCTGGACCACACGCTGGACTGGCTGGCCCACAGCGGCGGCGTGAGCCCCGCGCTGCTGCGTTCGCACTCCTACAGCCTGGAAAACGGCCTCGTCGCCCGCCACGCCTTCCGCGTGGCCAGCGGGCTTGATTCCATGGTGCTGGGCGAGGCCCAGATCCTCGGCCAGATGAAGGACGCCGTGCGCGCCGCTGAAGGCGCAGGAGCGCTCGGCACCACGCTCAACCAGCTCTTTCAGCGCAGCTTTGCCGTGGCCAAGGAAGTGCGTACCAGCACCGACATCGGCGCACACAGCATCAGCATGGCCGCCGCGGCCGTGCGGCTGGCCGGCCAGTTGTTCGAAGACCTGACGAAGATCCGCGTGCTGTTCGTGGGCGCGGGCGAGATGATCGAGCTGTGCACCACGCACTTCGCGGCCAAGACGCCCCAGCAGATCACGATCGCCAACCGCACGCTGGAGCGCGGAGAAAAGCTCGCCACGCGCTTTGGCGGCGAGGTCATGCGCCTGGCCGACCTGCCCGACCACCTGCACGAGTTCGACGCGGTCATCAGCTGCACCGCGAGCACGCTGCCCATCATTGGCCTGGGCGCCGTGGAGCGCGCACTGAAGAAGCGCCGCCACCGCCCCATCTTCATGGTGGACCTGGCCGTGCCGCGCGACATCGAGCCCGAGGTCAAGCAGCTCGAAGACGTGTACCTGTACACCGTGGACGACCTGGCCAGCGTGGTACAGACGGCACAGGCGCATCGCCAGGCCGCCGTGGCGCAGGCCGAGGCCATCATCGACGCGGGCGTGCAGAGCTTCGTGCACTGGATGGAGCTGCGCAGCCCCGCCACGCAGAACGGCGGCGTGGTGCCGCTGATCCAGCAACTCAACTCCCAGGCCGACGAATGGCGCGCCCTGGAGATCGCCCGCGCCAAGAAGCGCCTGGCCAAGGGCGAGGACATCGAGACCGTGCTTGAGGCGCTGTCGCGCGGCCTCACGCAAAAGATGCTGCACGGCACCATGGCCGAGCTGCGCGCGGGCGATGCCGAAGCGCGCGCCCAGACCGCACAGGCCGTCTCGCGCCTGTTCCTGCGCTCGCACAGCAAAAACGGGCTGTAGCGGCGCTCGCTCGCGCACCCCTGACTTCTTAAGTCAAACCGGCCAACAGCGCTTACCAGACAAGCGCAAGCAGCTACCAGACTGGTAGCAAAACCCTTCTTCACACCCCTTGATGAAACCCTTTCTCCGCAGCCAGCTGGAACGCTACGCGCAACGCCTGCAGGAACTCGACTTCCTGCTCTCGCGCGAAGACATCATGGCGGACATGCAGCAGTACCGCAGCATCTCGCGCGAGCACGCCGAGGTCACCCAGGTCGCGGGCCGCTACGCCCGCTACCAGCAGCGCGAGGCCGACCTGGCCGGCGCGCGCGAAATGCTCGAAGACCCCGACATGGCCGAGATGGCGCAGGAGGAAATCCACGCCGCAGAGACCGAACTGGTGCAGTTGGAGGACGAGCTGCAGCGCCTGCTGCTGCCCAAAGACCCCGACGACGAGCGCAACGCCTTCATCGAAATCCGCGCCGGCACGGGCGGCGACGAATCCGCCCTGTTCGCGGGCGACCTGGCGCGCATGTACACGCGCTACGCCGCCACCGTGGGCTGGAAAGTCGAGGTCATGAGTGCCAACGAGAGCGAGATCGGGGGCTACAAGGAAGTGGTGCTGCGCATCGAGGGCCAGCCCGGGACGGGCCCCTCCGGTAGCGGTGTGTACGGCGCACTCAAGTTCGAATCCGGAGGCCACCGCGTGCAGCGCGTGCCCGCCACCGAGACCCAAGGCCGCATCCACACCAGCGCCTGCACCGTGGCGGTGATGCCCGAGCCCGACGAGCACCAGGCCATCACGCTGAACCCGGCGGACCTGCGCATCGACACCTTCCGCGCCAGCGGCGCGGGCGGCCAGCACATCAACAAGACCGACTCGGCCGTGCGCGTGGTGCACTTGCCCACCGGCATCGTCGCCGAATGCCAGGACGGGCGCAGCCAGCACAGCAACAAGGCCAAGGCGCTGCAGGTGCTGCAGGCGCGCATCCAGGAGAAAGAGCGCAGCGAGCGCGCAGCCAAGGAGGCCGCGCTGCGCAAGGGGCTGATCGGCAGCGGCGACCGCAGCGACCGCATCCGCACCTACAACTTTCCGCAGGGGCGCCTCACCGACCACCGCATCAACCTCACGCTGTACAAGCTGCTGGCCATCATGGAAGGTGACCTGGGCGAGGTGCTGCAGGCCCTGCAGCATGCGCGCGAGGCCGAGCTGCTGGCCGAACTGGGTTTGGAGTGATTTTGGCCTCTAGCGCCCACACAGCAAGCGCCAACAGCTATCCATAGAGAAGCACCCATGCCTTCAATCACGCTGGCCCAGGCGTTGGCCCAGGCCCAAGCCGCAGGGCTGGGGCGCATCGACGCGCAGATGCTGCTGCTGCATGTGCTGGGGCGTGCGCCGACCGACCGCGCCTGGCTGCTGGCGCACGACGGCGACACGCTACCCGCGGCGGTCATGGAACAGTACGCCGCGCTGTGCGCGCGCCGGGCCAAGGGAGAACCGGTGGCCTACCTTCTTGGGCGCAAAGAGTTCTGGGGCCTGCCGCTGTCCGTGGACGCGCGCGTGCTGGACCCGCGCCCGGACACCGAGACACTGGTGGCGTGGGCGCTGGAGGTGCTGGCCACCCGCGCCGCGCCCCGCGTGGCCGATCTGGGCACGGGCAGCGGGGCCATCGCCCTGGCCCTGCAGCATGAGCGCCCCGATGCCCAGGTGCTGGCCGTGGACGCCAGCGCCGGCGCGCTGGCCGTCGCCCGCGCCAATGCCGGGCAGTTGGGCCTGCCCGTGCGCTTCATCCAAGGCAACTGGCTGCATGGGGTGGATGGTCCGTTCGATGCCATCGTGAGCAACCCGCCCTACATCCCCGCGCAGGACCCGCACCTGGCCGCGCTCACCCATGAGCCGCTGTCCGCGCTGGCCAGCGGCGCCGACGGCCTGGAGGACATCCGCACCATCGTGGCGCAGGCGCCCGCGCGGCTGGCGCCCGGCGGCTGGCTGCTGCTGGAGCATGGGTGGGACCAGGCCGAGGCCGTGCAAACACTGCTGCGCGACGCAGGCTTTGACCAGGTGCAAAGCCGCCACGATCTGGCCGGCATAGCCCGATGCTCCGGCGGGTCAATGCCCGGCGGCGCCCCGCAGTGAAATAATCCCCCCATCGCCGCCCTGCCCCAGGGCGCCCCCCTTCAGGAGAACCCCATGAGCGACGTCCAGCAACGCATCGACCAACTGGTCAAGACCAACGACATTCTGCTGTTCATGAAAGGCAACGCCAGCTTTCCGATGTGCGGCTTCTCGGGCCGCGCCGTGCAGATCCTCAAGGCCTGCGGCGTGGACCCCAAGAATATCGCCACCGTGAACGTGCTGGACGACCAGGAAATCCGCCAGGGCATCAAGGACTACAGCCACTGGCCCACCATCCCCCAGCTCTACGTGAAGGGCGAGTTCATCGGTGGCTCGGACATCATGATGGAGATGTACGAATCCGGCGAACTGCAGCAGGTGCTGGGCACCGGCGACGCCGCCTGAAGCGCCGCGTCCTGCCGCCAATGGACCAACCGCCCACACCGGGCGGTTTTTTTATGTCCGCCGGCGCGCGCGGCGCCCCGCCACGCGGGCCCGCTACACTTGGCGGCACCTGGCCCCGTGTCTGCGTGCTTGGCACACCCCGCTGCACGACAGGCGCGCGGCATTGCATCCTCGCTCCATGCCTTTGTCCGAAAGCCTGATCGTCATCACCGCCCTCATCGGGGCCAGTGCCTTCTTCTCGCTGGCCGAGATTTCCCTTGCGGCATCGCGCCGCCTGCGGCTGCGCCAGCTGGCCGACGAGGGAGACCACCGCGCCGACCGCGTGCTGCGGCTGCAGGAAAACCCGGGCGACTATTTCACCGCCGTGCAGATCGGTCAGAACGCCGTGGCCGTGCTGGGCGGCATCGTGGGCGAAGGCACCTTGAGCCCGCACTTCTCCGGCTTCTTCGGTATGTGGCTGGGCGCATCGCATGCGCAGACGGCGGGTTTCCTGCTGTCATTCACCGTCATCACGTCGCTGTTCATCCTGTTTGCCGACCTGTTCCCCAAGCGCATGGGCATGGCGGAGCCCGAGCGCCTGGCGCTGCGCGTGGTGGCGCCCATGCAGGCCACCATGGCGCTGTTGCGGCCCGTGGTGTGGCTGTACAGCCGCTGCGCGGACCTGCTGTTCCGCGTGCTGGGCATGAACGCGCTGCGCGACGACCGCGTCACCTCCGATGACATCCTGGCCATGATGGAAGCTGGCGCACGCGCCGGTGTGCTGGCCGCGCGCGAGCAGCAGGTGATCGAGAACGTGTTCGAGCTGGACACGCGCAGTGTGGCGAGCAGCATGTCGCCGCGCGACCGCGTGGCCTACTTCCTGCGCGACGATCCCGACACGGTGATCCGCGCGCGCATTGCGGCCGAGCCGTTTTCCACCTACCCCGTGTGCGAAGGCGACATCGACCACGTGGTCGGCTACGTGGACGCCAAGGACCTGTTCCAGCGCGTGCTGAACAACCAGCCCATCTCGCTGGCCGACGAAGGCCTGGTACGCAAGGTGCTCATCGTGCCGGACCGGCTGTCGCTGGCCGAAGTGCTGGAGCAGTTCCGCCAGGTGCATGAGGACTTCGCCGTCATCGTCAACGAATACAGCCTGGTCGTGGGCGTGGTCACACTCAACGATGTGATGAGCACGGTGATGGGTGACCTGGTGGGCCCGGCGGATGAGGAGCAGATCGTGCGTCGCGACGAGAATTCCTGGCTCATCGATGGCACCACTCCCGTGTCCGACGTGCTGCACGCCCTGGGCCTGGACGAGCTGCCGCACGCCGATGAGTACGAGACCCTGGCGGGCTTTCTGATGGTGATGCTGCGCCGGGTGCCGCGCCGCACCGACAGCGTGACCTTCGGGGGCTACAAGTTCGAAGTGCTGGACGTGGACAGCTATCGCATCGACCAGGTGATGGTGTCAAGGCTGGAAGGCGCGTCCAAACCAGTGCTGCCCGTTGAATAAGGGGCGGCACTGCTGACAAGGGCAGCACCAGCCGGCGTGTGTGGCCATCCGCAAGACGTGGTATGGCCCGCTGGCCGACGGCAGATCAGGCGTCCGAAGTACGCTCCTGGAAGAACCAGTTGCGCTGCGCTGCGAACACAGCGCTCGGATACGGCGCCTTGCCCCGGCTGCCGTTGTAGCGGCCCAGCGCCATGTACAGGTCGCCCCGCTCGCGGTCGAGGTAGTGGCGCAGGATCACGCAGCCAAAGCGCAGGTTGGTCTGCATGTGGAACAGCTTGCCCGGGTCGCCGTCACCGATCACGCGGGTCCAGAATGGCATCACCTGCATATAGCCGCGCGCGCCCACCGGAGAGACGGCGAACTTGCGAAATGCGCTCTCCACCTGGATCAGACCCATGACCAGGGACACATCCAGCCCCGAGCGCTTGGACTCGTACCACACCGTCTGCAGGAAGTCGCGGCGCACTTCCCATTCGGGCTTGCGCCGGCGCAGGCGGTCGCTCATGGTGCCAAGCCAGCGCAGATACAGCAGACGTGCCTCGGTGGAGGCAAATAGCGGCTCGGGCGGTGCCAGGTCTGCCACGGCGGAGCTGAGCGCGGTGCGCACGGAATCGATCAACGGCTCCTCCAGCTGGCTCCCCGCATGCGCAGGTGCAGCCACGCCCAGCCATGCAGCCGGCCCCGCCGCCAGCGAAGCCAGGCAGGCGCGGCGCGACAGCCGGCCCTGCCGTTCGTCGCTCATTGGACCACCTCCCGCCGCGTTCATGCTGCCAGCCGTTCCTTCACATGCGCCAGGATGTCCGCCACGCCCACTTTGGTGGCAGATGCATCGCGGCGGTGCTGGTATTCGACCTGCCCTTCCTTGAGGCTCTTGTCGCCAATGGTCACGCGATGGGGCACGCCGATCAATTCCCAATCGGCAAACATGGCGCCCGGGCGCTCGCCGCGGTCGTCCAGGATCACGTCCACACCGGCGGCTAGCAGGTCGGCGTACAGCGACTCGGCCTGTGCCTTGACGGCTTCGCTGCGGTCCATGCCCACGGGGCAGATGACCACGGTGAACGGGGCGATGGCGTCGGGCCAGATGATGCCGCGCTCGTCATGGTTCTGCTCAATGGCCGCTGCCGGCAGGCGCGTGACGCCAATGCCGTAGCAGCCCATCTCGAAGAAGGCGGGCTTGCCGTCTTCGCCGAGGAAGGTGGCATTCATGGCTTTGGAATACTTGGTGCCGAGGTAGAACACGTGGCCGACTTCGATGCCGCGCTCGATGGCAAGTTCCCCCTGGCCGTCCGGCGACAGGTCGCCAGCCACCACATTGCGCAGGTCGGCCACCATGTCGGGCTCCGGCAGGTCGCGGCCCCAGTTCACGCCGGTGATGTGGTGACCTTCCTGGTTGGCTCCGCAGATCCAGTCGGCCATCACGGCCACGTCGCGGTCCACCACCAGCTTCACCGGCTTCTGCAGGTTCAGCGGGCCCAGGTAGCCCGGCTTGCAGCCAAAGTGGTCCGCGATCTCGGCCACGGTGGCAAAGCGGAAACCCGCGTCCAGGCCCGGCACCTTGGCCACCTTGATCTCGTTCATGTCGTGGTCGCCGCGCAGCAGCAGCAGCCAGACCTGGCTGCGGATGATCTCGCCCGCCGCATCGGTTTCGTCCGTGGCCAGCACCAGCGATTTCACCGTAGTGCTCAGCGGCACGCTCAGCAGTTCGGCCACGTCCGCGCAGGTGCTCTTGCCAGGCGTGGGTGTCACCGTCAGCGGCTGCTTGGCCGCGGGACGCGCGCCCGCGGGGGCCAGCGCTTCGGCCTTTTCCATGTTGGCCGCGTAATCGCTGGCGGGGCAGTAGACGATCGCGTCCTCACCCGTGGCGGCGATCACCTGGAACTCTTCGCTCAAGTCGCCGCCGATGGCGCCCGAATCCGCCGCCACGGCGCGGTAGCGCAGGCCGAAGCGGTCGAAGATGCGGCGATAGGCCTGCGCCATCACCTGGTAGCTCGCCTTGGCGCCGGCCTGGTCCCGGTCGAAGCTGTAGGCGTCCTTCATGATGAATTCGCGCCCGCGCATCAGCCCGAAGCGCGGGCGGCGTTCGTCGCGGAACTTGGTCTGGATCTGGTAGAGGTTCTTGGGCAGCTGCTTGTAGCTACGCAGTTCCTGGCGTGCGATGTCAGTGACCACTTCCTCGCTGGTGGGCTGGATCACGAAGTCACGCCCATGGCGGTCGTGAATACGCAGCAACTCGGGGCCCATCTTGTCGAAGCGCCCGGTCTCCTGCCACAGCTCGGCGGGCTGCACCACGGGCATGGTGCATTCCACGGCACCGGCGCGGTTCATCTCCTCGCGCACGATGGCTTCCACCTTGCGGATCACGCGCAGGCCCATGGGCATGTAGTTGTAAATCCCGGCACCCAACTTCTTGATGAGGCCTGCGCGCATCATGAGTTGGTGACTGACAACCTCGGCGTCGGCAGGCGCCTCTTTCAAGGTGGAAATGAAAAATTGGGAAGCTTTCATCGAACGGGCTTGACAACTGGGGCGGGTGCGCTTGCCGCACGCGAGGTAGCGTGCATAATGACCGCAGTTTTAAAAATTTGGGGTTAGATTATGCTCGACCGGGACGGATTCCGCCCAAATGTCGGCATCATCCTGCTCAACCAGAGAAACCAGGTATTCTGGGGCAAGCGCATACGCACCCATAGCTGGCAGTTCCCTCAAGGCGGCATCGACCGCGGAGAAACCCCCGAGCAGGCCATGTTCCGGGAACTGCACGAAGAGGTAGGACTGCTGCCGCCCCAGGTGCGTGTGATTGCCCGTACGCGGGACTGGTTGCGCTACGAGGTGCCAGACCGGTTCATCCGCCGCGATGCACGCGGACACTACAAGGGTCAGAAACAGATCTGGTACCTGCTGCAATTGCTGGGGCACGACTGGGACCTGAACCTGCGCGCCACCAACCATCCAGAGTTCGACGCCTGGCGCTGGAACGACTACTGGGTTCCGCTGGACGTGGTGGTCGAGTTCAAGCGAGGCGTATATGAGATGGCGCTGACTGAACTGGCGCGTTTTCTGCCGCGCCACGAACAGCGCAACCGCTATTTGCGCAGCGGCATGCGTACGCGCGAGCACGAAAGCAGCGGCCAAGCCTCGCTGCCTCGTACGAGTTCACTGTTGGTCAAGCCCGGGATGGAACTGCCTCCGGGCGCCAGCTTCGACCCTGACCCGCAAAACAGCGTGCCAGCGCCGTTGGAGGCGCTGCCTACCCTGCCCGCCCCCAAGAAACCACTGGACGCCTAGCGTGTGTAAGAAGGCACGCGTCCGCAAGACGCACCCTTCTTAAGCGTCATCGCGCGCCGAGCACCACCATGTTGTCGCGGTGAACCATCTCCGGTTCGGCCGCGTACCCCAGCAGGCGCTCAAACTCTGCGGAAGGCTTGCGGCACAGCAGGCGCGCCTCGGCGCTCGCATAGTTGGCGAGACCGCGGGCGATCTCTGTGCCGCTGGCGTCGCGCACCGCGATCACATCGCCGCGCACGAAGTCGCCCTCCACCGCCACCATGCCGATCGGCAGCAGGCTCTTGCCGTCTTCGCGCAGCTTGGCCGCCGCGCCGGCATCCACCGTCACGGAGCCGCGCAGTTGCAGGTGGTCCACCATCCACTGCTTGCGCGCCTGGTTCTTCTGCGTCTGCGCCACGAGCAACGTGCCGATCGATTCGCCCCGGGCCAGCCGCAGCAGCACGTCCGGCTCCCGCCCCCACGCGATGACGGTGGAAGCACCCGAGCCCGCCGCACGTTTGGCCGCGAGGATCTTGGTGATCATCCCGCCCTTGCCGATGCTGGAGCCCGCGCCGCCGGCCATCGCCTCCAGCGCCGCATCGCCAGCCTGTGCCTCGTGGACGAACTGCGCCTGCGGGTCGCGCCGCGGATCGGCGGTGTACAGCCCCTTCTGATCGGTCAAGATCACCAGCGCGTCGGCTTCGACGAGGTTGGCGACGAGGGCCCCCAGAGTGTCGTTGTCACCGAACTTGATCTCGTCGGTGACTACGGTGTCGTTCTCATTGATCACCGGCACCACGCCCAAGCGCAGCAGCGTCAGCAGGGTGGAGCGGGCATTCAGGTAGCGCTCGCGGTCCGCCAAGTCGGCATGGGTCAGCAGCACCTGCGCACTGCCCATGGCTTGCTCGCGCAGCTTGGTCTCGTACATCTGCGCCAGCCCCATCTGTCCCACGGCAGCAGCGGCCTGAAGTTCGTGGATCTCGCCGGGGCGGCTGCTCCATCCCAGGCGCTTCATGCCTTCGGCGATCGCTCCGCTGGAGACCATGATGACCTCGCGCGGCTCGCCCCCCTGCCCCCGCACCAGCGCTGCCAGTTGGCGGCACCACTCCCCAATGGCCACCTCGTCCAGCCCCCGTCCCTCATTCGTGACGAGACTGGACCCTACCTTGACCACGATGCGACGCGCGTCGCGCAATACACTGGACACCATTTTTATAAGAAATTAGGCCCTAGCGCTTGTCAGGCAAGCGCCAACAGCTATAAATTAAATAGCAATCCTCGCATCACCCACGCGGTGGCTCACCTGCGAAGCGCGGGTCCACCTCAGCCGGCGCATTCTGCGCCAGCTGCTGGGCGTGCACGTGCTGGAAGATGGACTGCACCAGGTGCTCGCAGCCTTCGCGCGTCAGCGCGGAGATTTCGAACACAGGGCCCTTCCATTTGAAGCGCTTCACGAAGTCCTTCACCCGCGCAGCGCGCTCTTCGGATGGCACCATGTCCAGCTTGTTGAGGACCAGCCAGCGGGGCTTTTCATACAGTCCGGCATCGTATTTCTTCAGTTCGCCCACGATGGCCTTGGCCTGGGCCACCGGGTCCACCGCTTCGTCGAAGGGTGCCAGGTCCACCACGTGCAGCAGCAGCCGTGTGCGCTGCAGGTGGCGCAGGAACTGGTGCCCCAGGCCAGCGCCCTCGGAGGCCCCTTCGATCAGGCCGGGAATGTCGGCGACGACGAAGCTCTGCTCCGGCCCCACGCGTACTACGCCCAGGTTGGGGTGCAACGTCGTGAAAGGGTAGTCGGCAATCTTGGGCCGCGCGTTCGACACCGCCGCAATGAAAGTGGACTTACCGGCGTTCGGCATGCCCAGCAGGCCCACATCGGCCAGCACCTTCAGCTCCAGCTTGAGGTTGCGACGCTCGCCGGGCCAGCCGGGCGTCTTTTGCCGCGGCGCACGGTTGATCGCGCTCTTGAAACGCATGTTGCCAAAACCACCGTCGCCGCCCTTGGCGATGGTGATGACCTCGCCCGGCGTCAGCAGTTCGAACAGCACCTCGCCCGTGTCGGCATCGCTGATGATGGTGCCCACGGGCATCTTGAGCGTGATATCGGAACCCGCGGCACCGAACATATCGGAGCCCTTGCCGTGCTCGCCGCGCTTGGCCTCGTGTCGGCGTGAATAACGGAAGTCCACCAACGTATTGAGATTGGGATCCGCCACGGCGAACACGTGCCCCCCGCGCCCGCCGTCTCCACCGTCGGGCCCCCCGAACTCCTTGTATTTCTCGTGCCGGAACGAGACACAGCCGTTGCCACCGTCACCGGCGGCTACGTCAATAAAGGCTTCGTCGACGAACTTCATGGGTATCCAGTTTACAAAAAGCGCACCTGGGCGCCGGAGGGTGCGCAAAAGGGTGCCATCACGCATGCGCGCGGCTGCGCCAGGCGCTGAAAACAACAAAGCCCCGACGGGTCGGGGCTTTGTTGTCGCTTCAGCGGCGAAGGGCCTTAAGCAGGCGTCACGCTGACCGTGTGCTTGGACAGAGCGCCCTTCGTGCCGAACGACACGTGGCCATCCACCAGGGCAAACAGCGTGTGGTCCTTGCCCACGCCGACGTTCACGCCGGGATGGATGCGCGTACCACGCTGGCGCACGATGATGGAACCCGCGCTGATCAGCTCACCACCGTAAGCCTTCACGCCGAGCATTTTGGGCTTCGAGTCGCGCCCGTTTCGCGTAGAGCCGCCGCCTTTTTTCTGTGCCATGAGATCAGCTCCCTGATTTAAGCAGCAATCGCCTGGATCTGCAGTTCGGTGAACTGCTGACGATGGCCTTGACGTTTCTGATAGTGCTTGCGACGACGCATCTTGAAAATGCGCACTTTGTCGTGCTTGCCATGAGCCACGACCGTGGCCTTCACCGTTGCGCCGGACACCAGGGGCGTGCCAACCTTCAGTTCAGCGCCGTTGCCGACAGCCAGAACTTGGTCAATCACGATCTCCTGGCCTACTTCCGCAGCAATCTGTTCTACTTTGATTTTTTCGCCGGCAGCAACGCGATACTGCTTGCCACCGGTTTTTATGACCGCGTACATGTAAACCTCATCTGAGTTGGAGTTCTACGGACGGACTTCCGCAGAGCCGGCGATTCTAGCATGAGTCGTCAACTCCGCCTAGAGGCAGCAGCCTCCTGTGCTTCCCGCAGGCAGACAGCCCCGCCACCCTTCCTATAATCCTTCTTTCTTCTCCGCACCCGCACTCACCTTGGCCGCCAACTCCCCCAGCACCGCCGCCACCCTCGCCTTGATAGCCGACGACATGCAAGAGGTGGACAAGGTCATCGCATCCCGCCTGCAATCCGCCGTCCCGCTTGTCGGCGAAGTCGCCCGTTACATCATCTCCGCCGGCGGCAAGCGCCTGAGGCCGGCACTGCTTCTGCTGATGAGCGGCGCCCTCGGATATACAGGTTCGCAACGGTTCAATCTGGCGGCGGTAGTGGAATTCATTCACACGGCCACCTTGCTGCATGACGACGTGGTCGATGAATCTACGCTGCGACGCGGGCGACCGACAGCCAATGAAAATTTTGGCAATCCCGCCAGCGTACTTGTGGGTGACTTCCTGTACTCGCGCGCCTTCCAAATGATGGTGGAGACCAGTAGCCTGCGCGTGATGGAGATCCTGGCAGAGGCAACCAATGTCATTGCCGAGGGCGAAGTACAGCAACTCATGAATACACATGACGCGTCCCTGAGTGAATCAGGATATCTGAACGTCATACGTTCAAAAACGGCCAAGCTGTTCGAGGCCAGCGCGCGTCTCGCGGCCGTTCTAGCAGCCAGTCCGCCAGAAATCGAACACGCCTGCGCGAGCTACGGCCAAGCTCTGGGCACCGCGTTCCAAGTGATCGACGATGTGCTGGACTACGATGGAAATGCCCAGGAAATGGGCAAGAATCTGGGCGACGATCTGCGGGAAGGAAAAGTCACCCTGCCGCTGATCATCGCTATGCAGCGAGGCAATACCCAAGAGCAAGCATTGCTGCGCAGCATCATCGAGACGGGAAGCACCGACGAACTATCCTCCGTCATTTCCATTATCAAAAAGACCGGCGCCTTGGATGCCACGCGCCAGGCTGCCGCCACACAGGCACAACTCGCGATGGATGCAGCGGCTCACTTACCAATCAATCCGCACTCCAAAGGTTTGCTACAATTGGCGGCTCAGCTGTTGGAGCGTCGAACTTAGCATTGGCGATCGCGGCAGAATCGGGGTGTAGCTTAGCCTGGTAGAGCGCTACGTTCGGGACGTAGAGGCCGGAGGTTCGAATCCTCTCACCCCGACCAAAATTTCGTTGCAAATCAAGGACTTACAGAACCTTTGATCTACCAACGGAACAGCAGCAGTGGCAAATCAGTGGCAATTGCTGCCACTTCGCGAGCTACTCACGCATCATTTCGCCTCGCCTTGCCTATACGTTGTTCCTCCACTCGGAACATCGCATCATGGCATCCATCGAGAACCGCTCCAAGGTTCAAGTCTCGGTCAAGAACCGCGACGACCTCACCAAGACCTTCGAGTACTGCGCAGAAAAAGCCATCAAGGCTTACGTCGAACGGCTTAAGGCGCAAGGCTACAAGCCCAGGCTGGAAAGCCTCAACAACTACTACTGCGTTCGTGCCCGGCAAGTCGGCTACCCCACCCACATCGGTTCGGTTCTTCCTGCACGCTCGAACCCCATCGATCTGTAAAACTCGACGGCATCCCCATCGGCAGTGAGCATCTTCTGATGGAAGCCTTCATATCTCTCCATCAGTGCGCCCATCATCGCCCTGCCAACGCCTTGGCGCTGGAACTCGGGATGCACCAGCATGTGCGGGAAGTAAACCACGAGGTGACCGTCGGATATTGCGTTGCCCAGGCCGACCAGCCGCCCGGCGATGCGCGCCGTGACCAGTGCATGTGAGTTCCGGAGCGCGGCGAGAAGCTGCTGCGGTTTCTCCGCAGATGACCAAGCATTCGCCTTGTAAAGCGCGAGTACCTCCTCGTCGCTCAGCGAGTCATTCAGGGACACAGCTACAGACATCAGCTTCGCCTCGGGTCGGACGCCTAACGTTTAAGGTAAGGGGCGCCGCTTTAGCGGCGTCCCAGCGGAACGAAGTGGAGCGCTCTTGACCGCAGGGTTAGGGTTTTTTAGTTGCCGGATAAGAAGCCAAACGCCTATACCAAGGAACACTATTGAACCAGCGATCCAAACAGAAGTGGAGAGCCAGTAGCTTTGTGGGTCGTCAGCCAAATTTACAGTTGTTGGCCCCCACTTCGACAATGTTAGGGCTTTACCTGTGACGATTCCCTCAAGAGAAATGCCCAGGATGAAACAAGCAAGGCCACAGAACCCAACCAAGAAAATAGATAACGAAAGACGATTTTTGAGACGGAAGCCAAGAAGCAGCAGCATGGAAAGGAGGAGCGCGGGAATACCTACCCAGAAGGCCGTCAACATCAAGAGCTTGGAAAGGGATAGCAGTAGTGCGTCCATAAACCCTAACGTTAAGATTTGCGGCGCCGTTAGGCGTCCGCCAACATTACCTTGTTAGGCAACTTAATAAGTAAAGTGTGATATTGCCCGATACAAGACAACCAAAAAACCACACTTCGCCGAAAACCCAATTTACATTCAACTCATAGGCCTTTCAATACACGACAAACCTGACGCTTTTCAACAGTCGCTATGAACTGAAAACTACAACCTGGCATCTCAAACACGAACTTACTTTGAACGCTGTTTGTGCGGAATATAAATGAGCACCGCTAACAGAGTAAATTTTTTAGCAAGCCGACTTTAACGAAGGTACGTTTTCACAAAGGACTTATAAATATTTTTATATATGAGCAACACTCGTTTAGTCTTTCTTTGAAAAATAGTGATGGGCAAATAAGACCAGGAAGCCAACCGTTGCTATAAATACACAAAAGCCAATGGTTCCCGATGTACTCATCAGGCTGTCCGTGTATTTGCCAGCCGGCATCTGTCTGCCGAAAATAGCCATTCTCAAAAACATTGAGACACCGAATAAGATAAAACTTAAGCCAGCCATCTTGACGACTGCGGGATCGTTTTTTCCTGGCCAACCCGCCAACCACCAAGCAGCAATAAACGGCGATATTACAAATATGAAATCCAGCATTTCAAAGACTCTCGTTATTTTGAAAAACATGTGAGCGGTGTGCTTACATGAGAGGTGGCTGCAAATGACTTTTCTTCAATCACAATATTTGGATGCTCCTACCGCGCCTAACGCTAAGCACAACGGCAGTTTGTAAGTTGTGACTTTGTGGGTTACTTTTGCGCAGCAAAACCACTGGGACGCCTAGTTAAAACTACAACTTAAAACTGTCCAGCCACAAAGTGGCGATGCTTGAGCGACTTGTTATGTACCTAACCAATCTTGTTAAACCTTAGTACATCTTTGTGCAGTCCGTAGGCCATACCGACCCCAGCTTTTTCATTTATAAAAAACTGAATCCAGCCATTATTTATACCTTCTTCCCAGTCATTAATGCTTCCATGTCTCGCGAGGTAGGTTGTAACCTTTAAATTAATTCCTTCTTGGCTTTCTCTTCCTTGAGGGTCGTTATACCAAGAAGAATGTACAACCCCACTCTTGGAGTAGAATCCAAATTCCCACTCCAGCAAACCTACCTTATAGAAATCCTCGTTTTCTTGCTGGTATTTTTCAATATCAGCAGAAATGGAGCTGAGAATTTTTATCCCATCGTAAAGAGAAATCCCAAGCGGGATATGTGGTGGTATGAGTTGCATAATTCCCCTACACATAACGCCGAGCTAAGCGGTAGTTTTTAAGTTGCGGCTTTGTGAAATACTTTTGCGCAGCAAACCCACGGGGGCGCCTAGCTAAAGCCGCGATTTACAAACTGCCCAGCGCACGAAGTGCGCGGTGCTTGAGCGATTTTTTAGGCATATATTTAAGGCTCATGCCATTTAACAGTATGTCCAATACCAACCGCAGACTCAGCTTGTTTCATTGCCTCTTCAATTGATTGAAACCCGCCACCACCAGCATTATAAACTCCACGCTGAGTTGTTGAGCCATACTCTAAACAGAATGTGTCTTGGATTAGATCATTTTCTAGTTCCGGCGGATCTTCATGATCACCACTGCCATAACGTATTTTGCTGTAAACAATTCGTAAATCACATTCAATCGTTCCGCCATAAAGAAACGTTCCTTTTTTAACAACATTTGATTCATGATTTTCTACTTTCATGGTTTGCCTAACGTTGAAGTTCAGCGGCCGCCGAAGGCGGTCCGCTGCAATGCCCGGTTAGGTTTCTGACCACCGAAGACTCTTTTGTGCCAATACATGTGCGGCGCAGTAAACCACTCTTCGTTCTTGGGCGTCCGGAACTGAGCCAGTTGAGCCATCGGGATTTCATAGCGGTTGAACAGAGAGAGGATGTCTCGCAGCGAGGCCTCGGACAGGCGGGACCTGACGACCAATGTGTCTTGTTCCCAGCGCAAAAAACCTGGGATCTCAGCAGCCCATTCGAAGAGGTGCTTCTCGTCCAAGTACGAACCGAACCAGACGCCAGAGCAGTCCAAATGAACCATCAAGAAACCTAACGTTAGAGTTGACCGGCACGTAGTGGCATTGCGCCGCGAGGCGTACGCTCACCTGCACGACTCGCGGCGCAATGCCGCTGCGTGTCCGTGTCGAACGACCTGTTATACGGCACCGTACTCATGGCGGTTCGTCTCCACATATTCAGCAAGCTTCCGAAAAACGGATTCGTCCCCGCAAGCCCTCCGACTGAGGCGCACGAACTCGTGGGATTCGTCGTGCTTCACGCTTTCCAGCCACTGCTGCCGCTTCCCCTCATGCAAGTGCGGCTCGGGGAAAGGGAACATTCGGTACGTCACCTCGATGCACGAGGCGACCGACTCAGCCCCAATGCGACGAAACGTCTCGACGAAGAAGGAGTACGGAGGATTCCCCGGGAAGTCGCTCTCGTAGAAGTATTCCAAGCCACCGTTGTCGATGATCCCCTGCGCAGTGTCCACTACCACCACGGTCTGCACAGGCTCGGGCAAACGGCTTACGTCACCGCCTGCCTCCTGCACCAGCGCGTTGGAGTATGCGGTGGCTCGTTCGAGCGGGGTCTGGCTCATGCCGTATAACGGACTAGGTAAGCGGGCCGCCGAAGGCGGATCCGCTTGACCGCTGGGTTAGACACATCGGGTGAAAAGGTGCGTGGCAGCACAGGCAACGCGCTACGAAAACAAGAGCTGCTGGCGCAGGTGGGATAAGAACCTGAGGCCAAAAAGACCACAAAACCACGCGCCAGGCCCCGGCAAGAAAAAAGGCGAAGCCCGATGCAACGCCAAACACCCAGCGCAAAAGCGCTTGCGAAGGTGAATGGGGCTTGGATATTCATGGACTTGAATGAGCTGGATATTGGCGGGACTAACGCCCGCGCTAACAGGCGACTATCAGCGAAGCTGGTTGACGTCCTGTTGAACAACCAGTTAGGCATTCTTTGCGGTGAACCTGTAGGTGCCATTAGATTGACCGCATTCGCAAGTTACTCTGAGAGCACCGGCGCCATTGTCAGGTTTCCGCTTGACTGGTTTGACTGTGAGAGTGCCCCCGCATGTTCGGCATCGCGTATCCACTGGACTGCCACTGCGATAGCTAGATAGTGCTTGAAATATTGCGTCGGTGTCCGGAAGAGCATTCTCTGCTAACACCTCTGATGTTTCAGCTTTTCCAACACTTTTTGCAACAAGCATGGTGACCCAGAAGAGCGGGATGGCCAGCAGAGGATACGAAACGCTCCAGATATCGGTATCAGAGGTTGGCTCACATAACTTAAGAGTACGTTCACAAAACACATACGACAAGCTGGCTCCGAAGAAGAGAACCGCCCCCAAAAAGACTGATCCAAAAGCAAATGCAATCACCAACAGACAGCCATCGCTACCTCGACTAGACCTGCCAACCATTGCGGACGCAACCAGTCCAACAGCGACGGCAATACAGGCCAGAGCGGTAATTGATGCCATGTACGGACTAACGTAATGTAGACCGCACCAAGCCGCAGGCCATATCTGGCGCTTGCGGTCTAAATTGGCACGAAATGAACGCAGAAAGGGGCTTGTAGCCTGGCTTGACGGTGTGTATGCTGTATGAAAATACAGTACTAAATTCAGTCATGAAACCCGCCGCCCCTCCTGTGTTGCGCGCCACACGGTTGCTGGACCAAGTCCGTGAGCGAATTCGTTACAAACACTATAGCCTGCGCACCGAGCAGGCCTACGTGCAGTGGGTGCGCGTGTTTGTGAAATGGCACGGCTTGCGGCATCCGCGAGACATGGGGCAGCTGGAAATCGAAGGTTTTCTCGCCATGTTGGCCAACGAGCGGCGGGTGGCGGCTGCCACGCACAACCAGGCGTTGAGCGCACTGCTATTCCTCTACCGCGAGGTGTTGGGCACGGACCTGCCATGGCTCGATGGCGTGCAGCACCCGCGCACGCCCAAGCGCATTCCCTCGGTTTTGACGGTGGCCGAGGTGGCGGCTCTGCTATCGGCGTTGCCGACCGATATGGCCTTGCTGGCCCGCCTGCTGTACGGCACCGGCATGCGGCTGATGGAAGGCTTGCGCTTGCGGGTCAAGGACGTGGATTTTGATCGTGGGGTGGTCGTGGTACGCCAGGCCAAGGGCGACAAGGATCGGGTTGTGATGCTGCCGCGCAGCCTGGCAGCCTGGCAGCCGAGCTGCGCCAACAGGTGCTCGCTGCGCGTGCGCTGTGGGAGCAAGACCGGCAAGCGCAGTGCGGTGGCGTGGACGTTCCGCATGCACTGGAGACCAAATACCCCGGCGTGGGACAACGTTGGGGTTGGTTCTGGGTGTTCCCTGCTTCATCCCTGTCG
>NZ_JBWZOR010000011.1:0-156313 GCF_056730635.1 Diaphorobacter sp. B2A2W2
CAGCAAAGCACTGAAGGAATACACAATGTCCAAGCAAAAGATCCGCATCCGCCTGAAGGCATTCGACTACAAGCTGATCGATCAGTCTGCAGCCGAGATCGTTGACACCGCCAAGCGTACCGGCGCCATCGTCAAGGGCCCCGTGCCCCTGCCGACGCGCATGAAGCGCTTCGACATCCTGCGTTCGCCGCACGTCAACAAGACCAGCCGCGACCAGTTCGAAATCCGCACGCACCAGCGCCTGATGGACATCGTCGATCCCACGGACAAGACGGTGGACGCCTTGATGAAGCTGGACTTGCCGGCTGGCGTGGACGTCGAAATCAAGCTCCAGTAATCCCTTCCTGTTGCTTCGTCCCGGTCCTCGCTGAGGACCGGGCACCCCCAACGCGGACTTGCTTGTAAAAGCAGTCCGCGTTATACTTTGCAGCTTCGCGTTTTTGCGTCCAATTTTGGATGCGTGATGCGGAGTTTTATCAACCTTCTTTCGCGCACATAGGTGCAAGCCGTCGAGGCCAGCGCCCGTCGTGCAAACGTTCTGGCCAATTGAAGTCGGGGCGGCGGAAGTTTTGGAGAACAACCAATGAGTCTGAGCAACTCCCTCGGGTTGCTGGGCCGCAAGGTGGGCATGATGCGTCTGTTCACCGATGACGGGGACGCAGTGCCCGTCACGGTGGTGGATGTGTCCAACAACCGCGTGACCCAGGTGAAAACCCAAGAGAACGATGGCTACGTGTCCCTGCAGGTCACGTTCGGTTCGCGCAAGGCATCTCGCGTGACCAAGCCTGAAGCTGGCCACCTCGCCAAGGCGGGTGTCGAAGCCGGTGAAATCATCCGTGAATTCCGCGTGACCCCCGAAGTCGCAGGCAAGTACGCCGCTGGCGCTGCTGTGCCCGTGGCTGATGTGTTCGCCGTGGGCCAGAAGGTCGACGTGCAGGGCACCTCGATCGGTAAGGGCTTCGCCGGCACGATCAAGCGCCACAACTTCGGTTCGCAGCGCGCCTCGCACGGTAACAGCCGTTCGCACAACGTTCCTGGCTCCATCGGTATGGCGCAGGATCCGGGCCGTGTGTTCCCTGGCAAGAAGATGACGGGTCACCTCGGTGATGTCACCGTCACGACGCAAAACCTCGACGTGGTTCGCATCGACGAAGCACGCCAACTGCTCTTGATCAAGGGCGCTGTTCCGGGCTCCAAGGGTGGGTTCATCACGGTGCGTCCGGCTGTCAAGGCGCAAGCTTCCAAAGGAGCGAACTAATGCAGCTCGAACTCCTGAATGAACAGGGCCAGGCAGCGTCCAAGGTGGACGTGCCCGAGACCGTGTTCGACCGTCAGTACAACGAAGACCTGATCCATCAGATCGTCGTCGCTTACCAGGCTAACGCCCGTCAAGGCACGCGCGCCCAGAAGGACCGCGAGCAGGTCAAGCACTCGACCAAGAAGCCTTTCAAGCAAAAGGGTACTGGCAATGCACGTGCCGGTATGACCTCCTCGCCTCTGTGGCGTGGGGGCGGTCGCATCTTCCCGAACCTGCCTGAAGAAAACTTCTCGCAGAAGATCAACAAGAAGATGTACCGCGCTGGCATGGCTTCCATCCTGTCGCAGCTGGCCCGTGAAGGCCGCCTGGCTGTGGTGGACTCCTTGAAGCTTGATACGCCCAAGACCAAGGTCCTGGCCGACAAGTTCAAGGCCATGAACCTGCAATCGGTGATGGTGATCGCCGATGAAGTGGACGAAAACCTGTACCTGGCATCCCGCAATCTGAAGAACGTGTTCGTGACCGAGCCGCGTTATGCAGATCCCGTGTCGCTGGTGCACTACAAGAAAGTGCTCGTCACCAAGGGCGCGATCGACAAACTCAAGGAGATGTTCGCATGAGCACGCTCAAGTTTGACGAAGGTCGTCTGATGCAAGTGTTGGTCGCTCCCATCGTGTCCGAAAAGGCCACCATGGTTGCCGAGAAGTCCAATGCTGTGACGTTCAAGGTGCTGCAGAACGCAACCAAGCCCGAGATCAAGGCCGCCGTGGAACTCATGTTCAAGGTGGAAGTGAAGGGCGTTTCTGTGGTGAACACCAAAGGCAAGACCAAGCGCTTTGGCAAGACCATGGGCCGCCGCGATAACGTGCGCAAGGCCTATGTGCTGCTGAAGGAAGGTCAAGAGCTGAACCTGTCCGGGGAGGCTGCGTAAACCATGGCCGTTATCAAGATCAAACCGACTTCCCCGGGCCAGCGCGGCACGGTGAAGATCTCGCGTGACCACCTGTACAAGGGTGAAGCGTTTGCAGGTCTGCTGGAACCCCAGTTCCAGAAGGCCGGCCGCAACAACAACGGTCACATCACCACCCGTCACAAGGGCGGTGGCCACAAGCACCACTACCGCGTGGTGGACTTCCGTCGCAACAAGGATGCCATCCCTGCCAAGGTGGAGCGCATCGAGTACGACCCGAACCGCACGGCCCACATCGCCCTGGTGTGCTACGCCGACGGCGAGCGCCGCTACATCATTGCTCCGCGCAACCTGGAAGTGGGCGCCACGATCGTCAGCGGCTCCGAGGCGCCGATCCGCGTCGGTAACACGCTGCCGATCCGCAACATTCCCGTGGGCTCGACCATCCACTGCATCGAGCTCAAGCCCGGTGCCGGTGCTCAGATCGCCCGCTCCGCTGGTACGTCGGCCACGCTGCTGGCCCGCGAAGGCGTGTACGCCCAGGTGCGTATGCGTTCCGGCGAAGTGCGCAAGATCCACATCGAGTGCCGCGCCACGATCGGCGAAGTCGCCAACGAAGAGCACAGCCTGCGCCAACTGGGCAAGGCCGGTGTGAAGCGTTGGATGGGTATCCGTCCCACGGTGCGTGGCGTTGCCATGAACCCGATCGACCACCCGCACGGTGGTGGTGAGGGCCGTACCGGCGAGGGCCGTCATGCTGTTGACCCATGGGGCAACCTGACGAAGGGCTACCGCACCCGCAACAACAAGCGCACACAAGTGATGATTGTGTCGCGTCGCAAGAAGTAAGGGGTAGCAAATGACTCGTTCTCTCAAAAAGGGTCCGTTTGTTGACCATCACCTGGTCGCCAAGGTCGAAAAGGCCATTGCTACCAAGGACAAGAAGCCAGTCAAGACCTGGTCGCGTCGCTCCATGGTTCTGCCCGAGTTCATCGGTCTGACCATTGCCGTGCACAACGGCAAGCAGCACGTGCCGGTTTATGTCACCGACCAGATGGTGGGCCACAAGCTGGGCGAATTCGCCCTGACGCGCACCTTCAAGGGTCACCCCGCGGACAAAAAAGTCCAGAAGAAGTAAGGAACGACCATGTCTGAAACACGTGCAGTCCTCCGGGGCGTCCGTCTGTCGGTGGACAAGGGTCGCCTGGTCGCTGACCTGATCCGCGGCAAGAAAGTGGACCAAGCCCTGAACATCCTGGCCTTCACGCAGAAAAAAGCTGCCGTGATCGTCAAGAAGGTGTTGGAGTCCGCCATCGCCAACGCCGAGCACAACGACGGCGCCGACATCGACGACCTGAAGGTCAAGACCATCTTCGTCGAGCAAGGCACCACGCTCAAGCGCTTCACCGCGCGCGCCAAGGGTCGCGGCAACCGCATCAGCAAGCCCACGTGCCACATCTACGTGACCGTGGGTAACTGAGGCCTAAAGGAAGAATATGGGACAGAAAATCCATCCTACCGGCTTCCGCCTTGCTGTAAGCCGCAACTGGGCCAGCCGCTGGTATGCCAGCAACCGTGACTTCGCCGGCATGCTGGCCGAAGACATCAAGGTGCGCGAGTACCTGAAGGCCAAGCTCAAGAACGCCGCCGTGTCGCGCATCCTGATCGAGCGTCCTGCCAAGAACGCCCGTATCACGATCTTCTCGGCACGTCCCGGCGTGGTGATCGGCAAGAAGGGCGAGGACATCGAGAACCTGAAGAAGGAACTCGCGACCCGCCTGGGCGTGCCTGTCGCCGTGAACATCGAAGAAGTGCGCAAGCCCGAAATCGATGCCAAGCTGATCGCCGACTCGATCACCCAGCAGCTGGAAAAGCGCATCATGTTCCGCCGCGCCATGAAGCGCGCCATGCAGAACGCGATGCGCCTGGGCGCCCAGGGCATCAAGATCATGTCCTCGGGCCGTCTGAACGGCATCGAAATCGCCCGTACCGAGTGGTACCGCGAAGGCCGTGTGCCGCTGCACACCCTGCGCGCCGACATCGACTACGGCACCTCCGAAGCCAAGACCACCTATGGTGTGATCGGCGTGAAGGTGTGGGTCTACAAGGGCGACACGCTGGGCCGCAACGACCTGCCCGCCGCCGAGACGCCGCGTCCTGAAGAAGAGCGCCGTCCCCGTGGCCCACGCCGCGATGGCCGCCCAGGCGACCGCGCCGGTGCTGGCCGTGGCGGCCGCCGCCCGATGGGCACCAATGCAGCCCCTGCCGACGGTAGCGACAAGCCTGCCGGCGCTGGTGGCGATTCCGTTAAGCGCGTCAAG
This sequence comes from Diaphorobacter sp. B2A2W2, assembly GCF_056730635.1. Taxonomy (NCBI): domain Bacteria; kingdom Pseudomonadati; phylum Pseudomonadota; class Betaproteobacteria; order Burkholderiales; family Comamonadaceae; genus Diaphorobacter; species Diaphorobacter sp. B2A2W2. The sequence goes on from NZ_JBWZOR010000011.1 coordinate 4,490, forward strand.
AGCGCGCCCGCTGCCGCAGCGGCGGACGGTAAAGGAGAATAAACATGCTGCAACCTGCTCGCCGCAAGTTCCGTAAGGAGCAAAAAGGCCGCAACACCGGCGTTGCCACGCGTGGCAATTCGGTGGCTTTCGGTGACTTCGGTCTGAAGTGCACGGACCGTGGCCGTCTGACGGCCCGCCAGATCGAGGCCGCACGCCGTGCGATCTCCCGCCACGTCAAGCGCGGTGGCCGTATCTGGATCCGCGTGTTCCCCGACAAGCCGATCTCTACCAAGCCCGCTGAAGTGCGTATGGGTAACGGTAAGGGCAACCCCGAGTACTACGTGGCTGAGATTCAGCCCGGCAAGGTGGTGTTCGAGATCGTTGGCGTGCCTGAAGAACTGGCCCGCGAAGCGTTCCGCCTGGCTGCCGCCAAGCTGCCGCTGCGCACCACGTTCGTTGCCCGTCAGATTGGCGCCTAAGGAGAAATCAACATGACGAAATCTGCTGAACTCCGCCAAAAAGACGTGGCCGGCCTGGAAGCCGAAATCAAATCGCTGCAAAAGGCCCATTTCGGCCTGCGCATGCAAAAGGCCACGCAACAGCTGGGCAACACTGCCACGCTGAAGGCCACGCGCCGCGACATCGCCCGCGCCAAGACCATTCTTGCTGAAAAGCAAGCCGCCAAGTAAGGAGCCGACATGACGGAAGCTAAAAAATCCCTCAAGCGCACCTTGGTTGGCAAGGTGGTCAGCGACAAGCGCGCCAAGACCGTGACCGTGCTGGTCGAGCGCCGTGTGAAGCACCCCATCTACGACAAGATCATGATCAAGTCGAGCAAGTACCACGCCCATGATGAGAATGGCGAGTACAAGATGGGCGACACCATCGAGATCACGGAGAGCCGTCCGCTCTCCAAGACCAAGAACTGGGTGGCCACGCGCCTGGTGCAAAAGGCCGGGCTGCTCTAAGCCTTCGCAGACGCCGTCTGCGCGCCTCCGAGAAACGACCCACAATGTGGGTCGTTTTTCTTTTTGGGGCCCGCAGATCCTGGCAGGGCCCTCCAACCCAGCAAGGAGATTCTCATGATCCAAGTCGGCGACACGCTGCCCGCCATCACACTGATGGAGTACTCGGAAGTCGAGGGCAATGGCTGCAGCCTCGGCCCGAACCCGGTGGATGTGCAAAAGGCCGCCGCGGGCAAGACGATTGCGCTGTTCGCGGTGCCGGGCGCCTTCACGCCCACCTGCTCGGCCAAGCACGTTCCCGGCTATGTGGAGCAGGCGGGCGCCCTGAAGGCTGCCGGCGTGGACGAGATCTGGTGCCTGTCGGTGAACGATGCCTTCGTGATGGGCGCCTGGGCGCGCGACCAGAAGACCGATGGCAAGGTGCGCATGCTGGCGGACGGCGACGCCGCCTTCGCCAAGGCCACCGGTTTGACGCTGGACCTGAACGGCAAGGGCCTGGGCCTGCGCAGCAACCGCTATTCCATGCTGGTCAAGGACGGCAAGGTGGTTGCCCTGAACGTCGAGGCGCCGGGCAAGTTCGAGGTGAGCGACGCCGCTACCCTGCTCGGCCAGGCCAAGGGCTGAGGCTGCTGGCGCTGGCATCGGAGGACTCCGGTGCTGGCACCACGCCGCAGGCGAAACGCCGCCCCGTCGCGAGATGTGGGCGGTTTTGCTATTGTTTAGATAGCTTTCAACGCTTTCCACATAAGCGCTAGAGGCCTAAAAGGCTAGTAAATTTCCGCTTTCAGGTAGTGCGAACCCGGCAGGGGGTTGTGGTAGTACGGCGGTATTTCCTCGAAGCCCAGTTCGGAATACAGCGCACGCGCCGATTCCATGCCGTCCAGCGTGTCCAGCAACACGCAGGCATAGCCGGCCTGCCGTGCCTGGTCCAGCATGGCCTCGGCCAACTGCCGCCCCAGGCCGAAGCCGCGGAACGCCTTGCGCACGTACAGGCGCTTCATCTCGCAGGCGTTGGGGTAGTCAGCGGTGTCCAGCGGCCGCAGGGCGCAGCACCCGGCAATGCTGCCCTCCACTTCGGCCAACAGGATATGGCCGCGCGGCGGCGCGTATTCGCCCGGCAGGGTGGCGAGTTCCTGCGCAAAGTTCTGGAACGACAGGTCCACGTCCAGGGTGTCGGCATATTCCTGGAAGATGTCGCGCACCACGTGCATCTCGTGGGGCAGGGCGGGGCTCAGCAGCGTAACGTCAGGGGAATGGTCCACTGTGCAGAAAGAATCCGGCATGGAAAAAGGCAGGGGCCAGTGTAGCCGCACCGCTGTGGGCACTCAAAAAGCCCCCAGGCTGGCGACCCACCAGGCCAGCAGCGCGCTCAGAGCCGCCACAAGGGCCGCCCCTGCGCGGCTGAGCGCATCGTCGCGCGACGCGGGTGTGGCCCCGGGCAGTTGACGATCGCCGTGCACCATGGCACCCACCAGGGCCTGACGGCGCACCAGGGCGTAGAAAACAATCGCCGCCAGGTGCAGCGCGACGAGCCCCAACAGCAGGAATTGGCCCACGTCCTCGTGATACCAAGTGGCCTGCGATACCCACTCGCCAGAAACGAAGCGCGTGAGCGGACCGGCGAAGGCGATCTCGTCGTCGCTCAGCAGGCCGGTGCCTACCTGGGCCAGCAGCACCGCCAGCAGGGCAAAGACCGACAGTGCGCCCAGCGGCGAATGGCCGGGGCTGGTCACCTTGCCTTCCTGGTTGGCGAAGTGGCTGCGCAGGCGCGCGGGTGTGGGTAGGAAGCTCGCAAAACGCGACCAGCGTCCGCCCACCAGGCCCCAGGCCAGGCGAAAGGCCAGCAGCGCCAGCATCACGTAGCCCAGCCGCAGATGCCACTGCATGGCGTTGCCGCCCAGCTTGGCGGTGACGACCAGGGCGACGGTGGTCACGGCGAGCGACCAGTGGAACAGCCGGGTCGGCAAATCCCAGATGCGTACGGTGTGCGGCATGGCGAAGCGGGGGAGCGGAGGACGCGGCTATTGTGCCCAGCGTGCCCCCGGCGGGCTATATCCGACTGCCCTTCGGGCGCTTGCGGCCATGGCGTCACGCGGCCGCGCCATACTGCGCGCCGGCGCAGGGCGTCCAGCCGTCGCCGCAGCCATTCCCTTCCCCACGACAAGGTGCATTCCATGCCAATCAAAGCCCTCGCTCTTGCCGCCACCGCAGCAGCCGCCACGCTGGTGTCGCTGCCCGCCGCTGCCCAGTTCGCCAAGCCAGAAGATGCCATCAAGTACCGCCAGGGTGCGCTGTTCGTGATAGGACAGCATTTCGGCCGCATCGGCGCAATGGCCAATGGCCGCGTGCCGTTCGACGCGAAGGCTGCGCAAGAGAATGCCGATACCGTCGCCGCCCTGGCCGCTTTGCCGTGGGCCGGCTTCGGCCCCGGCACGGACAAGGGCGCGCCCACCAAGGCCAAGCCCGGCGTGTGGACCGAACAGGCCAAGTTCCAGGAGCATGCCGACAAGTTCCAGGCCGAGGCCGCCAAGCTGGCCGCCGCCGCCAAGACGGGCAGCCTAGACAACCTGAAGGCCGCGTTCGGCCCGGCGGCCAATTCCTGCAAGGCGTGCCACGACGCCTACCGCGCACGTTGATGCGCTATTGAACTAGTAGCTGCTAGCGCTTGCTGCATAAGCGCGAAAGGCCGATTTCGTTCAGGAAATCGGCCTTTTTTCTGAAGAAAGGTGCTTCAGGCTTCGGCCAGCAGGCGTTCGATGAGCTTGTGCAGCTCCTCGAAATCGGGTGCGCCGATGTAGCTCTTCACGATCTCTCCGCGCTTGTTGACGATGTACGTGGTGGGGGTGAGCTTCACGTCGCCCCAGGCCTTGGCCACGGCGCCGGTGTTGTCGATGGCCACCTTGAACGGCAGCTTGCGCGTCTCGGTGAAGTTGACCACGTAGCTCGGCGGGTCGTAGCTCATGGCCACGGCCAGCGTCTCGAAGCCCTGGCCTTTGTACTTGTCGTAGGTTGCGACGATCTCGGGCATCTCCGCCACGCAGGTGGTGCAGCTGGTGGCCCAGAAGTTCACCAGCGCCACCTTGCCCTTGAGGTCGGCGGTGGTCTGCTGCGAACCGTCGAGCAGAACAAACGTGGACTGCGGTGCCTGGGACGTGCCAGAGCCCAGCACCACCACGGCGCCCACGGCAGCGCCCGCCACCAGGGCGCCCGCCGCCAGCCATTTCTTGATCTGCATAACCAGGTACTCCGTGTGGGCCGCCGTTCGGGTGGCCGTTCGTGTGTTTGACGCGATAGGTACGGGATTGTGCCGCGCGGGGCGTTCCAGCACTCGCCACCATGGGATTGCCTGCAAGGCGGTAAGTTCACCGGACGGCCGGCCTCGAGCGCGCGGTTTGCGCCAGCGCAAAGCCCTGGGGCCCATACCGTGCGCCGTCTAGAGGGGCAACCGCCAGCAGCCAGCCAGGGCGGCGCTGGGAATAATCAGGCACATGACCCTTGCTCCTGCCGGCGCGCGCCGTCTCCTGACCCTGGCCTTCGCGGCCAGCATGCTGGCGCTGGCCGCCTGCAGCCCTGCGCTGAATTGGCGCAGCGTCACCTTGCCCGACGCCGGCCTGGCGCTGACGCTGCCCTGCAAGCCCGAATATGCGAGCCGGCCCGTGGACCTGGGCACGGGCGCCGTGCCGCTCGCCATGGTCGGCTGCGAGGCCGATGGCGCCACCTTCGCCGTATCCCACATGCCGCTGGCCGAAGCGGCGCAGGCCGGGGCGATGCTGGCGCGCTGGCAGGCGGCCGTACAGGCCGGCATGCGCGCTTCGCAGCCGGCTGCACCCGTCGCCTTCGTGCCCACGCGCGCGCTGGCTGTGCCGCAGTCGGTGCGGCTGCAGGCGCAGGGCCAGGCGCCCGGCGGCTCGGCCGTCACCGTCGATGCCGTGTGGTTCGCGCGCCTGGAGGGCGGCCAGGCACGTCTGTACCACGCGGCGGTCTATGCGCCGCGTCGCACGACGGCCACGGCGGCTGACACCTTCTTCGCCTGCCTGGCGCTGCAGCCATGAGCGTGCTCACGCGGCGCACGGCCGTGGCCGTCTTCCTGGCCTTTGCGTTCACCTACTTCATCTCGGCGCTGCTGCGCGCGATCACCGCCACTCTGGCGCCCACACTGGAGGCCGAGTTCCAGTTGCACGCGCGCGACCTGGGGCTGCTGGCGGGTGGCTACTTCCTGGGTTTCGCGCTCACGCAACTGCCGCTGGGCCGGTGGCTGGATCGTCACGGCCCGCGCGTGGTGCTGCTGGGCTTTCTGGGCGTGGCGGTGGCGGGGTGCCTGGTGTTCTCGTGGGCCACGGGCTTCTCGGGGCTGCTTGCGGGGCGCATGCTGTGCGGCGCGGGCGTCAGCGCCTGCCTGATGGCTCCGCTCACGGGATTCCGGCGCTGGCTGGAGCCTGGTGCGCAGCTGCGCGCCAACTCCTGGATGCTGATGACCGGTTCGTTGGGCATGGTGGCGTCCACGCTGCCGGTGCAGTGGCTGCTGCCACTGGCAGGGTGGCGCCCGTTGTTCTGGGGGCTGGCGGCGCTCATCGTGCTGGCCATGGCGCTGCTGGCGCTGGGCGTGCCGCGCTGGCCGCAGGCGCCGGCAGAGTCGGGTGCAGGCGTAGAAACGGGCTATGCACAGGTGTGGCGCCATCCGTACTTCCTGCGCACGGCGCCGCTGGGCTTCTTCTGCTATGGCGGCATGGTCGCGGTGCAGACGCTGTGGGCCGCGCCCTGGATGCAGCACGTGGCCGGCTATACGCCGTTGCAGGCCGCCACCGGGCTGTTCTGGATCAATGTGAGCATGCTGCTCACCTTCTGGACCTGGGGCATGGCCAGCCCGTGGTTGCTGCGCCGCGTGGGCGGGGCCGACCCGGTGATGGCCGCGAGTTTGCCGCTGTCGCTGCTGGTGCTGGCGGGCATTGTGTTGGCGGGCGGACGTGCGGGCGCCGCGGCCTGGGCGCTGTATTGCGTGTCATGCACCAGTGTGGCGCTGTCGCAGCCCGCGGTGGCATTAGCGTTCCCGCAGGCGCTGGCGGGGCGCGCGCTGTCGGCGTACAACCTGGTGATCTTTGCGGGGGTGTTTGCCGTGCAATGGGGTATTGGCCTGGCGGTGGACGCGTTCGTGGCCGCCGGGCTGGACATGGCGCGCGCCTACCGGGCCGCCATGGCGCTACACCTGGCCTGCACGGCGGGAGCCTATGCATGGTTCATGGCGCGGCGCGGGCACGGTGATAATGCACTGCACTGCAGCACCCCATGAATACGCGCCTTCTCATCATCGCCCACGCCCCTTTGGCCCATGCGCTGCGTGAATGCGCGCTGCACGTGTTCCCCGACTGCTGGCAGGAGGTGCTGGCGCTGGACGTGCCGCCCCATGAGGCCCCCGAGGCCACGCTGTCGGCCGCCCGCGCGCTGATGGAGCAGCAGGGCGAGGCCTCGGTGCTGGTGCTGAGCGACTTGTTCGGCGCCACGCCCTGCAACGTGGCCCAGCGGCTGGTGGACGGCCTGCACTCCCGCCTGGTGGCGGGCGTGAACCTGCCCATGCTGCTGCGCGCCGTGAGCTACCGTAGCGAGCCGCTGGATGCGCTGGTGGCACGCGCCCTCGTGGGTGGCACGCAGGGCGTGATGCAGGTGGGCGCAGCTGCGCCGCAGAATCAAAACCGACGTCCGTCTCATGATCAAGAAGAACATCACCATCAGCAATAAGCTGGGCCTGCATGCCCGCGCCTCCGCCAAGCTCACCAAGATGGCGGGCAGTTTTCCCTGCGACGTCTGGATGAGCAAGGGAGAGCGCCGCATCAATGCCAAGAGCATCATGGGGGTGATGATGCTGGCGGCGGGCATGGGGTCCGAGGTCGAGATCGAGACCGATGGCGCGCAGGAGCAGGAAGCCATGGATGCGCTTGTCGCGCTCATCGATGGCAAGTTCGGCGAGGGCGAATAAACCGCAGGCGAGGCACGCATGACCTTCTCCATCCACGGTCTGGCTGTCGCGCGCGGCATCGCCATCGGGCGGGCGGTGCTCGCGGTATCCAGCCGCATGGAGGTGGTGCACTACTTCATCGAGCCCGGCCAGGTCGAGGCCGAGATCCTGCGTGCGCGCCGCGGACGGGACGCGGTGGCCGAGGAGCTGCAGCGCCTGCAGGCCGACATGCCGCACGACGCGCCGCCCGAGCTGGCCGCGCTGCTGGACGTGCACCTGATGCTGCTGCAGGACGAGATGCTGGTCAACGGCGTCAAGCACTGGATCACCGACCGCCTCTACAACGCCGAGTGGGCGCTGACCACGCAGCTGGAGATCATCAGTCGCCAGTTCGACGAAATGGAGGACGACTACCTGCGCGAGCGCAAGGCCGACCTGGAGCAGGTGGTGGAGCGCATCCTGCGCCACATGCGCGGCGTGGCCAGCCCCGTCGCGCCGCCGCCCTCCGCCCCCCGTCGCCAGGCCGAGGCGGGTGCGGAGGCAGAGTTCCTGCTGGGCGGCGCGGCCGATGCGCCGCTGGTGCTGGTGGCGCACGATTTGTCGCCGGCCGACATGCTGCAGTTCAAGCAGAGCGTGTTCGCCGGCTTCGTGACCGACGTGGGGGGCAAGACCAGCCACACGGCCATCGTGGCGCGCAGCATGGACATCCCCGCCGTGGTGGGTGCGCGCAGCGCCAGCCAGTTGGTGCGACAGGACGACTGGGTCATCATCGACGGCGATGCCGGCGTGGTCATCGTCGACCCCACGCCGATCATCCTGGCGGAATACGGCTTTCGCCAGCGCCAGATCACGCTGGAGCGCGAGCGCCTCATGCGGCTGCGCCACACGCCGGCCGTCACGCTGGATGCGCAGGCCATTGAGCTGCTGGCCAACATCGAGCAGCCCGGTGATGCGGGTGCCGCGTTGCGCGCGGGCGCGGCGGGCGTGGGGCTGTTTCGCAGTGAATTTTTGTTCATGGGCCGCAGCGGCCGCCTGCCGGACGAGGAGGAGCAGTACCGCGCCTACCGCGAGGCGGTGGAGGGCATGCAGGGCCTGCCCGTGACCATCCGCACCGTCGATGTGGGCGCCGACAAGCCGCTGGACAAGGGGTACAAGGACAGTTCGCTCAACCCGGCGCTGGGCCTGCGCGCCATCCGCTGGAGCCTGGCCGATCCGGCCATGTTCCGAACCCAGCTGCGCGCGGTGCTGCGCGCGGCGGCAAACGGCCCGGTGCGGCTGCTGTTCCCCATGCTCGCGCATGTGAGCGAGATCCGGCAAACGCTGGCCCAGGTGGACCTGGCGCGCGCCGAGCTGGACGCACGTGGCGCTGCCTACGGTGCGGTGCAGCTGGGCGCCATGATTGAGGTGCCGGCTGCGGCGCTCATGGTGCGCCAGTTCCTGCGCTACTTCGACTTTCTCTCGATCGGCACCAACGACCTGATCCAGTACGCGCTGGCCATCGACCGAGCGGACGAGGCCGTGGCCCACCTGTACGACCCGCTGCACCCGGCCGTGCTGCGGCTGGTGGCCGACGTGATCGCGGAGGGCGCGCGCCAGGGCAAGAGCGTGAGCGTGTGCGGCGAGATGGCGGGCGATGTCGCCATGACCCGGCTGCTGCTGGGCCTGGGCCTGCGCAGCTTCTCCATGCAGCCGGCGCAGATCCTGGCCGTCAAGCAGGAGGTGCTGCGCGCCGACGCGCGCAAGCTGGGCGAGTGGGCGCAGCAACTGTTGGATGCGGACGATCCGGCTGCGTCGTTACAAGCGCCCTGATAGCTATTTAAATAATAGCTGCTAGCGCTTGTCAGTATTGGCCTGGAGGCCGATTTGACTTGTATTCCGAGTCAAACGCCAGCGGCGTGCGCCTGCTGGTCGGCGTGGTAGCTGGAGCGCACCATGGCACCTACTGCGGCATGGCTGAAGCCCATCTTGTAGGCTTCTTCCTCGAACATCTTGAAGGTGTCGGGGTGCACGTAGCGGCGCACCGGCAGGTGGCTGTTGCTGGGGGCGAGGTACTGGCCGATGGTCAGCATCTCGATGCCATGTGCGCGCATGTCGCGCATGACTTCCAGGATCTCCTCGTCCGTCTCGCCCAGGCCCACCATCAGGCCGCTCTTGGTGGGCACGCCGGGGTGCAGTTGCTTGAACTTCTTGAGCAGGTTGAGGCTGAACTGGTAGTCGGAGCCGGGGCGCGCTTCCTTGTACAGGCGCGGCACGGTTTCCAGGTTGTGGTTCATCACGTCCGGGGGCGCGGCCTTGAGGATTTCGAGCGCACGGTCGTCGCGGCCGCGGAAGTCGGGCGTGAGGATCTCGATCTGCGTGCTGGGCGAGAGTTCGCGGGTACGCTGGATGCACTCCACGAAGTGGCCCGAGCCGCCGTCGCGCAGATCGTCGCGGTCCACGCTGGTGATGACCACGTACTTCAGGCGCAGCGCGGCAATCGTCTTGGCGAGGTTCAGCGGCTCGTCTTTGTCCAGCGGGTCGGGGCGGCCGTGGCCCACGTCGCAGAACGGGCAGCGGCGCGTGCACTTGTCGCCCATGATCATGAACGTGGCCGTGCCCCTGCCAAAGCATTCGCCGATGTTGGGGCAACTGGCTTCCTCGCACACCGTGTGCAGCTTGTGCTCGCGCAGGATGTTCTTGATCTCGTAAAAGCGCGTGGTGGGACTGCCTGCCTTCACGCGGATCCACTCGGGCTTCTTGAGCACCTCGCCCTGCTCGACCTTGATCGGGATGCGCGACAGCTTGGCTGCGGCCTTCTGCTTGGCCAGCGGGTTGTAGGCTTCGGTGGACTGCGCTTCGCGCACGACGTCGGGAGTGCTCATGGCTGCTGAGGGAGAGGTCAGGGCGCGAGGCGGCGTGCGAGCTGTTGGCCCAGCATGGCCGCGGCATCGTCCCAAGTGGTGTGGACGCCGATTGTAGAAAGGTCCACCGTTTGCAAACCTGCGTAACCGCAAGGGTTGATGCGGGAGAAGGGTTCCAGGTCCATGGCGACGTTCAGCGCCACACCGTGGTAGGTGCAGTGGCGCGCGACCTTGATGCCCAGCGCGGCGATCTTGCCCAAGCCGGTGAAGTCCGGCTGGGGTGGGCCGTCGGCGTGGGCACGTTTTTGCGGACGCTGCGGCAGCATGCTGTGGCCGCGCGGATCGTCCAGGCGCACGTAGATGCCGGGCGCGCCGGCCACGCGGTGGCCCGTCACGCCGTAGTGGCCCAGCGTGCGGATCACGGCTTCCTCAATGCGGTACACGTATTCCTTGACGTAGTAGCCCGCACGGCGCAGATCGATGAGCGGATAGGCCACGACCTGGCCGGGGCCATGGTGCGTCACCTGCCCGCCGCGGTTGGTGGCAACGACGGGGATGCCGCCGGGCGAGAGGACGTGGTCGCTCTTGCCGGCCAGGCCCTGTGTGTACACCGCGGGGTGCTCACAAATCCACAGCTCGTCGGGCGTCTCGTCAGTGCGCTCCTCCGTGAAGCGCTGCATGGCGGCCACCGTGGCCGGGTAGTCCACCCGGCCCAGCATGCGCAACTCCATGGTGCGGACGTTCAGAGCACGACCTTGACCATCGGGTGCGAGGTCAGGGCCCGGTACAGATCATCGAGCTGCTCCCGGCTGGTGGCAGTCACGGTGATGGTCACGCCCAGGTAGTTGCCCGCGCGGCTGTCGCGCAACTCGATGGTGGAAGCGTCGAAGTCGGGGTCGAAGCGGCGCGCAACCTCGGTGACGGCATGCACGAACCCGTTCACGTTTGCTCCCATGACCTTGATGGGAAAGCGGGACGGATATTCGATCAACGAGTCCTTGCGAGGATCGGCGGAAGAGGGCTGGCTGGGCGTCGTCATTAGGCTCTTTCAAGGCCGGAGGGGCCGAAGGGAAGGGGTGCCCCAAGCGGGTGGCGATGGTATACCCGCGGTTCGCTGTGGCTTTAGGCGGGCCCCGTGGCCGCGCTGCACCACAATGGGCGTTGGCGCGTTGCCACAATGGTGCGGCTATGTGCAGTGATCCACCCGCGCTCCGTTACTGATTGTGGATCGGCCGGGGTTTTTACTTATAATCAAGGGCTTTGTGAAAGTTTTGGTCTGTGGCGCAGGCGTCTTCCAACGATAAAAAAATCGCCTCCGAGACTGAATCTGAGGTTGAGGATTCCGACTTCAAGCCCCTGACTGCACAAGAGGCGCAGGAGTGGCGGTCACGCCATCCGGCGCTGTCGGTCTGGCGCATTGTCTGGGGCCAGGCGGCGGTGGGGGCGGTAGTGGCCCTGCTGGCATGGTGGCTGACGGGCAGGCTGCCGGTGGCATGGTCCGCCGGGTATGGGGCTCTGTCCGTCGTGGTGCCGGCGGCGCTGTTTGCCCGTGGCATGGCGCGCAGGCGCTCCACGGCTGGTGCTGCGATGGTCGGGCTTCTGGGTTGGGAGTTGGTCAAGATTGCATTGACCGTCGCCATGTTGGCGGCGGCGCCCCGGGTAGTGCCGGGGCTCAGCTGGCTGGCGTTGCTGGTCGGCATGGTGGTAACGATGAAAACGTACTGGATCGCGCTGCTGGCGCGGCCTGGTGTCCGACGAACCGATTGATATTTGAGAGAAGAGTTGTCCGATGGCCGCAGATGCGCACGCCCCGACTGCAAGTGAATACATCGTTCACCACCTGCAGCATCTCCAGAACATCAAGCAGAAGTCCATCATCGACTTCTCGGTTGTCAACCTCGATTCCGTTGCCGTCAGCGTGATCTTGGGTGTTTTGGGTCTGTTCGTCATGTGGCTCGCTGCCCGCACGGCCACTTCCGGTGTGCCAGGCCGCTTCCAGGCGGCTGTCGAGATGCTGGTCGAGATGGTGGACAACCAGGCCAAGGCCAACATCCACAACGCGCAAAGCCGTAAGTTCATTGCACCTCTGGCGCTCACCGTGTTCGTCTGGATTTTCCTGATGAACGCTATGGACCTGCTGCCGGTGGACCTGCTGCCCGTGCTCTGGCAGGGCGCCACAGGTGACTCGCATGCCTACCTGCGCGTCGTGCCCACCGCCGACCTGTCCACCACCTTGGGTCTGTCCAGCGCTGTGCTGATCCTGTGCTTCGTGTACAGCATCAAGATCAAGGGAATGGGCGGCTGGGCGCATGAACTGGTGACCGCGCCCTTCGGTACCAGCAAGAACCCCGTTTTCGCCCTGATCCTGGGCGTGGTCAATCTGCTCATGCAGATCATTGAATACGTTGCCAAGACCGTGTCGCATGGCATGCGACTGTTCGGCAACATGTACGCTGGTGAGTTGGTGTTCATGCTGATTGCCCTGATGGGTGGCGCAGCGGCTATGTCGCTCTCTGGTGTGTTGCTCCCCGTGGGGCACATCATTGCGGGCTCTATCTGGGCGATCTTCCACATCCTGATCATCACCCTGCAGGCCTTCATTTTCATGATGCTGACGCTGATTTATCTCGGCCAGGCGCATGAAGCTCACTGATCCTTTCGTTTCCTTTCTCAACCTTCCTTTCTTTTCATCCTAGGAGTCATCATGGAAAACATTCTCGGTCTCGTCGCTCTGGCTTGTGGTCTGATCGTGGGCCTCGGCGCTATCGGCGCTTCGATCGGTATTGCCCTGATGGGTGGCAAGTTCCTGGAATCCTCCGCACGCCAGCCTGAGCTGATCAACGAACTGCAAACCAAGATGTTCATCTTGGCAGGTCTGATCGACGCCGCCTTCCTGATCGGCGTGGCCATCGCTCTGCTGTTCGCTTTCGCCAACCCCTTCGTTCTGGCCTAAGCCTCCGTCAACGCCCTAGAAAGAAAGGTGTTGCCGTGAGTATCAACGCGACCCTGTTCGTTCAGGCCATTGTTTTCCTGATCCTGGTGCTGTTCACGATGAAGTTCGTGTGGCCCCCGATCGCGAAGGCGCTGGATGAGCGAGCCCAGAAAATCGCCGATGGTCTCGCAGCTGCCGATCGTGCCAAGACCGAGCTTGCTGCTGCCGACCAGCGTGTGAAGCAGGAACTGGCTGCCGCCAGCAACGAAACCGCGACACGCTTGGCCGACGCTGAGCGCCGCGCACAGGCCATCATCGAAGAGGCCAAGGCGCGCGCCAACGACGAAGGCAACAAGATCGTCGCTGCTGCCCGTGCCGAGGCCGAGCAGCAAGCGATCCAGGCACGTGAAGCCCTGCGCGAGCAGGTGGCGGCCCTGGCCGTCAAGGGGGCTGAGCAGATTCTCCGCAAGGAAGTCAATGCCGGCGTTCATGCCGATCTGCTGAACCGTCTGAAGACCGAGCTGTAAGGGAGCATTCAATGGCTGAACTCGCCACCATTGCCCGCCCTTACGCCGAGGCGCTGTACAAGGCCTGCACCGACCAAGCCGGTGTGGACCTGAATGGCGCCACAGCCTGGGTGGACGAGCTGGCGGCGATTGCCGCCAATCCCCAATTGCGCCAACTGGCGGACAACCCCAAGGTGACGGGCGAGCAGGTGTTCGACGTCATCGTGGGCGTGGCCCGCTCGGCGTTGCCTGACCTGGCCAAGAACTTCCTGCGTACCGTGATCGACAACGGGCGCGTGCAGGCGCTGCCTGAAATCGCGGCCCAGTTCCGTACGCTGGTCAATCGCAGCCACGGCACTTCGGATGCCGTGGTGTATAGCGCCTTCCCGCTGGATGCGGGCGCTCTGACCGATGTGGGTGCCACGCTTGAAAAGCGCTTCGGTCGCAAGCTCAATCTCTCCGTGCAGTTGGATGAGACCCTGATCGGCGGCGTGCGCGTGGTGGTGGGCGACGAGGTGCTCGACACTTCCGTCAAAGCCCGTCTGGAACAAATGAAAGCTGCCCTCACCGCCTGATGGGCGTGAGGTCTCGGCTATACCCCCAAGAAAGAAGGAAAGAGTCATGCAACTCAATCCCGCAGAAATTTCTGAACTGATCAAGAGCCGCATCGAAGGTCTGGCAGCCAGCAGCGATATCCGCAACCAGGGCACCGTGGTGTCCGTGACCGACGGTATCGTGCGCGTCCACGGCCTGTCGGACGTGATGCAGGGCGAAATGCTCGAATTCCCTGCTGCGGCAGACGGTCAGCCCTCCTTCGGCCTGGCCCTGAACCTCGAGCGCGACTCCGTCGGCGCCGTGATTCTGGGCGAGTACGAGCACATTTCTGAAGGCGATACCGTGAAGTGCACGGGCCGCATTCTGGAAGTGCCGGTGGGCCCGGAACTGATCGGCCGCGTGGTGAACGCTCTCGGCCAGCCGATCGACGGCAAGGGTCCGATCAACGCCAAGATGACGGACGTGATCGAGAAGGTCGCTCCCGGCGTGATCGCGCGCCAGTCCGTGGACCAGCCGCTGCAAACCGGCCTGAAGTCCATCGACTCCATGGTGCCAATCGGCCGTGGCCAGCGTGAGCTGATCATTGGCGACCGCCAGACCGGCAAGACGGCAGTGGCCATCGACGCCATCATCAACCAGAAGGGCCAGGGCGTGACGTGTATCTACGTCGCCATCGGCCAGAAGGCATCGTCGATCAAGAACGTGGTGCGCGCCCTGGAACAGGCCGGCGCCATGGAATACACCATCGTCGTGGCGGCTTCGGCTTCCGAGTCCGCCGCCATGCAGTACGTGTCGGCCTACTCCGGCTGCACGATGGGCGAATACTTCCGCGACCGTGGCGAAGACGCGCTGATCGTGTACGACGACCTGTCCAAGCAAGCTGTGGCCTACCGCCAGGTTTCGCTGCTGCTGCGCCGCCCGCCAGGCCGCGAAGCCTTCCCCGGCGACGTGTTCTATCTCCACAGCCGCCTGCTGGAGCGTGCAGCCCGTGTGAATGCCGACTATGTGGAAGCCTTCACCAAGGGCGAGGTCAAGGGCAAGACGGGTTCGCTGACCGCACTGCCCGTGATCGAAACCCAGGCCGGCGACGTGTCTGCCTTCGTTCCAACCAACGTGATCTCGATCACCGACGGTCAGATCTTCCTGGAAACCAGCCTGTTCAACGCTGGTATTCGCCCCGCCATCAACGCCGGTATCTCGGTGTCGCGCGTGGGGGGTGCCGCCCAGACCAAGCTGATCAAGGGTCTGTCCGGCGGTATCCGTACCGACCTGGCCCAGTACCGTGAACTCGCGGCGTTCGCGCAGTTCGCCTCCGACCTGGACGAAGCCACGCGCAAGCAGCTGGACCGCGGCGCCCGCGTGACGGAACTGCTCAAGCAGCCCCAGTACAGCCCGCTGAGCACGGCCCTGATGGGCGCGACGCTCTTCACGGTGAACAAGGGCTTCTTGGACGACGTGGACGTGAAGAAGGTGCTGGCCTTCGAAGCCGGCCTGCACCAGTACCTGAAGACGAGCCACGGTGCGCTGCTGGACCGCCTGCAGCAGAACCGCGCGTTCGACAAGGAAGGCAAGGACGAAGCCGAACTGACGCAAGCCATCACGGCGTTCAAGAAGTCGTTCGTTTAAATCGGACGAGGAACCATCATGGCAGCAGGTAAGGAAATACGCGGCAAGATCAAATCGGTGGAAAACACCAAGAAGATCACCAAGGCCATGGAAATGGTGGCCGCGTCTAAGATGCGCAAGGCGCAAGACCGCATGCGTGCCGCCCGACCCTATGCCGAGAAGGTGCGCAACATTGCCGCCCACCTCGGCGAGGCCAACCCTGAGTACGTGCACCCTTTCATGAAGGCGAACGATGCGAAGGCGGCTGGCATTATTGTCGTGACGACCGACAAGGGCCTGTGCGGAGGCATGAACACCAACGTGCTGCGCGCCGTCACCACCAAGCTGCGCGAACTGCAGTCTACGGGTGTCGATGTGCAGTCGGTGGCTATTGGCAACAAGGGGTTGGGCTTCCTCAACCGCGTGGGTGCCAAGGTCGTGGCGCATGCCACCGGGCTGGGCGATACGCCGCACCTGGACAAGCTGATCGGACCGGTGAAGGTGCTGCTGGATGCTTACGCGGAAGGCAAGATCAACGCGGTGTACCTAAGCTACACCAAGTTCATCAACACCATGAAGCAGGAATCGGTGGTGGAGCAGTTGCTGCCCCTGTCGTCTGAGCAGATGCAGGCCCAGAAGACCGGCCATGGTTGGGATTACATCTACGAGCCTGATGCGCAGAGCGTGATCGACGAACTGCTGGTGCGCTATGTCGAGTCGCTGATCTACCAGGCAGTGGCAGAGAACATGGCCTCGGAGCAGTCCGCGCGCATGGTGGCCATGAAGGCCGCCACCGACAACGCCGGTAACGTCATCAACGAGCTCAAACTGGTCTACAACAAGACGCGCCAAGCGGCGATCACGAAAGAACTTTCGGAGATCGTTGCAGGTGCCGCGGCAGTCTGACGCCGCCTTCGGGTCTCGGTTTAAATTTTTGGAGCAAATCAAATGGCTCAAGTGCAAGGCAAGATTGTTCAATGTATCGGCGCCGTGGTGGACGTGGAGTTCCCGCGCGACCAGATGCCCAAGGTGTATGACGCCCTGAAGCTCGAGGGCTCGCCCCTGACGCTGGAAGTGCAGCAGCAGCTGGGCGACGGCGTGGTGCGTACCATTGCGCTCGGTTCTTCGGACGGTCTCAAGCGTGGCCTGATGGTCACGAACACCGGCAACCCCATCACCGTCCCCGTGGGCAAGGCCACGCTGGGCCGCATCATGGACGTGCTGGGCAACCCCATCGACGAGCGCGGCCCCGTGGACCAGAGCCTGACGGCTTCCATCCACCGCAAGGCCCCCGCTTATGACGAGCTGAGCCCTTCGCAGGAATTGCTCGAGACCGGCATCAAGGTGATCGACCTGGTGTGCCCGTTCGCCAAGGGCGGCAAGGTGGGCCTGTTCGGTGGTGCCGGCGTGGGCAAGACCGTGAACATGATGGAGCTCATCAACAACATCGCCAAGGCGCACTCGGGTCTGTCCGTGTTCGCTGGCGTGGGTGAGCGTACCCGCGAGGGCAACGACTTCTACCACGAGATGGCCGACTCCGGCGTCGTGAATCTGGAGAACCTGGGCGAGTCCAAGGTGGCCATGGTCTACGGCCAGATGAACGAGCCCCCGGGCAACCGTCTGCGCGTGGCCCTGACCGGCCTGACCATCGCCGAGTCCTTCCGCGACGAAGGCCGCGACGTGCTGTTCTTCGTGGACAACATCTACCGTTACACGCTGGCCGGTACCGAAGTGTCCGCCCTGCTGGGTCGGATGCCTTCCGCCGTGGGCTACCAGCCTACGCTGGCCGAGGAAATGGGCCGTCTGCAAGAGCGTATTACCTCGACCAAGGTCGGGTCCATCACGTCCATTCAGGCCGTGTACGTGCCTGCCGACGACTTGACCGACCCGTCGCCCGCCACCACCTTCGCCCACCTGGACTCCACCGTGGTGCTGTCGCGTGACATCGCCGCTCTGGGTATCTACCCTGCCGTGGACCCGCTGGACTCCACCAGCCGCCAGCTGGACCCGCAGGTCGTGGGTGAAGAGCACTACCAAGTGGCCCGCCAAGTGCAGGGTACCCTGCAGCGCTACAAGGAACTGCGCGACATCATCGCCATTCTGGGTATGGACGAGCTGGCCCCCGAGGACAAGCTGGTCGTGGCCCGTGCCCGCAAGATCCAGCGTTTCCTGTCGCAGCCGTTCCACGTGGCCGAGGTGTTCACGGGCTCGCCTGGCAAGTACGTGCCGCTGTCCGAGACCATCCGTGGCTTCAAGATGATCGTGGCTGGCGAATGCGACCACCTGCCCGAGCAGGCCTTCTACATGGTTGGCACCATCGACGAAGCCTTCGAAAAGGCGAAGAAGGTGGCCTGATGGTCCGAAGGCCGGCCCCGCGTCCGGCCCTCGTGAGCCCTACAGGCTTGCCATTCCCTTTTTCTAGGAGCAAAGATGAACACCATCCATGTTGATGTGGTCAGTGCCGAAGAGTCCATCTTCTCCGGCGAGGCGCGCTTCGTCGCGCTGCCCGGCGAAGCGGGCGAATTGGGCATCTATCCGCGCCACACGCCACTCATCACCCGCATCAAGCCGGGTTCGGTGCGCATCGAATTGCCTGACGGCAACGAAGAGTTCGTTTTCGTGGCCGGTGGCATTCTGGAAGTGCAGCCCGACTGCGTGACCGTGCTGTCCGACACCGCCATCCGTGGCCGTGACCTGGACGACCAGAAGGCGCAGGAAGCCAAGGCTGCGGCCGAGGAAGCCCTGAAGAACGCCAAGAGCGAGATCGATCTGGCGCGCGCCCAGTCCGAGCTGGCCGTGATGGCAGCGCAGATTGCCGCGCTGCGCAAGTTCCGCCAGAAGCGCTGATCGACTGATCGCCTTCCATCGCAAAAGCCGCCTTCGGGCGGTTTTTGTCGTTATGGGTGGGCCCGCTATGGCGCTCGTCCATCGGCGCCGTCCGACGCCAGCCAGGCCCAACGCGACGCTAGCATGGGCCATGGTCAACCCTTTGGCAGAGTCCGCGGCAGACGCCCTGGTGGTAGCGCGCCCCGAAGGGCTGTATTGTCCACCGGGTGGCTTTTACATCGACCCCTGGCGGCCGGTGGACCGGGCCGTCATCACCCATGGCCATGGCGACCACGCGCGGCGCGGACACGGACACTACCTGGCGCACGAGCACAGCGCGGGTATCCTGCGCGGTCGGCTGGGGGCGGACATCGCTTTGCAAACGCTGGCCTACGGGGAACCCCTGCACCACAACGGCGTGCGCATCTCACTGCACCCTGCGGGCCATGTGCTGGGCTCGGCCCAGGTGCGGCTGGAGCACGGCGGTCGCGTGTGGGTGGCCTCGGGTGACTACAAGCTGGAGGCCGACGGCACCTGCGCGCCGTTCGAGCCCGTGCGCTGCGACACGTTCATCACCGAATCCACCTTCGGCCTGCCCATCTACCGTTGGCCCGCACAGGCCGTCCTGCAGACCCAGATCAACGACTGGTGGCGTTCCAACGCGGCCCTGCGCCGCCCTTCGGTGCTGTTTTGCTACGCGTTCGGCAAGGCCCAGCGCATCCTGCATGGCGTAGATGCCAGCATTGGTCCGCTGCTCATGCATGGCGCGGTGGAGCCCCTCAATGCCGCTTACCGCGCCGCCGGCGTGCGCCTGCCGCCCACGCAGGGGGCCACCGACGCGTCACTGGACGCCGCGACGCGCGAGACCGCGCTGGTGCTGGCGCCGCCCTCGGCGCAAGGCACTCCATGGATGCGCCGCTTCCCACGCCACGCCGATGCCTTTGCCAGCGGCTGGATGCAGCTGCGCGGCACGCGTCGCCGCCGCGGGGTGGATCGTGGTTTTGTGCTCTCCGATCACGCAGACTGGCCGGGCCTGCAGCAGGCGATTGCCGCCACGGGGGCCGAGCGCGTGTTCGTCACCCACGGCAGCGTGGCCGTCATGGTCCGCTGGCTGCGCGAGCAAGGGCTGGATGCCCAGGCTTTCGCCACCGAATACGGCGACGAGGACGAGGCAGCGCCGGCCGACGCGCCAACTGCAGCGTCCACTGCACCGGAAGCCGACGCAGGCGACGCGGCCGGAGGCACCTCCTGATGCAAGCCTTTGCCGCGCTCTACCAGGCGCTGGATGCCAGCACGTCCAGCCTCGCCAAGCAGGCCGCGCTGCGCGACTATCTGCGGGGTGCGCCACCCGAGGATGCCGCCTGGGCCGTCTACTTCCTCGCGGGTGGCAAACCACGCCAACTCGTGCCCACCAAGCTGCTGCGCGCGGTGGCGCGCGAGGCGGCGGGGTTGCCGGAATGGCTGTTCGACGAAAGCTACGAGGCTGTGGGCGATCTGGCCGAGACCATCGCACTGCTGCTGCCCCCGCGCACGCAGGCGCACGCCCTGGGGCTGGCCGCATGGATGCGCGAACACCTGCTGCCGCTGCGCGGCCTGGCGCCCGACACCCAGGCTGAACGGCTGGGTGCGCAATGGGCACGGCTGGCGCCCGAGGAGCGGCTGGTGTACTTCAAGCTCATCACGGGGGCCTTCCGCGTGGGCGTGTCGCGCTTGCAGGTCACGCAGGCGCTCGCGGCCGTGAGCGGCGTGGACGCCAAGCGCATCGCCCAGCGCCTCATGGGCTACACCCACGTGGGCGCGCAGCCCGGGGCGGCCGACTACCAGCGCCTCGTGGCGCCCCAGGGAGATGGTGCGGGCGCGCAGGCTGCGGAAGCCCAGGGCCATCCCTATCCCTTCTTTCTGGCGCACCCGCTGCAGCTGCCGGTGGCGCAGTTTGACGCCGCGCTTGGCCCGCCGGCGGACTGGATCGTGGAATGGAAGTGGGACGGCATCCGCGCCCAGCTCGTGCGGCGCGGGGGCGCCACTTGGCTGTGGTCGCGCGGGGAGGAGTTGGTGACCGATCGCTTCCCCGAACTGCAGGCGCTGGGCGACGAAGCCCTGCCCGACGGCACGGTGCTCGACGGCGAGATCGTCGTCTGGCAGCCCGCGCGAGCGGATGCGCCGGCGCAGCCGCGCCCGTTTGCCGACCTGCAAAAGCGCATCGGCCGCAAGTCACTGGGCGCCAAGCTGCTGCGCGAGGTGCCCGTGGTGCTGCTGGCCTACGACCTGCTGGAGGAACACGGCCAGGACCTGCGCGGCCTGCCGCTGCAGGCGCGGCGCGCGCGGCTGGACGCGCTGCTGGCGCGCACCGACCACCCGGCGCTGGTGCCCAGCCCGGTGCTGCAGGGACAGAGCTGGGCCGAACTGGCACGCCTGCGGGACAGCGCGCGTGCCCTGGGCGTGGAGGGCATGATGCTCAAAGGGCGCACGGCGCACTATGGTGTGGGCCGCACCCGGGACGTGGGTATCTGGTGGAAGTGGAAGATCGACCCGATGAGCGTGGACGCCGTGCTCATCTATGCGCAGCGAGGCCACGGGCGCCGCGCCAGCCTGTACAGCGACTACACGTTCGCCGTGTGGAGTGCGCCGCAGGGCACCGAGGGGCGCACGCTGGTGCCGTTTGCCAAGGCGTATTCGGGCCTCACCGATGCCGAGATGGCGCGGGTGGACGCCATCATCCGCAAGACCACGGTGGAGAGCTTCGGCCCGGTGCGCAGCGTGCGGCCCACGCTGGTGTTCGAGCTGGGTTTTGAGGGCATAGCGCGCAGCGCGCGGCACAAGAGCGGCATCGCCGTGCGCTTCCCGCGCATGCTGCGCTGGCGTGAGGACAAGCCGGTGGACGAGGCTGATTCGCTGGATACGCTGGCAGCGCTGTTGCCTGCTACGCCATGATCTGGTGCTATGAATACAAGAGCTGTTGGCGCTGGATGGACGGGCGCTGCAGGCGATTTTCCCTTGAAATGCAGTGGCCCGCGCGGCGGCAATGCCTTGGCCGCGCGGTGCAACGGGGGGTGCCGTGACCGCCCCGCGCTTCCCCCTCGCGACGGGCTGGCTGGCCACGCGCGGCTGGGCGCCATTCGCCTTCCAGCGCCAGGTGTGGCGCGCCATCGCGCAGGGACGCTCGGGCCTGCTGCACGCCACCACGGGCGCCGGCAAGACTTATGCGGTGTGGCTCGGGGCGCTACAGGCCTTCGCTGACGGGGACTCAAAACGGCCTGTAGCGCCCGTCCATCCAGCGCTAAGCGCTATTACTAGCGAAGCGGCACCGCGGACCGCACCACTCACCGTGCTGTGGATCACGCCCATGCGCGCGCTGGCCGCCGACACGCTGCGTGCGCTGGCGGCGCCGCTGCAGGCCCTGGCCGCACAGCATGCCGGCCTGGCGCGCTGGAGCCTGGGCGCCCGCACGGGCGATACCGGCAGCGCCGAACGCAGCGCGCAGGCGCGGCGTCTGCCCACGGTGCTCGTGACCACCCCCGAAAGCCTGTCGCTGCTGTTGGCGCGCGCGGACGCGCGCGAGCAACTGGCCCGCGTGCGCCTGGTGGTGGCGGATGAATGGCACGAGCTGCTGGGCAACAAACGCGGCGTGCAGGTGCAGTTGGCGTTGGCGCGGCTCGCGGGCTGGAACCCGCAGCTCATGGTCTGGGGCATGTCGGCCACGCTGGGCAACCTGCCCGAGGCCATGCAGACGCTGCTGGGCCGGGAGGGCGGCACGCTGGTGCGCGGCCGCGTGGAAAAGCGCCTGGTGGTGGACACCCTGCTGCCCGAGCGGCCCGAGCGCTTCACCTGGGCCGGCCACCTGGGCCTGGCCATGCTGCCGGCGGTGGTGCGCGCGCTGGAGGAGTCGCCCGGCACCACGCTGGTGTTCGTCAACGTGCGCTCGCAGGCCGAGCAGTGGTACCAGGCGGTGCTGGATGCGCGGCCGGACTGGGCGGGGCAGATCGCCATCCATCACGGCTCGCTGGACCGCGGTGTGCGCGAATGGGTGGAAGCGGGGCTCAAGAGCGGCAGCCTGCGCGCCGTGGTCTGCACCAGCAGCCTGGACCTGGGTGTGGACTTTCTGCCGGTACAGCGCGTGCTGCAGATCGGCTCGGCCAAGGGCGTGGCGCGCCTGCTGCAGCGCGCCGGCCGCTCGGGCCACGCACCAGGGCGGCCCTCGCGCATCACGCTGGTGCCCACGCACAGCCTGGAGTTGGTGGAGGCCGCCGCCGCGCGCGCCGCGGTGCATGCCGGGCGGGTGGAAAAGCGCGTCTCGCCACACCAGCCCGTCGACGTGCTGGTGCAGCACCTGGCCACGGTGGCGCTGGGCGGGGGCTTCGAGCCCGAGGCGCTGTATGCCGAGGTGCGCCGCACGGCCGCGTACCGCACGCTGCCGCGCGGCGTGTGGCAGTGGTGCCTGGATTTCGTTGCGCGTGGCGGCAGCGCCCTGGCGGCCTACCCGGACTACCGCCGTGTCGTGCCGGACGAGAACGGTGTGTGGCGCCTGCCCGATGCGCGCCTGGCGCGCCGCCACCGCGCCAACATCGGCACCATCGTGAGCGATGCCAGCATGCAGGTGCAGATTCTGCAGGGCGCTCGCCTGGGCGCGGTGGAAGAGGGCTTCATCGCGCGGCTGTCGCCGGGCGATTGCTTCGTGTTCGCCGGGCAGGTGCTGGAACTGGTGCGCACGCGCGAGATGACCGCCTTCGTGCGGCGCGCGCCGGGGCGCCAGCCCACGGTGCCGCGTTGGAACGGCTCGCGCATGCCGCTGTCCACCGTGCTGGCCGACTACGTGGTGCAACAGCTCGCGCAGGCGGGGCGGGGCCGCTACGCCAGCCCCGAGCTGCGCGCCGTGCGCCCGCTGCTGGAGGTGCAGCGCCGCTGGTCCGCCCTGCCCACGCCGGGCACGCTGCTGGCCGAGACGCTGCGCACGCGTGAGGGCTGGCACCTGTTCCTCTACCCGTTTGCCGGCCGGCATGCGCACATCGGGCTGGCCAGCCTGTTCGCCTGGCGCGCGGCCCAGGGGGTGCCGGGCACCTTCTCGATCGCGGTGAACGACTATGGATTGGAGCTGCTGTCCGCCACAGAACGCGACTGGCCGGCCTTGCTGCCCGACCTGCTGCGCACCGACGCCGCCGCGCCGCAGGCCGCCCGGCAGGCGCACGCCCTGGCGCCCGACGAGGCGCTGGCCATTCGCAACACTGCCAACGCCACGGCGCCCGAGTCGGTGCCGCAAGAGCGTGACGCGCGCGCAGCGTTGCTGCACGAGGTGCTGGCCAGTCTCAACGCCACCGAGATGGCGCGCCGGCGCTTTCGCGAGATTGCGCGCGTGGCGGGGCTCATCTTTCAAAGCCACCCGGGCGAGCAGCGCAGCGCGCGCCAGTTGCAGGCGTCTTCACAGTTGTTCTTCGAGGTCTTTCGGCGTTATGACGCGGGCAACCTGCTGCTGCGCCAGGCCGACCAGGAAGTGCTGAGCCAGGAGCTGGACGTGGCACAGCTGCTGGCGGCGCTCACACGCATGCAGGCGCAGCAGCTCATGGTGCAGCCTCTCGTGCGACCCGGGCCGCTGGCCTTTCCGCTGATGGTGGAGCGCTTTCGCGAGCAGCTCAGCAACGAGGCGCTGGCCGACCGCATCGCGCGCATGCTGGGCGACATGGAAGCCGCCGCCAGCGCGCGCAAACCCGTATCCGCCCCACCGGTGCAGGACGTTGTGCCCCCTGACCCGCCGCGCCGCCGGCGCGCCGCCCCCCCGGCCGCGCCACCGCGGCAGGAAGCATCGTCCGCCGTTACCGACGCACTGCGCGACACGCTGGACTTTGCCGATGCCTCCGAGGGCACGGGCGCCGCGCCGGCCGCGGCGCGGGGCCGTTCCCCGCGCCGCGCGCGCAAACCTTCGCGCCCGTTGCCGCGCCTGTGACCCATGCATGCGCCTGATCCGCCCGCCGACCTGGCCGTGGACCTGGCCGGCACCACCGTGTGGCTGCTGCCCGAACGCGCGCTGTGGTGGCCGGAGGGCGCCATGCTGTGCCTGGCCGACCTGCACCTGGGCAAGGCCGCCACCTTCCGCGCGCGCGGCCTGCCCGTGCCCGCGGGCACCACGCAGGGCAACCTGGCTCGGCTGGCGCAGTTGCTGGCGCGCCACCCCGGCGTGCAGCGCTTGGTGGTGCTGGGCGACTTCCTGCATGCGGCCGAGGCCCACGCGCCCGCGTTGCTGCGCGCGTTGGCCGCTTGGCGCGAGGACCATGCGGCACTGGAACTGGTGCTGGTGTGCGGCAACCACGACCGCCACGCGGGCGACCCACCGGCGTGGCTGGGCGCGCGCATCGTGGAGGAGCCTTGGTCTCTGGGACCTTTCGCCTGCTGCCACCATCCACAGCACCGCGCGGGGCAGTGGGTGCTGGCCGGACACCTGCACCCCACGGCCGTGCTGTACGGCGGCGGGCGCGATGCGTTGCGCATGCCCTGTTTCGTGGCGGAGCCGGGACTGCTGGTGTTGCCGGCCTTTGGCGAGTTCACCGGCGGCCATGCCGTGCCCGCCGCGCCGGGGCGCCAGCGCTTCGCGGTGGGGGCGGGGCGCGTCTGGGCGTTGCCCTGAAGGGGTGATCGAAAAGGGAGTTCCGCCTCGCAAGGCGTGCTCTGGTACTCAGTCCACCGTGCCCGGGATGACGGGGGCGTCGGGCAGCTCGTTCGGCCGGTCCACGCCCTTGGTGGCCGGGAAGTGTTCCACGAGCAGCGCAGAGACCTCGCTCAGCGCCTGGGTCAGACCGTCCTCGTGCCGGCCTTGGCGGAAAGCCTCGGCCATGTGCGACACCATGCTGCGCCATGTCGCCGGGGGCACGCGGCGCGCCAGAGCGCGGTCGGCCACGATCTCGATGGCATGCTCGGCCAGCATCAGGTAGATGAGCACGCCGTTGTTGTGTTCGGTGTCCCACACACGCAGCTTACCGAACTGCGTGACCGCGCGCTCGCGCGCCGTGGCGCCACGCCACAGGTACGACAGCGGCAGGCCGCCTTCCACGCAGATGCGGATCTGGCCGGTGTGGCGGCGCTCGCTGGCGGCCACGCGCTGGCCCAGGCGCTCCAGCACCTCGGGTGGCAGGGCCTGGTGCAGGCCGCCGTCGGACCAACGGTGCCGCAGCAGCCGCGCCAGGCGCGCCAGCACGCCGGAAGGTGGGGATGAAGAGGGTGTGACCATGGTGTTTCGCTCTGTGCTTGCCGCCCTACCAGTCGCCCGATGCACCGCCGCCGCCGAAGTCTCCGCCGCCGCCCGAGCCGAATCCACCACCGCCTCCACCGCCCCAGCCACCGCCGTGACCGCCTCCCCAGCCGCCGCCGCCGCCGTGCCACACCACGGGGCCGCCGCGGCCCGCAAAGATCCAGGTGTAGAGCAGCGCCAGCAGCCCCGCGCCACCCGCCAGCAGCAGGCTGGAGGTGACGATGAAGGCCAGGAACCCAGCGCCGCCGCCCATCACCAGGCCGCCCAGGCGCTGGCCGAACAGCCGGCGCACCACGGGGCCCGCCACCATCACGCCGAAGAAGAGGAAGACGGCCAGGTCTGTCCAGTCAAAGCCCGCGGACGCGCCGCGGCCCTGCCAGTCGCCTTGCTGGCTGCTTTGCGGCGCGGGCAGGTTTTCGCCCGCGATGCGCGCGCCGATTTGCTGCACCGCGGCGTCCAGCCCGCCGGCAAAGTCGCCCTCGCGAAAGCGCGGCTTCATCGCGCCGTCGATGATGCGCGCGGCGGCGATGTCGGGTATGGCGCCTTCCAGCGCCTTGGCCACCTCGATGCGCATGCGCCGGTCGTCCTTGGCCACGACCACCAGCACGCCATCGCCCACGTCCTTGCGGCCGATCTTCCAGGCGTTGCCCACGCGGTTGGCGAAGGCGGCGATGTCCTCGGGCGCGGTGGTGGGCACCATCAGCACCACCACCTGCGAGCCGTGCTGCTGCTCGATGGCGGCCAGGCGCGCCTCCAGCCCCTGGCGCTGCGTGTCGTTCAGCGTGCCGGTCTGGTCGATCACGCGCGCTTGCAATGCAGGCACCGCGCGCAGGGGCTGCGCGGTGGCGGGGAGGGCTCCGATAGCTACAAGAAATATAGCTATCAGCGCTTGAAGGGCAAGCGCTAGCGGCATATTTTGCTTACAACCCTGATGTCAGGGCTTGGAGGCGGGTGCGGGGCTAGAGAAATCCACCTTGGGCGGCGCAGAGATCTCGGCCTCGTTCGCCACCGTGAAGCTGGGCTTGGGTTCATAGCTGAACACCATGGCCGTGAGGTTGGTGGGGAAGCTGCGTGCGAGCACGTTGTACTCCTGCACGGTCTGGATGTAGCGGTTGCGTGCCACGGTGATGCGGTTCTCGGTGCCCTCCAGCGTCACGCGCAGGTCGCGGAAGGCCTGGTTGGCCTGCAGCTGCGGGTAACGCTCGGCCACCACCATCAGGCGCGATAGCGCGCTGGACAGCTCGCCCTGCGCCTGCTGGAACTTGTTGAACGCCTCGGGGTTGTTGAGGGTTTCGGGCGTCACCTGGATCGAGGTGGCCTTGGCGCGCGCCTCGATCACCTTAGTCAGCGTCTCCTGCTCGAATGCCGCCTCGCCCTTGACGGTGGCCACGATGTTGGGCACCAGGTCGGCGCGGCGCTGGTACTGGTTGAGCACTTCGCTCCACGCGGCCTTGGACTGCTCGTCCAGGCGCTGGAAGTCGTTGTAGCCGCAGCCCGAGAGGGCCAGCACGGCGGCAAGCATGGCGATGAGTCGTTTCATGGTGAACAGGCCTTTGCAATGCAGAAGAAAGACGGGCGGCACGGCGCCGCGCATGCCGATCATTGTGCATGCATCGGCCAGGCGCATGACAGGGCCATCGAACGGCACAATACGCGGCTGGGTTGCAACCACCGACACTTCGCCATGCCCCGAACCCCGCTGCGCGCGGCCGCCCTGGCCGGTTCCCCCGACGATCTGGAAGCCGCGTTCTACGACGCCCTGCAAGCCGGCGACGTGGAGCGCGTGATGGCCTGCTGGGCCGACGAGGACGACATCGTCTGCGTGCACCCCGGCGCCGCGCGCCACGTGGGGCCCGCCGCCATCCGCGCGGCGTTCGCCACCTTGCTGCAGCAGGGCGGCCTCAACGTGCATCCCGCGCAGGTGATGCGCGTGCAGGCCTTGGCGAGTGCCGTGCACAGCGTGCTGGAACATGTGCGTGTGATGCTGCCCGACGGTCCGCGCGAGGCCGTGGTGCAGGCCACCAACGTCTACCACAAGACCCCGCAAGGCTGGCGCCTGGTGGCGCACCATGCCAGCGCCGCCGGCATGCACGAGGCCGAGGGCGCTGCGCCCGCCGGGCACCTGCTGCATTGATGCCAAGCCTTTGATGGGCTGGTTTATGGGTCAAATTGGCCTTCAACACAATACCAGCAATCGCTTCCAGCTATGAAATATGAAGCGCCTTGGTGGTTGCCCGGCGGCCATGCACAGACCATCTGGCCCGCGCTGTGGGCGCGGCGCACGCTGGGGCCGCCGCCGGCCTATGTGCGCGAGCGCTGGCTGGCGCCCGACGGCGATTTCGTGGACGTGGACTTCCTGTGGCCGTGTGCCGCGGCGGGCGCGGCCCCCGCGCCGCTGCTGGTGCTGTTCCATGGACTGGAAGGCTCGTCGCGCAGCCACTATGCGCAGGCCTTCGCCGGCGTGGCCCGCGAGCGCGGCTGGGGTTTTGCCGTGCCGCACTTTCGCGGCTGCAGCGGCGAGATCAACCGCGCGCCGCGCGCCTACCATTCGGGCGACCATGAAGAGATCGACTGGATCCTCCGGCGCCTGGCCGGGTTGCAGCGGACCGGCGGTGGGGCGCGGGCGCCGCTGCTGGCCGTGGGGGTGTCGCTGGGCGGCAATGCGCTGATGCGCTGGGCCGGCGAGCAGGGCGGCCGCGCGCTCGCCAGCGCGGACGCCATCGCCAGCGTGTGCGCTCCGCTGGACCTGGCGGCCGGCGGCCACGCCATCGGACGGGGCTTCAACCGGCAGGTGTACACGCGCATGTTCCTGCGCACCATGGTGCCCAAGGCGCTGGCCAAGCTGGCGCAGTACCCCGGCCTGTTCGACCGGGCGGCCCTGCTGGCCGCGCGCGACCTGCACGCTTTTGACGACCTCTTCACCGCGCCGCTGCACGGCTTTCGCGATGCAGACGACTACTGGCGCCGCGCGTCGGCCAAGCCGCTGCTGCCTGCGGTGCGCGTGCCGGCGCTGCTGGTCAATGCGCGCAACGATCCCTTCGTGCCCGGCGCCAGCCTGCCGCGCGACGGTGAGGTGGCGCCCGCGGTCACGCTCTGGCAGCCGGCGCATGGCGGCCACGTCGGCTTTGCGCAGGGTGGCTGGCCCGGCCATGTGCGTGCCCTGCCCGAAGCCGTGGCCGCCTGGCTGGCCGACCATGCGGCGCTGGGGTGAATGCCTGCGGGGGCGCGGACGAGGGCGCACAATCGCTGTCATGGATGACATCGTCAAGCAGGCCATCGCCAAATGGCCCAACGTGCCGGCCTGCTACGGCTGGCTGGGGCTGGATGCGCGCGGCCACTGGTACCTGCGCGATGACGCCGTGCAGTTACAGGGCGGCTTCGCCGTGGCGCGCGGAACGCGGCTGGAGCATGCCAAGCTGATCGAATTCATCCACCGCAACTATGAGGCGGATGGTGAAGGCCGCTGGTTCTTCCAGAACGGACCGCAGCGCGTCTATGTGGAACTGGAGGCCACACCGCTGATCTGGCGTCTGGGCGCCGACGGCGAGCCCGTGGCGCACACCGGCCGGCCGGCCGGTCGGGTGAATGAGTGCCTGGTGGACGAGGCCGGCCGCGTGTACCTGGCCTGCACCGCCGGCCTGGGCCTGGTGCACAGCCTGGATGTGGAGGCGTTGGCGCGCCAGATCGATCAGGGCCGCTGGACGCCACGCGAGGTGCTGGCGGCCGACCTGCCCGGTGCCTACGGCTTTGTGCCGAGCCCGCAGGCGGCTGCGGGCCCACTGCCTGCGTAACGCGCCGCACTGCAGAAAACCCCCTGCCAGAAACCAACAAGCCGGCACGCGGCCGGCTTGTGACGAGGCGAAAAGTGCCTTAGTTGGAGGCAGGTGCGCTCGCAGCGGCCGCGCCGCCTTCGGCGCCGGGACGGTTGGGCTCCTCGAACTTGGCGCCGGCGGCATTGGCCATGTAGGCCACGCCGCGCGCGATCTCGGTGTCGTCGAAGTCGCCGCCACCCTGCGGTGCCATGGCGCCCTTGCCCTTGAGGGCCGATTGCACCAGGGCTTCGAAGCCCGTGGCAATGCGCGGCGCCCAGGCGGCGGTGTCACCCAGCTTGGGCGCGCCCGCGGCGCCGGTGGCGTGACAGGCGGCACACTGCCCCTGGAAGACGGCTTCGCCTGTGCGCAGCGGGCGGTTGGCGTCGCGCACCTCGACGTTGCCGATCTTCTGGATGCGCTGGGCCACGGCCAGTTCGGGGTTGGCGGAGCCGGCCGCCGGCTTCTTGTCGGCCGTGACGAACAGCACCAGGCCGATGATGGCGAACACCGGGAGCACAAACGCAAAAATGACGGTGACCAGGAGTTGCTTGGGGTTCTTGATCGGTCCGGTATGCGCTTCGTCGTGGGTGTCGCTCATGGGATCCTCTGGTGATTCTGTTGTACTGGGGGCTGAAGGGAAAAGACTTTTCGATTATAGGAGCGCGCTCCACACCCGCCCGTTGGGGAAAAAACGGGCAGGCGCGCGTCGTGACCTATGTCAGGAGCGTGGGGTCTCTTCGGCGGGAGCGGTCCAGCCGCCGCCCAGCACCTTGTAGAGCGTCACCTGGTTCTGCAGTTGCTGCAGGCGTGTCACCACCAGCGACTGCTGGGTGGCGAACAGCGAGCGCTGCGCATCCAGCAGGTCCAGGTAGCTGGCCACGCCGTTGCGATAGCGCAGGTCCGACAGCTCGAAGCGTTTGGCATCCGCCTGCGCCTGGGCACGCTGGGCGTCGACCTGCTCCTGCAGCGTGGCCTGGCCGGCCAGGGCGTCGGACACCTCGCGGAACGCGGTCTGGATGGATTTCTCATACTGGGCCACGGCGATTTCGCGGCCCGCGCGCGCGGACTCCAACCCCGCCTGGTTGCGGCCGGCATCGAAGATCGGCAGGGCCAGCTGCGGCGCCAGAGAGAACGCCCACGAGCCGCTCTTGAACAGCCCCGACAGCTCATCGCTCACGGTGCCGAACTGGGCGGTGAGCGAGATGCGCGGGAAAAACGCCGCGCGCGCCGCGCCGATGTTGGCGTTGGCGCCGATCAACTGCTGCTCGGCCATGCGCACGTCCGGGCGGCGCACCAGCAGGTCGGAAGGCAGGCCCGCGGGCAGCGCCTGCATGGGCGTGGCGTCGGCCAGGCGCGAGGAGGGCAGGCTGGCACGGATGTCGTCGGGCAGCGGCTGGCCCAGCAGCAGGACCAGCGCGTTTTCATCGAGCATGCGCTGGCGCTGCTGCTGCGCATAGGTGGCGCGTGCGGTCTGGGCCAGGCTCTCGGCCTGGCGGTTGTCGAGCTCGGAGCTCACGCCGTTCTCCAGGCGCAGGCGTGTGAGCTTGACCGACTCATCGCGCGTTTCCAGCGTGCGACGCGAGATGTCGAGCAGCTCCTCGTCGGCCATCAGTGTGAGCCAGCCCGAGGCCACGGCCGCCACCAGGCTGATCTGCGCCGACTTGCGCGCCTCGTCCGTGGCCAGGTACTGGGCCAGGGCCTGCTCCTTGAGGGCCGCCACGCGCCCGAAGAAGTCGATCTCCCAGGCCGAGATGCCCAGGCCCACCTGGAACTGGTTGGCGTAGCTGCCCGTGGTCGCGCTGGGCTGGCGCGTGCCGCTGGCGATGGCGTTGACCGTGGGGAACTGGTTGGCGCGCTGGATCTGGAATTGCGCGCGCGCCTGCTCGACATTGAGCATGGCCACGCGCAGGTCGCGGTTGTTGCCCAGGGCCATGCCGATCAGCCGCTGCAGGCGGGGGTCGGTGAAGTATTCCTTCCAGTCGATGTCCGCCGCGGCACGCGCGGAGGTGGTGGATTCGGCCCCCGCCAGCGGATAGGCCTGCGGCACGGGGGCCGCAGGACGTTCGTAGGTGGGGATGAAGCTGCAGCCCGCCACCAGCGCCGCGGCTAGCAGGGGGGAGAGGGCGCGCGCAGGGCGCGCGCGGTTCAGGGTGTGCGATTGCATAGGTTGTTCTCCTGCCGGCGGGGCTCAGGCCTCGCCGCGGTGTTGGAGTGCCTGCTGGGCGTCATGCTCTTGCTGGCGGCGGCTGCCCTTGAAGAAGCTGCGCACCACCACGAAGAACACGGGCACGAAGACCACGGCCAGCAGCGTGCCGG
The DNA here is from genome assembly GCF_056730635.1 of Diaphorobacter sp. B2A2W2. Lineage (NCBI taxonomy): Bacteria > Pseudomonadati > Pseudomonadota > Betaproteobacteria > Burkholderiales > Comamonadaceae > Diaphorobacter > Diaphorobacter sp. B2A2W2. The sequence goes on from NZ_JBWZOR010000011.1 coordinate 36,013, forward strand.
TGATCATCCCGCCGATCACCCCGGTGCCGATGGCGCGCTGGCTCGCCGAGCTGGCGCCCGATGCGAGGAACAGCGGCACTACGCCCAGCGTGAAGGCCAGCGACGTCATGATGATGGGGCGAAAGCGCAGGTGGGCCGCCTCCAGGGCTGCCTCGATCACGCTCTTGCCCGAGGCCTGCAGGTCCTTGGCAAATTCGATGATCAGGATGGCGTTCTTCGCCGACAGGCCGATGATGGTCACCAGGCCGATCTGGAAGTACACGTCGTTGGACATGCCGCGCAGCAGCGTTGCCAGCACCACGCCCAGCACGCCGAGCGGCACCACCAGCAGGACCGAGAACGGGATGGACCAGCTCTCATACAGCGCTGCCAGGCAGAGGAACACCGCCAGCAGCGAGAACGCGTAGAGCACCATGGCCTGCGAGCCCGCGAGCTTTTCCTCGCGCGACTGGCCCGTCCATTCGAAGCCGAAGCCCTCGGGCAGCTGCGCGGACAGGCGCTCCATCTCCTGCATGGCGTCGCCGGTACTGAAGCCCGGTGCCGCATTGCCGGCGATCTTCATCGCCGGATAGCCGTTGTAGCGCACAGTCTGCATGGCACCGCTGATCCATTGCGTGGACGCGAAAGTAGACAGCGGCACCACCTGCCCCTTGTTGTTGAGCACGGGCAGATCCAGCACCGACTCGGGCTGCATGCGTGCCGAGGCATCGGCCTGCACCACCACGCGCTGCAACCGGCCCTGGTTAGGGAAGTCGTTCACATAAGACGAGCCGAGCGCGGTGCCCAGGGCGCTGCTGATGCTATCGAACGACACGCCCAGGGCATTGGCCTTGTCGCGGTCGATGTTGATCTGCATCTGGGGTGCGTCTTCCATGCCGTCGGGGCGCACGCCAGCGAGCACCTTGCTCTGCGACGCCATGCCCAGCAGCTGGTTGCGTGCCGCCACCAGGGCGTCGTGGCCCTTGGACCCGCGGTCCTGCAGCCGGAACGTGAAGCCCGAGGCCGTGCCCAGCTCGGGAATCGGCGGCGGGCTGAGCGCGAAGATGAAGGCATCGCGGAAGCCCGACAGCGCGCCCATAGCGCGGCCGGCCACGGCGTCGGCGGAGTGCGCGGCGCCGGGGCGCTCGCTCCAATCCTTGAGGGTGATGAACGCCAGGCCCGCGTTCTGCCCCTGGCCGGAGAACGAGAAGCCCGCCACGGTGACGATGTCATTCACCTCGGTCTGCTTCAGGGCGAAGTCCTCCACCGCGCTCAGTGCGCTCTGCGTGCGCTCCAGCGATGCCCCGGCGGGCAGTTGCACGTTGGCGATCAGGTAGCCCTGGTCTTCATTGGGCAGGAAGGAGGTGGGCAGGCGCATGTACACGATGCCCACGGCACCGATCAGCGCGGCGTAGATGATCAGCATGCGGCCGCCGCGGCGCACGAGGCGGGACAGGCCCGACTCATAGCGGTGCGTGGTGCTCTTGAAGACACGGTTGAACCAGCCGAAGAAGCCTTTCTTCTCGTGGTGGTCTTCCGCGACGGGCTTGAGCAGCGTGCCGCACAGCGCGGGCGTCAGCGACAGTGCCAGGAAGGCCGAGAACGCAATCGACGTGCCCATGGTGGCCGCGAACTGGCGGTAGATGTTGCCGGTGGAGCCCGCGAAGAACGCCAGCGGCACGAACACCGAGATCAGCACCACGGTCACGCCCACGATGGCGCCAGAAATCTGGCCCATGGCCTTGCGCGTGGCCTGCAGCGGCGGCAGCCCCTCCTCGGCCATGATGCGCTCCACGTTCTCCACCACCACGATGGCGTCGTCCACCACGATGCCGATCACCAGCACCATGCCGAACATGGTCAACACGTTGATCGAGAAGCCCATGGCCAGCAGGGCGCCGAAGGTGCCCAGCAGCGCCACCGGCACCACGATGGTGGGGATGATGGTGTAGCGGAAGTTCTGCAGGAACAGGAACATCACCAGGAACACCAGCGCCACGGCTTCCAGCAGCGTGTGGACCACTTTCTCGATGGACACCGAGATGAAGGTGGAGGTGTCGTAGGGAATCGCGTACTTCACGCCTTCGGGAAAGTACTTCTGCAGGTCGGCCAGCTTGGTCTTCACGGCTTCGGCCGTGGCCAGTGCGTTGGCGGTGGAGGTGAGCTGCACGCCCATGCCCACCGAGGGCGACCCGTTCAGCCGCGCGCTGGTGCTGTAGCTTTGCGCGCCCAGTTCGATGCGCGCCACATCCTTCATGCGGACGGTGGAGCCGTCGGTGTTGGCGCGCAGCACGATGTCGCCGAACTGCTCCACGGTGGACAGCTGCCCCTTGACGACGATGGTGGCCGAGGTGGTCTGGCCTTCCGCGGCGGGCAGGTCGCCCAGGTTGCCGGCCGACACCTGCACGTTCTGGGCGCGGATCGCGGCATTGACCTGGTCGAGCGAGAGATTGAATCCCTTGAGCTTGACCGGGTCGATCCAGATGCGCATGGCACGCTCGGAGCCGAACTGCGTCACACCGCCCACGCCCGGCAGGCGCTGCAGTTCAGGCACCACGTTGCGCGCGGCATAGTCGTTGAGTGCCTCGATGCTCACGTTGGGGTTGTCAGACGTGAGGATGGAGAACAGCAGGAAGTTGGAGCGCGACTTTTCCACGCGCACGCCCTGCTGCGTCACCGCGGCTGGCAGGCGCGGGGTGGCGCGCGACAGGCGGTTTTGCACATCCACCTGGGCCAGGTCGTCGTTCGTGCCTGGCTCGAAGCTCAGCACGATCGAGCCCGTGCCGTTCGCCTGGCTGGTGGTTTCCATGTAGGCCAGACCGGTGGCGCCGTTCATCTCGCGTTCGATGACGGCGAGCACGCTGTCCTCCAGGGTCTGGGCGGTGGCGCCGGGATAGGCCACCGATACCTGGATGGTCGGAGGCGCCACCGCCGGGTACTGCGCAATGGGTAGCTGGGTGATCGAGACCGCGCCGACCACCATGATGAAGATAGCGATCACCCACGCGAAAATGGGGCGCTCGATGAAGAACTTGGCCATGTGCCGCGCTCCTGGTTCTTATTGTTGGGCCGGCGTTGCGGCGGGCTGGCTGGCGGCGGACGCTGGCGCCGCTGGGGCCTTGGCGGCACCTTGCGGTTGCCACGGCACGGGTTGGACGACGATCGGGTCGCCCGGCTTGCCGCGGGGCAGCTTCTGAAAGCCGTCCACCATGACCTGTTCGCCCGACTTCAGGCCGTCGAGCACCACCCAGTTGGAACCCTGGGCCGGGCCGAGCTTGACCACGCGCGGTGTGACGTGGTTGTCGGGCCCCACCACCATCACCGTGTCGGCCTTGCCGGAGCGGGTGACGGCCTGCTGGGGCAGCAGAATGCCGTTGTCCACCTGGGCCTGTTCGAGACGCACGCGCACGTACAGGCCGGGCAGCAGGGCGCGCTCGGGGTTGGGGACTTCGGCACGCAGGGTCACCTGGCCGCTGGTGGCGTCCACGGTGAGGTCGGTGAACAGCAGGCGGCCGGTCTGCGGATACACGCTGCCGTCTTCCAGCACTACGCGCACGTTGGCCGCATTGGCACCGGACTGCTTGTACTTGCCGCTGGCCATGGCGGCCTTCAGCTTGAGGGCCTCCGAGGCGGACTGCGTGAAGTTGATATACAGCGGGTCGATCTGCTGGATCACCGCCAGTTCGGTGGGTGTGCCCTGGCCCACCAGCGCGCCTTCCGTGACGAGGGCGCGGCCAATGCGGCCCGAAATCGGAGCGGTGACCGTCGCATAGCCCAGGTTGATGCGCGACGTGGTCAGCGCGGCCTTTGCGGCGGCAACATTGGCTTCGGCGGTCTTCTGCGCGGCGACCGCATTGTCGTATTCCTGCTTGCTGATGGCGTTGACGGCCACCAGCGGGCGATAGCGCTCGGCCAGCGCACGGCTTTGCGCCAGGCTCGCCTCGGCCTGGGCGACGCTGGCTTCGGCCTGGGCCACACTGGCCTGGTAGGGCGCGCTGTCGATCAGGAACAGTTGCTGGCCGGCCTTCACATCGCTGCCTTCCCTGAAGAGGCGCTTTTGCAGAATGCCCGCGGCCCGAGCGCGCACTTCGGCAACGCGCGACGCTTCCAGCCGGCCGGGCAATTCGGTGACCAGCCCGATGTCACCTGGCTGCACGGTGACCACGCCCACCTCCGGTGCGCGGGGTGATGCGCCCGCGGTGGGGGCGTCGCTTTTCTGGCTGCAGGCGCCGAGCGCAAGGGCCGCTGCCAGCGCAACCGCGAGGGCTGCGGGGACAGAGGTGCGCTGGAAGGGGCAGATAGCACGGGCTGTTGCGTTGTTCAGGCGAGGCATGGAAATCCTTTGACGGCGGTATGCGTTAGATGTTGTTTGAGACCGGCGGGTGATGCTGACACGGGTGAATGACAGACGCGCAAAGGGGAATGATTATACATACATCCATGAATGTATAATTACGTGGAAAGCGCGGCCGTTGCCGTATCCACGTTTTGGAGGTTCCCATCCATGGCACGACGTACCAAGGAAGATGCAGATGCTACGCGCAACAGCCTTTTGGATGCTGCCGAGCGTGTGTTCTACGAAAAAGGCGTGTCGCGCGCCTCGCTGAGCGACATTGCCCAGGCTGCGGGCGCCACGCGCGGCGCGATCTACTGGCATTTCAAGGACAAAGTGGCCTTGTTCAATGCCATGATGGACCGGGTGACCCACCCGCTGGAGCAGGTGGGCAGCAAGAGCGCCAGCATGGCCACTCTGCCCCCGTTGGAGCGGCTGCGCTCCATGGTGGACTTCGTCCAACGCACCATCGTCCAGGACGAGCGCACGCGCCGGGTGTTCGAGATCGCGTTGTACCGGGTCGAATACGTCAACGACCTCGCGGCGGTGCGCGACAACCATATCGAAGGCTGTGCAGATTTTTGCGCGCTGATCGAGGGTGAATTGCGTTCGGCGGCAGAAGACCAGAACCTGCAATTGCCGATGGAGCCACACACCGCCGCGATGGGTGTACAGGCGCTGTTCGATGGCCTGCTGCAGTCCTGGTTGCTGACCCATGGACGCTTCGATCTGGTGACCGTCAGCCGAGGCGCCATCGACGCCTATCTGCGGGGGTTGGGTTTTCGTCTGTAGCCACAGCCACGTGCGATAATCCGCCGCTTGTTCGCCATCGGGCGGACTTTCCCAGCGGCTGTAGCTCAGTGGATAGAGTATTGGCCTCCGAAGCCAAGGGTCGTGGGTTCGATCCCCGCCAGCCGCGCCACATTCCCCAGCCCTTGTTCCCAAGGGCTTTTTTGTTCCCACCGTCCATTCGTCAAGCCGCGCCTACGGACGGGTAGTCCCTAACCTACGGTTGGCCCTTTGCAGTCCCCCGACAGTGAACTTCACACGGCAGTTTCCGTGTGACTTGTTCAACTTACCGGAGATGGAAATGGCAAACACCAATCAGGGCAACCAGAACCAAGGCAACCGCAATCAGAGCCAGGGGAGCCGGGACAACAACCAAGGGCAGTCGGGCTCGGGGCGCGGATTTGCCTCGATGGACCCCGACCGTCAGCGCGAGATCGCCGCAGAGGGGGGGCGTGCAGCGCACGCTTCGGGCAACGCCCACGAGTTCACATCGCAGGAAGCCCGCGCTGCGGGGGCCAAGAGCCATGGCGGTGGGGGCAACAACGCCTCTTCCGGCTCGGGCAATACCCGGGGCGGCAGCGGCCAGCAGCAGGCACACGCCGGCAGCCAGAGCCACAAGAACGACCGTTGACGTCTGGCACGGGACCGGAGGCCCGCAGTAGGCAGGGCCTTCGATCCAGCCGGTGTCCCGCGCGGGTCGGCACGCGCGCTTGAGCCCCAAGCTGTCAGCTATATAAGCGTGCTCCTACATCCCGTACGAGGGCATGTCCGCAGGATGAGACGTTTCAAACGTGATCGAACTCTGGTGGATACAGCATCTGGTCCGCTCCCATAGGACTACCCATGACCACATCAACTCCCCATCCCTGGGGAACGAATCTGCAAAAAGCCCAGACCTTTCAACCGGATTGGGACAGTTACGTCGTCACGAAGGTCAAGCATGTGCGGGCGGCCTTGCTTTCCGGTATCGACACCTTTAGCGCGGAGGGCTTCACCGTGCCCATGGCCACCGGCTTCATCGAGCTGACGGGGATGCGCGCCGGGTCCTTCCGCACGTTTCTGAAGATCGGGTTTTCCGAGTCCAACCGCGTCATGCTGCCGACGTTCCAACTGGTCGATAACGCCGCGGTGGGAACGCTGATCCTGCCTTCTCCCTGCTTCGGCTCGGCGCTCCAGTTCGTCAACAGTCCCATGGCCCATTTCCGCATCGGCGGCGATGGTCGCCGCAACGCGTTGGCAACGGACGTCACGCTGTTGAACAGCGCATTGATCGAGGCCGGCGAACCCGAAGGCATGGAAATCTGAACCCCGGCGCACAGCCCTGCGCGCCGTGCGCCCGGTGTCCCCGGCCATTGACGGAGTGATCGCATGAAAGCTCTCACCTACCAAGGCGCCAAGGACGTGCGCGTGGAAAACGTGCCCGACCCCGTGCTGCTCGCACAGGACGATGTGCTGCTGCGCGTCACTGCCACGGCCATCTGCGGCTCGGATCTGCATATCTACCGCGGAAAGATCCCTGGCATGAAGGACGGCGACATCCTCGGCCATGAATTCATGGGTATCGTGGAAGAGGTGGGCCCTGCAGTGACGGCGCTGCGCCCTGGTGATCGCGTGGTGGTGCCGTTCGTCATCGCCTGCGGATCCTGCTTCTATTGCGACAAAACCCTGTTCGCGGCCTGCGAGAACACCAATCCGGGACGCGGCGCCATCCTCAACAAAAAGAACGCCACCGCGGGTGCAGGGCTGTTCGGCTACAGCCACCTTTACGGCGGTTACCCCGGCGGGCAGGCCGAGTACGTGCGGGTGCCGCACGGCAACGTCGGGCCGCTGAAGGTGCCCCAGGTGCTGAGCGACGAGCAGGTGCTTTTCCTGTCCGACATCCTTCCCACCGGCTACCAGGCGGCGGTCAATGCACAGATCGGGGCGGGCTCTTCTGTGGCGATCTTCGGCGCGGGACCGGTGGGGCTGATGAGCGCCCTGGCGGCGCGCTTCCTGGGCGCGGAGCAGATCTTCATGGTGGACCACAACGAGTACCGGTTGCAGTTTGCCCAGGCCACGTACGGCGTGGTGCCCATCAACTTCGACAAGGACGAGGACCCGGCCGAAACCATTCTCTCGGCCACGGGTGGGCACGGCGTGGATGCCACGATCGACGCCGTGGGTTTCGAGGCCAAGGGCAGCGCGCTGGAGACGGCGCTCACCGCCGTGCGGCTGGAGGGTTCCAGTGGCAAGGCGGTGCGCCAGTGCATCGCCGCGACGCGCCGGGGCGGCGTCCTCAGCGTGCCGGGGGTCTATGCGGGTTTCATCCACGGCTTCCTCTTCGGCGATGCGTTCGAGAAGGGGCTGACCTTCCGCATGGGGCAGACGCACGCGCAAAAGTACATGCCTCAGTTGCTGGAACACATCGCCAACGGCCGCATGCGGCCGGAGGTCATCATTTCCCACCGCATGAAGCTTGCCGATGCCGCGCGCGGCTATGAAATCTTCGAGAAGAAGGAAGAGGAGTGCCGCAAGGTGGTGTTGACGCCCTAGCGCGCCGCTACCCGCGTGTGCTGCTGCCCGCGTGCGGTGAGGTCGGGCCAGGTTGGACGTGCCACCGGCCGCCGGAGTCAGTCATCGCCTCCCTCCCGCGGGTGGCGATGCGGCCACCCATCGGCCGGGCCTTCATCGCTTGATGGAAACCGCCAGGTCTTCGGCGTGGTCCTTGTGTGCCTTGAGTTTCGGCAGCGCCTTGAGGGCGAAGGTCTGGATCTCCGGATCGTCTGCGTCTTTGCCGGCCGCCTCGAACAGCGCGATATCGTGGCGGTGGTCGTTAAGGCCCACCTGCGAGAGGAATTCCTGGTCGAAGTTCTGGGCCTTGGCGATCTGGTCCAGTTGCTTTTGCTTGTCGCCGGGGAGGGTGGTGGGCAGCGCAACGCCCTTGCGCGCCGCCAAGGCCCGGAGTTCGTCGTTGGCGGCGGTGTGGTCCTTCACCAGCATCGCGCCAAACGATTTCACTTCGTTGGCCGTAGCGCGGTTCTGTGCAAGCTTGCCGGCTTGGACCTCGTAGAGCCCGCCGGTAGCGGCCTGCGTCAGGAATTCGCGGTCTTTCGTGCTGGCATCGGCATGGGCCGCTGCGGCGAGCACCAGTCCGCAGGCTGCGGTCACCAGCCTGGCGGTGCAGATCTTTGGCATGGCTGTCCCCCTAGAAAAAAGGGCCAGTATCGAAACGGCCCTGCGAAGGGGCTGTCGGCCCGTGCAGGAGGGGCGGGTCAGCCGTCTCCTACCGCCACTGCGGTGCGGCTGCGCCGGCCGGGGCGCTCAGGCGGCCTGGCACTGGCCGTCCACGAACACCCGCATCTCCCCCGACTGGAAGGCGGTCCATTGCTCGTTGGAGGTCAGCGGCGCCGTGACGACCACGGCCACCTTGTCGTTGGGCGTGGTGTGGGCGGAAAAGTCCACCCGCAGGTCTTCATCGCACAGCTGGGCTTGCGAGAACGGGTGGCGGCGTTCGATGTAGTACAGGTGGGTGGACGCGTGGGCCCACAGCGCCTGCCCGTTGGACAGCAGGAAGTTGAACGTGCCGTGGGGTGCAATGCGCGCCGCCAGCTCGCGCAGCGTCAGCGTCAGCTCCTCGATGCTCGGCATGCCCGCGTGGGACTTGCTCAGCTCTTGCATCAGCCAGCAGAACACATGCTCGCTGTCGGTGGTGCCGACCGGGTGGAAGTGGGCGTGCAGGCGCGGACGGAAGTCCTTGAGGTCGCCGTTGTGCGCAAACACCCAGTAGCGCCCCCACAGCTCGCGCACGAAGGGGTGGCAGTTTTCCAGGCTCACCACGCCCTGGGTCGCCTTGCGGATGTGGGCGATGACGTTGCGGCTCTTGATGGGGTAGCGGCGGATCAGCTCCGCCACGGGTGAATCGGTGGCACGCTCATGGTCCACGAAGTGGCGCAGCCCGCGCCCCTCGAAGAAGGCGATGCCCCAGCCGTCCGTGTGGTCGGCCGTGTTGCCGGCGCGTTGCGCAAACCCCGTGAAGCTGAAGGTCACGTCGGTGGGCGTGTTGGCATTCATGCCAAGGAGCTGGCACATGGGCGATCGGCCTGTGGTGCGTTGGAGGGCGGCTTACTGCCGGTCCAGCCAGAGCTTGCCGCCCGTGGCCCAGTTCTCGCGCTTCACGTCCGTGATCAGGATGTCCACCGACTCGGGGGAGCCTCCCAGGATTTCGACGGACACGCGCGTGATCTCCTCGACCAGCTTGCGCTTTTGCTCGACGGTGCGGCCTTCCATCATCTCGATGTGGTACGTGGGCATGGTGGTGGGATTCCGGTTGGGGTTTAGGGACGGGGAAGGATAGGCTCCGGGGCCTGCGGCGCGGCGGGCTCTTCGCGGGCACACAGCGGGCAGATGCACGCGCGGCCGCGCGCCTCGGCGGGCAGGCGCGCCAGTGCGTCGCGCGAAACGCTCTCGTGCATGCACCAGCATTGCTGCGCCGGCAGCCCGGCGGCCACGGCGCAACCGTTGGATTGGCCGCACAGCGGGCAGTGCGTGGTGGTAGGAGCGGCGGTGGGCATGGGGGGAGAGTGTACGAAAGCACAACGGCACCCGTGGGTGCCGTTGTGGTCAAAATGGCCCCTGGCGCCCGTCCATCAAGCGCTAGTAGCTATTATTTAGATAGCAATCAAGCCTTCTTCTGCGCGGCCTTCACCTTCTGGCGCCAGGCGTGCAGCAGCGGCTCGGTGTAGCCGCTGGGCTGCTCTACGCCCTTGAACACCAGGTCGCAGGCGGCCTGGTAGGCCATGGACTCGGCAAAGCGGCCGTGCATGCGCTGGTACAGCGGGTCGCCGCCGTTTTGCTGGTCCACCTTGGCGGCCATGCGCTCGAACGTGGCGCGCACCTGGCCTTCGGTCACCACGCCGTGCAGCAGCCAGTTGGCCACGTGCTGGCTGGAGATGCGCAGCGTGGCGCGGTCTTCCATCAAGCCGATGTCGTTGATGTCCGGCACCTTGGAGCAGCCCACGCCCTGGTCGATCCAGCGCACCACGTAGCCCAGGATGCCCTGGATGTTGTTGTCCAGCTCCTGCTGCTTTTCGGTCTCGCTCCAGTTCGGGTTGCTGCTCACGGGCACGGTGAGCAGGCCGGTCAGCAGGTTGTCGCGCTCGGCGTCGGCGTCCACCTTGAGCAGCTCGGCCTGCACGGCGGCCACGTTGACCTGGTGGTAGTGCAGCGCGTGCAGCGTGGCGCCCGTGGGGTTGGGCACCCAGGCAGTGTTGGCGCCGGCCTTGGGATGGGCGATCTTCTGCTCCAGCATGGCCTTCATCAGGTCGGGCGCGGCCCACATGCCCTTGCCGATCTGCGCGCGGCCGGACAGGCCCATGGACAGGCCCACCAGCACGTTGTTGCGCTCGTAGGCCTGGATCCAGGCGCTGCTCTTCATGTCGCCCTTGCGGATCATGGGGCCGGCCTGCATGGCGGTGTGCATCTCGTCGCCCGTGCGGTCCAGGAAGCCGGTGTTGATGAAGGCCACGCGCGCCGGAGCGGCGGCAATGCAGGCCTTCAGGTTCACGCTGGTGCGGCGCTCTTCGTCCATGATGCCCAGCTTCACGGTGTTGGCGGGCAGGCCCAGCACCTGCTCCACGCGGCCGAACAGCTCGTTGGCAAACGCCACTTCGGCAGGGCCGTGCATCTTGGGCTTGACGATGTAGACGCTGCCCGTGCGGCTGTTGCGGATGCCACCCGCGCCACCCTTGAGGTCGTGGATGGCGATGGCCGTGGTGACCATGGCGTCCAGGATGCCCTCGGGAATTTCCTTGCCCTCGCCGCCCCACAGGATGGCGGGGTTGGTCATCAGATGGCCCACGTTGCGCACGAACATCAGCGAGCGGCCGTGCAGCTTCACGGGCTTGCCGTCGGCGCCGTTGTATTCGCGGTCGGGGTTCAGGCCGCGCGTGACCTGCTTGCCGCCCTTGTCGAAGGTGTCGGTCAGCGTGCCCTTGAGGATGCCCAACCAGTTGCTGTAGCCCAGCACCTTGTCCTCGGCGTCCACGGCGGCCACGGAGTCTTCCAGGTCCAGGATGGTGGACAGCGCAGCTTCCACCACCACGTCGGCCACGCCGGCGGCGTCGCCCTTGCCGATGGGGGTGTTGCGGTCCACGCGGATGTCGATGTGCAGGCCGTTGTTCACCAGCAGCACGGACGATGGCTCGGCCGCATTGCCCTGGTAGCCCACGAACTGGGCCGCGTTCTTCAGGCCGGTGGTGGCACCGCCCTGGAGCGTGACGGCCAGCGTGCCGCCCTCTACCCTGTAGGCCGTGGCGTCCTTGTGCGAGCCGCTGGCCAGCGGGGCCGCCTGGTCCAGGAAGTCGCGTGCGAATGCGATGACCTTGGCGCCGCGCACGGGGTTGTAGCCCTTGCCCTTCTCGGCGCCGCCTTCTTCGCCGATCACGTCGGTGCCGTACAGCGCGTCATACAGCGAGCCCCAGCGCGCGTTGGCGGCGTTCAGGGCGTAGCGTGCGTTCAGGATGGGCACCACCAGCTGTGGGCCGGCCTGGATGGCCAGCTCGGCATCCACGTTGGTGGTGGTGGCCTGCGCGCCCTTGGGGGGCTCGACCAGGTAGCCGATCTGGCTCAGGAAGGCGCGGTAGCCTGCCATGTCCTGGATGGGGCCCGGGTTGGCCTTGTGCCAGGTGTCCAGTTCCTTTTGCAGGCGGTCGCGTTCGGCCAGCAGGGCCGCGTTCTTGGGCGCCAGGTCGGCCACGAGGGCATCGAAGCCCTTCCAGAAGGCTGCCGGCTCGACGCCGGTGCCCGGCAGCACCTGCTCGTTGATGAAGGCGTGCAGTTCGTTGGCCACCTGCAGGCCGTGGACGTGGGTACGTGCGGTCATGAGAAACCCCCTAGCGGTAATTGAAAAGCCGTGGCCCATGGCGGAGCCTTGCATGCCACTGTATTGGAAATATTTCCATTAATAAATCGCGCACATATCTCTTAACTAATGACTTTTTTGCAAAGGTTGGCACACTCCGCATGGGGAGTGCGGTGCATGCTTTCATGAAATTGATAGCTGCTTGCGCTTGCTGTATAAGGCTTGAAGCCTGATTTGGCTTGTATTCATGGACAAACTCAAAGCGTTCGAGTCATTCGTGTCGGTGGCCACGCGGGGCAGTCTCACCGCCGCCGCCAAGGCCGAGGGCGTGGCCCCGGCCATCATGGGGCGGCGTCTGGACGCGCTGGAGGAGCACCTGGGCGTGAAGCTGCTGGTGCGCACCACGCGGCGCATCTCGCTCACGCACGAGGGCAGCGCCTTTCTGGAGGACTGCCAGCGCCTGCTGTCCGACGTGGCCAACGCCGAGGCCAGCGTATCCGCCGGCGGCGTGAAGGCCACGGGGCATCTGCGCGTCACTGCGCCCGCGGGCTTTGGCCGGCGCCATGTGGCGCCCCTGGTGCCGCGCTTTCATGACCTGCACCCCGAGGTGACCCTCTCGCTGAACCTGAGCGACCGCGTGGTGGACTTGGCGGGCGAGGGCTACGACTGCGCCGTGCGCGTGGGCGACCTGCCCGACTCGTCCCTGGTCAGCGTGCGCATGGCGGACAACCGTCGCCTGTGCGTGGCCACGCCCCAGTACCTGCAGCGGCGCGGCACACCCACTCACCCGGGCGAGTTGGCCCAGCACGACTGCCTGACCCTCTCCAGCGATGCCTCGCAGACGCGCGGCTGGGCGTTTCGCGTGCCGGTGGCCGGCGGTGGCGGCGCCACCGAGGTCGTGCACTTCAAGCCCGGCGGGCCCCTCGATTGCTCCGACGGCCAGGTACTGCACGACTGGTGCCTGGGCGGCTGGGGCATCGCCTGGCGCAGCACCTGGGAGGTGGAGTCCGAGATCGCGGCCGGCCGCCTGGTGGCGGTGCTGGAGGAGTTCGCCGCGCCGCCCAACGGCATCTATGTCGTCTTTCCCCAGCGCAAGCACCTGCCGCTGCGCGTGCGGCTGTGGATCGAGTACCTGAAGCACCATTACGCGCAGCCCGAATTCTGGGCACGGCCCGCCTCTGTCTGACATGAACGCGGGGCACAATGCCGCGGCATTCCTCCCGCCCGGCCGCCATCATGCCGGGGCCGTATGCACGGCCCACCGTACAGGAGCTTTCATGCGCATTCCCGTTCTTTCTGTTCTCCCCGCGTTGCCCGCCGCTCGCTGGATGCTGGCCGTCATGGCGCTGGCCCTGGTCGCCGGCTGCGCCTTGCCCGCCCGGCACGCGGAAACCACGCCGCGCGCGCACGGGGTGCCGGCCGGCATGGTCAGTGTCACCTACGCGGATCCGGCCGGCTTTGCCGAGGCGCGCGAGCAAACCCCGCACGAGCCCGCCGCGGCCCGGCGTGCCTGGATGGATGCGCTGTGCGAGCACCTGGCCGAGCGCGTGGCCGCAGCCTTGCCGGAGGGCGAGCGCGCGGAGGTGCACATCACCGACGTGCGCCGCGCCGGTGCATTCGAGCCCGCGGCGGGTGCCACCGCCCAGGCGGTGCGCGTGGTGCGCGACGTGCACCCGCCGCGCATCGCGCTGGAGTTCAAGCGCCTCTCGCCAGACGGCCGCACCCTGGCCGAAGGCAGTCGCACGCTGCCGGGCTTGGCATTCAAGATGCGCGGGGACCGCTATCCTGGCGACAAGCTGCGCCACGAAAAGACGCTGATCGACGATTGGGTGGCGCGGGAGTTCTCCGCGCGCCGCCCCTGACCTGTGCGCGCCGCGCGTACCTCTGCCGAAAGGAAACCCGTGACCACCGAAGCCCTGCTCGCCTATGCCCACATCTTGGCCTTCCTCATGGCCGCCACCTTCCTCGCCAGCGAAACCGCGCTGTGCCGCAAGGAGTGGATGAACGCGGCCGCAGTCGAGCGGCTGGCGCGGGTGGACATGCTGTACGGTATCTCGGCGCTGCTGGTGCTGGCCACCGGGCTGGCGCGCACCTGGTGGGGCATGAAGGGCGGGGCGTGGTACTGGTCGCAGCCGCTGCTGCATGCCAAGGTCACGTTGTTCGTGGTGATCGGGCTGATGTCCATCGTCCCGACCATGCGCTTCCTGCGCTGGCGCCGCGCGGTGCGCGCCGGCGGCGCGCTGCCCTCGGATGACCAGGTGCGCAGCACGCGCCGTCTGGTGATGATCGAGGCCCATCTGCTGGCGCTGATTCCGCTGTTGGCCGTCTTCCTGGCACGCGGCGTGGGCACGCGCTGAGCGCCGAGGGAAGGGCAAAAAAAGAAACCCCGCGGGCGGCAGGCGCGCGGGGTTTGCTCGTGCAGGCCCGATGGGCGGGCCCGTGCGGTGCGTCGGTCCTTTAGCTGGCCGCGCCGCTCAGGCACTCTTTCATGAAGGCCTTGCGGGCGTCGCCCTTGAGGTTCTTCGCACCGGCGTCCGCGTTGCAGCTCTTCATCTTGTCCTGCTGGGTGGACGCCTTGTTGCCGCTCAGGCATTCCTTCATGAAAGCTTTGCGCTCGTCGCCCTTGAGGTTCTTGGCGCCGGCGTCGGCATTGCAGGTCTTCATGCGCGTCTGCTGCGCCGTGGGCGCCTTGGCGGGGGCAGAGGCGCCGGCCGCGGGGGCGTCCGCAGCGTGTGCGGCGAACGAAAGGGCAAAGCCGGCAGCGGCCAACAGGGGAAGCAGTTTCTTCATGTAATGCTCCTGCAAAAAAGGAAAAGGTGAATGCGCCCGCCGGCAACGCAGTGCCCCACGGGCCACCCAGCATAACGCCGGGCGGTCACGAATGGATGACGGGTCGGCCCGTAGAATCCGCCCCCATGCTCTCCGTCAAACAGGAATTGCTCGCGGCGCTGGCCGACGAGCTGGAAAAGGTGTCGCCCGGCGCAGGCAGCCGCGCGGCCTTCGAATCTCCCAAGGTCGCTGCTCATGGCGACCTCGCGTGCACGGCCGCCATGCAGCTGGCCAAGCCCCTCAAGCAGAATCCCCGCGCACTGGGCGAACAGCTACAGGCCGCGCTGGAGGCCACGCCCGCGTTCCAAAAATGGGTACAGGCCATCGAGATCGCCGGCCCCGGTTTTCTGAACATCCGCCTCAAGCCCGCCGCCAAGCAGCAGGTGGTGCACGAGGTGCTGGCGCAAGGCGCGCAATATGGTTACCAGCCGGCGCGCGGCGAGAAAGTCCTGGTGGAGTTCGTCTCCGCCAACCCCACCGGCCCGCTGCACGTCGGTCACGGCCGCCAGGCCGCCATCGGCGACGCCATCAGCCATCTGTACGCCACCCAGGGCTGGAGTGTGCACCGCGAGTTCTATTACAACGACGCGGGCGTGCAGATCGACACCCTCACCAAGAGCACGCAACTGCGCGCCAAGGGCTTCAAACCGGGGGATGACTGCTGGCCCACCGACGCGGACAACCCGCTGGCCAAGAATTTCTACAACGGCGACTACATCCAGGACATCGCCGACGCCTTCCTCGCCAAGTCCACCGTCCAGGCCGATGACCGCGCGTTCACGGCGAATGGCGATGTCGAGGATTACGAGAACATCCGCCAGTTCGCCGTGGCCTACCTGCGCAATGAGCAGGACAAGGATCTGCAGGCCTTCAACCTCCAATTCGACCAGTACTACCTGGAGTCCAGCCTCTACGCCAACGGCCATGTGGACGCGACCGTGCAGCGCCTCGTCGCCAACGGCAAGACCTACGAGCAGGACGGCGCGCTGTGGCTCAAGTCCACCGACTACGGGGACGACAAGGACCGTGTCATGCGCAAGCAGGATGGCACATACACCTACTTCGTGCCTGACGTGGCCTACCACATCCAGAAGTTCCAGCGCGGCTTCACCAAGGTGGTGAACATCCAGGGCACGGACCACCACGGCACCATCGCGCGCGTGCGCGCCGGCCTGCAGGCGGCGGACGTGGGCATCCCCCAGGGCTACCCCGACTACGTGCTGCACACCATGGTGCGCGTGGTGCGCAATGGCGAGGAGGTCAAGATCAGCAAGCGCGCCGGCAGCTACGTGACGCTGCGCGACCTGATCGAGTGGACCAGCAAGGACGCGGTGCGTTTCTTCCTGCTGTCGCGCAAGCCCGACACCGAATACACCTTCGACGTCGACCTGGCCGTGGCGCAGAACAACGACAACCCCGTGTATTACGTGCAGTACGCCCATGCGCGCATCTGCTCGGTGCTGCGCGGCTGGCGCGAGGACTACGACGTGGCCGCGCTGCGCGATGTGGACCTGTCGCCGCTGGAAGGCCCGCAGGCCCAGGCGCTGATGCTGCTGCTCGCCAAGTATCCGGAGATGCTCACCGCGGCCGCGGCCGGCAATGCGCCGCACGACGTGACCTTCTACCTGCGCGACCTGGCCGCCGCCTACCACAGCTATTACGACGCCGAACGCATTCTGGTGGACGACGAGGCTGTCAAGCAGGCGCGGCTGGCGCTCGTCGCGGCCACAGCGCAGGTATTGCACAATGGATTGGCGGTGCTGGGCGTGTCTGCGCCAGCCAGAATGTAAGTGACCACTGATATGAAGAAACAGCAACGCGGCGGCACCATCGTGGGCTTCATCCTCGGGGTGATCGTGGGCCTGGGAGCCGCGCTGGCCGTGGCCGTGTATGTGACCAAGGTGCCCGTGCCCTTCCTGAACAAGAGCACGCCGCGTGCGTCCGAGCAGGACGAGGCCACGAAGAACAAGAACTGGGACCCCAACGCGCCGTTGTACGGCAAGAACCCTGTGCGCCCTGCTGCGCCGGCTGCCGCTCCCGCGTCCGACACCGCGACCGCCGCAGCCCAGCCTGCGTCGGGTCCGCGGGCGGCGGCCAGCCGGCCCGGCGCGGCACCGACGTCGGCCGACCCGCTGGGCGACCTGGCCCGCGCCAAGGCCAACGCGGCGCCCGCTCCCGCGACCAGTGCCGATCCTTTCGAATACTTCGTGCAGGCGGGCGCGTTCCGCACCCAGCAGGATGCCGATGCGCAGCGCGCCAAGCTGGCCATGCTGGGCTGGGAGGCGCGCGTCAGCGAGCGCGAGCAGAACGGCCGCACGGTGTTCCGCGTGCGCGTGGGCCCGTTCGGCAAGCGTGACGACGCCGAGTCGCTGAAGGAAAAACTCGATGGCGCGGGGGTGGAGTCCGCGCTGGTCCGGGTGCAGCGCTGAACTTTTGCCCGCGCTGGCGCTCACAACCCTCCATACTGTCCAGGAGTGATCCCAACCTATGAAACGCCGTGAGTTTTCTCTGACCGTCGCCTCCGCGGCCACCGCCTTGAGCCTGCCGCTGGCGGCGCCCGCACTGGCGCAAGGCCGCCAGTTCAAGGAAGGCAAGGACTACGTCAAGCTGGGCAAGCCTGTCGCAACCGAGGCACCTGCCGGGAAGATCGAGGTCATCGAGTTCTTCTGGTACAGCTGCCCGCACTGCAACACGTTCGAGCCTTCGCTGGAGGCCTGGATCAAGTCGGCGCCCAAGGACCTGCACATCCGCCGCGTGCCCGTGGCGTTCAATGCGAGCTTCGTGCCGCAGCAAAAGCTCTACTACGCGCTGGAAGGCATGGGCAAGCTGCCCGAGCTGCATGCGAAGGTGTTCCGCGCGGTGCACGTGGAACGCCTGCCGCTGAACAAGGACGAGCTGATCTTCGACTGGATCGGCAAGCAGGGCGTGGACGTGGCGAAGTTCAAGGAGGTCTACAACTCCTTCACCGTATCCAACCAAGTGCGCAAGGCGTCGCAGCTGCAGGACGGCTACCAGGTCGAAGGCGTGCCCTCCATGGGAGTGGCCGGCCGCTACTACACCGACGGCACCATGGCTGGCAACATGCAAAGTGTGCTGCAGGTGGTGGAGCACCTGGTTGGCGTAGCGCGCAAGGGCTGAAGCGCCCCGCCGCCACCAGCGACAAGCGCGCCTACGGGCGCGCTTTTTTCATGCCTGCACACCGGTTGGCGCGGCGGCATGACAGCCGGTGGCAGGCCTGTACGGGTTGATGCGATCCACTGCGGCGGCGGCGCGCTTGCGTCAGTACAATGACCGCAAGATTCGTGCCCTCTATGAGAACCCGATTGCCCTTCCTCCTCCTGTCCCGCGCCGCAGCGCTGGCCCTGGCGCTGGCTGCATCGCCGCTGGTGCACGCCGAAAAAGCCGACCGCAACAAGCCCATGAACATCGAGGCGGATGCCCTGCGCCACGATGAGCTCAAGCAGACCAGCGTGTTCACCGGCCGTGTCGTCATGACCAAGGGCACCATCGTGCTGCGCGGCGCGCAGCTGGAGGTGCGCCAGGACCCCGACGGCTTCCAGTACGGTGTGGTGACGGCCGAGCCGGGCAAGCGCGCCTTTTTCCGGCAAAAGCGCGACACCGCGCCGGGCGCGCCCGACGAGTTCGTCGAGGGCGAGGGCGAGGTCATCGAATACGACGGCCGCGCCGACGTGGTGAAGCTCATCCGCCGCGCCGAGCTGCGCCGCTACCGCGAGGCCACACTGACCGACGAGCTGGCCGGCGCGCTCATCGTCTACAACAACCTCACGGACGTGTTCACCGTGGACGGGCAGAAGACCGCGCCCGCTGGCGCCACTGCCGGCACGCCGGGCGGCCGGGTGCGAGCGGTGCTCGCGCCCAAGGAGCCCGCCTCGGGCACCAGCGCCACGCCGCCTGTGCGCACCGAGCCGCCCGCGCTGCGTACCAGCCCCAGCCTGGACGGCGCGAAGTGAGCGCGGCCTTGGACGATGCGCGCATGAGCGAAGGCGTCAGCCGCCTGGAGGCGCTGCACTTGGAGAAGTCCTACGGCAGCCGCAAGGTGGTCAAGGACGTGTCCGTAGTCGTGCAAAAGGGAGAGGTGGTGGGCCTATTGGGCCCCAACGGCGCCGGCAAGACCACGTCGTTCTACATGATCGTCGGCCTGGTGCGCAGCGACGGCGGCCGCATCAGCATCGACGGGCAGGACGTGACGGACATGCCCATCCACCGGCGCTCGCGGCTGGGCCTGTCGTACCTGCCGCAGGAAGCCTCGATCTTTCGCAAGCTCAATGTCGAAGACAACGTGCGCGCGGTGCTGGAGCTGCAGACCGACGAGGCCGGCCGCACCCTGCCGCGCGCCGAGGTGGAGCGGCGCCTGACCGCGCTGCTGCAGGAGCTGCGCGTGGACCACCTGCGCAAGTCGCCTGCACTGGCGCTGTCGGGCGGCGAGCGCCGGCGCGTGGAGATCGCGCGCGCGCTGGCCACGCAGCCGCGCTTCATCCTGCTGGATGAGCCCTTCGCCGGCATCGACCCGATCGCCGTGATCGAGATCCAGCGCATCATTGGCTTTCTCAAGGCGCGCGGCATTGGCGTGCTGATCACCGACCACAACGTGCGTGAGACGCTGGGCATCTGCGACCACGCCTTCATCATCAGCGACGGCCAGGTGCTGGCTCAGGGTACGCCGTCGGACATCGTCGACAACGCGGAAGTGCGCCGGGTGTACCTGGGCGAGCACTTCCGCATGTGAGAGTGATGGGCGACCACGGCGCGATGCAGGACCAGACAGTGGGTTGCAGGCCATGAAGCCCGGCCTGTCGCTGCGCGTCTCGCAGCACCTGGCGCTCACACCGCAGTTGCAGCAGTCGATCCGCCTGCTGCAGCTGTCCACGCTGGAGCTGGCCCAGGAGGTCGAGCAAATGCTCGACGAGAACCCCTTCCTGGAGCGCACGCTGGAAGAGGCCCTGCGCGAGGAGTTCGGCCTGGCCCAGGCCGATGCACCGGTGAGCGAGCAAGACCGAGAAGTTGAAGATGCTATTTATTCAGGAGCTGTCAGCGCAGGGCAGGAAAGCGCTACAAGCCAAAATGATGCAGAAACCTCCACCGCCGAATCCACGGCCGAACCCGCGGACTGGGAAGGCGACGGCTCGGTAGACCTGGCGCCCGACGACAGCGAGTGGGGCGGCGACGCCCCGGCGCGCAACGGTGCCGGCGCGGGGAGCGACGACGAGGTGGACGCCACCGAGCTGGCCCGCAGCCAGGAGTCGCTCACGGCCTTCCTGCACCGCCAGGCGCTGGCGCTGCGCCTGTCCGAGCTGGACATGGCCGCGCTGCGCTTCCTCATCGAATCGCTGAACGACGACGGCTACCTGGACGAGTCGTTGCAGGACCTGGCCGCCAGCCTGGCGGGCACCGAAGACCCCGAGCAACTCGATGAACTGGTGCACCGTTTCACCGTGGCGCTGCGCCTGCTGCAAAGCCTGGAGCCCGCGGGCGTGGGCGCGCGCGGCCTGGCCGAATGCCTCACGCTGCAGCTGCGTGCGATGGACCAGGACGAAGAGGGCGACCCCGACGTGATCCAGGCCGCGCTGGCCATTTGCGGCCAGCCGCTGGACCTGCTGGCCAAGCGCGACGTGCGCCGCCTGGCGCAGGCCTGCGGCACCAGCGAAGAGCGCACGCGCGCCGCGATGGCCTTGATCGCGCGGCTGGAGCCACGTCCGGGCAGGCGCTTTGCCGACGTGGACCGCAACATCATCGTGCCCGACGTGATCGTCAAGAAAACCGGCCGCGGCGGACAGCAGAACTTCAGCGTGCAGCTCAACCCGGACGTGATGCCGCGTCTGCGCGTGCACGACATCTACGCCGGTGCGTTGCGCGGCGGCCGTGGCGAAGGCCACCAGGCGCTGCAGGCACGGCTGCAGGAGGCGCGCTGGTTCATCAAGAACATCCAGCAGCGTTTTGACACCATCCTGCGCGTGTCGCGCGCCATCGTGGAGCGGCAGAAGAACTTCTTCGTGCATGGCGAACTGGCCATGCGCCCGCTGGTGCTGCGCGACATTGCCGATGAACTGGGCCTGCACGAGTCCACCATCAGCCGCGTGACCACCGCCAAGTACATGGCCACGCCGCAAGGCACCTACGAACTCAAGTATTTCTTCGGCTCGGGGCTGGGCACCGAAACCGGCGGCAACGCCTCCAGCACGGCCGTGCGCGCGCTCATCAAGCAGTTCATCGCGGCCGAGAACCCGCACAAGCCGCTGTCGGACAGCCAGATCGCCGAGATGCTCAAGGAGCAGGGGATTGAATGTGCGCGCCGCACCGTGGCCAAATACCGCGAGGCGCTCAAGATCGCCCCGGCCAACCTCCGCAAGGCACTTTGAACCATGGCACGCGTCGTCTTCGACCTTCCCCCGCACTTCGGCTTCAGTACCGAGCTGCAGATCTACATCAGCCATGTCAACCAGGGCGGGCACCTGGACAACGCGCAGTTGCTCAGCCTCGTGTCCGAGGCGCGCGTGCGTTTCTTCAAGTCGCTGGGCTACCCCGAGGCCGACGTGGCGGGCCTGTCCACCGTGGTGGGCGACATCGTGGCGCAGTACAAGTCCGAGGCGTTCCACGGCGAGACGCTGCGCGTGGAGATGACGCCGCAGGACTTCAACAGCTACGGCTTCGACCTCGTCTTCCGGATGACCGAGAAGAGCCAGGGGCGCGAGATCGCGCGCGGCAAGACCGGCATCGTCTTCATCGACCGGGCGGCCCGCAAGCCCGCACCCATTCCTGAATCCGTGCTCCAGCCATTGCTGCAGCGCGCAGCACAGCCGCAATGAACCAGCTTCAACTCTTTTTGCCCTGCGCCGCTGGCGTGGAGGGCTATCTGGCCGACGAGGTGCACAGCCTCACGGGGCTGGCCGGGCAGGACCTGCTCGTGGGCCGCGCGGGCGTGCTGCTGCGCGCCTCCTGGCGCGACGCGCTGCGCCTGAACCTGCACAGCCGCCTGGCGCAACGCGTGCTGGTGCAACTGGCCGAGCGGCCCTACCGCAACGAGGACGATATCTATGCCGCCGCGGCCGACGTGGCCTGGGAGATCTGGTTCACCCCGCGCCAGAGCTTCAAGGTGGAGGTGACGGCCCAGCACAGCCCGCTCAAGAGCCTGAACTTCGCCGCGCTGCGCGTGAAGGATGCCGTGGCCGACCGCTTCCGCGCCAAGGCCGGCGTGCGTCCCGACGTGCAGACGCAGTGGCCCGACGTGCGCGTGCACCTGCACCTGACCAGCGACCGCGCCCAGATCTACATCGACACCTCGGGCGAGCCGCTGTTCAAACGCGGCTGGCGCGAGGACAAGGGCGACGCGCCGCTCAAGGAAACGCTGGCCGCCGCCATGATCGCCGCCACCGGCTGGGACCCGCATGGCGAGCAGCCGCTGCCGCTGTACGACCCCTGCTGCGGCAGCGGCACCGTGGTCATCGAGGCCGCGCAGATCGCCTGCCGCATCGCGCCGGGCCTGCAGCGGCGCTTTGCCTTCGAGAAGCTATTGCCGCACCAGGCCCATGTCTGGTCTGCTATCAAGGATGAAGCGGCCAGCGCCGTTACCGCGGCCTCGGTGCCGATTTTTGGCAGCGACGTGTCGCACCGCATGGTGGACTTTGCCCAGCGCAACGCCGTGCGCGCCGGCGTGGCCGACGCGGTGCAGCTGCGCGGCGGCGATGCGCTGCAGCGCATGCCGCCCAGTGAACAACCCGGGGTGATGCTGCTGAATCCGCCGTATGGCGAGCGCATCGCCGCGGCGGGCACGGCGGGGCGCAATGCGCGTGAGCGCATGTCCACGGTCGAGCGCATGGGCCGCGAGACGGCGCAGACCGAGGACGGCGTGGACTTCTTCGCGCAGTTGGCCGCGCACTGGAAGAAGCACTACGCCGGCTGGCAGGCCTGGATGCTCACGCCCGACCTCAAGCTGCCCGGCAAGATGCGCCTGAAGGAGTCGCGCCGCGTGCCGCTGTGGAACGGCCCCATCGAATGCCGCCTGTTCCGCTTCGACCTCGTGGCGGGCGCCGTGCGGGATCGGCCGCGCGCCGGCCACGCGGGGGAGGGCGGCGCGGCCAACGGTGCGCCGGGTGCGCCGGCCGGCGGAGCCTCGGATGCGTCCTGAGCTGCGCCTGCCTGCCGTGGCGCCGGCGGGCGAGAGCGCGCGTGTCGTGGTGCTGGACACCAACATCGTGCTCGACCTGTTCATCTTCGCCGACGCGGCCGTGGCCACCGTGCGTGCGCTGCTGCAGGCCCAGCGCCTGGACTGGATCGCCACGCAGCACATGCGGGACGAGCTGGAGCGCGTGCTGCAGTACACCCACCTGCAGCCGCGCATGGCGTATTACGGCGTGGGCGCGAATGACGTACTGACGGCGTTCGACGCGGGCGTGCGCCTGGTCGAGGTGGCGCCGCGCGCGCCCTGGGCCTGCAAGGACGCGGACGACCAGAAGTTCATCGACCTGGCGGTCGCGCACCGCGCCATCATCGTGTCCAAGGACAAGGCTGTGCTTTGCATGCGAAAACGGCTGTTGACGCAGGACACGCATGCGGTGGCAGCTATTGTTTTTGAAGAGGTTTGCGAACCATGTCCAACCTGATCGTGCATGGCGGCACGCCGCTGCGTGGCCGCGTCACCCCCTCGGCCAACAAGAACGCGGTGCTGCCCGTGCTGTGCGCCACGCTGCTCACGCGCGCGCCGCTGCGCCTGGTGGGCGTGCCCGACATCACCGACGTGCGCAAGATCCTGGAGATCTTCCGCACCCTGGGCAGCGAGGTGCGCTGGGACCATGCCAGCGCCACGCTGGAACTGCATCACCAGGCCACGCACTTCGACGCCGCCACGCACCGCCTGCCCGAGGAGATGCGCTCGTCCATCATGCTGGTGCCGCCGCTGCTGGCGCGCTTCGGCGTGGCGCGGCTGGAGGACAACGTGAAGGGCTGCACCCTGGGTGTGCGCGAGATCGACCCGCATGTGGAGGTCTTTCGCAGCTTCGGCGGCCAGGTGGAGCGGGCCGAGGGCTCGCTGCTGGTGCGCCGCGTAGGCATGCTCACGCCGGTGCACCACTGGCTGGACTATGCCTCGGTGACCACCACCGAGAACTTCGTGCTGTGCGCCGTGGCTGCGCAGGGCACCTCCACGCTGACCAACGCAGCGTCCGAGCCGCACGTGCAGGAGTTCTGCCGCTTCATGCAAATGCTGGGCGCGCAGATCGAGGGCGTGGGCACCTCGCGGCTTACGGTGCATGGCGGCGGCGAGCTGGGGGGCGGTGAATTCCGCTTTGCCGAGGATTTCCACGAGATCACCACCTTCCTGGCGCTGGGGGCCATCACCGGCGGCGACGTGGTGGTGAAGAACAGCGCACCGGAGAACTTCCCGCTGATCGACCGCACGTTTGCCAAATTCGGCGTGCGCGTGGAGCACCGGGACGGCTGGTCGCGCGCCTTCGTGGACGGGCCGCTCACGGTGCAGACGCCCTTCACCGCCAACGTGCTGACAAAGGTGGAGGCAGCACCCTGGCCCTATTTCCCCGTGGACCTGCTGCCGATCTTCATCGCGCTGGGCGTGCGCGCGCAGGGCAACGCGATGTTCTGGAACAAGGTGTACGACGGCGCTTTAGGCTGGACGGGCGAGCTGTCCAAGTTTGGCGCGCATGTGTACCAGTCCGACCCGCACCGCATCGTCACCTTCGGTGGCGGGCCGCTGGCGCCTGCGGTGGTGGAGAGCCCCTACATCATCCGCGTGGCGATCGCGCTGTTCATGGTGGCGGCCAGTATCCCGGGGCGCTCGGAGATCCGCAACGCCACGCCCATCCGCCGCGCGCACCCGCACTTTGTGGAGAACCTGCGCAGCCTGGGGGCCCGGGTGGAGTGGACGGCAGAGGAGTAGCCGCGCCCTGATCGCCCCAGCCTTCGCTGCGCTGCAGCACAAAAGTGGATTGTGGTTTATACTTACGCCTAAGGGTTAACACTTAATGGTTAACCCGGTGTTGGTCGGCGTATGAGATGCGCGCCGTTCCGCACCGGATGAGCATCTCAGTCAGGAAACCACACCATGCGCGAAGCCGTCCGTCTGATCCTCGAGTTCATCCAAGAAGCCCGCGAGGCCCATCTGGAAATCGCCAGCCAATAAGGCTGGGTGGGCCGCCCAGACAGCCCTTTGTTACCGACCGCTGCGCCCCATTGCCCTGGCATGGGGCGTTTCTGTTTTTAAGGCCAAATCAAGCTCTAGCGCTTGTGTAATAAGCGCGAACAGCTATTAATACAATAGCTAACGCGCAACCTACGACGTTACACTGCGCGCCTCAGGCCTCCTGGGGCCCTGTTTCTCCTCCTCCTTAGCCCGCGGGTCCAAGCCCCGCCCGATTCCGCATGAATGCCACCTCCGACATCCCCGCATCCGCCGCCGCCTCCGCCCTGGGGCCGGACGAACTGGATGAACTCGACAGCCTGCTGGACGACCTGCGCACGCGTGAGGAAGATGTGCCGCAGTGGGAGTTCTGCGACGGCTTCCTGACGGCGCTGGTCTGCACGCGCCGCCCCGTGCCCGCGGCGGAATGGCTGCCCATGCTGCTAGGCGACGGCCTGGAACTGGACGTGGCCGAAGGCGAGCCCCTGCCGCTGGTACCCACGTTCAAGGACCTGGCGCAGCAGGAGCGCTTCCTTGCCTTGTGGGAGCTGCGCCGCGCCGAGGTGCAGGCGCAACTGGACGAGCAGGCCGAATCGCTGGACGCCGACAACGCCTTCCAGCCCGAGGTGATCGACATGCGCGGCGCCATCGCCAGCCTGCCCGAGGAGGAGCGCGCCGAGATGGCGGGGCAGGAGATTCCTTCCTTCGGCCAGGTCTGGGCGCTGGGCTTCATGTTCGCCGTGGAGAACTGGCCCGAGGACTGGGCCACCCCGCGCGACAAGGAAGCCGCCCAGTGGCTGGACGGCGCGCTCGAATCCATCGTCGCCCTCACCGAGGACGACACCGGCAAGCCCGAGATCTGCATGTACGCCGAGGACGGCCCGCCCAGCACCAGCCAGGAGCGGCTGGAGGTCTTTGGCGAGGCCATCTGGGGCGTGTACGACCTGCGCCAGCTCTGGCGCAGCCTGGGTCCGCGCCAGGAAACCATCGTCAAGGGCGAGCAGCCCGGCCGCAACGACCCCTGCCCCTGCGGCAGCGGCAAGAAGTACAAGAAGTGCTGCGGCGCGGCTTGACGCGGCCTTGCCTGGTGTAGCTGGCCTGGCGCGGCCCGGTTCGACTCGCCGGCATTGAGTGGGCGGCACGCAGCCGGTGGCCCGGTATTGCGCTCTGGGCCTGCCCAGGTGCTACGGCGCCGCCAGGCCCAGTGGGACCGTCAGGAGCGCGAAGGGGCGGGCGCCTGGGCCAGCAACTGCGCCAGCCGCCCCAGCGCGTGGCGCACCGTGGCGGCGCGCACGGCGGCGCGGTCTCCGGCAAAGCGCCGCAGTTCCGAATGGGTGGCGCCCGCCACGCACCAGCCGAACCACACCGTGCCCACCGGCTTGTCCGGGCTGCCGCCCGTGGGGCCGGCCACGCCCGTCACGGCCACGCTGACCTGCGCGGCGCTGTGGCGCACGGCGCCCTCGGCCATGGCGCGGGCCACGGGCTCGCTCACGGCGCCGTGGGCCGTGATGAGATCGGCGGGCACGCCCAGCAGCGCGGTCTTGGCGGCGTTGGAATAGCTGACGAAGCCGCGCTCGAACCATTGGCTCGACCCCGACAGGTCGGTGCAGGCGGCGGCGATCAGGCCGCCGGTGCAGCTCTCGGCCGTGGCCAGCATCCAGCCGCGTGCGAGCAGCGTGGTGGCGATATGAATCAAATCGGCCTCCAGCGCTCGCCCATCAAGCGCCGGTAGCTCTATTTTTGATAGTTCCATGGCACTCACCCGAACCAGTGGCGCCACAGCGCGATCACCAGCAGCGTGCAGAACGCGGCCACCAGGTCGTCCAGCATGATCCCCAGGCCGCCGCGCCAGCCGAAGCCCTTGAACAACCGGTCGGCCCAGGTCACGGGGCCGGGTTTGGCGGCATCGAAATAACGGAACAGCGCAAAGGCGGCGAGCTGGCCCCAGAAGCCCATGGGCATGGCCAGCCACAGCACGATCCAGATCGCGACGATCTCATCCCACACGATGTGGCCGGGGTCTGCCACGCGCATGTGGCGTGCGGTGACGGTGCAGGCCCACCAGCCCAGCAGCAGCGACAGCGCGATCAGCAGCCCCATGCCGCGCGGCGTGAGCCACAGCTGCAGCACCAGGAACGCCAGCCACCCCCACAGCGTGCCCACCGTGCCCGGTGCCACACGCGACAGTCCGCTGCCAAAGCCCAGCGCGATGCAGTGCGCGGGGTGCACGAACAGAAAGCGGCGCAGGGCGTGGGGCGGCAGCGGGGTGGGGGGCGGCGTATCGGGCATGGGCGGCAAGGATGCAAGTGCCGGCCGATGCTACCAGCGGCGCCGGCCCGGTAGCGGGAGCGGTCAGGCGAAGTGGTCGAACGAGGCGAAGTGCTGCGTCACGGGCTGCCCCTGGCCGTCCACCACACGCAGGCCGGGCGCGGCCTCGATGCGGCCGATGCGCGTGGCGCGCGTACCGCTGGCCTGCGCGGCGGCCTGCACGGCGGCCTGCTGTGCGGGAGGGGCGGTGAAGACCAGTTCGTAGTCGTCGCCGCCGGCCAGCGCGCATTGCATCAGCGTTTGTGCGTCAAAATCGGCTGTAGCGCCCGCCTGCTGGGCGCTAGCAGCTAGCAAATTGGTAGCGACGGTGGCGTCCACGCAGGCGCCCACGCCCGAGGCCTTCAGGATGTGACCCAGGTCGCCCAGCAGGCCATCGCTCACGTCGATGGCGCTGCTGGCCACGCCGCGCAGCGCCAGACCCAGCGCCACGCGGGGTGTGGGCTGCTCCAGCCGTGGGCGCAACTGCTGCAGGGCGGCGGGCGGCAGCGCCAGGCGGCCGCGCAGCGCATCCAGCGCCAGGCGCGCCTCGCCGGGCGTGCCGCTCACGTAGATGTCGTCGCCCACCCGCGCACCGCTGCGCAGCAGGGCCTGGCCCGTGGGCACTTCGCCGAACACGGTGACGCAGAGGTTCAGCGGCCCCTGCGTGGTGTCGCCACCGACCAGTTCGCACTGGTGCGCGTCGGCCAGCCGCAGCAGGCCGTCCGCAAACGCCTGCAGCCAGGGCGCATCCACGCGCGGCAACGCCAGCGCCAGCGTGAAGGCCAGCGGCCTGGCGCCGCAGGCGGCCAGGTCCGACAGGTTCACCGCCAGCGCCTTGTGGCCCAGGTGCGCGGGGTCCACGTCGGCAAAGAAATGGCGGCCCTCGACCAGCATGTCGCTGGACACGGCCAGCTGCATGCCGGGCGTGACCGACAGCAGCGCGCAGTCGTCGCCCACGCCCAGCGCCGCACGGCGCACCGGGCGCGTGAAGTAGCGCGCAATCAGGTCGAACTCACCCATGGGCGGCTGCCGCGTTCAGATGTCGTGCCCGCGAAAGCGCAGCGCGGCCTGGCGGCTGACCTCGGCCAGCAACTGCTCTTCGCGCTGGCGCTCGCGCAGCCAGCGGGCGTCGTTCTGGCCCAGCGCGGTCTCACCGCGCAGCATGTGCAGCGCGCCCGATGCGCCATGCGTGCCGGCGTAGCGCGCCACGTGGTCCAGCGTCTGCAGGATGTGGTCGCGCAGTGGCATGTGGTCGCCGCTGGCAGGGTCCACGTACACCGCGTCCAGTCCGAAGCGGCAGGCCTGAAACCGGTTGTAGGTGTAGACGAGGTAGTCGTCCTCGGTGGGGGTGAAGGGCTGCTCGGCCAGGAACCACGCGGCCAGCGACTGCACGTAGCCGGCCAGCGCCGCGGCGCGCTCGAGGGTGAGCGGCGTGTCGAACACGCGGATCTCGATGGTGCCGTACTCGGGCTTGGGGCGGATGTCCCAGTAAAAGTCCTTCATGCTCTTGACCACGCCGGTGCGCGTCATTTTGTTGAAGTACTGCTCGAACTCGCTCCAGGTGAGTACGCAGGGCGCGCGGCCCGACAGCGGGAACGCGAACACCGAGTTGAGGCGCGCGGAGTCGAACTGCGTGTCCTGCGCCTGCACATACGGGCTGGAGGCCGACAGCGCGATGAAGTGCGGTATGTAGCGGCTCATGCGGTGCAGCATGAGCAGGGCGGAGTCGGCGTCGGGACAGCCGATGTGCACGTGCTGCCCGAAGATGGTGAACTGCTTGGACAGGTAGCCGTACAGCTGCGACAGCTCCTGAAAGCGCGGCTTGTCGTAGATGCGCCGCTCGTGCCATTGCTGGAAGGGGTGCGTGCCGCCGCCTACGACGGCGATGTTGAGCTTGTCCGCGCTCTTGACCAGCGCGTCGCGGATCTGCGTGAGCTGGCCCAGCACCTCAGAGCTGCTGTGGCACACGCCGGTGGAGATCTCGATCATGCTGTTGGTCATCTCGGGCACCACGCTGCCGGGCAGCGGCACCTTCTTCATGAGGCGCAGCATGTCCTCGGCGTAGGGCGCGAGGTCGTAGTCGTTGGTGCTCACGAGCTGCAGTTCCAGCTCGACGCCCAGCGTCAGGGGCTCGGAATGGTGGAAGGCTTCAAGACTCACGTTGGGTGTCTCCGGTGTTGCTGCCGCGGCTGCTCAGGGGCGCCCAGGGCTTGGAGCTTTCGCCCGCGCGGTAGATGGCCACGGTGGCGATCACTGCGCCCAGCACTTCCATCACCAGGATGGCCGGCAGGGCGATGCGCGCGATCAGGTGGCCCGTGGAGGCCGAGGCCACCACGAACTGCGAGGCCACCAGCAATGCGATGGCCGACATCGGCGCCATGGCGCAGCTCAGCCACAGGGCCTGGCGCCAGCTGGCGCCACTGCCCACGTTGCCCACGCCCACGCCCAGCGCCTTGGCCAGCAGGCGCACGAAGATCAGCGCCAGCACGGCGCCGACCACCGGGCCGCTCCAGTCGGCCTGCGCGGCGACGGTGGAGACGAGCACGAACATCAGCATCGTCAGCAGCGAAGAGGCGGTGCCCATCTGCCGCGGCCAGGCCCAGGGGCGCGGGTGCAGCTGCTTGAGCAGCATGCCGCCCAGCAGCGCGGCCAGCGGGGCCGAGCCGCCCATGTGCGCGGTGACGGCGGTGCTGG
The DNA here is from genome assembly GCF_056730635.1 of Diaphorobacter sp. B2A2W2. Classification (NCBI taxonomy): domain Bacteria; kingdom Pseudomonadati; phylum Pseudomonadota; class Betaproteobacteria; order Burkholderiales; family Comamonadaceae; genus Diaphorobacter; species Diaphorobacter sp. B2A2W2. The sequence goes on from NZ_JBWZOR010000011.1 coordinate 65,929, forward strand.
CGGCGATCAGGGCCATCAGCAGCATGGAGGTGTTCTCGCTCGTCGGGCTCATCACGCGCAACGCCAGGCGCAGGATGAGCGACAGCAGCGCACCCACGGCCACAGAAACGCCCAGCACCACCAGCGCGGGATACAGCGTGCCCACCAGGCCCACGCCGGGGCGGTTGATGAGCTCGGCCTGCGCGCTGCCCAGCGCCAGCGCATACAAGGACGACAGCGTTGCGAGCACCACGGCACGGTCGGTCACGGGGCCGGCGGCGCGCGTGTCGGACACCACGCGCGTCAGAACCGCCGGTGATGCCGCCATTGCGACCAGGGCCAGCGGGCCGGCGGCGCGCTCGGGTACGTCGAACCACAGCATCGTCCAGTACACCGCGAAATAGGTGAAGGCGGACTCCGCGATGCTCTGCACCAGCACCATGGGGTTATGGCGGAACCAGCGCAGCGGAATGCGACCGCCCGCCTCGAACAGCACCACGGCCACGCCCAGCTCCACCAGGAACAGGCCAATGCCCTGCAGCGGCCACACGGCGCCGCCAAAGCCCATCAGGCCCACGATGGTGCCCACGAGCGTGTAACCCACGACCTTGGGCAGGCCGCTGTAGCGTTGCACCAGATAGCCCGTGATGGAGGCCACGGCCAGCAGCAGCGACCACTGCACCGTGGGCAACCCCGCCGATGGGCGCAGCCACTGCGCCCAAAAGCTCATCAGCTCATTCATTGTTGTAGATCCTCTGTCTCGTGCGGGCAGGCCCGCTGGATGCCCGGGCGCAGCCTGCCCCAAGGGCGCGCGCTGCGGCTGCGTGGAACGTGACTACGTTCCCAGGCTGTTAACTGAATGTATCTGCAGCGGTCGCGTTGCTTCTGTAGGACGGCGCGCAGCCTGCGGTGGGCGCACCTTATCAGACGGTGCGGCGCCGGGGCAGGAAAAAGCCCAGCGGCGCGCTGCGCCAGCGCGCCAGCAGCGCGCGGTAGATGCGCGCGCGGTCCACGCTGCCCACGTTGTGCGCACGCAATGCCAGGCGGAACGCCAGGTAGAAGCTGACGAGGACGTTGAGCGCACCGTTGAAGGGCACCATGGCCACGGCCCACCAGAAAGCAGGCTGGTGCAGCACGTCCATGCCCAATGTGGCGCTGGCCACGCCGATCTGCCCGGTGGACAGCGTAACGTGGCGCACATCCAGGCCCAGCCCGAAGAACGCGGCAAAGGCCGGCGTCAGCCCCAGCATGAAGCCGAGCGAAATGTTGGCCGCAAAGCCCGAAATGTTGCCCCGCAGGAAGCGCGCCCAGCGGGCGGCGCGTGCAGCACCCAGCATGTGCGTGATGCGCGGGTTGTACTGGATGGCCGAGTCCAGCCGGCGCAATACGAACCAGTTCTCCACCCAGCCCGCGAAAATGCTGGACGCGAACAGCAGCACGCCGGTGAAGGCCGCGAACAGCAGCGAAGGGCCCAGCAGGTGCAGCGACTGCAGCACGTGTTCCGCCTGGGCCGTGCCGATGGCCGGCTGCCCGAGCATCTGCGCGATAAGCAGCGCCAGGGCGAGCGCCGCGGGGAACACCAGCAGCACGTTGCCCAGCACGGCGGCCACCTGCGAGCGCACGAGATGCGCGACCTCGTCCACGAAGGACTCCAGCCCCTGCGCCTCGTCCAGGTCCTTGAGCTTGGCGGCCATGGCGGGTGCCGTCATGGCGGGCTGCTTGGTGGCCACCGTGAAGTGCAGCAGCTGGATCAGCACGAAGCTGACGGCGTAGTTCACGCCCGCCATGAAGCCGCCCCAGAACGCGGACAGCGCCAGCGCGTACAGCCCGAACTTGGCCAGCGTGGTGAAGGCCATCACCAGCCCGCCGCCGGCCGCCTTGCGCACCATGGCCAGGTATTCGCCCGCCGTGCGGGTGATGTAGTGCGCGCCCGTCTCGGCACTGCGCTCGGCGACCTTGGCCGCCAGCATGGACGAGTTGGACGCCACCAGCGCACGCAGGCTGCGCCGCTCGCGCCCCACGGTCACCAGGCGCGCAAGGAACTTGGCCGCTGCCACGGCGGGGCGGGGCGACAGCAGGCATTCCAGCAGCTCGCGCACGCGCAGGATGCGCTCGCGCAGCTGGCGCAGGCGAAACACCAGGCCCACGGAGATGCCGTTGTCCTCGAAGTGTGCATACACCGTGTTGGTGGCGGCGCGGCAGGCGTCCAGGCGCTCGCGCAGGCGCTGCACGGCTTCCTGCAGGCGGTCGCCGGTGCGCAGCGGGTGCTCCACCTCCACGCGCAGGCTCTCCACGTCGCGGATCAGCGCATGAAAGGGCTGGGCCTCGCGCGCCTCCTCGCTCATGCGCAGACGCAGCTCGGGCGCAAAGCCGGTGGACAGGATCTGCCCGGCGCAGTAGGTGATGGCGTCCAGCAGTGCGCGCTGCCAATGGCTGGCGCCGCCCTGCTCGCTGGCGGGCACCAGCACGGCCAGCAGGCGGCCCAGCAGGGTTTCGTCCAGCGACGCCAGCCAGCGCGCGTCGAAATCGCCTGGCAGCGCCAGCATGAACAACTCCGACGCATCCAGCGTTTCGGGGCTGGAGGGCAGCAGTTTGTAGCGCACGCGCTCGGCCAGCTCGCTGGCCATGGAGGTGCGCTGGGCAAAGCCGAAGTCCGCCAGCAGCGTGGTGATGTCCACCTGTTGCGTGAGCGCTGCCCACCAGGCCTGCAGCCGCACTTGGATGTCGGGCGAGCGTTCCGCCGCTTCGACCAGCAGGGCCACGCGGCCTGCGGCGCCCTCTGTGGACTGGCCGTCGCCACGCACCCAATCCAGCACGGCGATGAGTTGCAAGTGCCGCTGTGCCAGCGGTGCGGTCGGGTCGATACCGGCGAGCAGCTGCGCCAGGTCAGGGCCGCTGCGGCTCAATGCAGCACCCTTGCCGCCATGGGCTGGCCCGGTTGGCCGGGCGAGAAGGCCTCCAGCACGAATAGCTCGATCGGACAGGTGAACGGCTCACCATCCTCGGCCACGCAGAAATAGCTGCCGTGCATGCTGCCGCTGGCGGTGCGCAGGCGGCAGCCGCTGGTGTACTGAAATGCCTCACCGGGCTTGAGCAGCGGTTGCTGGCCCACCACGCCCAGGCCCTTGACCTGCTCGGTGTGGCCATTGGCGTCGGAGATGATCCAGTGGCGTGAAATCAGCTGCGCGGTCACGTCGCCCGTGTTGGTGATCGTGATGGTGTAGGCAAAGCTGTATACGCCTTCGTCGGGCGCGGACTCGTCGGGTAGGTACTGCGGCTGCACCTCCACCTGGAACTGATATTTCGGCATCGTGCAATGGTAGCGGCGATGGTGCGGCCCGCGTCGCACAAGGCCTGCTAAGGCCCCGCTCCGGCTGTGCCCGGCATGCGAACGTCGCGCCGCGGCGGCGTCAACTGCGACAATCGCGGCCATGAGCCGCACCTACCGCATCGCCCCCTCCATCCTGTCTGCCGACTTTGCCCGCCTGGGCGAAGAAGTGCGCAACGTCATCGCCGCCGGCGCCGACTGGATCCACTTTGACGTGATGGACAACCACTATGTGCCCAACCTCACCTTCGGCCCCATGGTGTGCCAGGCCCTCAAGCCCCATGCCGTGACGCCCGCAGGGCACGCCGTACCGATCGACGTGCACTTGATGGTGCAGCCCGTGGACGAACTGGCAACGGCGTTTGCCAAGGCGGGGGCGGACCTCATCAGCTTCCACCCCGATGCCTCGGCGCACGTGCACCGCAGCATTCAGAACATCCGCGCGCAGGGCTGCAAGGCGGGCCTGACCTTCAACCCCGCCATGCCGCTTGACGTGCTGGACTGGGTGATCGAGGACATCGACCTGATCCTGTTGATGAGCGTGAACCCCGGCTTTGGCGGACAGAGCTTCATCGACAGCACGCTGCGCAAGATCGAAGCGGCCCGCAGGCGCATCGAGGCCTCGGGCAAGGACATCCGCCTGGAGGTGGACGGTGGCATCAAGGCCGACAACATCCGCCGGGTGGCGGATGCGGGCGCGGACACGTTCGTTGCAGGCAGCGCCATCTTCGGCAAGAGCGACTACAAGGCAGTGATCGACGCCATGCGCGCCGAACTGGCGTGAGGCGCCGCCGCGCGGCTTGATCGCAATCCGCTGAAAAAGCCTATTGCACCGGCGTGGTGGCTTCGCGCAGCACGCCACCGCCTTCCACGGAGCCCGACACCGTGGCACTGCTGCGCACGCGCGCCTCGCAATCGGACCGATCCTGTGGAGTCTTGAAGGCCTCGCAGCGGGCCAGCGCGTTGCGCTCATAGATACTGGTGTCGCTGCTGGACAGCTGGCCGGCGCGCGCGGCCTGGGCGGCCGCCCCTGCCTCGCGTACGCATGCTGCGCGGCTTTCCGCGGGCACGGACGCGCAGGCGGCACGATCGCTGCTGTACTGGCTGCGCACTTCGTTGGCAGCCTGCGCCGCGCCGGCGCACAGCAACAATGCGGCGGGAAGCAGGGCGGTGAATCGATGCAATGCCATGGGATGACCTCCTGAAGGGCGATGGTTTTGACGGTTCCAACAATGGCTGTCCAGCGTAGGACGCCACCCGGAAGGCGTCTGTCCGCATGCGGCGCCGTGGTGTGTCGGACGGGTCGGACAGCGCATACACTGCCCGCGCTCAATGCATGACTGACAAGGACAAGGGATGGAACGGGTGCAACAAGACCTCGCCGCGCTGCTCGCGCGCACCGACGCCGCGATCGTGGACCTCGACGGCACCATGGTGGATACGTTGGGCGATTTTGCCGAGGCGCTCAATCGCATGCTGCGCGACCTGCAGCTCCCCGCCATCGCGCCCGCGGCGATCGAACGCATGGTCGGCAAGGGGTCGGAGCATCTCCTGCGTTCAGTACTAAAACACGTTCTAGCGCCCGACCAGCAAGCGCTGACAGCTATGCAATTGGAAGCAAAGGCCGAGGCCTTGTATCCCCAGGCGTGGGAGCGCTACCAGCACCATTACCTGGCCATCAACGGCCAGTATGCGGCGCTGTACGCCGGCGTGGCCGAAGGGCTTGCGGCGCTGCACCGCACCGGTCGGCCGCTGGTGTGCCTGACCAACAAGCCCACCGACTTCGCCCGGCCTCTGCTGCGCGCCAAAGGGCTGGACGGCTTCTTCACCCACGTGTTCGGCGGCGATGCGTTCGCGCGCAAGAAGCCCGACCCGCTGCCACTGCTCAAGGCCTGCGAGGCGGTGGGAACCTCGCCCGCGCGCACGCTGATGATCGGCGACTCCAGCAACGATGCCCAGGCCGCGCGTGCGGCGGGCTGCCCCGTGGTGCTGGTGACGTACGGCTACAACCACGGCCAACCCGTGCGCGGCGTGGACGCGGACGGCTACGTGGATGCGCTCACCGAGCTGATCGCTAGCTGAATTCCTCCGGCCGCATGCGCGCCATGGGCGCCGCGCGGGGCGCCCGGGTCCTCAGAAGCTCTCCCATTCGTCGTTGTCGGCAGCCGTGCGGGCCGCCTGCGCGGGTTGAGGGCGCGCTGCTGCCGGACGTGCCAAGGCGGCGGGCGCCCGGGCGGGCGCCGGCGGCGTGGCGGGCCGGGCAGGGGCGGCGGGTGTCGCGGAGGTGGCGGGTACGGGAGCCGGCACGGCCGTGGCATGCACGGGCGCCATGCGCGGCAGGGCGGAGGCCTTCTGCGCCAGCTTGAACACGGCGACGGCCTCGACGAGCTCGCGGGCCTGGCCGCTGAGGCTGCTGGCGGCGGCGGCCATCTCCTCGACCAGCGCGGCGTTCTGCTGCGTGGCCTGGTCCATCTGGGTGATGGCCTCGCCCACCTGGGCCACGCCCGCGCTTTGCTCGCTGCTGGCGGCGCTGATCTCTCCCATGATGTCGGTCACGCGGCGAATGGCGGTGACCACCTCGGTCATGGTGGCACCGGCCTTGTCCACCAGCTGCGAGCCCTGCTCCACGCGCTCCACGCTGGCGGTGATGAGTTGCTTGATCTCCTTGGCGGCCTCGGCCGAGCGCTGCGCCAGCGCGCGCACCTCGCCGGCCACCACGGCAAACCCGCGGCCTTGCTCACCGGCACGCGCGGCCTCCACGGCGGCATTCAGCGCCAGGATGTTGGTCTGGAAGGCGATGCCATCGATCACCCCGATGATGTCGGCGATCTTGCGGCTGGACTCATTGATGCCGCGCATGGTGTCCACCACCTCGGAGACCACCTCGCCGCCCTGCACGGCGACGGTGCTGGCATTCATGGCGAGCTGGTTGGCCTGGCGGGCGTTGTCGGCGTTCTGGCGCACGGTGGCGCCCAACTGCTCCATGGAGGCGGCCGTTTCTTCCAGGGCGCTGGCCTGGCTCTCGGTGCGGCCGGACAGGTCGTGGTTGCCCTGCGAGATCTCCGCGCTGGCCGTGGCCACGTGCTCGGAGCTTCGGCGCACGCCCTGCACGATCTCGGCCACGTTGTCGCGCATGGTCTGGATGCCGTGGATGACGCTGTCGCTGTCGCGGGCGGGCGGTATTTCGACGGCCAGGTTGCCTTGCGCCATCTCATGGGTGATGGCGTTGAGCTGGCTGGGCTCAGCGCCCAGCTGGCGCAGGATGCTGCGCGCCACCAGCCAGCCAATGGCCAGCAGCAGCAGCGCGAGCACGGCAGTCACCGCGCCCGAGCGGGCCAGCCGGCTCACGAACGTGGCCTGCACGTTGTCGACGTACACGCCGGAGCCGATCACCCAGCCCCAGGGCTCGAAACCCATCACGTACGAGGCTTTCTCCACGGGCTGGTCGCTGCCCGGCTTGGGCCACATGTAGCTCACGAAGCCTGCGCCGCTCCTTTTCACGGTGTTGACGAACTCCACGAACAGATGCTTGCCCGTCGGGTCCTTGTTGCTGCTGAGGTCCTGCCCCTGCAGCTCGGGGCGGATGGGATGCATGACCATGCGCGGGTGCATGTCGTTGATCCAGAAATACTCCGAGCCGCTGTAGCGCAGCGGCCGCAGCGCATCCATTGCGCGCTGCTTGGCCTCTTCCTCGGTGATCGTGCCCTTGCTGGCCTGCGCGTGGAAGTGCACGACGATTCCATGTGCCGCCTCCACGGTCTGGCGCACGCTGGCCTGGCGCTCACCCATGATCAGGGAGCGTTCGGTCCACATGATGCTGGCAACCAGCGCCAGCATGGCCAGTATGGCCAGGGCCACCAAGCCGCCGAGGCGGCGGGAAACGGGCAATCGGTAGAACATTTGCATGGTGGTATTCCCCGCCGCTGGCGGCTGCAGGTGGTTTAGAAACTTTCCCAGGCGCCGTCGTCGGCGGAAGGTGCCGGCGCAGCCTTTGGCGAGGCGGAGACGGGGCGGGCCTGGCGTGCCGCCGGTTGTACAGGCGCGGACGCCGGGCGTGCGGGGGGCGCGGCCTGCGTCACGGCGGGTGCGGATGGCTGGGGCGTCCGGAGGGCGGCGGGCGTTGCGAGTGCGTGGCCATGGCTCGCCAGCTTGAACACGGCGACGGCCTCGACGAGCTCGCGGGCCTGGCCGCTGAGGCTGCTGGCGGCGGCGGCCATCTCCTCGACCAGCGCGGCGTTCTGCTGCGTGGCCTGGTCCATCTGGGTGATGGCCTCGCCCACCTGGGCCACGCCCGCGCTTTGCTCGCTGCTGGCGGCGCTGATCTCTCCCATGATGTCGGTCACGCGGCGAATGGCGGTGACCACCTCGGTCATGGTGGCACCGGCCTTGTCCACCAGCTGCGAGCCCTGCTCCACGCGCTCCACGCTGGCGGTGATGAGTTGCTTGATCTCCTTGGCGGCCTCGGCCGAGCGCTGCGCCAGCGCGCGCACCTCGCCGGCCACCACGGCAAACCCGCGGCCTTGCTCACCGGCACGCGCGGCCTCCACGGCGGCATTCAGCGCCAGGATGTTGGTCTGGAAGGCGATGCCATCGATCACCCCGATGATGTCGGCGATCTTGCGGCTGGACTCATTGATGCCGCGCATGGTGTCCACCACCTCGGAGACCACCTCGCCGCCCTGCACGGCGACGGTGCTGGCATTCATGGCGAGCTGGTTGGCCTGGCGGGCGTTGTCGGCGTTCTGGCGCACGGTGGCGCCCAACTGCTCCATGGAGGCGGCCGTTTCTTCCAGGGCGCTGGCCTGGCTCTCGGTGCGGCCGGACAGGTCGTGGTTGCCCTGCGAGATCTCCGCGCTGGCCGACGCGACGCTCTCCGCATTGGCGCGCACGCCGGCCACTACGCGAGCGAGGTTGCCCTGCATGTGGCCCAGTGCCTTCAGCAGCGCCGCGGCTTCGTCGCGGCCGTGGGCCTGGATGGACTGGGTGAGGTCGCCCTCGGCGATCAAGCCTGCGCCGCGCACGGCCAACTGCAGGGGCCCGGTTACGGATCGGCTCAACAAGATCGCGGCGCCCGCGCCCACCAGCAGCGCCACTGCGGTCACGACCATCAGGATGGCGCGACTGAGCGTGGCCTGCTTGGCAGCGTTGTCGCGGGTGCTTTCGTAGAGCGCGCGCTGGCGCTGTTCCATGGCGACGATGGACTGTAGGTAAGCGTCGGCCAGCGGCTTGAGTTGGCTGTCGAGCAACTCTCCCACACTCTCGCCGGCAGCCTTGCGCTTGAGCAATTCAGCCCGCGGGCCGCGATAGGCTTCGCGCGTCTTCGCGATGTCGGCGAGCAAGCGGCGCCCTTCGTCGGTGGTCACCAGCCGCTCCACCACCTCCTGCGCCTTGGATGCTTCTTCGGAGGTCTTGGCAATCTCGCTTTGCCAGCTCGAGAGATGGGAGGTGTCCGCATCCAGGATGGCGGCGCGCGTGCGCACCCAGTTCAGGTCAATCGCCTGCCGCCATGTGCTGGCGGCGCGCAGCCGTTCGTTGTCCGTGCTGGTGAGCTGATGGGTGACGCTTGCCAACTCCTGCAAACGCCATATGCCTACCGCCGCGATGACCACGGTGATGAGCAGAACCAAGCCGAAGGACAAGGCCAGGCGCGTGCCGACCTTGAGGTTGCTGAGATGCATAGAGGCCCCTTGCTGCGCAATTGCAATAAAGTGTATCGCCAAGGGGAGATGGCTGAAAACGCCATCAAGGGGGCAATGGCATGCTTTCTCTGCGTATCGTCACTGCGTGGGTCGACGGGCTTTATTCCTTGCCCAGCAGGGCGTCCTTGAGCTTCCAGTCGGCGGGCTGGCTGCCGAGCCAGATGCCCAGCAATGCGTTGAAGAATTCGGGCTCCTTGAACGGGTCGCCCTGCGGGACGCCCTTCACCGTCACCTGCGTGCCCGTGCCGGGCAGCCAGTCCACGACGAACTGTTCGCCCGCCATGAGCTTCTTGTGCTCCGAAAAGATCTGGCTCATGCGCAGCACCCCCGGGATCAGCTTGGAAAAGGCGGCCTTGTCCATGTTGTCTTCCATACCGCGCGAGAACAGCTTGCCGAGTTCCGTGGAGTCGATGTCGCGCAGCATGGTCACGCTGATGCGCTTGGGGCCGCGCAGCGCGTAGACCTCGGCAGGCGTGGACGCCTTCTTCTCCAGGTACAGGCCTGCGGCATACACCTTGAACACGGCCTTGTAGCGCACACCGGCGCCATTGAGTTGCAGCTTGCTGCCGCCCAGGTCGAGGGTGGGCTCGAACTTGACGCCGGCTGCGGTCGTCGGCTCCGTCGATGCGGGAGCCGGAAGCGCCAGGCACAGGGGAAGGGCCAGAGCACCCCACTGCAGGGTGCGACGACGGGTGAAGGGCATTGCGCAACTCCAAAAAAGAACGATCGTTCGTTTCTAAATGTTGCGCCATCGAGGGGCGGTCGGCAATAGGGTTTTCGCGTGGATGCGCTGCAGCATCCACCGCGCAGGTGACAAAGTGCTTTGCTACACTGCGGGTCCATGTTCATTCACCACACGTTCATCACAGGTTGCAGCGACCGGGGAGCCTGGCCCTGGCGCAAGCCTGCGTCGTTGAACCCCTGACTGCACCTGGGCGCCTCCCCAGCGTGCGCCCGTGGCCCCACACGTGCTGTCCAGCACGGGGCCGACTCCTCTGAATGATCCTGCGGCGCACTGGCGCAGCCAGCGACCGCGCCGCACGAGCTGGGAATCTTCTTGTGATCACTGAACTGGAATTCAAAAGCCTGGCCAGCGAAGGCTACAACCGCATCCCGCTGATGGCGGAAGCCTTTGCGGACCTGGAAACCCCTCTCTCCCTGTACCTCAAGCTGGCCCATGGCAAGGGCGACGGCAAGCACAGCTTTTTGCTGGAGTCGGTCGTCGGCGGCGAGCGCTTCGGGCGCTACAGCTTCATCGGCCTGCCTGCGCGCACCTTGCTGCGGTCCAGCGGCTTCGGCGATGCGGCGCGCACCGAGGTGGTGACCGACGGCCAAGTGGTGGAGACGCACCCGGGCAACCCGCTGGACTTCATTGCCGGCTACCAAAAGCGCTTCAAGGTGGCGCTGCGCCCGGGGCTGCCACGCTTTTGTGGCGGGCTGGCGGGCTACTTCGGCTACGACGCGGTGCGCTATATCGAGAAGAAGCTAGAGGCCACCTGCCCGCCCGACACCCTGGGCTGCCCCGACATCCTGCTGCTGCAGTGTGAGGAACTGGCGGTCATCGACAACCTCTCGGGCAAGCTGTACCTCATCGTCTACGCCGACCCGGCCCAGCCCGAGGCCTACGCCAAGGGCAAGAAGCGCCTGCGGGAGCTGAAGGACCAGCTCAAGTATTCCGTGAGCGCGCCCGTGGTGCGGCCCACCGAGAGCCACACCGCACAGCGCAGCTTTGCCAAGGCCGACTACTTGGCGGCCGTGGAGCGCGCCAAGGAGCTCATCGCCGCGGGCGACTTCATGCAGGTGCAGGTGGGCCAGCGCATCCACAAGCGCTACACAGAATCGCCGCTGTCGCTGTACCGCGCGCTGCGCTCGCTGAACCCGTCGCCGTACATGTACTACTACAACTTCGGCGATTTCCAGGTGGTGGGCTCCAGCCCCGAGATCCTGGTGCGCCAGGAGAGCACGCCCGAGGGGCAGAAGGTCACCATCCGCCCGCTGGCCGGCACGCGCCCGCGCGGCGCCACGCCCGAGGCCGACAAGGCCACCGAAGTGGAGCTGGTGAACGACCCCAAGGAACGCGCCGAGCACGTGATGCTGATCGACCTGGCGCGCAACGACATCGGCCGCATCGCCAAGACCGGCACCGTGAAGGTGACCGAGGCCTTCGCGGTCGAGCGCTACAGCCACGTGATGCACATCGTGAGCAACGTGGAGGGCATCCTCAACGACGGCATGACCAGCATGGACGTGCTCAAGGCCACCTTCCCGGCCGGCACGCTCACCGGCGCGCCCAAGGTGCACGCCATGGAGCTCATCGACCAGTTGGAGCCCAGCAAGCGGGGCCTCTACGGCGGCGCCTGCGGCTATCTGAGCTATGCGGGCGACATGGATGTGGCCATCGCCATCCGCACCGGCATCGTCAAGGACGGCACGCTCTACGTGCAGGCGGCGGCCGGCGTGGTGGCCGACTCGGTGCCCGAGCTCGAATGGAAGGAAACGGAACACAAGGCGCGCGCCCTGCTGCGTGCGGCCGAACTGGTGGAGGAGGGGCTGGAATGACCACCCGTGCAATCGACAAGACCCAGCCCTGCGCCAGCATGGCCGAGGTGCGCGCGCGCATCGACGCGCTGGACGACATCCTGGTGCCGCTGCTCGTGGAGCGCGGCGGCTACATGACCCAGGCTGCCCTCAACAAGCCGCGCGAAGACCAGGTGCGCGACGAAGCGCGCATCGAGGCCATCGTGCAGCGCGTGCGCGCGCGTGCGGCGGCCGAGGGCGGCGAGCCCGACGTGATCGAGGCCATCTACCGCAGCATGATGGAGGCCTACATCGCCTACGAACACCGTGAATTCGCGCGCCTGTGCGCAGAGGGCCGCAAGGGCCAGGAGGTGACGCCATGACGCGCGTGCTGATGGTCGATAACTACGATTGAGGTCTACTGGCGTCTATCAACCTCCATGGAACAACTCTAAGTCTATGTTTTTAAAGGGTTGATCGTCCATCGAGCGATTCTGAAAGCTGGACAAATCCAGTGCTCATGTGTGTAATGGAGTGTGTAACGGGCCAAACTGGAGGCGTTATACACATGGCACTCACAGCACTCAATCTTCTCTCGGCGCGCAAAGTGGAAACGGCGCAGCCCAGGCCCAAGGTGTACCAACTCCGGGACGGAGGCAGCCTCTTTTTGCGCGTTCAGCCCAACGGCTCCAAGCTCTGGTGGTACCGCTACCGGCTGGGCGGCGCTGAACAGGTGTACTCAATCGGGGTGTACCCAAAGGTCACGCTGGAGGCAGCCCGTGCGGAACGGGACCGGGCAAAGGCGTTGGTCAAGAAGGGCCTCGACCCCATCGTGGAGAAAAAGGCGGCGATCGCCCTCCAGGCCGACACATACGAACGCACGTTCGAGACCGTTGCTCGGGAGTGGATCGTCAGCAATGCTCACTGGAGCGAGTACTACACCAACCAGGTCACCAGCTACCTTGAGAAGGATGTTTTCCCCCGGATTGGCAAGTTGCCGATCAGCAGCATCAGGGCTCCACATCTGCGCCCCATCATCAAGGATGTGGCGGCTCGTGGCGCGAAGACTGTGGCGATCCTCATCCGCCAGTGGTGTGGGCAAATCTTCAGTTATGCGGCTGCCCAAGGTCTCTGCGAATACGATCCTGCCGCCTTGCTCAAGGGACTGGTCAAGCGCCCTCAGGTCCGCCACAACCCTCCGTTGACATGGGCAGAGATCCCGGACTTTCTCAATCGTGTGGACAACGAAGGGGGTTACCAGACGACAGTCCTCGCCCTCAAGCTGATGGCTTTGACCTACGTGCGCACCGTAGAACTGCGCAAGGCCTCCTGGGAAGAGTTCGACCTGGACAACGCCATGTGGTCGATTCCGTCCGAGCGCATGAAGATGCGACGCCCCCATCTGGTTCCCCTGTCACGGCAGGCGGTGGCCGCTCTTAGGGAACTACATGCTCTAACTGGCGGCGGCAAAGTATTGTTCCCGAGCTACAGAAAGCCGGGACAAGTGATGTCGGCAACGACGCTCAATCAAGCACTCAAGCGCATGGGTTATGGCGGACGGTTTTCGTCCCATGGCTTCCGCTCGACCGCAACGACGATCCTTGGACTGTTGGGATATCCGGAGAAGCGGGTCGATCTTCAACTCGCTCATTCCAAAAAGAGCAAGGACTCATCGCGCGCGCCCTACGATCACACGAAGTTTGTGGAGTCCCGCAAGGTAATCATGCAGGACTGGGCTGACATCCTTGACTCATTGCAGGCAGGGAAACCCGTTGAAGGGGTCACGAAGGCGTTTGGCCCCATGTCGAAGCGTAGAACGGCGCTGCTCCGTGTCATAGAGCGCGAGTGATGTCTGCTGCTTGGCGAGTGGAATGCCTAATGCACGTGTAGCACCTTGAACTGAAGACGCAGAACGAGGACATTGGCACTCGACTAGGTTGGAGCATTCTTGGCGACCTGCAGTGCTCTGCGCTCGAACCGCTCTGAAACAACGTCGGCTTGTCCGCAGGGCCGCTGCAGGTGGGTCACGATCTCGTAGGGTCCGTCAGACAGCGGCCGTGTGTGAATGCCCCATCCCTGCGCATGCTCAATGCGCGATTGCGCGGATACCCCGACGCCGTAGCCGGCAGCGACCCATAGCGCGATCATCTCGAAGGAAGAGACACGCTGAATGTTCTGTTGACTCACCGCGGGAAGAGAAGGCAGCCGCTGATCCAGCAAAGGGCAATTCTCTGCAGGCCAGCGAAAGACGGAGTAGTCCAACAGTTCGGCGATCGTGAGCTTCGCCTGGTCAAGTAAGGGAAAGCGCAACGGCATGGCGACGGCCATGTTCTCGGTCCATAGAGGTTGGCTTTTCAGCGACGGATCGCTCGATCCTTCAAGCGTCATGCCCGCGTCGTAGCGGCCTTCCCGAAGTCCCGCAATCAAATCATCGGCTGTGACCTCATGAAACGAAATGGTGACTTCCGGCTCTTCCGCACGCTGCAACGCAAGCAATGCCGAAAGATGCGATGACGGTACGCCAGGCGCTATGGCAAGCCTGAAATTGGAAAAGGAAAACTGGCTGGTGGCGTCGTGCATGAGAGCCCCCACAAAGCGATCGGATCAAAAAGGCGAGCCACCATGATAGCCAAAAGAGATATCTTTAACGTGGTTAAATTCGGTCGATTGATCGACGCTTCTGGTGATGCAGAAGCGCAGCGTTCAACCGGGCCGCCCCCCTGGCACAACCACCTATGAAGCCGAGCCGGCACTGGCCTTCGGCCAAGCGGTGCGTGCTGCCCGCTTGGCGCAGGGAGTCGCTCAGGATGAATTCGCGTCCATGGCTGGTATAGCTCGCTCGCATATGGGCAAGATCGAGCGTGGGGAGCACATGCCCACGCTCGCATTGATACTGAAAATCTCCGCTGCCCTCAGCATAAGTGCGGCAGAGCTGATGAGTGCAACGGAACGCAATCTTCGTGCCGATGCCCAATCTTAAGTGGTGCGGTCCGTTGCGTCAGTCGCTCGAAGGGTCCCGGAGGCGGTCGATAAATCGCACCAGCGAAGCCGATGAGTTGCTGCTTTCGAGTCGAAGCAGGTAGGTGGTGATCACGGCTGTATCCAGCGCCAATGGACGGATCACCACGTCCGGTCGCTGGCTGACCGGAATCTTGGTCGCCGTCATGAAGCCCACGCCGTAGCCGGCACCGACCAAGGTGAGCATCATGTCCAGCGAGGAAACCTCCTCAACGACATTCAGTTTGTGTTCCTGGGTCTGCAGGAGGCGCGCCAACTCGCGGCAGTAGCCTTCGCACACCTGGGGATCGCACAGGACAAGAGGATGCCCCCGGAGTTCATGGAGTGGAACCTCCTTGTGGACGAGCAGTGCGTGCCGGGCTGGCAAGGCGACCACCAGCGGGTCCTGCCAGATAGGTTCGGCGACGATGCCATCACCGACGTCGGCGGTATGAGCGAATCCGATGCAGAAGTCGCCCGAGCGCAGGCCGCGCAACTGCTCGGCCAAAGGCACTTCGGACATCCGTATCTCGATCTCGGGTTCTTCGGCACGGCAACGGGCTAGAAACGCCGACAGCCGGGGATCGAGCGCGCCGTCGGATACGGCGATGCGCAGGCTGCCTCGCAAGCCCGCCGCGACAGCCTTGACGTTCTCGCGGGCCTGCTCCAGGACGGTGAATAGCCGGCGAGTGTCCTGCAGGAACACGGCACCCGCAGCGGTCAGTCGGGTGCCCCGGCGGTCCCGGTCGAAGAGCACAGCGCCTAACTCGTCCTCAAGCTCCTTGATGGCGCGGGACAGAGGAGGTTGCTCAATGTGAAGACGCTCAGCCGCCCGTGTGAAATGAAGTTCTTCGGCCAAAACGATAAAGCAACGCAGGTGCCGCAGTTCCATGAGCAATGTTCCTATTCAGGCGCTGACGACCTCCTTCTGTTTGCTCCACGCGATGCAGGTTGAAAACTTCTTTTAAGCGATGTTTTTTCATATGTTCTTGAGCATGAGATGTAGGCGTTCAACTTTTCCAAACGAGAGGCCGGGCTGTGTTTGACCGAGCATTCAAGAGCCCTGTTTATCCACGGCGCTAAGGTTCAATCTTTACAATGTCCCCAATGCCTTGTACGTATGCGAGTGCATAGGCCATCTCTCCAGAGGTTTGCGCATGCAAAAACATCAATGGTTGTCCGCGTGTTATCTCGTCACCTAAGCGCACCTGCAATTGAATCCCTGCGGCTGGACTCTCAGGCGCACCGGCCAATTTGGCTAAACGAGAAAGCTTACGGTTGTCGATGTGTACTGCTCGGCCTGAAGTGGTTGCCAAAAGCGGTTCGACATAGAGAGCTTGGGGCGGCTCACGAAATCCCCCCTGAGCCGCGCAGATTCTCTGAAATTTTTCCCACGCGCGGCCACTGCTGATCGTCTCATGAGCCAACCGAAGTCCCTCCCCTTCTTTGGCGACGCCGCCAAGCTCAAGCACCGCGCCCGCCACCAACGCCACGCGGTCACATAGGTCTTGCGGCGCATCCGCCTCGTTGCGCAATACGGCCAACACGTCGCGCGCCTCCAACGCCGGGCCGATACCTCTGCCGACAGGCTGATTCCCGTCTGTAAACAGGCAACGCAATACAAGGCCAAATGACGCGGCGACTTCCGAAAGGTGATGCGCAAGATGCTCGGCAGTTTCCCGGCTGCGGACTTTTGCGGTTGGCCCAACCGGAATATCGATCACGATGTGGGTCGCCCCTGCTGCAATCTTCTTGGATAACACCGAGGCAATCAGTTGTCCTTGCGTGTCGATATCCAGTTCACGCTCAATACGCACGAAGATGTCGTCCGCGGGGCTGAGGTGCATCGCGCCGCCCCACGCCACGCATCCACCCTCTTTCTCCACGACCTTTCTGAGCGTATCCAGGTCCAGGTCTACAGGAGCCAGCGTTTCCATGGTGTCCGCGGTGCCAGCGGGAGAGGTGATGGCGCGTGATGAGGTCTTGGGCATCACCAATCCATTGGCTGCGGCGATGGCAACCACCAACGGCGTGGTGCGATTTCCCGGTAATCCGCCCACGCAATGCTTGTCCACAACAATCGGAGCCTGCCATTGCAGGTGATCCCCGACATCGACCATCGCACGGGTGAGATGGATGGTCTCTTGCATATCCAGAGGCAGTACCGCCGTTGCGGTCAGGAAGGCCGAAAGTGCGACATCGGTATAGCGACCATCGACCACATCACGGACGATCGCCTGCAACTCCGTCGTTTGCAGTCGGTGGCCGTGAATTCGCGCACGCACGGCCGACAACGATTCGAGCAGCGGAGGATGCCGAACCTGCACAAGATCGCCCTCATGAATGTCCAGGGCATCCCAGGCGGCCTCGGACAGAGCGATCTGTCCGGTTTTGAGCAGATCGCTGTCGATTTGGTACAGTAGCGCTTGCACAGTGCGGTCGCCGGCAATGATCAGTACCTGTGACCGCGGTGCCAGCCCTTCGGCACGGCAGACATGGCAATCGGTACGCATCAAGACGACGGGTTGATGCTGGGCATGCAGTCGCATGCGCAATGCTTGCAAGGCGGGTGTCTGGGGCGTGATGCGGGCACTCACAGGGCGAACTCCTGGTTTTGCATGGGCACCGATGCGTGCCAATTGAGTTCGCGCTGGATACGTTCGCGCAGCGCCTCAGAGGCATCAGATTCACCGTGAACAATGAACACTCTTTCCGGCGCCTTGGTAAAGCCGCGCAGCCATCGCATCAGCTCATCGCTGTCGGCATGAGCCGACAACATCGCAAGCTCGGCGACCTCTGCCTTGATCGGCATCCAGCGTCCATGGATCTTGACTTCGCGAGCGCCCTCAAGCAGCTTGCGCCCGCGCGTACCTGCTGCTTGGAATCCAGAGAACAGCAGCGTGTTCTGATGGCTACCGCCAAACGCTTCTATGTGATGCAGCACGCGGCCGCCGGTGGCCATGCCGCTGGCGGAAATAATCACCTTGGGGTATCGATTCGCCGATAGCGCCTTGGACTCTTCAACGTCGCGCACGTATGTGACTTCTGAGAATGCCGTCTCGAAATCGTGTTGAGCGAGCTTGTGGTCGTCGGCATGGCGGTGCAGCAGCGCAGTTGCGCTGGTGGCCATGGGACTGTCCAGATAGACGGGCACGTTGCGGAGCCGACCGCGCTGTCGCAACAGCCATAGGTCATAGATCAACGACTGCGCGCGTCCTACGGCAAAAGCGGGAATCACTACGGTGCCTCCGCGGCGAGTCGTACGCTCGATGATGTCGCCTAGCGCTTCGACGGCATCGGAACGGTCATGATGACGATTGCCATAGGTGGACTCGATGATGATGTAGTCCGCTTCCGTGACGGGTTCAGGATCAGGCATGACCGCATCGTCATAGCGGCCCAGGTCGCCGGAGAACACCAAACGCTTGCCGCCGATGTCGATCTGCGCCGTCGCCGCTCCAAGAATGTGGCCGGCCCTGCGTAGAACCAGGCGTGCACCGCCCGGCAATACCGTCTCCTGATGCAGTGGCACGGGCTTGAACTGCAAGAGCGTGCGTTCGGCATCTCGGACCCGATACAGGGCAAGGGCTGGCTTGTGCTTGGAAAATCCCTTCCGGTTGGCGAACTCGGCATCCTTCTCCTGCAACCAAGCACTGTCGAGCAGGATGAGTTCGGCGACGTCCCGTGTGGCTGGCGTCGAGAAAATCTTCCCGCGGAACCCGTTCAGCACCAATCGGGGGAGATATCCACAATGATCCAGGTGCGCGTGCGTCAGTACAACCGCATCGATGTCCTTGGACTCAACGACAAGATGCTGCCAGTTCAGCTCGCGCAGGTTCTTCAGTCCTTGGAAAAGTCCGCAGTCGATCAGGATGCGGGTACTGCCATATGTGATCAGGTGTTTGGAGCCGGTGACGGTACCGGCACCGCCCAGGCTGGTCAGTGAGAGCATGAAGTTGTCTCCTCGCTTGTTGGTGGGTTGTGAAATCAGGAGCTGGCGCGGTCACTGCGGACCGTGTCAGAACCACTTGAAATTCACGCGTCGGTCGCGGCAGCAGCAGCCTGCGAACTGTTCCAGCCGGTCACTTGCGCAGCGGCATAGATGGCATCCACCCAGGTGCATCGATTGGCGATCAGCATTCCAGCCACATCGAGGGTGCCGCCGTGGTTGATGTAGCCCAAAGCCCGCGTCTTCGAAGGGCCGCTGTCAATGCGGCGAAGCACGCCCAGCATCGGCTCAGGGCGGGTATGGCTTATCAACACGCGCGGCAGGTGAGGCGGGAAGAGCGCTTGCAGGGATTCGTCACCGAGCACGAAGGCGGCCTCAAGTTCGTCTCGCGGAATGCGTAGACGGCCGGGCTCGACCACCACGGTGATGCACGACGCAAGCCCATGGTGCTCCAGGCGGGCATGGGCTTTGAGCGCTTCCTCCAACTGGTAGGCGCCAATCGCTACGAATTGCAGTTGTGCGGTGGACGGATCGCCGGCTACATGGGCTGCTCCATGCTCGATCAGCGATTGAGCCGCGGCGGCACTGAAGTGATTCGGCGTGTCGCGCTTGGAGACCACCACACAAGCCACTTGGCCGCGGCTGGCGTAGACCGCTCGCAACGCGGCGCACGCCGTGTTTTCATCCACCGGGAACAACACGCGTGCGGTGTCCGACATCTCCCCCAGCAATGCTTCGCCAATGGTCGGGTCCTGGTGTGACTGCTCGTTCTTGCTGTTCTCCCAGGTGTGGGATGTGACGATCAGCGGGACGGAGATCCAGCCTGGCGGCTGGCCCAGCTCCTTCTGCCGACGCGCGAAGATGATCTCCTGGCGCATCAATCCAAGCATCTTGACCGCGAATGCCTCGTAGCTGACGATCAGGTTCAGCCCCCCTTTGTTGGCGAGGGCGGCGGCCGCAACGGCTTCTTCATTGAGTGCGGTGACCACCGAGCCATCCGTCGATTCCGGGACGCCGGGTTCGGGCACGTTGACGCGGTGCTTGAGCAGCGCCAGAGTGGCCCCCATCTTGTTGCTGGCCAGTTCGTCGGGATTGCCGATCCGGATGCGCAACTGTGGATTTGCCTGCACCAGCTCCACGAACCAACGGTCCAGTGCGGACATGGCGCTGCCCGACACCTCCGTTGGCCCCCAGGTCGGCATCGGCAGTTGAGGACTCGCTGGATGGCGTCGGGCCATGGGGTGCTCGCTTTCGCGCGAGCGCCGGCTCTGGCCGTGATTCGCAAGAATGGTGAGCGCGTTTTCCAGTTCGGTCTCCGGCACGAACAGCGCCGCAGCCCCTGCATTGAAGGCCTCGCGTGCCTGTGCATCCTCGCGCGGATTGCCGTCCAGCGGCAGGTTGTGGGCGGCATTGGTCGCCGCGCCCGGGAAGCCAAAACCTTTCTCCGTCTCGGCGATCACGTAGGGCAGCTTGACGGGATAGCGCCGGTCCGAGCGTGCGGCGAAGGCGCTCAGCGTGTCTTCGGCTTCAACAATGGCCCATGCGATCGCCATCGGATCACGTCCATCAACGATGACCGGATCGAAGCCGTTGTGGCGCAGGTCCTCGGCCAGCCAGGTAGCGCCACCTTCCTGCACGATCTGGGTGCGCTGCTCGATGCGCCGTCCGTTGAGAATCATGACCGGGATGGCGAAGCCGCAGTCCTCGGCGCGCCACCAGCGCGGCGCCCAGTCCGAGCCACGTTGTTCCTCGAAAGCGCCATCACTGAGGAATGCCACCAGGCTTTCTCCCGGCAACGGCGTGTGCACATACTGCAGCCCGGCGAACCCCAGATAGCCGCCTTCGGAGATCGCGCCGGCCGTGTTCGGCCCGGCATGGCTACCCAGCGGTACCGCGGGCCGACCCTGCTTATCGATGGCATAGGAGTAGAAGTCCGCGATCAAACGCGACAGGCCCGCCTCGCTGCGGTCGTAGCGTCCACGCTGGGCGGCGGATACATCGCCGGTCAGTGCGTTCACCGCCTCGATCGCGGCCACGCAGTGCCCCTGCCCCATGAGCCAGCCGCGTGTCGTCCCGGTCAGCGCGTTGGCCAACAGATAACCCACGAAGGCTGGCACCATGTTGAGCGAGCCGCCGGTGTGGCCTTCGGGCGTTTGTTTGAAATCATCGGAGCCCAGTGGGCAGCCGCTTCGGTCGATGCGCCGGGCATAGGTCATATGCGCCACTACGCTCATGGCCGTGCAGGCCACCCGGTCGGCTGCAGCCAGCAGCGCATGGGCCGAGGCTTCGTCTGCTATACGCCTTTGCGCGACCAGACGTTGCACTAGGGCCTGCATACGTTCGATGGTTTCAGACCTGTGCGCGATGGGCCCGTAACCAGCACGCCAATCGATTGCGAGGTTAGCCTGAGAGGGCATTTCGGGTTCCTTGAAAATAGCGGGATAGGTGGAAGATCAGGTTCGCGGATCGGTCTGGCCGCTGGAAAGCGCGCCGGCAATCAGCGAAGCAAGACCAATGCGGTTGCTCGGATGCGGTACCGTGTCGGTGGATGTGATCCGGGCAAACAACGGTGTCAATAGGGTCCAGGCATCTTCGGCGAACAGGGCATGCACCACCACGCACTCCGGCTTGCGCATTCCTTGCTCGGCGAGCTTGTGCGCCGCGATGGCGAGCGTGCGGCCCGATGATGCGATGTCGTCCACCAGCACTGGGGTTCTGTCACGCCAGACCGACAGGTCGGGAACCTCGATGTCTACGCTGCGATCGCCATGGCGTGTCTTGCGAAGTACGACGTGCGGCGCGCCGATGCGGGATGCGATGGAGCCGGCCCATTGCTCGCTTTCCTCATCGGGGCCGACGATCAAGGGCTTTTCGACATGCTCAGCGATCCAGTCGGCCAGCAGCGGCGCGGCATGCAGGGTGGTGGTGGGGATCGTGTAGAGCGCGGAGAGCGTCGGATAGCGGTGCAGATGCGGATCCACCGTGAGCAGCTTGTCGAACGTCGATGAGACCATGCGTGCGAAAGACCGCGATGTCACGCTTTCGCCGTCATGGAATCGTTTGTCCTGGCGCATGTAGGCCAGGTATGGTGCAACCAGATTCACTTCGCGCGCGCCGAGCTCGCGTGCGGCGTCCGCGGCAAAAACCAGAAGCAGGAATTGCGGATCAGGATGGGTCAGCGTGCAAATCAGATCCACGATCTGGCCGGTAGGTTCGCCATGCAGTCGGACATAGCTCTCGCCATCGGGGAATCGGCGCGTTTCGATGCGGCCGACATCGCCGCCATATGTCTGCGCGAGACGACGGGCGAAATCTTCGTTGCCTGGAAGGGCAAGGGTGAGTCGTTGCATGCAGTTGTCTCCTTTCTTGTGAGTTGTCCTTGGTCGCTTATCGAAACTCAGGCGCTTGGTCGGAGTCGATGCTTCATCCGGGCAACCAGGCTCGTGCCGACGAATAACGACGGGATGGCCCGTGTTGAGTCCAGGAAGGAACTGATCTGCATCAGAATTTCCGTCCTACAGTGATCGTTCCGTAGACCGGGATTTCGTCTTGCCCCCGGAATTCGCGTGTGCGGTGGTAGCGGGCTATCGCGATGCGCCAGTTGCCCTGAGTCATCGCGATGCCATAGCCGACATCGGCCACGAATGGCCGTTTATCAACACTATGACTGGACTTGAAGGTATTGCCATCCAGCGTGATGTCGTGCAAAACCCAGCGGGCGTCGAGTGCTGCGAAGAGGTGTCCGTTCCAGTTGCTTCCAGCGGTCGTGCGCACGGGCGAGGTATTTTCTCCGGCCGGCCGCAGCGGCGCGGTGCCTAAATCGTCCGGCAGGCGCAGGCCATAGCGCAATTCTCCCCCGACATTCGCGTAGGTGGCGAAATTGCCGAAGCTGCCGCCCCAGTGGCGGGTGAGGTCCCAGCTCCAACCGCTGACGTTTTCTTGCCTGAAGACTCGCGTTCGGCGTTCGTGCAGCAATTGCAGTACAGGTTCGTCGCGCAATTGGTGTCTCCAGCCATTGAATTTGTCCACTCCGATGGTGTCATGCCACCAGTTCTGGGTTTGCCTGGCCTGGGACGAGGGGCCTACAACACCGACACGGATTTGTGAGGTGCGCAGCGTATCGCCGCGCCGCGCGTTGTAGCCAAGGCTCAACATCATTGCACCTGCGAAAGGGCGGTCGTCTTTGATCAGGTCGCTGCGCGTTTTGTCGCTCGGGGTGTACATCATCTGCCCGAAGCCGATGGTCATGTTCTGTTCGTCAAAACCCTCGGGTTGCAGCACTGTGAGAAAACGATTCAGCCCACGGACGAGACGCGGTAGGCAAGGGTCATCGCGATAATCCACAAGATTGGGGGAGACCCAACTGACGAGAAACCCGTTGGAGTACCCTTGATCTTGTCCAATGCCGCCGAACATGTCGTTGTCGATCCGCAGATTGAGCGTTCCGGTTGCGCGCAGCGGGTTGTCCTGTTGGCAGGACTGGGCCTGTGCGGAGGCGCTCAGCAATAGCAGCACCAAGGTGGCTGCGATTCTGAGCCTCCGTTCAGCGGGGTGGGTGGACTGAAATTTCGTCACGCTGGCGTGCCACCCTGCCCAGGGGTTGCAGTCACAATGACCGATTGGGACTGGCGCACCAGCATCACTGGAACTGGTGCGATGCGAGCGAGCTGCTCTGCATCGCTTCCCATTAGCAGCCTGTCCACGCCCCGGCGTCCGTGGGTACCCAACACCACCAACTCGCATTGAGTAGTCAGTGCCTGCTGAGCGATGAGCACCGAGACGCGCTCGCCGTTGCTTTCCAGAAGGACGGTCTCAACCACCAGGCCTCCCTGCCTCAGCCGCAGCGCCGCCTCGTCCAGCAGCTTCTGCCCGGCCGCCAGGAAGCCCGGCCTCACTTCTTCAATATAGATCCTCGGCCTCTCGAAGCCGTTGCTGTGCTTCATCTCCTCGATGACGTGCAGCAAGACGATGGTTGCGCCATTCAGGCGTGCCAGCACCGCAGCGTGGTGGAGCGCCAAATCGGCAGTAGGACTTCCGTCGAGCGGAACCAGGATTCTTGAGTACATGAATGTCTCCAGTTATCAGAGTAGAACGGGATGACGAACAGATATTGCGTATACCGTGTCGCAATAGCGGACGCGGGATACGCTTATTCAGTTGCGTACATATTCCCCTGGGGCGTCGCAAACAGTGGGGTATCCACTGGATTCAGCACCTATGAGCGGAGGCGCAACAACATCACCGGAACGCTCTCGCAGCCACGCCGACCATGCGGGCCACCAGGAATCCGGATGCGTCTGCATCGTCGCTTGCCACTCATCCGGCGCCATGTATCCATCACCGGCCGCGCGGGTATGGATTTGATATTGGCGGTTACCTCGGCCGGGCTCGCTCACGATGCCGCCGTTGTGTCCTCCAGTGGTCAGCACGAAAGTCAGCTCGGCCGAAGATAGGAGATGCAGCTTGTAAACCGAGCGCCAAGGCGCAATATGATCCGAGGCAGTGCCGACGCAAAACACCGGTACAGCGATGTCTCCCACTGAAACGGGGCGACCCGTGACGGGATAACGCCCCGCGCTGAGATCGTTATTCAGGTAAAGGCGTCGGAGATACTGCGAATGCATCTTCGCGGGGAGGCGAGTCCCATCGGCATTCCAAGCCATCAGGTCGGTCATTGCCCGGCGATCGCCCAATAGGTATTCGTCAATCATGCGAGACCATATGAGATCGTAGGAACGCAGTAGCTGAAAAGCTCCGCTCATCTGGTCGGAGGTCAAATAACCGGTTTGAGCCATGCTGGCTTCCAACAGCGCCACTTGACTCTCGTTGATGAAAAGACTCAGCTCGCCCGGTTCGCTGAAGTCCGTCTGTGCGGCAAGCAGGCTTACCGACACCAGCCGCGTATCGCCATCACGCGCCATGGCTGAAGCACCAATGGCCAGTAGCGTTCCGCCCAGGCAATAACCAGCCGCGTGGACTCCATGCCCGGGGACGACGGAAGTCACAGCGTCCAGCGCTGCATGCAGGCCGAACTCCAGGTACTCATCCATGCCCAAATCTCGATCCTCAGCATCCGGATTTCTCCAGGAGATGCAAAAAACCGTATGCCCTTGCGCAACCAGATACCGTATCAGCGAGTTATGCGGTGACAGATCCAGTACGTAGTACTTCATGATCCAGGCAGGAATGATCAGGATCGGTTCGGGATGGACTTTCTCGGTAGTGGGCGTGTACTGAATCAGTTCGATCAGTCGATTTCTCAGAACGACTTTTCCTTCCGTGACCGCTACGTCGCGCCCAACGACGAAGTTCTCCGTTCCCGCGGGAGGCTGGCCGGATAGTTGCCGACGCAAGTCGTCGAGAAAGTTGGACGTCCCCCGCGCTAGATTGGCGCCTTGCTCTGCGATGGTTCTTTTCAGGACAACGGGGTTGAAAACCGCAGCGTTGGCGGGCGAAAGCATTTCCAGCCACTGTTTGGCGCCAAACGCCAGCAGGCGTTGGTGTTTCGGATCCACTCCCCACACCCCCTGCGTGGCCTGCTCCCACCATTTGGTCTGATTGACGAATGAACTGCGGAAAAGGTCGTAGGGCCATTGATCCCATGCAGGATCGTTGAAGCGGCGGTCATTGACAGGTGACCGGTCAGGAGCGGTGGCTCCCCGGTCCGGGTTGGCCGGATTCTTCTTCAATACGGTCATCCATTGCTCGGACAGGGAGGCTGCAAACGCCAAAAGCTCGGCTTGCTTGCCAGGACTGTTTGCTAAATGGCTCGCCCAGTCCACCCACGCGAGCAACGATGTCTCCGGCGAAATAGACGACCAAGCCTGTGCCCAAGCGACATGGGCCTCCCCATCCAACTTCGGATTGATGGCTGAGTCGATATTGCCGTTCTTTTTATTCGTCAAAGCGTATTACCTCTATTTCTGCACAAGTAGAAAGAGCCCCTTGCTTGAAAACGGGAGTCGATTGCGATTTCCTGGGCGACGACGCCTCGCCAGCGCGTCAGCGATGTATCCATCTGCCAGCTCGCTCCGCTGTTTCGCTTCGCCTAACCGGCCATCAGGCTGATTACCAGTGCGTTCGCAATATCGATGACGAACCCACATACCAAGGGCACCACAATGAACGCCTCGCGTGCCGCACCATGCTCCCGAGTCACCGCCGTCATGTTGGCGATGGCAGTGGCGGTAGATCCCAGCGCAATACCGCCGAAACCCGCGCACACCACGGCGGCTTGGTAATCCTTGCCCATTGCCCGAAAAACAATCAGCAAAACGAATGCGATGACCAAGGCAATCTGCACCAGCATCGCCGCCGTGATGAAGGCGAGCACGGGCTGCAGTTCCCAGAGCCTGAGTCCCATCAGCGCCATGGTCAGAAACAGGCCCAATGACATGTCGGAAACCAGGGCGATGCCTGGCTGCATGCTCGGCCAGTTCCATAAACGTCCGCGCCCACTTGGCCTCATCCAGTCGGCCGCCATGCGCAGGAGAATTCCGGCCAGCAGGCAGCCCACAAAGGCGGGCAGCGTGACGGCGGTACGCGCGACCAAGGCATTGATTCCGTATCCCAACATCAAGGCGAAGTTGAGCCAGAGCAATGCCAGCAGCAGGCCGTAGTAGTCCAGGCGGGCATGCTGCTCATCCCTGTGCAGCGTGCCAATTTCCAGGGCGCTGTCCCCAGAGGCTTGAAGCCGATGCCTACGCATGAGCAAGCTTGCGACTGGGCCCCCGATGGTGCAGGCCGCGATCAGGCCGATCATGTTCGCTGCCAATCCCAGTTCCTGCGCTTGCGCAATGCCGAGGTTGTGAACGAAGTGATCGGACCAGGCCAAGGTGGTGCCCACGCCTCCTGTCAGGGAAATCGATCCCACCATCAGCCCGGTGCGCGGATCCAGGCCGAAGGCGCGTGCCATCTCCATCCCGGCCAGGTTCTGCAGCACCATGAACCCGATGGCCAACCCCGACAGGATCAGCAAGGGCCGTCCACCATGGCGCAGCGTGCGGGCGTCGGTACCCAGGCCAATGGCCGCAAAGAAGTACAGCAGCAGCGCGTCACGCGCTTCGAGATCGAAACTGATGACGATCCCCGCACCGTAGTACAGGGCGAAGACAACCAGGGCGCAGGCCAAGCCGCCCACCAGGGATTCCGGGATGCTGTATCGACGCAAGATGCCCCAACGCGCAACCAAGCCCTTGCCCACGAACAACAGCAGGATGGCGAGCGTGAATCCATGGAAGGCATCGATCGTCATCGCGCCTTCTCCCTGTCCAGGCAGGACAGCGCATGGCTGGCGGCTATCCACTCTTCGTTGGTGGGCTCGACCGCCACGGTGACCTGACTGTGATCGCTGGAAATCGTCGCCGCGTGGCTGGCGTTGGCATCGGTATCCAAGGCAATGCCCAAAAAGCCCAGCGCCGCACAGATGCGCTCGCGAATGAACGCATTGTGTTCACCGACACCCGCCGTGAACACCAGCATGTCCAGGCCACCCAGCACGGCGACCAAGGCCCCGATCTCGCGTACGATGCGGCGCACGTAAAGGGCCAGTGCCAAGCGCGCTCGCTCCCCCGTTTCGCCTGCATCGTTCTCGTGTCCGACAATGACGCGCGGCTCGGCCGAGATTCCCGAAACGCCGAGCAGGCCGGACTCGTGATAGAGGACGCGCCCCACTTGCTCCAGTGAGAGCTTCTCGATTTCCATCAGGTAGAGCACCGCACCCGGATCGAGCGCGCCGGTGCGGGTGCCCATCATCAGGCCGTCGAGCGCGGAGAAGCCCATGGTGGTGGCCGCGCTTTTGAGTCCACGCATGGCGCACAGACTGGCGCCACTGCCCAGATGGGCAACGACGGTGCGACCGCGCGCGGCGTCGCCATGGCGTTCGGGCAAGGCCACTGCCATGTACTCATACGACAGGCCGTGAAACCCGTACCGACGCAGACCGCGCTCCCATGCGGCATAGGGCAACGGCAGGACCTTCTCGACCTGGGGCAAAGTGTGGTGGAAGGCCGTGTCGAAGCAGGCCATCTGTGGCAGATCGGGCTGCTCCCGCAGCAGGATCTCCACGGCTTCGAGCGCGAATGGCTGGTGCAGCGGGGCCAGAGGAATGTAGCCCTTGAGGTCGGCCAGGACATTCGCGTCCACGCGCACGGGCATGAAGTATTTACTGCCGCCGTGGACGATACGATGGGCGACCGCACCGATCCGGCGGCCGTCGAGCCGCTGGCTGACACGATCGCGGATGAGGCGCAGTGCGGCGCGATACGGATGTGCCGTTTCCAGTTCGATCGGGAACGGCGCAACCCCCGTCTCTCCGAAATCCGGGTTGGCGCCACCGATTCCCTGCACCTTGCCATTCCACAATGCCTGGCGCGGCAGTGGCGCGGCCGAGGAATCGAACACCGCGAACTTGATACTGGATGAGCCGCAGTTCAGCACAAGGATCAGTCTGTGTTCGTGGCGCCTAGAGCGGGCCATGGTGACGTCCATCAGGTCGTCCTCTCTGCGCGCCGTCCGTGCGACCTCGCCAAGGTGTGCGCGGTTGTCTGCGGTCTCATCGTCTTCAGACTTAGCGCGCTGTGTAGCCGCCATCGGCGATGAGCTGGGTGCCAGCAAGGAAGCTGCTTCCTTCCGATAGCAAAAACGCCACGGCATGGGCGATTTCGTCCGGTGTACCCAGGCGACCGATCGGATGCAGGCCAACGGCCTCTTGGAGGGCCGATTCATCCAGGAAATCCAGGATGGGCGTACGTACGTAACCGGGATGGATCGAATTGATCCGGATTCCCTTGGGGGCATAGGCCAGCGCTGCCGACCGGGTCAGCCCGGTAACAGCATGCTTGGCTGCGACGTACGCGGGGTTCGCTGCGTCGCCCACCACTCCGAGGATGGAGGAGACGTTGACGATGGCGCCGCCTCCAGAGCGCAGGATGGCGGGAATCTGATGGCGCAGGCCATAGAACACGCCGTTCAGGTTGACATCGATCACCCGGCTCCAGGCGGCAGGGTCCAGTTCCCCCACAGGACTCTGGTCGCCACTGATACCGGCGTTATTGACGGCAAAATGAAGGTCGCCAAACGCATCGACCGCGCAGGCCACGGCAGCCTGGACCTCATCGATGCGTGCCACGTCGGCCACATTGGCCACGGCGTGGCCGCCCTCGGCGTTGATGAGACTGGTGACGCGCTGCGCATTGTCGGCGCTGACATCCGAGACGACGACACTCAAGCCGTTGCTCGCAAGAAGTCGCGCGATGGCCTCGCCAATGCCGGATCCTGCACCGGTGACCAGGGCTGCGCGGCCAGAAAATGAGTACTTCATGGTGTTTCCTCCAATAAGATGGATAAATGACTGATATGTCGATTCACGGCGGTGACAGCCGATAGTGGTGGGCGAGCATCAGTGCAATCGCGCATGAGGCGATGCGCGTATCACGCGAGTCGGCACGGCTGGTCAGAATGACCGGCACCTTGGCTCCAAGGACGATCCCAGCGCTGGCTGCTCCGCCCAGGAAGATCAACTGCTTGGCAAGCATGTTGCCGCTCTCCAGGTCAGGCACGGCGAGGATGTCAGCCTGCCCGGCAACCTCGGAGACGATCCCCTTGGTACGCGCAGCGGCGATGGAGACCGCGTTGTCGAAGGCGAGCGGCCCGTCGAGCAGGCCGCCAGTGATCTGGCCGCGATCAGCCATCTTGCACAGCGCCGCCGCGTCCAGCGTGGCGGTCATCGTCGGGCTCACCGTCTCGACCGCGGCCAGGATCGCGACCTTGGGTTCGCGCACGCCGATTACCTGCGCCAGCTCGATGGCGTTGCGGATGATGTCTGCCTTCTGTTCCAGAGTCGGGGCGATATTGATCGCCGCATCGGTAACGATGAACGGGCGCGGATAGGCAGGTGTCTGCAACAGGAAGCAATGGCTGACCCGGCGCTTGGTGCGCAACCCCGCTGCTGCCGAAACCAGCGCGGACATCAGCTCGTCGGTGTGCAGGCTCCCTTTCATCAGGGCTTCGACTTCACCTGCGGCTGCCAAGGCGACAGCTTGCTGCGCAGCGGCGTGGCTGTGCGGGACGTCCACAATGGCGACGTCGGTCAGGTCCAACCCGGCCTCGGTGGCGACTGCTTCGAGCCGCACCCGTGGCCCGACCAGCACCGGCTCGATCAACCCCGCCTGGCGCGCTTCGAGCGCGGCGGACAGGCTGGGGGCATCGCACGGGTGGGCGACGGCCACCCGAATCGGTTGCAAGTGCGCGACATGCGCCAGCAGGTGCTGCAGGCCTGTGCGGCCCTGCGCATCCGGGTGTATTTCCGGCAACGCGGTGCGCGCTCGTTCCATGCGCTCAGTGGGCGCCACGACCTCTACCTGGCCTTGGAAAACCGCCACCCCCGTCTGGTTGGTGCAGGTGCAGGCCAGCGTGACATGGTGGGTGGCCGTGTCCTTGCTGGTCACCTGCATCTGCACGGTCAGCCTGTCACCGGGCCGAACCGCTCCGAGGAAGCACAGACTCTGGCTGACATATTGGGTTCCAGGCCCCGGCAGCCGTGTTCCCAGCACAGCCGAGATCAGGACGTTTGCACAAATGGCCTCCGTGGTGTCCCGAGCGCTTGAGGACGCAGCAGGTTCCGGGTCCACATCGCCTGATTGCAGCGCGAACATGTGGATGTCTTGCGGCGAAAACGCGCGTTCGAGGCTGGCGCTGTCGCCGATGGCGATCTCGTCGAAGGTGCGGTTGCGCAGAACCTGCAATGCGTCGGCAGTGGCATCGACCGGTGTGGACGAGGTCGTCATTTGCCTTTCCCTCGCCGTGTTTGACTTGTCCGCAGCGCGACTGGCGTCTTGGACACAGTTTTCTTCTGAGGCGCCTTCGGCTTTGGCGAGGATGTTTGGGGTTTCGTGTCCATAACCGCAGCGGAAGTGTCACCGGCAGAGCTTGGCATGGCGGGTGCCGAGTTCCCGTCCACGGCTGCAGCGGACGTTTCATTGGCGGGACTTGCCATCGCGAGCGCCGAAGCCGCCTGCGCCTCGCACGCCGCCCGCTTGAACAGGGTGGAAACCTGCTCCAGTCGGGTTTGCTCGTGTGCGGACAGCACATCACCGCTGCCAATCACCTGCACGATCATTCCCGCTACCTGTCGGATGTCCTCAGGCGCTATGCCGTTGAGCAATCCGGGGATGGCGGACACCATGGCGTCCTCATCGAGCCTCATGAGCAAAGCCTGCCGACGCACGAGGTGGCGGAAAGCCTGCATGTCGAAGTCATTTGT
The DNA here is from genome assembly GCF_056730635.1 of Diaphorobacter sp. B2A2W2. Lineage (NCBI taxonomy): Bacteria > Pseudomonadati > Pseudomonadota > Betaproteobacteria > Burkholderiales > Comamonadaceae > Diaphorobacter > Diaphorobacter sp. B2A2W2. The sequence continues at coordinate 96,660 of NZ_JBWZOR010000011.1, forward strand.
CAAATGAGGGCGCACCAGTTCCTCTGCGTGCCGAAAGTGCCGCCCGTCGGCCTCCCCACGCGCCGCGAGCACGAAGAACAGCGCCCGTATGGCGGCTTCGGTTATCCCGCCGTTGTGAATATCCGCTTCGAGCCGTGTCAACTCTTGCGCCAGATACTGGCGATGTTCGGGCGTCTCGCTAGGATGGGGTCGCGGCGGCGCATCGTCGTGCAGGCTCTGTCCTGTCATGGCCTGAACCAGCGGCAGGCTGTACAGCATGTCAAAGGCCTGTGCGTAGATTTGGTCGCGGCAATCACGGAATTGATCCAGCATCTGTTCGACGGCGGTGGAAAACTCCGTCTGCAGTTGCAGGAAAGGATTGGCCTCGGAGACGGTCTGGCGATGTTCGCGCACCTGTTGCGCCGCTTCTTGTACAGCGGCGGCCAGCGGGTGCCGATCGGACCACAATTCATAACCCATGCGCAGTGGATGCAGCGGCTCCAGCCACTTCGCCCCCTGATCCGTGACCAGGGCTCGGACCCATGGCTGCACGAAGCTGCGGTAGCAGGCCAGGTTGACCTCGGAGATCCGCGCCACCGCCGCGAAGCGGCGATCGTTCTCCGGGTCGGGGCGAACGATCTCACGGACTTCATCGATATTGCTGCGCTGGATCCGGGTCAGGTAGGCGTCACTGGCTGGTTCGCCTTCCTGGGCGTCGTCGTGATGCTCGTCGATCTGCATGTGGTGGATGCCGGCTGGCAGCACGTCGATGACGTCGATGTTGGCAGCAAACTCCTGGTGCTCTTTGCGCCCGACGCTGCCGGAGACGAAGATGCCCAGATGCCCGATGCTGTCATGGGTGGCGTAGACAATGGTCTGGTCATGTCCCACCACATCCAGGTCGTTGCGGTACAGGTCGGTGATCCAGCCCAGGGCCTGGGGCGGTGGAGTGATGTTGTCCCCATAAGAGCAGAACACCACGATCGGCGAGCGAATATTGCGCAGGTCAATGCGCACGCCATCGGACGTCACCAGTTGGGCCGTACTCAGCTTGTTGCCGATGAACAGGTTGTCGACGATGTACTGCATTTCCACGTCGTTCAGGAAGACGTGGCCGCCCCAGTACTTCTCGAACTGCAGGTGGCGCGGGCCTTCCGTGTCGACCTTGGCGTACAGGTTGTACTGTTTGGTCCAAAGCGTATTGGCCGGGTCCAGGTTTTCGAAGTTCTGAACCAGCCAGGCACCATCGAACCGACCAGCTCCTAGGTCGCTGGTCAATGCCGTCAACCAACTACCGCCAGTGAGGCCGCCTGCGTAGCGCATCGGCATGTCGCCCGCCCAGTACGACAGTGGCGCGCCGGCCACGATGATCGGCCCGAACAGCTCGGGCCAGACGGCGGCTGCCATCAGGATCTGCCAGCCCGCCTGGCAATTGCCGATAACCGCAGGCTTGCCGCGGCTGTCGGGGTGCAGCTCGCCGACCTTGCGCACGAAGGCCGCTTCGGCTCGCATGACGTCCTCGACGGTCTGACCGGGAACGGGATCGGGCAGAAAGCCAACGAAGTAGCAGGGATGCCCTGCCTTGAGGGCTGCCCCGACCTCGCTGTCGGGTTTGAAGCCGCCGATGCCCGGGCCGTGGCCCGCGCGTGGATCGACCACCACGAACGGTCGCTTGCGGGGATCGCTCGGCGTGTCGGCTGGCGGCAGGATACGTACGAGGCCATAGTTGACCGGCTGCGGAAGGTCCAGCCCGGACATGATGACCTCAGAGGCGAAGTCGAGTACGTTCGGCGTCTGCTCCTCCAAATGCGCCTGGTACTGGTTACCGCGTTGGCGGCGAACGTCGGCATACAGAATGGACCGCTGCCAGGCATCCACTGCATACTCGTTTGCCATCGCCGATAGTCGCAACGGGTCCCACAGCAACTGCCCCCAAGCGGCCGTTGGTGATGTCGTGGTGTCTTGATTCATGGCGATGGGCACTCCCTCTATGATGAAACGGAAAAAATGAATGGAAAGGAGCCGCCGACACAGCGCCCTGGCGGCCCTGCCGCAGTCAGTACATGTGCTGGCCACCATTCATCGAGACGTTGCTGCCGGTCATGAATCCCGCAGACTCGCTGGCGATGAATGCCACCAGTGCTGCGACTTCCGCAGGCCGTCCCAGGCGGCCCACGGGAATTCCGGCCACCACTTGCTTGACCACGTCTTCGGCCATGCTCGTCACCATCTTCGTATCCAGATACCCCGGCGAGACGGTGTTGACCGTCACGCCTTTGCGCGCCACTTCCTGTGCGAGGGCTTTTGTGAAGCCATGCATGCCGGCTTTTGCGGCGGAGTAGTTGGTCTGGCCGAACTGCCCCTTGGAGCCGTTGATGGAGGAGATGTTGATGATCCGGCCCCAGCCCCTGTCGAGCATGCCGTCGATGAATGGCCGGGTCACGTTGAATACGGAATCGAGATTGACGCGCAGGACGGCATCCCAATCGGCGTAGCTCAGCTTGCGGAACGTGGCATCGCGCGTGATGCCCGCGTTGTTGACCAGGATGTCGATGCGATGCCCGTCTGTGTGGATGCGGTCAGCCAGTTCCTGGCAACGGGCATGGTCGGCCACATCCGCGCCGTAGGCGGCGAAGTCGTAACCTTCGCCGGCTTGGGTTTTCAGCCACGCGCCAATGCTGGCATTGCCCGGCGAATGGACGATGAGCACGGTATGGCCCGCATCGTGCAAGGCCCGGGCGATGGCTTCGCCCAGGCCGCCGCTGCCGCCGGTGACCAGTGCAGTGCGTTGCTCAGCCGGCATTGCGACCACCTGTCTTGGCTGGTGCGTCCTTGTCCTGTGCCTTGGCCCACACCGCTCCCCATTGCTTGAAAATATCCTGGAACGGCAATATCGCATCTGCCTGGCCTACGGCCTGCGTGACCGATTTCTGCCAGTCCTGAATGGCTTGCTGCAGGCCTTGGGTGAAGGTGGTCTGATTCTTGATTGCGACTTGCGTTAGTGCCTGCGCGCCACCCATCTGGTGCTGAAACTGACGCCAGAAGGCCTGCGCGGGCAGCGTGGCCAACTCCTGCCAGTTCTGGGCCTTGAGCAGGCTTTCGATCTCAGTGCCGGACTCGGCAATGTTTTCGCTGCCCGCGCGCGTGGCGTTCTCCAGCCATTGCTGGCCGTTTTCCTGCATCAGGCGCTGCAGGCGCAGTTGCAGTTCCAGGTTCGCCTTGAAGAGGTTGAGGGGGATGGTTTCATTGCTCATGGTCAAACTCCTTGCTTGGGTTGAAATGCCCAATCGGGCGGTCAAACGATCAGGCCATCTGGCCGATCGTTTTGCGAAAGCGTGCCAGCGACAGGAAAAACAGCACCGCGCCGATCAAGGCCAGCGCCAGGAAGGGCTGCCACACCGTCTCCAGCCCCGCGCCCCGATAAAGGATGGCCTGGCTCAGTTCCACGAAATGGGTGGTGGGTGCGACCAGCATGATGTTCTGCACGATCTCGGGCATGCTTTCGCGTGGCGTAGTGCCACCCGACAGCATCTGCAGCGGCATGATGGTGAGCATCATCAACATGCCAAACTGCGGCATGTTGCGCGCCAGCGTGGCGATGAAGATGCCCATCGACGTAGTGGCGAACAGACTGAGCGCTGCACCGGCGAAGAACAGCGCGATGGAGCCCTCGATGGGCACGCCCAGGACGCCGCGCACCATGAGGGTGAGCGACAGGAAGGAGGCGATCAGCACGACCAGGGCCATCGACCAGACCTTGGAAAGCATGATCTGCGCGGGCGTGACCGGCATCACCAGCAGGTGCTCGATGGTGCCGTGCTCGCGCTCGCGGATCAGCGCTGCGCCGGTCAGGATGATGGACAGCAGTGTGATGTGGTTGATGATCTGCATCACGGAGCCAAACCAGGCCTTGTCGAGGGCGGGGTTGAAGCGCGCGCGCAAGGCCAGATCCACGGGTGGCGCGGTGGTGCTGCGATAACGCTTGACGAACTCGTTGACTTCACCGGTGAAAATTTGTTGAACATGGCCACTGCCGGTGAAGGCCTGGCTCATGCGGGTGGCGTCGACATTGAGCTGCGCGGCGGGCGAGCGCCCCGCCAGCACATCGCGCTGGAAGTTGGGCGGAATGACCAGGGCGAAGGTGTACTGCCCGGCATCCATGCCCGGGTCCACGTCCCCATAGTCGATCATGGCCGGCTGGGTGAACTGCGGCGGGTAGAAGGCCGAGGCAATCCGCTGGGACAGCGCCGACTTGTCCTCATCAACGATGGCGATGGGCGCGTTGTGCAGCGTCTCCGGCATGGACGTGGCCGAGGTGTAGACCGACGCGGTGAACACGTAGACGATGAGCACGATCATCATCGGATCGCGCCAGAGACTCCACAATTCCTTGACGCCAAGGTCGTAGATGTTGGCCAGGTTTCTTCTGCCCATGTCAGCGCTCCTGCTTCTTGAGTAGCAAAACGGCTGCGCCGAGAATCACCGGGACCGACAAAAGCATCGACCACAGCGGCCCTGTCAGGTCGGCCAGGCCAAGCGCTTTGCTGAATACGCCACGGCTGATGGAAATCATGTGCGTGGCGGGGTAGATCTCGCCGATGAACTTGCTGGAGCCTTCGAGCGAGGACACCGGATCGATCAGGCCGGCGAACTGGGTGGCCGGTATGAGGGTGCCGATCATGGCGAAGAACATGGCCGCGATCTGGCTGCGTGTAACGGCCGAGGCCAGCAGCCCCATGCCTGTCGCGGCGAAGGAGAAGATCAGCGCGGCCAGCGCCAGGGTGAAGAAGCTGCCCTTGACCGGCACACCGAAGATGGTCACAGCGAGCAGGCTCATCAGCAGGAAGTTCACCATGGCCAGGCCGACATAGGGCAACTGCTTGCCAAGCAGGAACTCGATGCGCGTGACCGGTGTCACGTAGAGATTGGTGATCGACCCCGTCTCTTTCTCGCGCACCACTGCCAGCGCGGTCAGCATGGCCGGCAGCATGAGCAGCAGCAGAGGGATCACCGCCGGCACCATGGCCGGCAGACTCTTGACATCGGGGTTGTAGCGAAAGCGCGTCTCGACGTTGGTGTTGCCAGCCATGCTGGCGCCGCCGCGCTCGCTGGCCTGTACCAGCAGCCATTGCTGGTGCATGCCCTGAACGTAGCCCTGGATGGTTTCCGCGCGCTGCGGCATGGCGCCGTCAATCCAGGCGCCGATCTGCACGTTCTGGCCCCGCAACACGTCGCGGCTGAAGCCAGGGGGGATTTCGATGGCCAGCGACAGTTCGCCGCTGCGCATACGCCGGTCGAGATCCTCGTAATCGACGATAGGCGGGTGCTCTGTGAAGTAGCGCGAGCCGGCCAGGTTCAGCGTGTAGCTTTGGCTGAGCGTGGTCTGGTCGCGATCGAGCACCGCATAGCTCAGGTCCTCGACGTCCATGGTGATGCCGAAGCCGATCACGAACATCAGCAGCAGCGAACCACCCAGCGCCAGGGTGGCGCGCACCGGGTCACGCCGCAGTTCCAGCGACTCGCGCCACAGGTAGCTGAACATGCGGCGTGGGCTGAATCCACCCGAGGACTGTCCGGTGTGCGCGGCGTGCGCAGCAGGTGGCTCAGCCGCCTGGACTGATGCCTGGGCCTGGCTGGCGGGGGTGGCCGTGCCCCCGTCGGCTTCGATAAGGTAGCCGATAAAGGCCTCTTCAAGGGTTTCGGCGCCGCGCTTTTCGACCAGCTTGGCGGGCACGTCGCTGTCGAGCACCTTGCCCGCATGCATCATTGACATGCGGTCGCAGCGTTCGGCCTCGTTCATGAAGTGGGTGGAAATGAAGACCGTCACCCGGTCGCGACGTGACAGCTCGATGAGCAGCCGCCAGAATGCATCGCGCGCTACTGGATCGACCCCGGAGGTCGGCTCGTCCAGAATCAACAGTTCGGGCTTGTGCACCATGGCGACTGCCAGCGACAGGCGCTGGCGTATGCCCAGAGGCAGGCTGGCCGGCAAGCTGTCGATGACTTCCACCAGGCCGAAGCGCTCCACCATCTCTTCGACGCGGCCCGGAATGTCCTTCGGGGGCACGCTGAACAGCTTGGCGTGCAACTCCAGGTTCTGGCGTACCGTGATTTCGCTGTAGAGCGAGAATGCCTGCGACATGTAGCCGACGCGGCGGCGGGTGTCCAAGTCATGCGGGTCCACCTCATGACCGAACAGCCAGGCTCGTCCCTCGCTCGCCGGCAGTAGCCCGGTGAGCATCTTCATCGTCGTAGACTTGCCGCAGCCGTTGGAGCCGAGGAAGCCGAAGATTTCACCGCGCCGGATGCGGAAGGACACGCTGTCGACGGCGACGAAGTCGCCAAAGCGCATGGTCAGCCCTTTGGCCTCGATGGCGATGTCGTCGGCGCCGTCTTCCGGCAAGGGAGGAATGACCACCGGTTTGTGCCCGCGCTTTTTCTCTTCTGGGAGCAGGCGGATGAACGCCTCTTCCAGGTTCGGGCTGCCTGTTCTTTCCAGCAATTCCTTCGGTGTGCCGGTGGCGAGAACCTTGCCGTCGTCGATGGCGGCGAGCCAGTCGAAGCGCTGCGCCTCGTCCATGTAGGCGGTGGCCACGATCACGCTCATGCCGGGGCGGTCGGCGCGGATGCGTTCGATCAGATCCCAGAACTGTGCGCGCGCCAGCGGATCCACGCCGGTCGTCGGTTCATCGAGAATCAGGAAATCCGGGTCGTGAATCAGCGCGCAGCACAAGCCCAGCTTCTGCTTCATGCCCCCGGAGAGCTTGCCTGCCGGACGTGCTAGGAATTTGAACAGGCCCGTGGCCTGGGTCAGCTCATCGATGCGCTGGCGGCGCTCGGGCGCGTCATGGCCGAACAGCCGCGCGAAGAATTGCAGATTCTCCTCGACCGAGAGCGTCGGATACAGGTTCTTGCCCAACCCCTGCGGCATGTAGGCGATGCGCGGGCACACCAGCTTGCGGTGGGCCTTGCTGGCCATGTCGCCACCGAGCACCTCGACCGTGCCTTCCTGGATGATGCGCACACCGGCCAGCAACGAGAGCAGGCTGGACTTACCCACGCCGTCGGGGCCGATCAGACCGACCATCCGTCCAGCGGGGATGTCCAGGTCAATGCCATCCAAGGCAATGACGTCGCGGTAGCGCAGTCTTACCTGGCGGACACTTGCAACGGTCGCGAGCTGCGCGCTGTGGCTCATACCTTACTCCGGCACACGAACGGAGAGGTTCTGAGGCCACTCGGCCTTGGCGTCGAGCTTGACCCAGGCTACGCCGGGCAGACCGGTCTTGACCTGGTTCAGGTGCTCACGCAGCAGCTCCTGCGAGATCTGTGCGCGCACGCGAAACATCAGCTTTTGTCGCTCACTGGCGGTTTCCACCGTCTTGGGGGTGAACTGCGCTGCGCTGGCGACGAAGGAAACGGTGGCTGGAATCACATACTCGGGCGCGGCATCCAGAATGATGCGAACCTCCGAACCCAGCGCAACGCGGCCGGCCACGGTTTCGGGCAGGAAGAAGGTGATGTACACGTCCGACAGATCAAGGAGGTTCAAGACACGTCCGCCCGCTCCAAGCACCTCGCCGGGTTGCGCGACACGCACCTGAACCCGTCCGTCGCGCGGAGACCGCAGTTCGCTGTCGCGGATGTCGGCTTCGATGCGGCTGATACTGGCCGTAGCGGCGGACACGCTGGACTGCGCGCCGACAAGCTGCGCCCTGGCGGCTTCGACCGCGGCGCGGGCAGCGGCGGCCTGTGCCTTGCTGGCCGCGAGGGTCGCCTGGGCGCCCCGTACGCGCGCCCGGTCATCGTCCAGTTCCTGGATCGAGGCGGCTCCCTCACTCGACAGCGTGCTGGAGCGTGTCAGGCGCCGTTGCGCGGCGTCCAGTTCCGACTCGCGCTGACCAACCAGAGCCAAGGCGGCAGTCACGTCGGCTTCACGCAGCGCCACCTGTGCCTGCGCCGCGGTCACCGAATGCTCAGCCTGCTGACGCATGGCCAGGGCCTCGTCGCGCTGCGCTTCCAGCGTTTCCAGCCGCATCTTGGCCAGTGGCTGGCCGGCTGTGACGAAATCGCCTTCACGCACCAGGATGTCTTCGATGCGGCCGGGAAGCTTGGTGGCCACGTCGATCTCGGTGGCTTCGATGCGGCCATTGCCGTTGACGAATCCTTCGCCCGGGCCGCTGTCGGTAAACCTCGTCCAGCTCCACCAGGCCAGCGCGGCAACAACCGCTGCAGCGAAAGCGACCAGGAGTTTTTTCTTGAGAGAGGGGGAGACAGTCATGGGTTCGGCGTGCCTTAACGGGTTGATGGGGTGGAAGCGGGAGTCGAGGCCGCACCCTGTGCCTCGCCGGCTGCGGCGAGGGTGCCGCCGCCGAGCGCGGCATACAGCGCCACTTGGCTGGACAGCAGCGCGCGGCGCGCCTGTACCAGTTGTTGCTGGGCTCCCAGCAGATCGCGTTGGGCATCCAGCACTTCCAAGAAGGCGGCCGAGCCGTTGTCGTAGCGCAACTTGGCCAGGCGTGCGCGTTCGCTTTGCGCTTCCAGGTTGGCTCTCTGGATCGTCAACTGCTCAGCCAGCCAGTGCTTTGCGCTCAGCGCATCGGCCACCTCGCGGAAGGCCGATTGAATGGTTTTTTCGTATCCGGCGACGGCGATGTCGCGGCGCACTTCGCTCAGCTCCAGATTGGCGCGGCGGCGCCCGCCATCGAAGATGGGCAGCGACAGGGTGGGCATGAAGGTCCAGGCGCGACTGCCGGAATCGAACAAGCCATTCAAGTCGGAGCTGGCCGTGCCGAAGCTGCCGGTCAGCGCAATGCGCGGCAAGAACGCCGCGCGGGCCGCGCCGATGTGGGCATTGCTGGCACGCAATTGGTGTTCGGCGGAAATGATGTCCGGGCGACTGACCAGCAGCTCCGAAGGCAGACCGGCCCGCAGCTCAGCCAGAACCGTCGTTTCATCGAAGGGTGCCTTGGCGGGCAGCGGGCCGGGATCAGCGCCTACCAGCAGTGCCAGGGCGTGCAGTTGCGTGGTGCGAGCTTGCTCAAGCTGCGTCAGCAGCGCCTGAGCTTGGTTCAGCAGGGTCTGGACCTGTGTGAGATCCAGCTTCGAGGTCGAGCCGACTTCGACGCGGCGCCGGAAAATGCGATAGGACTCCTCGCGGGTGGTCACGGTTTGCCGTGCGATCGCCACGCGTTCGTCGATCTCGCGCAGGCCAAGATAGCCGTCTGCCACCTGGGCGATCAGCGCCAAATGGACGGCCTGGCGAGCCGCGTCGGAAGCCAGCCAAGTTTGCAGGGCGGCGTCTTCCAGGTTGCGGATCCGACCCCACAGATCCAGTTCCCAGGTGGTCAAACCCACCTCGGCCCGGTACTCGCCGCCCACCTGCGATCGGCCCGACATGTTCAGGTCGCCAGGGACGCGCGCGCGTCCACCTTGGGCGCCCACGCCCATGGCAGGAAAACGATCCGAGCGCTGAATGCGGAATGTGGCGCTGGCTTCCTCGACGCGCAGCGCGGCCACGCGCAGGTCGCGGTTGTTTTCCAGCGCGGTCTCGATGAGGCGTTGCAGCAGGGGGTCGGTGAAGTACGCCTGCCAGGCAAGCTCTCCCGCGTGGGCGCCGTCGGTGCCTGATCCAAGATGCGCGGGCCAGGCTTCGGGCACGGGCAATGGCGGGGTGTCTGGCGCCGGAGCGAGCGACATGCAGCCGGTCAAGACGACGGCGCTCAGGGCCAACGAGGCAGCGCGCAATCTGAACGCAGGAAACAACGGGGAAGTTGGGAGCATGGTCACGTTCCGTACAGGTATCGGGCTGAAGAGGGTCTGGTCGCAGAGGAGGGAATGGCTGCCACCCGCGCAATGCGGGGTTCGTGGCTGGTGTCCGCAGGCCCTACTTTCTTGCTTGCAAGTGCTGTCAAGCCCACTTCATCTCCTTGTTGATATGTGCATCCCCGTGTTCCCCGGCTGGTTGATAGGGCGCTCTTCCTGTGTCGTAACCCGATGTGCCAGGTTCACTCGCGCCCTGTGTTGATCTGCATTGTGAAATCTGAAAACAAACGACTGGACGGTTATTTTCAATTATACGTTACAATCCAAGAACCGCAATCAGCGGGCTCGTCGGTCATTGACGCAGGTCAATTCGAGCTGCCGGCTTGGGTTCAAGGAAGGCCCTGATTCTTGGTAGAGCCGGTGACAGGCCCATGGGAACACCCCTCAGATCTTTGAACAGAGCCTTTGAATGCCACCCAAGAAAGATGACGCGCCAGACAACAAGCGCCGCTACCTGTCCTCTGCCGCCAGGAAAGAGGAAATACTCGACGCGGCCCTGGTCGAATTCGCGGATCGGACATACAACGCAGTGTCGATGGAGCGCCTGGCGGAATGCGCGGGCTTGTCCAAGGCTGGCATCTATGCCCACTTCAAAAGCAAGGAAGAAATTTTTCACGCCTTGCTCGAACGTACGACGAAGCAGATTTGTGATTTCCAGGGCTGGCTCCCGGATGAGGATCTGACGTTGCCAGAGCTGGTAGATGTCTACCTGGATCGCCTGTACGCGACCTTCAGCTCCCCTGCCACGATGTCGATCTACCGGCTGCTTCTGGCCGAAAGCGCCCGAACTCCAGAGCTGGTGCAGCGTTGGCACAACGAAGTTGCGCTCGGGCTGAAAGAGCGGGCGCAGACGATCATCCACCGCAACATACGCCGAGGCGTCATTCGCCCAGGCGTCTTGACCGAACACTTCTTCCCGTTGGCGCTCGCGCCCGCAGTGCTGTGGCTGAGTTCCTCGATGCTGTCCAAGGGGAATCCTTCCATCTCGCTGGTGCAGTTACGGGATGCGCACCGGCAACTGTTGCTTGAGCTTTTGCAGCCTCAATGAGCGGAGTGATGCACAGAGTCCTGCGCGCCCTTGCAGGCTTGGCGATCGGCTTTGTGGTACTGCTGCTGACTGTGTGGGGTGCGCTGGCTCTGTGGCATCAGATGCCGGGACCTTCGGTGGTGCGATGGTTCGTCATTGCCATGTGGTCCACATTGGGTGTGACCGTTGTCTTGTCGCGGGCGGGCTTGCTTGGGCGGCGCAATCGCAACATCGCCGGATTCGCATTTGTGATCGCAGCCGCCTCCCTGCTCATGTGGTGGGGGACGCTGCAGCCGTCACACCAGCGTGTATGGGCTGACGATGTCGCTCAGTTGCTGGAGGCCAGGATCGACGGCAACCATGTTCACCTGAATAATGTGCGCAACTTCCAGTGGCGCAGCGAAACCGACTACACCCCGCAGTGGGAGAGCCGCACATACGACCTGGATCGTCTGCGCAGCGCCGACTTGGTGCTTTCCTACTGGATGGGGCCGCACATCGCCCACACCCTGGTGTCGTTCGGCTTCGATGGCGGTGAACGCGTGGTGTTCTCGCTGGAAATTCGCAAGGAACGCCATGAGTCCTTCTCGGCGGTAGGAGGATTCTTCCGTCAGTTCGAGCAGATCCTGGTAGCCGCCGATGAGCGAGACATTGTGCGTACGCGCAGCAACGCGCGAGGCGAAGATGTTTATCTCTATCGCTTGCAGATGAATCAGGCGAGTGCCCGCGCGTTGTTTCTGGAGTATCTGAACGCGGCCAATGAACTGCGGCAGAAACCGCGCTTTTACAACACGTTAACCAGTAACTGCACGACCATCGTATTCGAGCTGGCCCGGGTCATTGCGCCCGCATTGCCAATGGACTATCGCCTGCTGCTGTCTGGATATTTTGCGCGGTACGTCTACGACCTGCATGGATTGACGCCTGGCTATCGTTACGATGAATTGCAGGCACTGGGGCATATCAACGAACGTGCCCTTGCTTCCGATGTGTCAGAGGATGACTTCTCGATGTCGATTCGACAAGGCGTGCCAGGCATCCCTGCCAACGAGGTGAATCCATGAGGTTCCCGCAGGCCTGCCTTCTCATTGCATGCGCCGCTCTTGCTCCGCTGCTGCTGGGGGGCTGCTCGATCCTGCGCGAGTTCGGCCCAGTGGTTGAAGTTCATACGCTACCTGCCAGGGAGGCCATCGAACTCAAGCGCGGCGACATCCTGACACGTGGCAAGCTCAGCGATGCGACTGTCCAGACCATCAGGGTGGCGGCATTGGATGAGCAGGCATGCGCAAAGCCGATCTCCTCGGAGTGCGCGGAGGCCTTGGCTACCGTGACGGGGGTCGCCACGGATAGACGCCTGGCTGCACTGTCCGAACTATGGCTGGCGCAGGCTCAGGCCATGAAGCCCGGCTCAGCGCAGCAAGCCGCCTGGCTTGAGACGATTCGCTATGCCTATGCTTATCTGTTCCTTGGTGACCATACTCCGGGAGAGCGGGCCTTCGAGGATCGCCAGACCCAAGTGCGGGATTGGTATAACTATGCCGTCGAGCATGCGGCCACCGGCATGTTCGAAGTTCGGCAACAAATGCCGACGCAGTTGCCCGACCAGACCAGTTGGAACATTGCAGGCTGGGAACTGAAGCTGGATATGCGCGGCGCGCGCTTACCGGGCAGTACGGCGGTGCCAGCCGAACTCCTGCCAGCCTCGTCCCTGTCTTTCCGTGGATTGCGTAGCCTCTACCGGCGCGACGGCTTTGGCGCCGAGCTTGTGGCGGTCATTCCGGACGAGTCCCTGAGCGCCGCCCCAACTCGGGGTGGTCGCCCAGCGGCAAAACATGATCAGCAACCGCTGCCCTGGAGCGAGATGCCCGCGCCGTCCATGACGGTTCTGCTGCATCCCGACGGAGACAACTTGGACAGCGTGCTGCATGCTCGTACAGCCCGTCTGACGGTGCATGACCCCTATGTGGAATCGGCCATTATGCTGCGCGGCCAACGTGTGCCGCTGGCGGCCAATTTCACGGCCGGCTATGGCGTATGGCTGGCCCGTGCCAATTTCAACCGCCAGTCGCTGCGCAGCCTGCTCGGGCGCGAGGGTGGCATCGACCGCCCGCACGTCTACTTGATGCAGCCCTACGATCCGAACAGGCGGATCATCGTCATGCTGCACGGACTGGCCAGCAGCCCTGAAGCCTGGGTGGAACTCGCCAACGAAATCCTGGGCGATGAGGCCCTGCGCCAGCATTACCAGATCTGGCAGGTCTACTACCCGACCAACATGCCAGTCGCGTTGAACCACGCCATGATTCGCAGGGCGCTCGGGGATACGCTGACGCATTTCGACCCATCCGGCCAAGCGCCGGCGTCGTCCGACCTCGTGCTGGTGGGGCATAGCATGGGCGGGGTCATCGCGCGGTTGATGGTGTCGTCAACCGATCAATCGCTGGTGCAATTGGCTGCGGATCACAGTCGGTTGACGCCGCAGCAGATCAGGCGCATTGATCCCATGTTGCGCTTCGAGCCCTTCCCGAATGTCAGCAGTGCCATCTTCATCGCGGCGCCTCATCGGGGCACATCGGTCGCGGGTGGACGCCTGGGGCGCTGGATGGCGGGATTTATCCGCTTTCCCATTACGGTGCTCGAAGAACTCGCCCATACACTGACACCCAATGCGGCCGCCAGCAGCCGTGAAAGCCTGGCAACCATTCCCAATAGCGTGAACAATCTCGACGAAAACGATCCGTTCGTGCGTACGGCGGCGGGCTTTCCCATCTCATCCCAGGTGCGCTATCACTCGATCGTGGCCCAAGCCAATTCCGAAGTGGCCCTCGATGATTCCGATGACGGTCTTGTGCCTTATCGCAGCGCACATCTTCCCGGCGCACAGTCCGAGAAAGTCATTATTTCGGGGCACAGCGTGCAACAGAGCGCGGCCGCGATACTGGAGATCCAGCGTATTCTGAGAGAGGACATGGCTCTGCGGGAAGCGCATTTACAGCCATAGACAACTGCCATCTGCTGTGCGCGGCCGAGCTGATTTCGGATTTCGTATGGGCGTAATGCATTCATCTGAATGCGCAAAGAGCATCAGACTTACTGTTGCCCGCTCGACGCTGGCACAGTGGGTCGGTGCGTGCGGCGCGCAACTGCAGCCGATGGTAAAGGCGCTGGATGACGAACTGCGTCGCCACGTGGTGCTGCACGCCCACGAGACGCCGATGCTCAAGCCCAAGCATCTTGGCGACGGCAAGGCGTACCCAACGTGATCCGCCGTCTGGCGGCGACCCAGCCCATGCTCGACAAGATCGTCGGCCACCAACGCCACATCGCTCAGGCCTACGGCATATCGATGGAGCATGCGCGCTGGCTGTTGACCACCGTGGCGTTCCACTGCCTTGCCGTGGCCGACACGGTGTACTCGGTCGCCGAACGGGAACCCGTCGTGGATGCAGACCGTGCGACGGAGGAAGCCGAGATGGAGGCCGAACTCAACAGGGCATGCACGCACTCATTGTTGGCATGCTGGCCTTGATGGATGCTGATGGCCTTTCAGGAGATAGTTGATCGTCGTTCTCGTTTGTGGGGGTTGAATGGAAATCCAGGGATGCCGTAATTGAGGAGCCTGGACGGCGTATTGTTCAGGAACAAACACGCACGGGCGGCCAGGCCCTGCCGTGGCTCGACATGACGGCCTTCCTGCGCGGGGCCATCGACCTTGCGCTAGACAACCATGCCAATGCGCCACGCAGCAATACGCAATGGGTGTTCTTCGACCGTGGCCTGATCGACGCGGCGGCAGCACCCCAGGCACTGGACGGCACTACTATTCTGGACACGATTGCCCAGTCGCATCGCTACCACTCGCGCATCTTTCTGGCCACGCCGTGGCCTGAAATCTATGTGCAGGACGAAGAACGCCGTCACAGCATGGATGAAGCGCGGGCTGAATTCGAGCGGCTTCAGCGCACCTATCCAGCGCTGGGCTATGCGGTATCGCGGTTGCCCAAGATCAGAGTGGCGCAACGCGCTGACTTTGTGCTGGACACCTTGGCTAGCCGCTAACCTACCAAGGCGAACTCTACCGTATCTCACCGCCACGTAGGACTCCATGCTCAAATCTCTTGCGTAACTCTGAGATAAGGATTGTTGGGTGGTACTGCATCGAACAACCAATTCGCATCGATCAGCAAATACCCATGCAGCTTCCGGGACTTGCGCGGCCCGGTGACTTCACAGATCCAGATGTTCAAGCCGCTGTCGTGCTTTCGATGCAACCCCAGTTTCTCAAAGCGCTTCTGCACCCACTGCCAATCCGGCATCTTGTCCTGCCGTGCCAGCGTGCCGACATGAGGGTGCTCCTGGACGTAGCGCTGGAACACACCTGGGCTGACCAAGTAGGCCGTGTCATTCACGGAATGCACGAGCGCTTTTGCGTCGTTGATGATGAGCCGGCGCGAAGCAATTCCCTGTTTCAGCCACATCATGAAATGTTCGCCTGACGGGGGCGCTGCTGTTAGGGGTGGTTTAGCAGTAGATGGTGGTGGCGAAGGAAGCACTGCGGCAGTCGCTGGCATAGGAGTGCTGGGGTCTGCGGGGTAGCTTCTCTGTGCGACCGGCTCCACATCCTGCTCGGCACCAGGCGAGCCGCTCGTGCTCACCATTGCCAGCATGTCCTCCATGACATCGGACACGGGCTGGGCCTTAGGCGGTGAGGCGGTGACGGTACTACTGCCTTCCCAAGATGGAAGTTTCTGACCGTTCGGGGCTGCCTTCGCCATGGCCGCAGGCGGCATTTTCGGCGCCTCGGCGTCGTTTTCGGCGACTGCCGCGTCGATCGCTACCGTGCCTGCAAAAGGCGTCGGTCGCTCGCCAGATTCCCAGATCAGCGCAGGAGCGAGGCGCAACAGGGTGAACGAGTGGGACCAGCCGGTGGAACTGGTTATGGTCGCGCGCCAAATAGCCTTGCCGTCGGGCGCCGGCTGCAACATGCCGTGATCCTGGAGGACGTTGAACACCGCGGTGTTGTTCGCAGGGATGCCATCGACGCCTTGGGACAGCAGGTGCGCACGCAGTTTGTCCGAGACCGTTTTGCTCACCAGCCACAGGGCATCGTCGGTGAGCCAGCCATCGGAGGCTTCCGGCTGGTTCAGTTTCAACTGTTCCTTGAGCAGGTAGCGCAACCCGTCGAGCAGCTTGCGCTGCAGCGCGTGCTTGGGCGCAGCCATGGCGCGGGCCGGATCGCCGCCCAGCTCCTGGGCCACCGAGGCCCGGTCTGCCTGCACGACAAGTTCGCCCAGTACGCCGGCGTGCTCGTACTGCCCGGCCAGGACGTAGAGCAGTGGTGCCCACAGGGACGGATAGCCGCTGAGCCAGTCCAGGGCCTCACGGTCGAGCAGTTGGTGGTAGAGCAAACCTGTCGCGGCGCTGTGCAGGCGGTACTCGCGATCGTCGCGGTAGCGGAATCGGTATGGCTGGCGCAGCGGGCCGTGCCAAGGGTGCCAGATGCTGCCGTCGGCCAGCTCGACGTGCAGATCGACGGCGATCTTGCCGATGTCGTGCAGCAGCGCGGCGTAGGCGACGGCGGCGGTCCAGGCTTCGGACTGTGCCGCTTGGTCTTCGGGGCTGGCGCCGATGGGCAGCAGATGGGACTGCCGCAGTTTCAGACTGTAGGCGACGATTTCGAGGCCGTGGTCGAGCATGCCGCCCAGATAGGCATGGTGATGCGCCTCGGAGGCCGGGAAGGCCTGGACCAGCTCGGCGTAGCGTTCCAGGGGCGCTCGGTACAGCGTGGCGAATTGCCTGCGCGACAGCGAGGTGCGCTGCCAAATGTGCTCCAGCAGCTTCTGCCGGCGCGGGGTGGCCAGCAGCGATGCGGCCGACTCGGGCCGCATCAACCCTTTCGGGAGGACGGTGGCGGGTGCTGGCGGTGGCGCGCCGGCGACCGGGGGCCGTTTTCGCTGGAACAGGGAGAGCATGCGGGTGTCCTGTGGCGGGCCGACCGGGAGGCCTTTTTGCCTTTTCGAGGTAGGGCCTTTCCCCTTGCACCCCATTCCCTTGCCGTTTCGGCCCTTTGGCCTTTAACCGTTTCGGTATAGCGGGGCCTGGGTTGCGGTTCCAGCGTCAATGTGGAACCCGCACGAATGGATTGCGCGGCGACCAGCCGCTGGCCTCGGCCTATGCTGCGGAGACGCTGTTTTCGCCAGGTAGGTTGCTCTCTAGGCGTCAAAGTTGACAAATGCGACAAAGGAGACTAGAGTAAGTCCTGTCTCAAACCTACCTGGGAGATGACCATGCCCACCGCCATTGAATTCATTGCCGACCGTCTGCCGCGTGTCACCGTGGAGGATGTGCGCCGCTTCGCGGATACCGTCGAAATCCGGGATGCGCCGGCTTTCGCGGCCGAGTTGCAGGCGTTCATTCACGAGCGCGTGGAGGCGGTAAAGCTGCCAGCCAACCTCGAAGGTGAAACGGTGGAGCACGCCTTGAAGCGTAAGACGGCTGCGCTGCGCGCTGAGACGCGCTGGGCGCCGACTGAAACCGACGTCCAGCGAGGCCGCGCCGTGCTGCTGGAAACCTTCAACCAGCCGCACAACCTGCCGCCCGCGGAGTACGCCAAGCTGGCGGACAAGTCGCGCCAGCAGATCTACAAGGACATCCTCGCCCGTCGGCTGCTGGCGCTGAACGTGGGGCCGCGAGGCCAGAAACTGCCCGACTGGCAGCTCGACCCGGTGAAGCAGCAGTTGACCCAAACCGTGCTTCAGGAGGTCGAGGGCATCGACCCTTGGACGATCTACCGCGCACTGTCCGAACCGCTCGAAGGCTTGGGCGGCCGCTCGCCAGTGGATGCGGTGACGCATGGCACGATCGACGACGTGGCCGAGGCCGTGTTCAACGTGCTGGGCGTTCAGGTGCATTGAAGCGAGATCGCCATGAGCCACGAGCTGCCTTCGTTCCTGATCGATGCCGGTGAGCTGCTCCAGCATGTGAGCCGCGTCGTCTATCGGGGCAGCCCGCTGTACTATGGCCGCAGCAGCACCAATCGCTACGATGACCCGGCCCAGGCCTACGGGGTGCTCTACCTGGGGCGCGACCTGCCCACGGCGCTGATGGAGTCGGTGTTTCATAAGCACCAGTGGCTTGCGGACACGAAGCGCTCGATCGCGCTGAAAGAAGTCCAGAGCCGGATGGTGCGCGCAGTGGGCGTGATGGACGACGTGCTTCTGGCCGACCTCACGGCGCCGGGCGTCATGGCGGGCTACTTCGGCCTGAACCTGGAGCAGTTGGCCAGCCGCGACTACACGCACACGCAGCAGGTGTCGGCCCAGGTGCATGCGATGCTTGGAGATGACGGCCAGGTGCTGTTCGACGGGGTGCTCTATCCGTCGCGCAACAACTATCCCGCCAAGAGCATCGCGCTGTTCGAGCGTGCCAGCGCGAAGGTCAGTGTCATCGAGGACATCGATCTCGTTGACCATGTGGACTGGCCGCGTTTCGTTGCTACATACCGCATCGGCGTGGAGCCCGACCCTGGCCCGTTGGAACCGGATGACGAAGCGTCCTGAAGCAGCAAGAGAACACATTGAAGCCCTAAACAGAATGAAATGGACCAAACTGAAATAGGCATCCCTCAGCAGTAGGAGACGACCATGAACACCACGACTCGCACCAGCACCGCAGAACGCCTCGGCCGCGCCTTTGGCCGCGGATGGCGTGCCTACGCGCGCTGTGAACGGCGGGCGTCGAACTGGTTGGTTTCCAAGGGCATGCCGACGGCTGGAGCCACCGCGCTCGTGTGGATGGTTAAGCTGGCTGCGCTCGGGGTGCTGCTGTACACCACCTTCTGGCTGGCCCTGGTGATGGTGTGCGTCATGGTGGTTGCCTGGATGGCCCGCAACACCGACTTGGGCGAGGAGTTGCCCGAGCCAGAGTGGCGAAACGGACCAGCAGGATTCGGCCTATACACCTACGACGGTTTCCGCATTGATCCTCATGTCGAGGACGACTAGCAGCGATCACTTCTTCGACACTGCATTGATCGCAATGCTTCCTCCCCTTCCGCCAGCAGCCTTGGCATCTCCGGTGGCTCCTGCGAGGCCTTGCAACACGTTGCCGGCACGAACGCCCGCCCAAGCCAAGGCCATGATCCAGAACGTAGGCAGTACGATGAACATCGTGCCCGTGACAAACATCAGGAGCATGTCTCCGAAGGCGTTGTTCAGCCCCACCAGCGGGTCGAAGTTGGTGTGCGGCCGATTCCAGCCGAACCCCCAGCCATAGAGCGCATCCAGGATCGTCGAATCGATCCAGCGCGCAAGCTGAAACCAGAAGTCCGTGAAGAAGAGCGCGAACTGCACGACGCTGACGGTAACGACCGTCTTCAGATCGTAGGTGCCTACGACCAGCACAAGCGGGATGCAGATGACCAGCGCCATCTTGAGCAAGGCGAGGACCATGGGCAGAGACTGTCTCACGACGTCCATGGCGGGAAACGCGGCAATCGCGCCGACGGCCATCCCAACGTCTCCCGTGGCCCGCGTCACGATGTTCGGCAAGGTCTTGTCGATCTGGCCGCCATAGTCCGTATAGACGCTACCCTGGTTCAATTTCTGTTGCCGCGGTGACGCGATGGCGCGGATCACCGAGTCGTCCACCTCGGCCCTGCTCAGGAACCCGGCCCAGCCTGCCAGGCGATTCAACAGGTTCGGGTCCACCTGTCCCAGCAGGCGTGCCCGCAGGCCATTGCCGCCATCGGCCCACCACTGCCTGCAGGTCGGGTAGCCGCCACCGCTGCCCACCTGTGCAAGCCCCGCATCGCGGGTGCTGTCGTAGGGCCAGTCGTCGCGCGGCGTGCTTGAGCGGTAGGTGTCGTAGTAGCCGCCCGTGTCCGTGAAAAACCTCGACCCTATCCAGGTCACGTCGTGCATCTGCTGCTCATCAAGCTGAGGGCGCTGCATGAACAATTTGGCCCGCGCAGGCCCATAGCAATCCCGCGAGAAATCCGCTACTTCCTGAGCCAGTACCGGGTCGTCAATGCGGGTCGCGTCGATCTCCATGCGCATCTGCCGCAGGTCCGTGCCGCATGGGATCGCCGCCACCGAGGCGCTCGTGACGGCGCGCGAGAGCGCGTGCATGAAAGCCCACCAGACCGGCACCTTCGCCGACTGGTTGTTGATGGTGCTGAAGGACTGCGACCAGCCGGTATCCGTGGGCTGCGGCACGCTGACCTGGCACTGGGCCGAGCGCGAGCTGTCGTACTGGATGGTGTTGAGGTCCACGTCGATGAACGGGATGCCAGCGAACATCACCACCACGATGGCGACGAAGACCCGGTTCTCGATGCGCGCAGCCGAGAGCACGCCCTTGTTGCCTTCGTCGGCACCTTCCGCACGGGCCTTCAACCACTCCTGCACGATGATGGCGACGAACGGCAGCGCGAATACTCCGCTCGACACCAGCACCGCCCAGATGCCGTTGTTGACGATCCAGGACACCAGCGTCAGGTAGTACTCCAGGTAGTCGGTCGTAAAAAGCGTCATGGCGCGGCTCCCTCTTCAGCTCTGCATCAGCAGGCTGGCTTCCAGCGCCACGATGGCGACGACGCCGGCGATCTCGCTGCGCACCAGGCGTCGCCGCGCTTGCGCGTCTTCCTCGCGGGCCAGCAGCCGGCGGCGCATCCAGACCCAGCCATAGACCGTCGCGCCGTACAGGCACAGCCGCCACACCAGGAAGTAGCCCGCGCTGGCAGCCAGCCACCGCTCCCAGCCGGCAACGCTGCCGACGAGGTAGATGCCGACGAGATTGGCGCCCACGGCCGCGGCGATGATGACCACCGCCAGGAGCAGCGCCTTTGCCGCGCGCCGGCTGAAAAGCCAGCGCGGGCGCAGCCAGGCCGCGTTCATGGCGTGCCTCCCGGGTTGCCCCGCTGCAACCGATCGAGGCGGTCGGGCACCGGGTCGCCTTCGTAGATGCCGCGCGAGCCGGCCGCGCGCGTCCCGTGGCGCTGGATGATGGCCATGGGCGAGTTGTTCGCCAGTTCGCGCCGCAGTTCAAGTTCGGTCTTGAGGTTGCGGATCTCCTGATCGAGCGTGTCGCTCTCGTGGTTCACGGCCTCGACCGCCAACTGGTTGGCCGCCACGTTGGGTTCCTTCTTGCCGGTCAGCAGGGTCCGCTGGAGCAGCAATGCCTTCTCCAGCACGGACGACAACGCGACCTCGGACGCGAGACGTCGCGCCAGCAGGTCTTGGTCTGGCTCGTCGCGCAGCGCCTCGATGACGCCGCGTGTAATGGGCAGCGAGGTGCTGCCGGCTGCATGCAGGTTCTCGAACGTCGTGTTGCGCGTCCCAGAGACCAGTTCCTGCAAGGCCTCCAGCTTGGTCTCGTACTCCTCCTGGATCAGCGGCGTCAGCCCGACGCCAGGCACGGTCTCGGTCTTGGTGCAGGAATCACACGTGCGCTGTACCTGTTCCCCGAGAACCCGCGTCGCCCATTCGGTCGCCTGCTGCGGCGACGTCCAGGTCTGGCAGGACAGGCTCGCGCAACTGGCGGGCGCGATGGAGGACGTGTCAGTCACGCTGCGCCCGTTGACCAGGTTGTAGCCCGCCCGCGTCACGTCACCGACCACCCGGATGGCCGACTGGCCCGCGCCGCCGGCATTGCTGCCGCCCACCCAGGGCACGCCGTCGTTGCCGCGGCGCGTCTCGGCCTGCTCGATCGCCGATACGGCATCCGTGCTCGACACCGCATCGCGCAGCGCCATGCCTTCCGCCATCTGGCTCCATCCGAGCTGGCCGCCCGCCGTCTCGGCCATCTTCTCGGCCATCGCGCGACACGTCAGCTTGGAGCGGTCGAAATCCAGCCTCGCCTGCAGCACACCATTGGTCAGCAGGTTGTACAGCCCCGGATCGGCACGCTGGATGATCAGCGCCGGCAGCGATGCCACGGCACTGGTCGCGCTCTGGATCACGTTGCTCATGATCTGCTGGAACCCATTCGTGATCCCATTGAGCTGATTGCGCAGCGTGGTCTGGATGCTCATGTCGCCGCAGATGAGGTTGCTGTTCCAACCCAGGCCGACCCCGATCGAACGCATGCCAGCGGCGCGGCCCATGGACACCGCACTGCCACCGCCGATCGAGTACATGACCTCATCGCCGATGACGGGGCCGCTGGTCTGGAAGCCGGCCTGCGCCCACGCGAGGCCACAGACCAGGGCGAGCGCGCCGGCTAGCGCCGTGGGGCGCAGCGGGCGGCGAACCTTGGCGGATGGGTTCATCAGTTCAGGACGCTTCATCGCCGTACCCTCAATAGAAATCGACGCTGCCGAGGAACACCTGGCCCCGGCGTTCGCAGCACGCATAGGGCCGCCACAACGCCCAGGCGTAGTCGCCTTGTTGGGCCTGTGTCAGGAAGCCGTTGCGCGGGAAGACCGTGCAGGACGAGGACAGGACGGGCGTGAGTTCCTGCCACTTGCCGGTCGAGGCATCGCCCTCCATCAGCGCGCCGGCCGGCCAGTAGCCATCGCGGGAGTTGGCGAGCAGCGGCTGATAGACGTGGATCTGCCCGCGGCGCGTGACCACATCGCCGGCCCGTTGGGCCACCACGGCACCGGCCTTGTGGTCGTCCGTCTGGTGCAGGAAGCCGCCGCGCGGATAGACGTTGCCCCAGAGGTTCAGGGTCGAGCGCGCGCCGACCTCGCGCATGCCCGGGATCAATGCCTCCGGGTACACCATCTCCGGTACGTTGTAGCGCCAGGCCGGCGTGTCCAGCGTACTGAGCAGGTACGGCATGAAGGCCGTGCCTGCGCCCTCGCAGAAATAGCCCGAGGACGAGACGAACTGGTTGAACACCTCGACGCCGGGGTGGCCGATGACGTCCGCGTTCTTGAACTTCGCGAGATTGTTTTCGTGATCTTCATTGGTGGTGCCGTCCCCGCCGGCCTGGGCCGAAGGGTTGGGCGTGCTCATGGCGCGCACTTCGACCCAGGGGTTCTCGCCGGTGTTCGAGTAGGACGAAACCACCGCATCGGGGATGTAGTGCCTGACCTTGACGGACGTGCGCACCGTGCAGCCGGTCCAGGTGCAGTAGAGCCAGTAGCAGATACCCACCACCCGGTACTCCAGGCAATCGGGCGAAGCCACTGAACCCACGATGGTCGCCGTGTTCAGGGCGTAGCTGCCCGTGGCGCTGAGCAGCAGCACGGAGGTGACGGCAGCCCGCATGCGGCGCAGAAGGTCGAATGAGCGGATCACGGTTCGGCCCTCCGGTGCTGTTCGATGCGCGCGATGGCGCGGGCCACGTCAGGCTCGCCATAGACCACGTAGCGCTGATCCACCACGACAGCCGGAATGGTGGTGATGCCCAGGCTCCATGCGTCGGCAACGCCCTGGTATTCGGTGGCGATGCGACGCTGGAGGTCAGCGCCCCCCTGGCTCAGCCGGCGCTTCACGATGGCTGTTGCCTGTCCGGGATCGGCGGGCAGCGCCGCAGAAAGCTCCGCTTCGATCCGGGGCGCTTCATCCAGCTCGATCAGCTGCTCGCCACCCATGGTCCTGACCGGGTGACGGCTGTCGGTGATGATCACCACATCGGCGGCGAAGCTGGCCGGGCTGAACACGGCCAGGGAAGCCGGCAGCGCAACGGCCAGGCCAAGGGTTCGCCAGCCCGATGCGAACCTGGATGAAGATGCTGGCATGTCGAGCGCCCCCACCCAACGCTTGAGGACAGGGAAATAGGACCGGCAGAACGGGCATTCGAGGTCCGCGTAGAGCGTCAGCGTGAAACGACCTGCCGGGTTGCCCATCTGCCAAGGAGGCCCGGCCACCTGCGTCTCGCTGACAGGCGCCGAGGTTTGGGGCGTGGACTCGCCTGGCGAACGGGACACGAGCCAGATCAGCAGCAGCGCAACCAGCACTGCGCCTAACGCCCATGGCCAGCGGGCCCGCCAGCGCCGACGGCGGAACGCCTGGACCTGCATCGGAATGGATGAGCGTTTCTGTTCCATGGCGTTCTCCGGTGCACGGCAGATTCAGGGCAGGGCCAGGGCCGGCGACTCGATGCCGCGTGCCCGGTCGATCTTCTCGGCCACCTTGAAGGCGGCATCCAACTCGCTGACGCCGTGCTGCTGCATGAGCTGGTAGCGCTCGGCCTTCTCTTCGGGTTCGGTCTGCGCGAGCGCGAGATACAGGCTCGGCGGCACGGCGCGGAAGAGCACCTCCATGCTTTTGGAGAGGATGACGCCCTCGGTGAACTTGCCCGCTTCCTTGCGTGCCGAAAGCATCAGCGCCTTCTGCGCCGGCGAGAGTTCGCGGAATCGTGCGATCTTCTCCACCTCGTCCGGCGGCATCGACAGGCAGATCCACCACTCGATCATGTTGAGCATGGGCTCTGCGGCGCGCGGCAGATCGTCGATGTTTTGCGTCGCCAGCCAGAACCAGGCGCCCAACTTGCGCCACATTTTTGTAATTTTCACGACATACGGCGCGAGCAGCGGGTTCTTCGTGATGATGTGGCCTTCGTCGGTCACGTTGATGATCGGGCGGCCGAGATACTGGTCACGCTCCGCGATGTTGTTCACCGTGCTGATGAGGCTGATGTACGCGATCGAGAGCTGCGCGT
This sequence comes from Diaphorobacter sp. B2A2W2, assembly GCF_056730635.1. Lineage (NCBI taxonomy): Bacteria > Pseudomonadati > Pseudomonadota > Betaproteobacteria > Burkholderiales > Comamonadaceae > Diaphorobacter > Diaphorobacter sp. B2A2W2. The sequence continues at coordinate 121,102 of NZ_JBWZOR010000011.1, forward strand.
TGTAGCCCTCACGGGCATAGGTCGCGAGATCCACCAGCGTGATGTCGGCCTCGGGCCACGGCGTGCCGTCGCGGTCGAACATCTCGCCGTCCGTGCCTTGGCAGAACATGTCCATCGCGTCCGCCATCTCCAGCAGCCGCACGCGCCGCATCTCGGGCAACGTCGGGTCCTGGCCGCGGGTGCGCAGCGCATTGCGCACGTCGCGCGTGAGCACCGTGCGCTTCTCGGCCACGCAGTGCTCGGCGGCGTCGAGGATGCACTGGCGGATCAGCGAGCGGTCGGCGCGCGTCATCCTGGCTTCCTCCTTGTCCTCGCCGCCAGTGATCATCAGCCGCGCCGTGATCTCCAGTTCGCCCAGCACGTCGCGCTGTTCGTCCGCCTCCATGGCTGAGGCATCGGGTGGCAGGTCTTCGTCCAGCGCATCGGCATCGAGCGTTTGCACATCGCTGGGCGTTTCGATCAGCCGGCGCGCGTCGGCGAACGGCGCTAGGCTGATGCCCGATCCGGGGGCCAGCTTGACCCGATTCACGGTCAGGCCCAGGCGCCTGGCGAAGTCGCTGAACAAGCCGAAGCTATTGCCGGCTTCCACGATGAAGAGGCGCGGCCGATAAATGGCCGTGACCTGGTTCAGCAGATTGTTGAGCGTGGCCGATTTGCCGGAACCCGTCGGGCCGAACAGGAACAGGTGGGCGTTCATCTGCCGGTCCAGGCGATTGAGCGGATCGAAGGTGATCGGCCCGCCGCCGCGGTTGAACATCGTGATGCCTGGATGCCCCGTACCCTGGGCACGGCCCCACACCGGCGACAGGTTTGCCGCGTGCTGGGCGAACATCAGTTGCGTGTACCACCGGCGCCGATCCTTGCCGGGGTTGTAGCAGCACGGCAGCCAGCGCAGGTAGCTGTTGAGCGGCGCCACCTCATCATCCTCTCGCACCGGCTGCAAACCAGCGTTGAGCATCACGTTCGCCAGGTCCAGGCCGCGCCGATCCAGTTCCGCCTCGTCGCGCCCGCGCAGGTAGAACGCCAGCGTGCCCCGGTAGAGCTTGTGCGCGCTGCCGATCAGCGAGCGGGCTTCATGCACGTCCTTGAGCGTCTGCTCCGACGCCAGCGTCTCGCCCACGGCCTTCTTCGCCAGGTGGTTCAGATCCGATTCCAGGACATCCTGGGGCGTGGCAACCATCGTGAGACAAAGCAAGGTGTCTTCCGGCATCTGGTCGAACAGCGTGTTGATCGCATCGCCCTTGCGGGTCTCGCCGGTTAGATGTCCCGTGCCGGGCGGCATGCGCAGCCGGTCGGTGATCAGCACACGGTGCGGCATGCCGTCGAAGTACCAGGTGCCGTGCTCCACGTCGGAGCGTGGCTGGCCGAAGAACAGCCGCTGGCTGAAATCCCGCCCGCTCGCCAGTTCGATCTCGCCGGCCTCAGTCTCGTCCGGGTAGCGCGCCAGTGCGTAGAAGCGCTCCCGGTCCTCTGTACTGGGCCCGAGCATCGCGGGGCGCGGATTGAGCCACCGCAGCAGCCAGTCGTGGACGTCGGCTGCGACCATGCGCCGTGCCTGGATGCCGGCGTTCGCCAGCCCGCCACACAGGCGGTCGCAGACGATGTTCAGCATCTGCTCGGGCGTCTGGCCGCGGCGGCTTGCCTGCCCGGTGGCACGTCGATAGACCACCATGCGCACGCGCCGCGTCTGCCCGCGCCAGCGCAGCCGCGTGACCACCGTGTCCTCGAACAGGCCGCCGGGCTTGGCCACCGCACGCAGATGGTGGCCGAAGAAGCGCAGGTAGAACTCGGTGAACGCTGTCCCGCGGGCACGTGGCTGCACGTAGTCACGCAGGGTCTGCATGTACTGGTCGAAACTCGGCTCGTCCTGGGCATAGAGCTGGAGCACCCAGGGGTTCTCGTCCAGCTCATCGAAGCTGTCCTGCAGCGCGTTCTCCAAGGCGTCGCGGGCGTGGGCAAGCCAGCCCGGTTCCCGGCCCTCGGTCCCCAGCGGCACCAGCTCGAAGAAGGCCGCCACCGATTGGCCGTCCTCCAGCAACATGGACCTTGACTCGGGCAAGAACTCGACCCAGGGCAGCAGTTCCACGAAGGACGGTGCGACCTCGTACAGCGCCTGCTCGTCGGCCTCCGTCGCCGGTTTGCGGCCCCGGACTGCCGAGCCGGGTTCGGGGATGCCGGCTTGGCGCAAGGCCTCAATGTGGCGCTGCCAGCCGTCCGGCTGCTCGTCATCACCAGCGCCGGATGCGGCCAGCTTCAGCGCGGCCGGCTTAGGCCAGGGAAGTTTCCAGCGCATCAGTAGTCCTCCACGCGCTCACCCGGCATCGCGTACTGAATGCGCTGGTACAGCGGGAAGACGGTCGTGTAGCCGGGCACCGGCACGGGATCGGTGCCGGCCAGGTGCGGGTACACGTACATCACGAGATCGGGATTGGGCAGGCGCTGGAACTGGCGATGGACCTCGTTGCGCGCGGTGCGCGTGTAGCGCATCTGCTCGGCAGGTGCGGCCTGCATATCGGCGTCGGTCAGCGGCCGACGCAGGCTCTGGCGCGCATCGAGCAGTTGGCCGCCGGCGTTCCGTCCGGCTGCGCCACCGCCGTCCCCGGCCTCCTGCTGCCAGATGTCCATCATCGTGCGGTCACCGTGGGTCAGCAGCTTTTCCTTGCTGGTGGCGCAGCCGGCGAGCGCCGCGACGGCGAGGACCAGCGCCAGGCCACGGGCCAAGCTATTCAAGTTCGAGAGCATGGCTTTCTCCTGTGCGGTGATCGACCTTGCGGCCTTCGGGATCGAAGTCGATGGCGAGCGGCTTTTCGAGGTGGACGGCGACCTTCGCGCCGGGCTGGACATAGACGGCGGCGAACGCTTGGCCGTAGAGCTTGTTGACCCAGGCCGACATGTCCCGCACGCCGCCCGCCAGAATCTGGCCGACCGCCTCCTGGCCGCTGATGCCCACGGTGCCGATGGAGCCGTCCGAGCCGACATACGACATGCGGCCGCTGTCGCTCTCGATGAGCGAGGCCACGCCGGCACCGGCCGCCGTGATCAGGGCCTGCGAGCCCAAGTACTGCTGGGCGTTGCTGCGCCGCTCGCCGCTGACGCAGGGGATGCCGTGCGGGTCGCTGATCCATCCCAAGCCGTCGCGTTGCTGGTTATTCTGCTGGTTGCCCTCGCGGTCTTCGGGGATCGTGCGGATCGTGCCGTCGTTGAACACGAACGTGATGCTGCGCACCTGGCCGCGCACGCACGAAAGCGTCCAGTCGCCCGAGGCGGTGCCGCTGAACACGGCGCCGGCCACATCGGGAATGTCGATGCCATTCGCCGTCAGGTTGTCCGGCCCGACCAGGACTTTGAACGGATAGGGATCGTTCACCGTGCCGTCGATCGGCACACGGCCGATCAGCGCCGTCATCGCGACCGAGCCCATGAGCGTGGAGTTGGTCGGCACGGTATAGACGGGCTTCGCGGTCTTGACGCCCGCGACTTGCGCGCCCGCGTTCGCCACGGTTTCCGCGGTGGTTTCGAGCGTGCTCTGCGCCGGGCCGAAGCTCGTGGGGAAGCTCATTCCGCCGCTCGCGCCACGACCGGCGTTGCGCCCCTCGGCGGGCTTTGCGTCGTCCGGCTCGACCCACCGCACGCCGCCCTCCATGCCGGCCTCGTCGCCGCCCTGCAGCCCCAGGCCCACGGGCAGGTCCGCATGGCCGCCGCCGCGCCCGCCGATGCTGTCCAGGCGCCGCTGCAGGTCGGCGAGCAGCCCTTCGGTCTGCTGGCGCGCGCTGGCCGCCTGCTCCTGGTCGCGGCGCAGGTTGGACCGCTCGGATTCGAGCGCCGAGTTGATGCGCTGGTCGATGGAGTTCTCGCGCTGGCGCAGCCGCTGGTTCTCTTCACGCTGCGACTTGTTGTCCGAGAGCGCGGTCTGAAGCTCGGTGCGCAACTGCTTCACTTGGGCAACGAGCGTCGCCACGGTGTCGCGCGGGGTGTCGCCTTCGATGCCCAGCGCCTTCATTTCCTCGGGCGTGAGCTGGGCGCCGTTGTCCGCCGCGGGTGGCGCCGTGCTGCCGCCACCCGAGAACAGCCGGATACCGACGAACAGCACCAGGATGGCGACAGGGATCATCAGCCACTTGAGCAGGCCGTTACTGCGCATGGCGGGCCTCCTCGACGTTCTCGTCGCCGTCCGGCTGCGGCAGATGCACGGCAGGGTCGAAGCGGTGAATCGCCGGCAGCAGCGACTGCGCGAGGCCGCGGCCGCGCGTGACCAGGTAGAGGACGGTCGTGTCCTCGGGCGTGCCGCGCGGACCCAGCGCCTCGTGCTGGAAGGTGGCGGTGAGGAAATCGCCTTGCAGCACGCGCGGGTCGAGCGCGACCCAGTCGGCGCCGGTGTTGGTGAGGCGCACGGCAGTCACCCATTGGTCTTCCAGGCGCCACGACGCGAGCGCGACCGCGCGCACCGGCAGCGTTGGCATCAGTGTGTCCAGGTCGAGGTCGCGGGGCAGGTTGGCCCGCATGACGCCCGGAAGCGGCTCGACGGTGCGCAGCGGTGCGTAGAGGTTCTGCGCGGCGAAGCGCGTCAGCACGACAGGGACCGGAGTTTCGCGCCGCGCGGTCCGCGCACCTGCCTGGCCCTGGGCGCGTGCCGGGGCCTCGGCACTGTCGGCTTGCTCGCCATAGCGTCCCGGTGCGCTGTCACCCTCGACGATGCGCACCGGCTCCAGCTCGGCTTCCCCGTCCTTGGGCAGTTCAGCTGCGATGTCCAGCAGGATCAGCGCGCCCGTGTCGGCGTCCTGCAGTTGCAACCGCGTGGGCTCGATCGGCTCGCTGGCGCGCAGGTACACCGCGCCGCCCGCACTCTGCACGCGCAGGCGTTCGCCCACGCCCGCGGGCACGCCCACGCGCACGTTCCGGTTGATGAACACGATGCGTTCCTGACCGACCTTCAGCGGCACTGCCAGTGGCATGCGTTCCCAACGCAGGATCTCCACCGCCTGGGCGACGGGTGCCGCGGCCACGGCCAGTAGCCCCAGCAGCGCGAGTACAGGATGCTTCATGGGGTGTTTCCTCCTTGAGGCGCTTGCGGAGAAAGGCCACTCGGCGCCGGGCGCGCCGGCTCCGGTGCACTGATGCGCTGGGGCGCGCCCTCATAGCAGTCCAGCGCCAGGCCGAACGGGTTGCGGGCGGGATCGACGTCCACCCGCGTGACCTTGATCGGATAGCGCACCAGGGCGCGTTTAACCTGCTCGGCGCCGTAGTACTCGTCCGCCGTGATGTCCAGCGTCACCACCCAGTCGCGATCGGATACGGTGCGCACGCGCGCCGTGGGGTCGTCGCCATAGCCGCGGCCGGGAATCTCGTAGATGCCGCGCACGCGCTGACGCAGCTCGCCCGTGGAGCGGCGGTAGTCATAGTCCGCCCGCAGGAAGGCCTGGCAGGACGGGGTGAGGTACGGCGAGAGCGTGTGGAGGTTGCGCGAGTAGTCTTCTTCGCCATTGGTCGGCCAGCGGTTCAGCGTCTGACCGTTCCGTCCGCACGGACGTGCTGCTGCTCGGACATACCGGCCTCGCTTACAGGATGCCGGTGGCTTCGGTGAGCAGCCAGATGCCGATCACGAGCAGCACGGCGCCGATGGCGACCGTGAGGCCGAACTGGCCCCAGGTCTTGCGGCCGGTGTGGATTTCCGCGTAGGTGCCGTAGGCGTGGTAGCACACGCCGATGAACATCGACGCCACCACCAACAGGGCCACGAGCATGATGATGTCGTAGCCGTAGTTGCGGATCGTCTCCATGATGCCGTTGCCGGTGCCGCGCGTCGGGTTCTCCAACTGCGGCAAGCCTTGCGCGAACGACAGCGCGGGCAGCGCGGCGGCGCCCAGGGCCACGGCGGCGCGCTGGGCAAAACGGGAAGTGAAGATGCGGTTGTGCATGGTCGGGCCTTTCAGGTCAGGACAGGAGGAAGAAACTCAGGACGAGGTACATCGCGACGAAGCGGATGCAGACGCCGAGGAACTGGCGCTGGTTGAGGCGGCTCTCGGACCACCCCACGTAGGCCGTTCGGATGGCCCAGACGCCCCACACGAGCAGGACCGCGAACACGACGCCGACCAGGACGGTCGCCATCGCGGAAGGCGCGATGCCGCTGTTGGCTTGAAATGCTGAGACCTGGGCGCCGTTCATGGCTTGCCCTCCGCAGTCGTCGCCGGCAGCGGCTCGGTCGCCCGCTCGGTGCGGTAGTCGCCGGCCAGTTCGGAGGGGTCGCGCGGCTGGGCGCGCGATGGCGTCAGATGGAACTGGATGCCGGCGCGAACACGCGCCAGGTCAGCCAGCAGCCGCGGGTAGTCGAAGTGGTAGCGCTCGCCCGGCTGGATGGGGGCATGCGCGGCGCTGTCCGCGACGGTGCGCTCCAGCGCGTCGAGCTGGCGCAGTGCGGCGACCAGCTCCTGGCGCTGCGCAGGGGACTCGGCCAAGGCCATCGGGGACTGACCCAGCAGGAGGGCCGTCACGAGAAGAGTGGGTACGCCGCGATGCGCGGCGCGCAGCCAGATCGAAGCCACCATCGCGCCATTCCTGTGTGATCAGCAATGGGGTGATCGTGGAGATCAGGGCTGTTTTAGGCCGCAAACAATAGGAACTGGCGGACGACCGGATTGGGCATGCCGCGAGCGAACCTACAAAAGCCCGGGTCGCGTTTCGATTATTGCGTTTTTCGAGTGTTTCGAATATGATCGGCTCTGCAACCGTTTTCGCTTAGGAGCTACCCATGACCACCGCCACTGCCCAATCCAAGATGACCCTTCCCGCCGCGGGAGAGGTTAAGGCAGCCGTCCAGGGTCAACGTGCCTTGGCGGCTTACCTCGCAACCCAGTTCGAGACGCAGCACATCCAGATCTTTGATGACCACAAACAGGCTCATCAGGTGGAACTGCCTACCTCGGCGTTGCGCCTGCTGGTCGACATCCTGGCCGAGTTGGCCGATGGCAATGCAGTAAAGGTGGTGCCCGTCCATGCAGAGCTGACGACCCAAGAGGCGGCGGACTTGCTCAACGTGTCCCGTCCCCATTTCGTCAAGCTGCTAGAAGATGGGGTGTTGGCATTTCATCGCACCGGCAAGCACCGCAGGGTGAGGTTCGCCGATCTGATGCAGTACAAGGAAGCGCGCGAGCGCGCCAGTGAGCAGGCGATGGCCGAACTCGCTCAGCAGTCGCAAGAGTTGGGAATGGGATACGAATGAGGCATTCCCCATTCACCGCCGTCTACGACGCGTGCGTTCTATATCCCGCGCCACTGCGGGATTTCCTGATGTGGCTCGGCCTGTCTGGCCGCTTCCGGGCGCGGTGGAGCCAAGCCATTCATGAGGAGTGGAAACGCAACCTGTTGATCAACCGCCCCGATCTCACCCGGGTTCAGGTCGACAGGACGTCGGATCTCATGGACAGGGCCATTCCGGACGGCTTGGTGGAGGGCTACGAAGCGCTCGTGGCAGGCCTGACATTGCCCGATCCGGACGATCGGCACGTCCTGGCTGCGGCGATTCGCTGCGGTGCGAGCGTGATTGTGACGTTCAACGAACGGGATTTCCCGAACGATCTGCTGGCTCCGTACGGCATCGAATCGCAGCACCCCGATGAGTTTGTGGACAACCTGCTGGATCTGGATGCGGCCGCCGTAGTGTCGGCTGCGCAGCGCCAGCGTGCCCAACTCAAGCATCCGCCGATCGATGTGGACCGCTATCTCGAAATCCTGCTGCGCCAAGGCCTTGTGCAAACGACCAAGGTGCTGGCGACCTATCGCACCATTCTCTGACCCGCCGAGAGCCACGGATGACCAAGAATCCTTCATCAGACGCCACTTTGCCGAAAGGCATCCATCGAAGCTGGAAGCTGCCGGACAAGTCGCTGGGTGACTTGTGGGATTCGATCGTGATGGACGAAGCCATCAAAAAACAGTTGCTGTCACAAGCGATCGTCAACTTCACGGTGCGCCCCAAGGTGGAGCGCACGGTACTCCCCCTGCACGGCGTGATCTTGTTGGTCGGCCCACCGGGGACTGGGAAGACCTCCTTGGCACGGGGCTTGGCGCATCGTGTGGCCGAATCTTTTTCTTCTGCGAAGTTTCGATTGCTGGAAGTGGAGCCTCACACGCTGACGAGCTCTGCAATGGGAAAGACTCAACGCGCCGTGGCAGACCTGTTCTCGCAATCGATCGCAGAATCCGCAGCGGCGGGCCCGACGATCGTCCTTCTGGACGAGGTCGAAACGCTTGCGGCTGATCGAGCCAAGCTCAGCCTGGAAGCCAACCCGGTTGATGTGCACCGGGCCACCGATGCGGTGTTGGTGCAGTTGGACATGTTGGCCGAACGCAACCCGCATCTGCTGTTCGTGGCCACCAGCAACTTCCCACAGGCCGTCGACAGTGCCTTCCTGTCTCGTTGCGACATGGTGATGGAGGTGCCACTGCCCGGCAAGGATGCCTGCAAGCAGATCCTGGTGGACTGCCTGAATGGCCTGGCAAAGACATTTCCGGGGATTGGCAAGCTTTCCTCGGCTCACCAGTTCGACGCGTGTGCTGGCGAGTGCGTCGGATTGGATGGTCGGGCCATTCGCAAGGTCGTAGCCAACGCCCTCGCGGCCGACCCGCAAGTGGCTATCGATCCGAACAAGCTTTCCGTAGAGCACCTGCGCAGTGCGATACGACAGGCAAAGCAAATGCGCCTTCAAGGAGGGAAGCAAAAATGACCACCGTTGTCAGCCGGACGTTTCGCAGTTCGCCGCACCGCGATGCGTTGCAGACGTGGGATGCCATTGTCGAACTGCTCACTCAGGGCAAGGACGGCACGGCTCGCTCTGAACTCAGGGCCGTGGCGGGCGTGGCCGCCAGCTTGATCGCCGACCAGGCACCCAAGAGCGCGCCCATCGTTGCGACATGCGATGGACCACGGACCAGGATCTACTGCCTCTTCGACGAAGACGCGATCGATGGTGATGATGAGCACTTTGCGGATCGCTGGGAGAGCAATACCCGAGCCATCAAGACGTGGCTCGGGACCGGTGATCTGCGCAAGGTGATTCTGGAGATCTACAACCCGGCAACCGACAAGCTTGTGACCCGATGGGATATCGACATCGTGTATGGGTGGTCCGATGGCGACGGCAGCTTCTGGACAGATACCGAGCAGTTGAAATACGCGATCAAGAAGGCTGGGCTGTTGCCATCGCAGGCTAAGTACAAAGTCATGCTTGATACAAAGCCCGGGCGGCCTGACGTGGATGGGTGGAGCAAAGGAAGCTATCGCTCGACGGATGGGATGGTCAAGCAGAGCCTGGGCTCGACTGTGGAACACAGCGGCCTGGCGGGTCAGGCTGGATATTGGAGGCAACGCTGATGCTGTCGATCGATGAAGCTTTTCGCAAGTTCAAGTCGCGCCTGGAACTCAACGAGCGCGAGCAGAAGAATGCCTCGCAGCGCCAGAACGAAGTGCGAGACTACCTGCAGACGAAATTCGGTATTGCGCGCAGCTTCCTGACCGGCTCCTATGCTCGATACACGAAGACGAAGCCGCTCAAGGATATCGACATCTTCTTCGTGCTGAAGGACTCGGAGAAGCATTACCACGGCAAGGCCGCATCGGTAGTGCTGGATGATTTCCACTCTGCATTGGTGGAGAAATACGGTTCGGCAGCCGTGCGCAAACAGGCGCGCTCGATCAACGTGGATTTCGGTGTTCACATCGACGCGGAGGACAACACGGACTACCGGGTGGTCAGCGTGGATGCGGTGCCCGCATTCGACACCGGCGACCAGTATGAGATCCCCGATTCGGCGTCCGGAAAGTGGATCAAGACGGACCCGGAGATCCATAAGGACAAGGCGACCGCAGCGCACCAAGCCTATGGCAATGAGTGGAAAGGTCTCGTGCGCATGGTGAAGTACTGGAACAACAATCCCAAGCACGGCGATCAGAAGCCGGTGAAGCCCTCATTCCTTATCGAGGTGATGGCACTGGAATGTCTCTACGGCGGCTGGGGTGGATCGTTCGATCGCGAGATCCAGTCATTCTTTGCCACGCTCGCTGATCGTGTCCATGACGAGTGGCCTGACCCGGCCGGCCTCGGGCCGGCGATCAGCAACGACATGGACGCTGCGCGCAAGCAGCGCGCGCAGCAACTGCTGTCGCAAGCGAGCCAGGACGCAAGTGTCGCCATCGACCACGCGCGTCGCGGTCGCAATCTCGAAGCGCTTCGAGCCTGGCGTGCGCTGTTTGGCCCCAAGTTCCCGCTTTCCTGACCCCGTCGGCTGCCATACGTCCAATCGAGGTACAACATGTCCCAGTGGTCGCTTTCCCAACTCTTGTCGTCCTTGCACGAGGACATCCAGCAGCGCCTGTCCGTAGTACGCAAGACCTTCGGTCACCCGGGCACGAAGGGGGATGCGAGCGAGAACGTCTGGATCGACATGCTGGATACCTATCTGCCCAAACGGTACCAGGCGGCCAAGGCGCATGTGGTGGACAGCCTGGGGAACTTCAGCCAGCAGATCGATGTGGTGGTGTTTGATCGGCAATATTCGCCTTTTATCTTCACCTACGAGAACGAGACGATCATCCCAGCCGAAAGCGTGTACGCCGTGTTCGAGGCCAAGCAGACGGCTGACGCGGGGCTTGTGGCCTATGCCCAGGAGAAGGTCGCCAGTGTGCGCAGGCTGCACCGCACGAGCCTGCCGATCCCGCACGCTGGCGGGACCTACCCAGCGAAGCCGTTGATTCCGATTCTGGGTGGCTTGCTCACCTTCGAGAGCGAATGGAGTCCAGCATTGGGCCCATCCATGGACAAGGCGCTGAACGCAAACCTCACCGAGGGGCGTCTGGACATCGGATGCGTTGCCGCCCACGGGCACTTTTTCTATGACCAAGCCAGCGGCGCGTACAGCTACACCAACGAAAACAAGCCGGCGACCGCGTTTCTTTTCAAGCTGATCGCGCAGCTTCAGTTCAGTGGAACGGTCCCCATGATCGATGTGGAGGCTTACGGTCAGTGGTTGACCAAGTGAGGGGTCGCTGTGGCAAGCATACGTTCGGAGTACCACCGGTTCCTAGCGCACTTGGCGCAGCGGCACGTGCACGACGACGTGCGCCGGCTGGCGCACCTGGTGCTCGATCACCTGCAGCCACTGGCCGAGGTCGGTGCTGCACGCCGGGGGCGCTCCACGCGCTTGGCGCCGCTGGCCATCGCGCATCTGGCGCAGATGCCTGTCGCCTACAACGGGGACGCGCGCGGCCCCGAAAACGGGCCGGCGCTCGGGCGACTGCACCAGCTCGAAGTCGGGCCGTTTCGAGGATTCATGCGGCAGGAGACGTTCGACCTCAGCCATGACATCACCTTGGTCTACGGTGCCAACGGCACCGGCAAGAGCAGCTTCTGCGAAGCCTTGGAAGTGGCGATGCTCGGTTCGATCAGCGAAGCGCAGGCCAAGCGGGTCGACCAGCGGACGTACTGCAACAACGCTCGCCTGCGCCGTCATGTCGCGCCTGTCCTATCGTCCCGGGCGGAAGACCAGCCCCAGGCCGTCCAGCCAGATGAAGCCGAATACCGCTTCTGCTTCATCGAGAAGAACCGCCTTGACGACTTCGCCCGCATCGCCGCGCGGACGCCGGGCGACCAGCGGCAACTGATCGCAACCCTGTTCGGCGTGGACCAGTTCAGCGAATTCGTGCGGGGCTTCAACCCTTTGCTTGATCAGGACCTGATGCTCACCGGTGTCCAAGCTGCGCAGCTGGCACAACGCCGCGTACAGTTGGCGAACTCCGAGCAGACGATCGCCGCCTATCCGCAGAAGATTGCTGCGGTCGAGGCCCTAGAGCAGGCCTTGGCGCAGCGCATGTGGCCTGGCGCGACCTACCAGGCCTGCGTCGACTGGCTGCTCGGCACACCGCAGCAACAAGGGCGGCTGCCGTACGTCCAGGCACAACTGGACGCCAACCCGCCTGCCATTTATGAAGTGACGCAGGCCCGTCTGCAGGCGTTGCTGGCAGAGGCTTATCGGATCCAGGGACTGTGGCGGGCGTCTTCCGGGCAGCTTGCCGCCCGCGCCGGCGAGGTGTCATACGCGAAGCTCTACGAGGCCGTGTTGGCGCTGGCGGACGGGGCGACGGCTTGCCCCGCCTGTGGAACTGCACTGGCCGCTGTGGCGCAGGATCCGTTCGCGAAGGCACGCGCGGGCCTGGAGCAGCTTGCTCAACTGGCTGCCCTCCAACAGCAGGAGACCGGACATCGCACGCAGTTGAGCGAGGCGGTCCGAGTTCTGTGGGAGGAGATGCGCCGCGTGGTAACGGCGGGTGCCGTTGCCTGTCCGGCCGAATCACAGGGTGCTGGCCTGCCGCTGCTGCCTCCCACTGCGGCCGGCAATTGGCTTGGTGCCTGGGTCGATGGAGATCGACGTGCCTGGAACGCTCTGCTGCGGATCGCCGAGATCATTGAAGGGGTCGACGCGCAGGCGCGGGAAGTGCATGCCCAGCGCGGCGCATTGGCACAGGAGCGAGATGGCCTACAGCAGCACCAGTTGGAGGTCCAACGACTGCGCACCTTGCGGGGGGCGGCCGATCAGGATCTGGCCACTGCCCGCCAGACCGTCGCCCAGTTCGACGAGGCGAACCGCGAACTGATCGAGGTCGTTGCTGCGGAAGTGGCGGTGGTGGCGCACCATCAGCGGGTCAAGGTTGCCTACGACGGCTTTTTGCCCGAGATTCAGGCCTACCTTGCCGCACTTCCAGGTGTGCTGCTCCAAGGGCTGGGAGAGCAAGCGCGCCAGCTCTACAACGCATTCAACCGGGCCGATCCGCCCGGCGATCTGCTGCACGCGCTGTGGCTGCCAGTGGCCGAGAACGGCAAGATCGAGGTGGAGTTCGCTGGGGAGCCGGGTGTCCGTTACGACGCGCTAATCGTGTTCAGCGAGGGGCACATCAAGTGCCTCGGCCTGGCGATACTACTCGCCAAAAATATCGCGCAGGGTTGTCCCGTCGTCATCTTTGATGACGTCGTCAATGCGATCGACGATGACCACCGCGACGGCATCTGGCGCACCTTCTTCGAGGATGGCCTGCTCGACGGTAAGCAGGTCATCCTCACCTCGCACGCCGAGGAATTCCTGCATCGCATCCAGCAGGAGCTGGGCGCCCGGCGCGCTGGCGCCATCAAGCGCTACAAGTTTCTCCCGCATCAGGGAGAGCACGAACTGCGGGTCGACAGCGACCCGCCAGCGAAGAACTATGTTCTTCTGGCCCAGCAGGCGTTGGCGGCTGACGAGAAACGCGAGGCACTGCGTCAGGCCCGGCCGGCGCTGGAGAGTCTGACGGACCGCCTGTGGACGTGGCTGGGTCGGCGGACGGACGGCCGGATCGACATCAAGCTGAGCGGGCCCCGCGCGCCTTGGGAGCTGAACAATAAATGCACCAAGTTGCGGTCGTCTTTCGCTTCGACCGCGTTTCACACCAGTCCTAGCCAGGAAGAAGGTGCCACTTTCGTGCCATCTCACCTGGGCCGCACCGTCAGCCGTGAAGACGTCCAGCAAAACGTGCTCGTTGCGCAGCAAAACGGTTCGTTGCACTGGATCAGCCGCGGCTACCCCGCCACCTATCCACTGGTCAAAGCACCGGTGTCAAACAAGAGCAGGCAACAGGTTCTGGATGAACTTCAAGCTGCTCAAAAGGGCCCCGCCACTACGAATGGCGTGCGCGACCTGGGCGGCGAGATCGGCTGGGTCGAAGCCCACCAGGCGCCGTGACCGGCTGAGGGCCCTCGGGCCTGGCACACGCAATGCAATCGACTCCGCCCATCCAAGGCACAAATTTTCGCTTCCAACCATTGACCTTAAGGACCAACATGAAACTCAAGACCACCCTCATCATCCTCGCGCTGAGCGCAGCCCCTGCATTCGCTTTCGATGCCAGCCATGGCGCCCAGTCCAAGACACGCGAGGAGGTCAAAGCCGAGCTCTCGCAAGCCCTGCGCAGCGGCGACATCATGGCCGGCGGGGAAATCGGCGCCAAAGTCAGTGAGCTCAACTCCGGTGGCTACCAGTTGAAGACCCCGGTGCTGGGCAAGACCCGGGACCAGGTGCGCGCGGAACTGGAGCAGGCTGTTCGCAGCGGTGACATGCTTGCCGCCGGGGAATCCGGATCACGGCTCAATGAACTGCAGCCCAACCTGTATCCGTCCAAGATGGCGCAAGCAGGCAAGACACGCGAGCAGGTCAAGGAGGAACTGGCAGAGGCTATCCACACCGGGGACCTGATGGCCGCCGGCGAGGACGGCCGCAAGCTCAATGAAATCTACCCTGGCCAATACCACCAGCACCACGCGGGCTCGACGGCCGCGCAATCGGGCCACTCCAATGGCCGCGATCTCTGAACATCAGATCCAGAGCCCAGTCGCGCTGGGCTGGCCCGCCCTCACGCTCCGTGGTGGTGGGCACCAGCGCCGTTCACTCGTGCACACCGGGTGCGACCGGTGAGGTATCTGAATCGGCCGACTTGAGCTCGCCTGTGCTCTAGTTCATCTCACGTTTGACGAGGGCTGCCGAGCAATCCCAAACCTTGACGTAGACCGGCTCTCCAGCAACCACGGCTACATCTGCAGGCAGACGCGCAACGGTCCAGCGCGACCGACCCACCTCTCTCCACTGAACAATGGCGAACCGCTCTTGCGCACGATCTAACTGATCGGCCTTGCACCGGCGCTTGTAGAACGCCAGGTCCTGAGCAGTGGCTTCAACCCTGCTGACTTTGCCCACGCGCCAACCCTCCGCCCACGGTAGGGAGTTTTCATACACGGGGGTGGCGCAGCCGGCGGCGAGCATGGCCACGACACACAGCGCTGGCAGGCGCCACCTGTTTGCCCAGCGCTGTGCAAAGCAGGAACGGAGGGTGGTCGTCCACGCGGAAATCACACGGGTGCTTTCCAGTGATCCGCACCAGCATTCGAAGTGCCGGCGGCAGCCGTACCGCAGGCTTGGGTTTCCAACTGAATGGTGGTGTGGGTGATCTCGAATTGCTTCGCCAGCAACTGGTTGACGGCGGCCAGCATGGTGCCAGGGTCTGCCGCTTGCGGGTTGTACACGACGTGAGCGCTCAGGCTGGTCTTGGCGCTGCTGACCGCCCAGACATGCAGTTCATGCAAGGACACCACCCCTGGCAGGTCCAGGAGCGCACGCTTGAGCTGAGGCAGATCGATGCCTTCGGGGACGCCTTCGAGCAGGATGTTGAGCGTCTCTTTCAGGAGGATCCAGGTGCGCGGCAGCACCCACAAGCCGATGGCCACGGCAATGACGGTGTCGACCCAGTTCCACCCTGTGAACAGAATGACCAGCGCCCCCACGATGACCCCAATCGAGCCGAGCAGGTCGCTCCAGACTTCAAGGTAGGCTCCTTTGACGTTGAGGCTGGAATCCTTGCCTGAGGACAGAAGGCGCATGCTCACGAGGTTGACGATCGTGCCCAGTACAGCGATCACCAGCACCCCAGTGGTCTGGACTGCCGGCGGGTTGCTCCAGCGTTGCCACGCCTCATAAAGGATGTACGCCGCAACGCCAAACAGGAGTAAGGCATTGAACGCGGCGGCCAGGATCTCAAATCGGTGGTAGCCAAAGGTGCGCCGGTCGTCGACATCCCGGCGCCCGACCCGAATGGCCGCCAGCGCAATGGCCAGCGCCGCCACGTCGGTGAACATGTGTGCGGCATCGGACAGCAGAGCCAGGCTGTTGAGCATGACGCCGCCAATGACCTCTGCCAGCATGAAACCGCCGGTGAGCATCAGCGCGTAGCGCAAAGCCTTTTCGTTTCCTGCCGCTGGCAAAGCGTGGTCGGAACCTTTTCCCATGGTCTGTCTCCTCAGATTCAGTCTGGTGATGTCATCGACCGCGTTCAGTCCGCGGTCCTCGTCCGGCCTTGGCGCTCAGTGACGTCGCCGGTGCCGAGGCTTACCCGTGGTCCGGCACTTCAAGCGCGTTATTTGCCGGTCCCTCAGTCTCTTGGCCAGTCGCCGGCTGTACTTGGTTCGAACGTCCATCGGGGGATGGCGCTTGAGCC
Organism: Diaphorobacter sp. B2A2W2; assembly: GCF_056730635.1. Classification (NCBI taxonomy): domain Bacteria; kingdom Pseudomonadati; phylum Pseudomonadota; class Betaproteobacteria; order Burkholderiales; family Comamonadaceae; genus Diaphorobacter; species Diaphorobacter sp. B2A2W2. The sequence continues at coordinate 137,168 of NZ_JBWZOR010000011.1, forward strand.
ACATGTGCCGCAGCCGCCAGAACACAAACACAGAGACCAACAAGCTGATCCAGATCCAGAACAGCTTGGCGAAAAGCCCACCCTGGGCCGCCTGCATTGACATGGATCGCTCCTTTTTGCCTCTAAGGGCAAGGACATGCACAGCGCCGAGGGGCGGTACGGACCCGCCACTGCGGTGTCGTTCGCATGGACTGGAGCGATGCTTCGGGCGGCGTTGGTGTTACTTCAGCGTGAAGCGGACCGAGGCGACCGACTTGCCGGCCTTCGAGACGGCGACCACGGCTTTGGTACCGGCGGGGACCTTGAAGCTACCCGCGGCTTCCAACTTGCCCTCACCGGCTTGGAGTTGAACCTCCTGCTTCTCGCTGCCGGCCAGCAGGGTGACCTTGGCGGTCATCCCCGCCACGGCAACGGGTTTTCCGTGGTCGCGCATGAAGAGCTGCAGCTTGTCGGCACTGGCGACGAATTCGTACTCGACGTCCTTGGCTTCCGCCACAGCACCACCATGCATCGGCTTGACGTCGTGGCCGTGGTTGTCAGCCGCGATGGCTGCGCCAGAGATCGATACCGTGAGGGCGAGAAAGAGGTGGGAGAGTTTCATGGCAGTTCCTTTGGGGTTGGAGAAATGGGAAGGTCCCGCGATCAGCGGGACCGCCTTTGACTACACAGGCTTCGGTGCGTCCGGGTGGGAGGGCTCGGCAGACACGTCCTCGGCTTCTTCATCGGGCCTGTGGGCCAGCCGGTAAAGAATCGGCAGCACGAGCAGCGTGAGCAGCGTGGATGAAAGAATTCCACCGATCACCACGGTGGCCAGAGGACGCTGGACTTCCGCGCCGGTGCCTGTGGCGATGGCCATGGGAATGAATCCCAGCGAGGCCACCAGGGCGGTCATCAGCACCGGGCGCAAGCGGGTCAGGGCGCCATCCCTGATCGCTTCGTCCAGGCCGACACCGCCTTCCCTCAGGCTGCGGATGTAGGAAATCATCACCAGGCCGTTGAGCACTGCCACCCCAGAGAGCGCGATGAAGCCAACGGCCGCGGAGATGGACATCGGAATGTCCCGAAGCCACAGCGCCAGTATGCCCCCTGTCAATGCGAATGGGATGCCGGTGAAGACCAGCAAACCGTCCTTGGCATTGCCGAACATCGCGAACAGCAGCACGAAGACCAGCAGCAGGGAGACCGGTACAACGATCTGCAGGCGCTTGGTGGCTGACTGCAGGTTCTCGAAGGTTCCACCCCAACTCGTCCAGTAGCCGGTCGGAATCTTGATCTGCGCCAGGCCTTGCTCCGCCTCCGCCACGAAAGAGCCCACATCGCGTCCGCGCACGTTCGTGCTCACGACGATACGGCGCTTGCCGTTTTCTCGGCTCACCTGGTTGGGACCGGGTGCAAGCTCGAACGTCGCCACCTCACCCAATGGGATGAAGTTCGTCTTGGCTTCCGTCCCACCGGCAGAGCGCGGCAGCGGTATGGGTAGCCGCTTCATCCCTTCCAGGTCGTTGCGAAGCGCCTCAGGCAGGCGAACCAGGATGTCGAACCGGCGGTCCCCCTCGAACATGGTGCCGGCCTCACGACCACCGATGGCCGTGGCCACGGTGTCCTGGATGTCGGCAACGTTCAGCCCGTAGCGCGCTGCCTTCTGGCGGTCGATGTTCACCGTGAGCATCGGAAGGCCCGTCGTCTGCTCGACCTTGACCTCGGAGGAGCCCTGGATCTTTTGCAGCATGGCGGAGACTTCTTCAGCGGACTTGTTCAACACGTCCATGTCGTCACCGAAAATCTTCACGGCCACGTCACTGCGCACCCCTGAGATCAGCTCGTTGAATCGCAGCTGAATGGGCTGGGAGAACTCGTAGTTGTTGCCGGGGATCTTGCCAATGACTTCCTGGATCGCCGCGAGCAGCTCATCACGGGTCTTTCGAGGCTCGGGCCATTCATCCATCGGCTTGAGCATGATGTACCCGTCCGAAATGTTCGGCGGCATGGGGTCCGAAGCAATCTCCGCAGTACCGGTTCTGGCGAAGATGCGCTCGATTTCGGGGAACTTCGCTTTCAGCGTCTTTTCGATCTGCTGCTGCATCGCCACCGACTGGGAAAGGCTGGTGCCCGGAATGCGCAGTGCCTGGATCGCGAAGTCGCCTTCATTGAGGTTGGGTACAAACTCGCTGCCCATGCGGGTCGCGATCAGTCCGCACAGGACCACGGCAACCGCGGCAATGGTGAGAACCAGCGTTTTGGCGCCCATCACGCGATCAAGCATGGGGCCGTACAGGCGCTTGGCGTGGCCCAGCAAAAAGTTCTCCTTCTCGCTGACCCGATTGCCGATGAAGAGGGCCACAGCTGCCGGGATGAAGGTCACAGAAAGGATCATCGCGCCCACCAAAGCGGCAACCACCGTGAAGGCCATGGGGTGGAACATCTTCCCTTCCACGCCCGTCAGCGCGAAGATGGGCAGGTACACCACCACGATGATGAGCTGTCCGAACAGCAATGGGCGGCGCGACTCCTGGGATGCCAGGAACACTTCATGAAAGCGCTCGGCCCGCGTCAACGGCCGGCCGTGGTGCGCCTGCGCATGGGCGAGCCGCCGAACGCAGTTCTCCACGATCACCACAGCTCCGTCAATGATGATGCCGAAGTCCAGGGCCCCCAGGCTCATCAGGTTGGCACTCACCTTGTAGTGGACCATCCCGGTGAACGTGAAGAGCATCGACAAGGGGATGACCATTGCCGTGATGACTGCGGCCCGGATATTGCCCAGAAAGAGGAACAGGATCACGATCACCAGTACCGCGCCTTCCAGCAAGTTCTTCTTGACGGTATTGATGGCCTTGTCGACGAGCACGGTGCGGTCATAGACCGTCACCGCGTGCACGCCCTCTGGGAGGCTCTTGTTGACCTCCAGCATCTTCTTGTCCACTGCCTGCGAGACGGTCCGGCTGTTTTCTCCGATCAGCATGAACACCGTGCCGAGAACCACCTCGCGCCCGTTGTCGGTTGCGGCACCCGTTCGCAGCTCCCGGCCAATGCCCACGTCGGCCACGTCGCGCACGCGCACAGGAACACCGTTGGCACTGCTGAGGATCACGTTGCCGATGTCCTCCAGCGACTTGACCTGTCCAGGGGCGCGAATCAGGTACTGCTCGCCGCGCTTTTCGATATACCCAGCGCCCACGTTGCCGTTGTTGCGGTCCAGTGCCGTGACGACGTCTTGCAGCGTCACGCCCAGCGAGGCCAGTCGTTCCGGGATGGGGGCGATCTGGTACTCCTTGGCAAAGCCGCCAATGGAGTTGATTTCGGTCACGCCAGGAACGTTTCGCAGCTGCGGCTTGATGATCCAGTCCTGGATCTCGCGCAGGTCGGTCGGGGTGTAGGGACTGCCATCGGGCTTCTTGGCCCCATCCTTGGTTTCGACGGTCCACAGATAGATCTCGCCCAAACCGGTTGAGATGGGCCCCAGGGCTGGCGTGATGCCGGCGGGCAGCCGGTCTCTGGCTTCCTGGATGCGCTCATTGACCAACTGGCGCGCGAAATAGATGTCGGTTCCGTCTTTGAAGATGACGGTCACTTGCGACAGTCCGTACCGTGACAGCGACCTGGTCTGCTCCAGGTTCGGCAGGCCGGCCATGACTGTCTCGATGGGATACGTGACCCGCTGCTCGGTCTCCAGAGGCGAATAACCGGCGGCCTGGGTGTTGATCTGAACCTGGACGTTGGTGATGTCGGGGACCGCGTCGATGGGCAGCTTCTGGTAGCTGAAGACGCCCAGCGCCGCCATGCCCAGGGCCGCCAGCAGCACCAGCCATCGCTGCTCGATCGAGAATCGGATAAGTTTTTCAAACATGTATGGGCTCCGGGATCAGTGCGTGTGTTCGGCAGATCCCTTGCCGAGTTCGGACTTCACGACGAAGCTGCCTGTCGAGGCGTAGGGCATGCCGGGCTTGAGGCCCGACAGGACCTCGATGCGCTTGCCATCGCTTCGGCCCAGCTTCACAGGTTGGGCGATGAAGCCGCCGTCGACCTTGAGGAAGACCACGGGCTTTTCTCCGACGTTCTGGACTGCGTCGGCCGAGATGGTCACAGGCGCTGCCGTTTCTTCGGACACCACCTCGACGTTGACGAACAGGCCGGGGCGCCAGGCGCCCTTGGGGTTATCAAGAACGACGCGGGCCTTGGCGGTACGGGTCTGCTCACCGATCAACGCGCCCACGAAAGCGACAGTACCCGTGGCGGAGGCATCGAAGGCGGTGGCCTTGATGGTGACCTTCTCGCCCACCCGCACCGACGGCAGATCCTTTGCAGGAACATTGATCTCAGCCCACACCGTGGCAAGGTCCGAGATGGTGAACACCGCCGCATCTTCCTTGACGGCCTCGCCAAGACTCAGGTGCTTCTCGATGACGATGCCGTCAAAGGGCGCGCGCAGTTCGATACGGTTCAGTCCGGACACGGACGAGGTGGACAGGCCCAGCGCACTGAGCTTCTGATTGGCGTTGGCAACAGCGACCTCCGCTTCGCTCAACGCCTGCCTGGCCTGCAGGTAGTCCTGTTCGGCGGAGACCTTCTGCTCCCACAGCTTCTTTTCCCGCTCGTAGGTGGTCTTGGCCAGCGCCAGGCGCTTTTGCGCCGTCTGCAGCTCGCTGCGCTGCTCCGAAGCGGTCGGGCTCGCAATGGCGGCCAGAACCTGCCCCTTTTTGACGACCTGGCCCAGGCTGGCGCTGACACTCTCCACCACACCCGCCAGACGGGGAACCACGTGCGATGTCCGGTCCTCGTTTAGCCGGATCTCGCCGGGCAAAAGCAGCGCCGTCTTGATGTTGGCTGCCGACGCAGAGTCCACCGTAATGGAGGCGGCCTTGATCTGGGCATCGGTCAGTTCGATCTTTCCCTCTTCCTTGCTCATCACGAACATGAAAGGTTCGGTGGCCGTCTGCGCAATGATCTCGATGTCGAACGCGTGGGGTTCGGCGACGATCTCGCGGCTGACCAGGCTGTCCTTTTCCGCGGCAAACGTCAGGTTTTGCTTGTCGTCTGTGGGGCGGGTCACTGTTGCCGTGACCGTTACCGTGTTCAGGGGGAGCGGCTTGTCCTTGTCGGACAGCCAGATCCGCAGCCGAGGCTCGCCACCGTCTTCGGACAGCAATGCTTCCAGGCTGAAGTCGCCTTCCTTGAACACTGTGCCACCGTGGGGGCCCTTGGCCTGGCTCTTTTCATGGTGCTCGCCATCGGCGTGGCCTTTGTCGTCGTCGTGGCCTTTTTCACCGCCTTTGCCGTGGTGTTCTCCATCACCGTGCCCCTTGGCCTCGGTATGGCTGCCGTGGCCGTGGCCATCGCCCTCGGCGGCGACTGCAGTGGGCTTGCCGCCGCCTTGTAGGATGAAGGCTCCTGCCCCGACCCCTAGCGCGAGGACAACGGCAATAGCGATGAGATGCTTTTTGCTGATGGAGGATGTGCTGATGTTCATTGTCATGCTCAGTTGTGCGTTGCGATCAATCCGGAAACCGTGCTGGCCCCAAGCAGGCGGTCGACATCCGCCGCCGCGCGGTGTGCCTCGCCCAGGGCTTTGAGGTACTGGGATTTGGCGGTGAAGTAGGTGCGCTGGGCATCGAGCACCTCCAGGAAGTTGAACTTTCCGTTCTCGAAGCCAATGGTGGCCGCGTCGTAGGCCGACTTCGCGCCGGGCAGAACGTCCTGTTGCAGCGACTGGATCTCCGCAGTGATGGTCGAAAGGCGTTCGCGCGCCTGCGCCACTTCGCTGTGCAGGCGTACCGTGGCCGCTTGCAACTCGTCGCGGGCCTTGTCCTCAAGCTTGAGAGCTTCCAGCAGGTTGCCCTGGTTGCGGTCAAACACAGGCAGAGGCACGGAGACACCAAACAGCAGGACGTTGCGTTGGGTCTCGTTGCTGCGCTGCATGCCGACGCTGACGGTGACATCGGGCACGCGCTTGCTTTGCTCCAGTGCAGTCAGGGCCTGGCGCCGATCCACCTCGATCCGCGCAAGGACAACGCCTGGCGAAGAAGAAATCAAGGGCTGAAGATCGGCGAGGGGCGGTACCGCGGGAAGGTGGTCGGCTTTGCCCTCGAGGACGGTGAACGGCGCGTTGATCTGTCCCAACAGCGCAAACAGGCGAGACAGTGCATTGCGTTGTTCGCTGGCTGCCTGTGCGAGCTCGACGCGAACGCCGGCTTCCGCAACGCGGGCCTTGGACTCTTCCACAGGTGATACCTTGCCAGCGGCTACGCGCTTGGCTACGGTATCCGTTGACGACTTGGCCAATGCCACGCTGTCTTTGGCGAGCGCCAATCGCTCCTGCGCCGTCAGGACGTCGAAGTAGGCTGCGGCCACATTGGCTCGCACGGTGGCCTTCAGCTCAGCGAGCTGGGCCTGTGCCTGCTCGCGTGATTTTTCGGCCGCCTTGGTACGCGCTGCGCGCTTTCCACCCAATTCCACGGGGAGGTTGAGTTGCCAGCTTTGCGTACGTGTTTTGGAGCGTGCGTCTTCCAGCGAATAGGCAAGCTCGGGATTGGGGCGTGAGTGCCCTTGAAGAATCTGCCCTTCTGTTGCCTCCAACTGGCGGGTAGCGGCAGCCACCTCTGGATTCCCGTCCAAGGCCAACTCGATGGCCTTGGCCAGCGACAGAGGCTCAGCGGGAGACACCGCGGCAGTCTGGGGCGCCTGTACTCCACCGACTGTGCCTTGCGACATGCCCTGAGAAGAGGCCCCGCCCGAGAAGGTCAGCAATATGGCCGCGGCACCTGCTGCGAGCCTGAATTTCGTGCGGCCGCCCCATGCGTGCGGCTTTCCTTGAAGGTAAATACCCTTGAACATCCGATTCTCCAGTGATTTCAAAACACGAGGGAATCGGCGGGGTGGCAACCGTGCAGCTGCCTGGCAACTCGTCAGTCAGTGCAGCCGCGACACGCACAACTGCAGCCGCCAAGGGGCGGTCACGACTGACTGAAAGAAGGAGAGATGCCCCCGCCGATCAGGCGAGGACGGGCCACTGTGGGCGGTCGGGAGGTGTGGGCGTTACAGCCGCCAGGCGCTCGCCCGACGGTGAGTCCACGCGGCTGTCATGGGAGACGCGATGTTTGGCGCTGGACCAGTTGAGGGCCCCGATGCCGGCACCATGGCAAACCGAGCAGTCGACATCGGACATGTCGGTGCCTTGGCTGGTCTTGTCGGCTTGGCCGACCCCGCTTTTGGCTTCGTGCTTGTGTTCGTGATGCCCAAGGTGCTGGGCCTGGTCGGTCGAGTTCTCATGCATGCAATAAGCAGCCACCGCGGACCAGCTGAACTGGAACGGGAGCAATGCAAGCAAAAAAACGACGATCAGGCGGCGCATTTTTTGAGTCTAGCACGCGGTCAGGAAAACTTCGTGAGAGGATCAGCCGCCCGCGCCGTACAGTTCCTGGTTGCGCTGCTTTTCAGCGGCTGACATGTTCAGGTATTCCTGCTGCACCTGCTCACGCGTCTTGGAGCCACCCGTTGCTTTGACCGGTAGTGCACCACCGCGAGACAAGATCGCCAGCGTACCGTCCTTGCGTGCGGCTTCTACAGACTGAAGCACGTCGCCACGGGACACGTTGCTTTGTACGTGGTCGGGATGGGTGGTCATTCCCACTTCGCCGCCGGCGGGATGGTAGAGCGCCGAAGCAGATGCCAAGCCTGGGGCCGCAATGGCAAGGGCAATCAGGGAGAGTGCGAGGGGTTTGCGAACGGTCATGGTGTGGTCCCTTAATCGAATGAGCCAGCGGCGATCTACCGCGGCTATGCCTTTCGACACAGGGGGTACTGTAAAAATCGGACCTCGACAAGGCGCCAACAGCCAGATGACAAATTCGTAATCTACGAACAGGCGGCATTCTTCGAGAATGGCACCATGAAAATTCTGCTCATCGAAGACGAAGTCAAGCTGGCCGAGTACCTGCGCAAGGGCCTCGGAGAGGTCGGCTATGTGGTGGACGTCGCCCACAATGGCGTGGACGGCCTGCACATGGCCCTTGAAGGCGGCCACGATCTGCTTGTGCTGGACGCGATGCTCCCAGGGATCGACGGCTTCAGCCTGCTGACGGCCTTTCGCAAGACCAGGCAGACTCCTGTCTTGATGCTCACAGCCAGGGTCAGTGTCGAGGATCGGGTGCTCGGACTTCAGACGGGTGCCGATGACTATCTGGTCAAGCCCTTACCGAGCAAAGTGGACGCTGGCTTTTCCGTAAATTCCAGCGCCATTGAAACGGAAGACAGTTGGACAAGGATGCGGCCAAAAAATGCTTCGAAATTTCAAATGAGATTTTTAGAGAACACCTATTAGGATGTCCGCGCCGACTCAACTAGTTAACAGCGTGGCCGACAATTTGAAATAATCGATTGCAAATAAAATTATTATCGGTGGCGCTGATGTCAAGCACTAAATAAGGCTTGATGCATGCCTTCATCCGACAGAAACGCGGTCAGGCACGAATAGCCGGATTTGTAGGACAGGTCGATGCGAGTTTTTTATCGTTGCACCTCTCAAAGCGGCCTTCTATTGCCTGCTGCTCACGCTGTCCGATTGCCGGTTGTGTACGAGTGGGATGGGGACATGCACGCTCACTGGCTGCCACTTCGGCTCGCTGTCTATCAGCGGGAGGTGGCCAAGTCGATGCAGCCCAAGGTGGGGCGCAATGATCCGTGCCCTTGTGGGAGCGGGGCGAAGTTCAAGAAGTGCTGTGGTGCTGCGGCCGATTTGCACTGAGCCATCTCGCGCCTCGAACTGTCAGGCGGTGGATCACCGCGCCAGTCGCCAGGGCAGCAAGGCCTCGTAGTCATCGACGGTCCTGGCCCGTGGAAGTGCCACTAGCAGCGAGCGCAGGTACTGGTACCCATCAACGCCGTTGACCTTGCAGGTCTCCAGCAACGAGTACAGGTTGGCGCTCGCGTTGGCGCCGGCCACGGTGTCGGCGAAGAGCCAGTTGCGTCTTCCGATGACAAACGGGCGGATCGAATTCTCGCAGCCGTTGTTGTCTATCGGGTAGTTGCCGCTGGTGACGAAGCGCTCCAGCTTGGCCCACTGCGAGGACAGGTAGTGCAGCGCCTTGCCCAGCAAACTGCCTGGCAGCACCGCATGAACGTTGGCCAGCAGCAAGGCCTGGATCTCTTGCAGCACGGGCACACTGTTGGCTTGGCGGCTATGCAGCAGCGCATTCGCATCCAGCCCTTGCTCTTTGGCCAGGGCCTCCACGCGGTAGAGCTTGCCGATCAGCGCGATGAACCTGGCCGCCAATTGCTCAGCCCCCCGGTTGGCTTTGGGCAAGGCCTGCAGCGCGTCATTGAAGTAACGCCGGCAATGTGCCCAACACCCGATTTGCACGAGCTTGTTCGCCAAGGCGATCTTGTTGTAGACCTCGTAGCCGTCGGTCATCAGCACGCCGCCCTCGCGCGCACCGACGTACAGAAGCTGCGCCGCCTCTGTGCTGCGTGAGGGTGAGTAGGCGAACAGGCGTATGGGCGGACCTGTGCCGCTGGCGCCTGAACCATCGGTCATCTGCGCCCACATGTAGCTCTTGGACTGGGCGCTGCGACCGGCCTCCTTGAGCACCTGAATCTCGGTCTCGTCACCGAAGATCAGCGGGGCGTCCAGCACCCGGTCGCGCAGCAGGTTGATGACGGGCTGCACCGCCTGGCCCACCCGCACCACGCTGGCGGCCATGGTGTTGCGCGAGAGGTCGCGGCCTCCGAAGCGCCCCAGCAAGGCCGCCTGGCGGTACAGCGGCAGGCCGTCCACATACTTGGAAGTGATCACCCAGGCCAGCAGGCCTTCGCTGAACAGCCCCTTGGGGATGACTTGCTCGGGCTTGGCCGCCAGGCGCAGCGTGCCATCGCAGCACGGGCAGGCGTACTTGACCCGCTCGTGGCGGATCACGCGCACTTGTTGCGGAATGATGTCGAGCTGCTCGCTGGCCTCCACGCCAATCTCCCGCAGCACGGCACCGTCGTGAGGACAGACACGCTCGGATTCGGGCAGTTCGTGGCGCACCACCTCGCGCGGCAGGGCTGGGTCCAGCGGCTTGCGCCCGCGCTTGGTCCGTTTGTGAGCGGGAACCTCGACAGTGTTGTCGTCGGCCTCGGTTTCTTCCTGGGCCGGCTGGGTTGCCGAGCCGAGCGCCTCGGCCTCGTTGAAGAACATGTCCTTCTGGTGGCCTGCGCTGGCCTCGCTCTTGGCGGCGAACAACTGGCGCTTGAATTTGTTGAGCTGCTCCTTGAGCAGGTCGCGCTCGGCGCGCGTGATGCGCAGCTCACCAGCGAGTGATTCGCTGGTCTGGGTGGCCTGGGCCAGCGCCTTTTGCAAGGCTGCAAATTCTTCGGCGGTGGGCATGTGAACCATCGCCTGCTTCGATCTGCTTGTCGCTCAGGCGGTTCCTTGTGCTGGGGATTTTGCGGCAAATATTCTCAGCAGTGGCATTGCTCATTTCGGCAGCACCAGCCTCACGCAACGCGCTCGTAGAACCGCTGTGGGTGTCGCTGTGTGACCGCCAGATCAATGCCATCAAGCAACCAGTGCAGTTGTTCCACCGTCAGCGTCGGCACCACCGCCTCGTCCGGCCAGATGAAGCGGTCTTGCTCCAGGCGCTTCATCAACAACCAGAAGCCGTTGCGCTCCCAGACCAGGATCTTCACCCGGTTGCGCTGGCGGTTGCTGAACACATACACCGCCGCCGCGAACGGGTTCATGCCCAGGGCTTGCTCCACCAGGATGGCCAAACCGTTGATGCCCATTCGGAAGTCGATGGCCGGGCGGTGCAGGTACACCGTCAGCGTGTCGTCGAGCCGGAACATGGCAGGCGCCCCAGAAGTTCAAGGACGGGCAGCAACCCACCCGGGTCTGCATCGCTGAGGTCGATCTCCACCCCATTGGGCAGTCGGGCGTGCAGGCGTGTCTTGACCTCAGCGGCGGTGACGGGAGATGCCTCGGGGGCCGCCAGCCGCAACGGCACAAAAGCACTGGTGCTGGCCATGGCCACGGTCGGCAGGTTGGCACGACTTGCCTTCAGGTCCGAGCCCATGCTCTGGGTGATCCAGCGGCGCAGCAAGTTGGCGTTGATGCCGCATTGCAGCGCCATGCGCGCCACCGACACATCCGGCTGCAGGCACGCCCGCACCACCTCGGCCTTGGCCTGCGGGTCGTACACGGCACGTCCATCGTTCTTGCGCCCCGTGACCAGGCGCCTCACCACCTCTGCATCGATCTCTGACATACGTGTCCACCTTGTTCTACATGGACACGTAGCTTCCCCTCTCAGACGCTCTGTGGGAAGACGTAGTTGGCGGATCGCTTACACTTCATCTTCAGTACATGCGGACCCATTGTGGGTTGATTCACCGTACTGATCAATGCTCTCGAGGTCAGATGAATTTCAGACAACGCGGCTTCGCTGAGCCTGGGCGTTTGCCCGCTCGTTGGGGGCAATGGCTCCTGCGACGCCCTTCCATTGCACCGGAAGGGTTGATGCTGTGGGTCAGTGTGTATGTTGCGCTGGTCTATAACAAAGCGTTCCTGCAGGCGAGCACCGCGGGTCGCAGTTGGTCGGCCCTAGACACATGGGTGTTTGCGGGTGCACTTGTGGTTGCGTTGATAGCGCTGCATGGGCTGATCTTCAGCGCTGCCGTCGCCAGGTGGAGTGTGCGTCCGCTGATGACTGCATTTGTGCTGGTTGCCGCGTTTGCGACCTTCTACATGCAGCGCTATGGTGTTTACTACGATCCCAGCATGCTGCGCAATGTGCTGCGGACAGACACTGCGGAAGCCAGTGAGTTGATCACCTGGAGCTTAATTGCCCACGTATCGCTTTACTCTGCCGTGCCCTTGTGGGCGATATGGCGTGTTCGCCTCACCGAGAATTCTTTCTGGCGAACGGCGCTGCGACGCCTGGTCTTTGCCGCCGCATGCGCGACGGCAGTAGTGGCAACTGTGCTCCTCATCTTCCAGGACTTTTCGGCGCTGATGAGAAACCAGAAGGAGCTGCGGTACCTCATCACTCCCGCCAACGTGATCTACTCAACAGCTCGCGTCTTGTCGGCCGATGTCGAGAAGCCAAAGGTCAGGCAGCACGTAGGCCTGGATGCTCGCCTGGCAGCCCCAATGTCGCCCCAGAAGCCAAAACTGGTGTTCATCGTCGTGGGGGAGACGGTTCGTGCTGGCAATTGGGGCCTTAACGGCTATGAGCGGCAGACTTCCCCGAACCTACAGGCGCTGAACGCAGTCAACTTTGACAACGTTACGGCCTGCGGGACAGACACAGAGACATCACTTCCGTGCATGTTCTCTGCGATTGGAAGGCGAAACTATGATGAAGCTCGGATTCGCTCATCCGAATCTCTACTACACGTTCTTTCACGGGCCGGAGTTTCGGTGCATTGGAAGGACAACCAGTCAGGATGCAAGGGCGTCTGCGATGGGCTCAATGAGATCCCTGTTGAACCGTCTGCTGCCGCAGGAATGTGCTCTGAAGGTAGGTGCCTTGACGAGGTGCTTCTCCAAGGGCTGGAGTCAGTCGTCGACGCTTCTGGCGCTACAACGGTAGTGGTCCTGCACATGCTCGGCAACCATGGGCCTGCCTATTTCAAGCGCTACCCCCCATCTTTCAGGCGCTTTGAACCCACCTGTGACACGGGCGAGCTGCGCAAGTGCGATCGCCAGAGCATCGTGAATGCCTATGACAATGCGATTCTCTATACCGACCATGTCCTAAGCCAGGCCGTGGCCTTTCTCAAGCTCCAGGAGAGCCGCTTTGATACAGCGATGCTCTATGTGTCCGACCACGGTGAGTCGCTGGGCGAGAAAGGGCTGTTCCTTCACGGGTTGCCCAGGGCGATCGCACCTGAAGAACAGACCAAGGTGCCCATGGTCTGGTGGCTGTCGGAAGGCTTCATGAAGAGTCGCATGATCAACAGCGATTGCTTGAAAGAGAAGTCGTCGGACGCCTTGTCGCATGACAACCTGTTCCACTCGGTGCTCGGACTGCTGGACGTCTCGACCCAGGCCTATGAGCAGGAGCTGGACATCTCGGCGGCCTGTAGGCGCATTGGTTGAGGGATCCACGTGCGCCGCACCTGGGCATCAGCACTGGGTCTCGAAGAACAAAGCCGCAGCTTCACAGTCCTCGGGCGCTACCCGTGTAGCCGCGTTCCGCCGCTATGTCCGCAGCGTGGCTGCCACGGTACATGCCTGGGAATACGTCCTTGAGCATGCGCCCATCTTCACCGTTGGCGATGATCTCGCCGTGAAAAATTGCCTCGGCCAGCTCGTGCTTGACTTCATCGCGCGACTTTGGCGAGACAGCAGCCACCGCTTGCGAAGGATAGCTACCTGGCGTGATCTCATTCAACTTGGCACCAGATTCGCCAGCGGCCATCATTTCTCCCGACTTGATCGCTTGGCCCAGCTCCTGCTGCACCTGCTCACGCGTCTTCTTGGCGCCGTTCGCCGCTTGCGCTGGGTAAGCGCGAGGGTTGATTTGCCGCAGCGTCATGCTCGACTCACCGCTGCCCATGATGTCGCCGCTGCGAATGGCTTGGAACAGTTCAGCACGAACCTGTTCACGGGTGAGTGGAGCCGATTGCGCAGAGGCGAGCAGAGGTGCGGCGCCCAGAGCGGCGAGAAGAAGTGCGGTCTTGAATTTCATGGTGTGGTCCTTTGGGTAAAGGCAACGCTGATTAAGGTCCACCATTGAGAGGGGTCAAACGTTATCCGCAGATGAAGCAGCAGACCTTGGCAATGGCCGCAGATCAAGACAACGGATTCGAGCATTCGCGCAAACCCACCCGACGCGAAGAGTTCTTGCGGACCATGGAGACAATAGTGCCATGGGCCGCTCTGTGCCAGGTGATAGAGCCGCACTACCCCAAAGCAGGCAACGGCCGCCCGCCCATTGGCCTTGAGCGCATGCTGCGCATCCATTTTCTTCAGCACTGGTTCAACCTGGCCGATCTGGCGTGCGAGGAGGCTCTGTATGACAGTGCCAGTCTGCGCCGCTTTGTGGGGATTGACCTGGGCCGCGAACGCGTGCCCGACGCCACCACGCTGCTGAAGTTTCGCAAACTGCTCAATGAGCAAAAACTGGGTGAAGCCCTGTTTGCCAAGGTAGGCCAGCAATTGCAGGAGCGCGGCTTCAAGGTCAACACCGGCACCATCGTGGATGCCACCATCATCGCCGCGCCCAGTTCTACCAAGAACGCCGACAAGGCGCGCGATCCCGATATGCACCAGACCCGCAAAGGCCAGCAGTGGTATTTCGGCATGAAGCTGCACATTGGCGTGGACAGCCAAAGCGGGCTGGCGCACAGCGCCGTGGTGACGGCGGCCAACGTGCATGACAAACACCCGCTGCCCGATCTGCTGCATGGCAACGAGCAGCGCGTGTACGGCGACTCGGCCTACGCCAGCCAGAAGGCTCTGATCCGGGGCAAGGCGCCCCAAGCCAAAGACTTCACCAACCAGCGCACCCGCCGTGCAGGCGAGGTGGACGAAGTTCAGCGGGCCAAGAACCGCAACAAGTCACGCATCCGCGCTCGGGTAGAGCATGTGTTCGGGGTGGTCAAGCGCCTGTGGGGATTCACCAAGGTGCGCTACCGCGGGCTGCAGAAGAACGCCACACGCGCATTCACGGCCTTGGCGCTGGCCAACATTTTCCTTGCCCGAGGGCGACTGCAGGGACAGGTGCGCCCGTAAGGGTGGAAATCGGGCCTCAAGGCCCTGCGAACGGCCCAAATGGGCGGCGCAAGAGGCCACAAAATCCAAAAAATGGCGTCTTCCGCGTTCGCGCGGGAAATTTCGAGGGCTTGTTCAGCGTAGCCTAAATGTGATTGAACAAGTGAAGGGCGGATTACGGCAGCTGTTGGGCGTTGACCCACCCAGCTTCGCCGCCCATGTCGCGCATGCCATCTGCTGTGATCGGGTTGCGCTTGGCATATTCGAGCTCCTGCAGCACCTGGTCCCGGCTCTTGGTGAGGGTCGGCGCTTTGACGAGCGGGTAGGTAGCGGGATAGCCACGGCTGATCCATTGGAGCGAGCCATCTTGTTGGGCTACGAGCACAGTGTTGCGAACGGAGTCCCGGCTCACGGTGTTGCCCAGATGGTCGGGAGTAAACACTGCTCCCTTCTCCTGCACTGGGCTGGCGTGATAGGCCGACGCGGCGAATGAAGTCGTAGCGACGGTGGCCAGGCCAACGATGATGAGTGCGTTGCGAACTTTCATGAGGATCTCCTGTTGCACCGGCTACCTCTTGGCAACCGGGTGATGCTTTTTCTGCACCACGGAGAGAAGTCTAAAAATTGCGCCCCATCGAGGCAGTGACCGCGAGATTACGTTTTTGACAGCTTTGGAAAGAACGATGCAATGTGTGCCGATTCGTGAGCGGCTGGCCTAGAATCCAGCGCCATGTCCTACCGCTTGCAATCGGCCGTGCTTGTGTTTGCCCTTCTGTGGCAGGCAATCAGCATGGTCAATCCGTTTGCAGGCGTAACGCGCGCCGACCAGTTCGAGCACTTGGTAGTTTCCACCCAGCATGTGGCGCGGCAAGCTCATGAGGACCGTTTCAAGCACAAAAGCGCATCGGGCAGTCATCTGCATACGGATGAAGGGCTGACGCTTGCGGGGCTGATCCTGACATTGGCACTCGAAGTCCCCAGCGTGCCGCGGGCTGACCTGATTGCGCACCAGGCACCACGTTATTCGCCGCCCTCCTTGGAAGGCCTGCTGCGTCCTCCGATGGCGTTGGCCTGAACACGCGTCCTCGGCGCGCGTCTTCCATCGGTGTGCGGTGGACAGCCAAGAAGCCCTTTCTGCGCAACCCTGTGCGTGACTGCGCCGTGCGTGGCTGTACGCGCACAGGCGGGCAAGCCGTTACACGCCCTGTCGGGATTCGATGCGCAGTGAGGTGCTCGACTGCGCCGCCAGTTTGCCGCGGCATTCGTCCGACCATTTCCCCATGGCTCCTTCTGTAAGGACTCCCAATGAGTTCGCAACAAGTCCTGACCATCGCACAGGCGGCACTGCACATTTTGCTCATAACCGCCGCGCCTATCCTGCTCGTGGTGCTGCTGGTAGGTCTGATCGTTAGCATCCTCCAGGCAGTAACGCAGATTAATGAAAACACGCTGTCGTTCATCCCAAAATTGGTAGCCGCCATCATCGTGCTGATCTTCATCGGACCATGGCTCATCAGCACATACGTGGACTACTTGCGAGAGGTGCTGCTCTCGATCCCGGGTCTGGTGGGATGACTGTCCGTTCGGAACAGCCCTCGCGCAGGCCAATGAAACGCGCGCACACGGAGCCTTCATTGGCACGGGGGATCGCTGCTGCTACCATCGCTGGCGTGCGCAAAGCCGTTGTCCTCATCTTGCTGGTGCTGCTGCCAATCCAATTCGTTTGGGGGGCTGCCACGGGCTATTGCGAGCATGAAACGCGCACGGCCGACACCCACTTCGGCCACCATGTCCATGAACACCAAGCCAAGCTGCCGACTCGTTCAAAGGACTCGGCGGAAGTTGACCGATCACTCGGCGGCGATCACCCCGATTGCCCGAGCTGCCACCTCACCTCCGTCTCTGCTGTCTTGGATCAGATACCACCGATGGCAGGAAGCCACGCGGGTTCACTGGCTGTTGCTGACGAGCAGTCTCATCCCAGCTTCCTGCGTCACCGCATAGAGCGCCCGAATTGGCGGCGCGCAGCCCAATAGCCAGTCGGTTCGATCTCGGCCACGCTCACGCAGTGAGCGCACGCCAGTCCGCAACGGCATTGAGCTGACTGATCAAGCGATGCCCTCCATGGGCAATAGACATCGAAACCGGTCTGGCTAAGCCGCTGCGACAGCCCGCAAGGCATCGGCTGATTCGGCTTCTCCACGGCGGTCTGGCCCGAGAGGCAACGCCAGTGCCCATCTCCTGGTGCCGGCTCTCTCGCGGGCCGCCACGCAATCAAACATCATTCAAGGCAGAAGCAATGAGCAATTCCAAGAAGCTACGTCTCGATCTTCCTCTCGTGCTTCCGGACGTGAGCGAAGCGCATGACCGCTGCGTGTTGCGGCTCACGGACACGCTCAAGGGCCGCAACGGCATCGACGAAGTGCATATCGTCGGCATAGAAAGTGGGGCGCCACAGCTGTGCGTCCACTACGACCCCGATAGCATGACCCTCGGCCGAGTGCGTGAGCTGGTGAAATCGGTCGGCGCCGAGATTTCCTCACAGTATGCCCACTTGGCGTTTCGGGCTAAGGGCTCGCTGCTGGCGCGCACTGCCCGCCGGATTGCCGATGAACTGCGGCGCGTTCCGGGGGTGATTGAGGCAGACGTTGCTGCTTCGGGCTCGTTGCGCATCGAGTACGACCGCTCAAGCGTCTCGCAACAGGAGCTGATCGAAGCCCTCGGATCGCTGGGCATATCCGGTGAGGTGGTTCCCTGGAGCACGCCCTCACCGAGGCCTGCTGCAGCAGTGCAGGAGTTGCCGGCTGCAGCCAATGACACGGTTGTCGACGAGGTGAAGAAGGATGCACATGACCATGCAGCTCACGAGGGGCATGAACACAATGAGCGGGACAAGGATCACTCCGGTCACGGTCACGGTCATGGCGAAGCGAGTGGTCACGCAGGTCATAACCACAAAGAAGGTCTTCTCGGTGAGAAGACGGAACTCATATTCGCGCTGTTGTCAGGAGCCTTGCTACTAATTGGGTGGCTGATCAGCAAGGGGGATTTCGCCGCGCTATGGGTTCCTACGGCGCTCTATGTGGGCGCGTATTTCTTCGGTGGATACTTCACCGTGAAGGAGGCGTTTGAAAATCTCCGTGCACGTCGATTCGAGATCGACACACTGATGCTGGTCGCCGCCGCCGGTGCCGCAGCACTCGGGGAGTGGGCGGAAGGTGCGTTGCTGCTCTTTTTGTTCAGCTTTGGCCATTCGCTTGAGCACTACGCCATGGGGCGTGCGCGCAGGGCCATCGAAGCGCTTGCCAAGCTGGCGCCCGAGACTGCGTTGCTTCGGCGCGATGGCAGCACCAAGGAAGTACCCCTGGCCGAATTGGGGGTCGGCGATGTTGTCGTGGTCAAGCCCAATGAGCGGCTGCCGGCGGACGGTGTGGTGGTCGTTGGAACCACCAGCGTCAACCAGGCTCCCGTAACCGGCGAGAGTGTGCCCGTGGACAAGCGGCCCATGGATGACGCGAAGTCGGCCATCGCAAGCTTCGACAAGGTGGCTGCCGAGCACAGGGTGTTTGCCGGCACGATCAATGGCGCAGGCGCCATTGATGTGATGGTGGCGCGCAAGTCGGACCAGTCAACGATGGCACGGGTGATTAAGATGGTCACCGAGGCAGAAGCCCAACGTTCGCCCACACAGCAGTTCACAGAGCGCTTCGAGCGCATCTTTGTCCCCTCGGTGTTAGCCCTTGTCGCCGTGCTGATGCTCGCCTGGCTGGTCATCGACGAACCGTTCTCTGCAAGCTTCTACCGCGCCATGGCTGTGCTGGTGGCAGCAAGCCCTTGCGCGCTGGCGATCTCGGTACCCAGCGCTGTGCTCAGTGGGGTTGCGCGGGCTGCGCGCGGTGGGGTATTGGTCAAGGGCGGTGGCCCGCTAGAAAACCTAGGCACCCTCAGCTCCATCGCGTTCGACAAGACCGGTACCTTGACCGAAGGCAAGCCCAAGCTGACCGATGCTGTCGCGGCCAAGGGTGCGACTGACGACGAACTGCTGACTGTTGCACTGGCCGTCGAAGAGCACAGCGATCACCCATTGGCATCGGCCATCGTGAAGGGCGCCCGGGAGCGCCTGAGCGCCGGAGCGAGTAGCCTAACGGCATCCGAGGTGAAAAGCATCACCGGGCGGGGCGTGCAAGCGCAGGTGGATGGGGACACCGTCTACATCGGCAAGCCGGTGCTGTTCTCGGAGCTAACGGACTCTGCAATGCCGTCGGATGTCGAGAAGGCAAACGCAGATCTGGTGGCCTCGGGCCGCACCACGATGGTCGTGCGCAAGGGGACGAGGTTCCTTGGAGTGATTGGTGTGATGGACACGCCCCGGCCTGTAGCCGGGAAGGTGATGGCTCAGTTGCGCGAACTCGGCATCGAGCGCTTGATCATGATCTCTGGAGACAACCAGCAGG